>JBQCCR010000020.1:0-12462 GCA_051961995.1 Rhodanobacteraceae bacterium | reverse complement strand
GAAGGCTTCCACCACCCGGCCGGCGGTCTGCTTGAACAACAGCTCGTTGGCGTACGTCGGCCCGCCAATGTGAATCGCCGGTATCACCCATCCGGCCAGTACCGCGAAGCCGCCGATGAAGGCCGCCAAGCCGAAGCCGTACCAGCGCGCGCGCTGCTCGCGAGCATACGTGTTCCACCACGGTCCGAGCAGCCAGACGAACACCACGTGCAGCGCCATCACCGGACCCTTGGTCAACAGGCCCAGCCCGATGCACACGCCGAAGCCGATCCAGCGCGGTGCGGTGCGATCCGGTGCAGGCGCGAGGCACAACAGCGCGCCGAGCACCCACACGCTCAGCAGCACTTCGTACATGATCTGCAGGCCGAACAGGAACGCGAAGCTCAGGCCCAGCAGCATCCAGGGCGTGGCGCGCGCGATCCACGGATATTTCGGGAACAATCGCCGCGCCAGCACCTGCGCAAGGATCAACTGCGTCGCGCCGATCAGCACTTCCAGCACGCGCGGCCAGATGTCGTTCACGCCGAACGCCGCCCAGCCGGCGTGGATCATCCAGAACAGCAGCGGCACCTTCTGGCTGTACGGCGCGCCGTTGATGTGCGGGACCCAGAACTGGTGGTGCAGCCACATGTCCCAGGCCACGCTCAGCGTACGCGTGGAATACAGCGGCATCGGTCCTTGCATGAAGATTGCGATCAGCGCCACGCACAACCACAGCGGCAGCCACCACAGCAGCGCGCGCAGATGTTCGGATCGGGTGTAGGGGTCGCGGATCACGGAAGGAATTCGGCCTGAAAGCAACATGGAAGTGTAGCCGAGCGCGTTTATTGCCACCGCGCACCGCGGCAGGCACTACACTGCGCGCAATTTCGCGTGTTCCCTCCGACCATGCCCGACCGCCCCGGCCTTTCGGCCTGCATCATCACGTTGAACGAAGCCGACCGCATCGGCGCATGTCTCGCTTCACTCGCGTTCTGCGACGAAATCGTGGTGGTGGATTCAGGCTCCAGCGACGGCACGCGCGAGGTCGCTTCCAGTGCCGGCGCGCGTACGATCGAACATGCGTTCGAGGGGTATCGTGCGCAGAAGGATTTCGCGGTCAAGCAGGCGCGTCACGACTGGGTGCTCTGCCTGGACGCCGACGAGCGCGTCACGCCGCGACTGCGCGCCTCGATCGAAGCCGCGCGCGACGTCGGTTTTCCCGATGCTGCAGGCTACCGCTTCGCGCGCGCCACGGAATATTTCGGCAAATTCCTGCGCCACGGCAACGCCTATCCGGATCGCGTGCTGCGCCTGTTCGATCGCCGCCGCGGCGGCTGGCATGCCGATCGCGAGATCCACGAGCACGTGGTCGTGAACGGCACCGTCCACACGCTCGCCGGGGACCTGGAACACCGCGCCTACCGTTCACTGGACGACCAGCTCGCACGCTACCGCCGCTACGCTACGATGATGGCGCAGCACATGCAGGCAAGTGGCCGGCGGGCGCGCGTGCGCAACCTCATCCTCAATCCGTCCTGGCGTTTCCTGCGCGGGTACTTCCTGCGCGCGGGCTTTCTCGATGGCTGGCGCGGCCTGCTGTTCGCATCGCTGGAAGCCGATTACACCCGCGAGAAGTTCGCGCGGTTGATGCTGCTGCAACGGAACGATCAATCTTCCGCATCCGGGTCGTAGGCGTTGAACTGACCCACATCATCGCTCCTGGGCGGCACACAGCCTGGCACCACCGCATCGCGTCTGAACAGATACCACTCGCGACGATTGGCATGGCCGACATGGATGGCGCGATCGGCGCGCACACACGGGGCGAGCACGTTGCCCAGCGAGAAAATCCAGCGATGCTCCGGATCCTGTCGTTGCCATTCGATTGCGCGCTCGAGCTGCTCGTGCCACGGCAGCAGGAAGCCC
Organism: Rhodanobacteraceae bacterium; assembly: GCA_051961995.1. Lineage (GTDB taxonomy): Bacteria > Pseudomonadota > Gammaproteobacteria > Xanthomonadales > Rhodanobacteraceae > 66-474. Next base: position 10,554 of record JBQCCR010000020.1, on the reverse strand, counting down.
CAGTTGGTGCTCGATCGTCCGAGCGACTCCAGCATCAGCAGGTTCTGTTCCTTCCACGCCACCAGTGCGATCTGGTCCTGCGGCGGCACCAGGCTCGCGGTGCGCGCCATCACGTCGCGCGCCGAGGAGTAGCCATTCAACAGCGGGTAGCCGGCCAGCCCCCACGTGCCCCACAGCACCAGCACGAACGCGCACCAGGCCAGCAGCGCGCGGCGCGGCCAGGAGAGCAAGGCGACCAGCACGCCGGCGGCACCGACGCCGAGGATCATCGCGATCAGCGGCGCGGGCGAAGCATCCAGCGCAGCCGCCGCGCGCTGCGTCAGCGATTGCAGGTGGCCCGTATGCATCAGCGCGCCGGTGACAAGCATCGCTGCGGCGATCAGCAACGCGATCAGCCATAGCACGATGCGGAAATCGCGCCGCCGCACGATGCCCGGCAGCAACGGCGCGAGCGCGACCGCCACCATCGGCATCACCGGCAGGATGTAGACATTCCGCTTGCCGGCGCTGATCGAGAAGAACACCACCACGATCACCGACCAGACCAGGGGCAACAGGATGCGCGCGTCACGCATGCGCAAGCGCCGCGCCCAAGCCGGAATCGCCCACGGCAGCGCCAGCGACAGCGGCAGCCACTGGAACGCGATCACGCCAAGGTAGTAGTACCAGGGATGCAGATGATGTGTGGCGTGCGCGTAGCGGGAATAAGTCTGGCCGAGCAGGATGTCGTGCGCGTAATGCGCGAACTCCGGGTCGTGGTGCACGCGCACCATCCACAACATCGGCAGCGCCCAGCCCAGTACCGGGACCACGAACGCCAGCAACCCCAGCCACCAGCGCGGATCGCGCGCGCGCGCCGCGTGCACGTGCTGCCAACCGCGCACGCTGGCGAACGCGTAGGGCGCGAACAGCAGCAGCGCCAGCACGCCCACGCCCTTGGTGATCACGCCCAGGCCGGCCGCGAAACAGCCGAGCAGGTACCAGCGCCAGTTCGGGCCGAGCAGCAGATGCCGCAACAGTCCGTAATTCGCCAGCGTGATCCAGAACACCTCCAGCGCGTCGATCTGCGCGGCGCGCATCTGGAAAGTGAAATCGAAACTCACCAGCACCGCGCCCGCGGCGAGCAGCGCGGTGCGGTGGTTCCATTGCCGGCGCACCAGGTCGTACACCAGTCCGAGCGTGCCGAGGCCCGCGAGCAGCGAGGGAATCAGGAACCAGCCGCGCCAGCCGCCGGTGATCCAGTAACAGCAAGCCTCCAGCCACATGAATAGCGGCGGCTTGTCCGAATATAATTCGATCCCGCGATGCGGGAACAGCCAGTGCCCGGTTTGCAGCATCTCGCGCGCGACCAGCGCGAAGCGCGGCTCATCCGACGGCCACGGATCGCGCAGGCCGATGCCGAGTCCGAGCAGCAGCAGCGCGAAAGCGAAGAACACGATCAGCTCGAGCCGCGCGTTGCGCATCAGCCAGGCTCGGGTTTGAGGGAGTGGAATCATTGGCTTCATGTAGAGCCTGCATGCAGGCGACGGCATTCAGCCGCGAGCACTTATCCGCGTTTCTGAAGGACGGCATAGTACATGCCGTCCAGCCCGCCATCGCCCGGCAGCAGCTGCCAGCCCGCGCCGGCGGCGCGGCCGGCCGGCAGTTCGATGGGCAGGCTTTCGGCATCCGGATGTCCGCGCAAAAACGCGCCGACCACGTTCTCGTTCTCGGCACGCAGGATCGAGCAGGTCGCGTAGAGCAAACGCCCGCCGGATTGCAGCAGCGGCCAGAGCGCGTCCAGCAATTTGCGTTGCTGCTGCGCCAAGGCAGGAATGTCGTCCGCGCGCCGGTGCAGCTTGATGTCCGGATGCCGGCGGATTACGCCGGTGGCGGAGCATGGTGCATCCAGCAGGATGCGCTCGAAGGGTTTGCCCTTCCACCATGCAGCCGGTTCGCCGGCATCGCCGACGCGCAGCCTGCAATCCAGGTGCAGGCGCGCAAGATTCTCGCGGATGCGCGCGGCGCGTTTCGAATCGCGTTCCAGCGCCAGCAGTTGCAGATCCGCGCGTTCCAGCAGGTGGCAGCTCTTGCCGCCCGGTGCGGCGCAGGCATCCAGCACGCGCATGCCGTCCTGCACATCCAGCAGCTCGGCGGCGAGCTGCGCGGCGCCGTCCTGCACCGACAGCTTGCCTTGCTTGAATTCCGGCAGACGCGCGATATCGGCGTGCCCGGCCAATGCCAGCGCGTCGCGCAGGAATGGATGTGCGCTCACTGCAATGCCTTGCCCCTGCAAGGCGGCGATCATCGCTTCGCGCGTGGCAGCCCGCCGGTTCACCCGCAGCATCGGCGGCACGGCCGCGTTGTTCGCCGCGAGAATGGCTTGCGCGTCCTCCGGCCAGTCGCGAGCAATCGCCTCGATCAGCCACTGCGGATGCGCGGTCCGCGCCACCGGATCGCGATCGAGCTGCGCATCCAGGTTCTCGCGCTCGCGCAGCCAACGCCGCAGCACCGCATTGACGAGACTGGCGAAAGGCGCGCGGCGCAAAGTCCGCGCGGCTTCCACTGTCGCGGCGACGGCCGCGTGCGGCGGCAGCTGCAGAGCCTCGAGCTGCACCAGCCCTGCAATCAGCAGCGCATGCACCAGCGGCTCGCGTTGGCGCAACGGCTTGTCGAGCAGAAGATCCAGCGCTGCATCGAAGCGCAGCCACCACCGCGCGCCTTCGCTGGCGATCGCCGTGAGCAGGGCACGATCGCGCGCATCGGCCAGTTGCTTCTGCGCGGGAGCAAGCGCTTCGCGCAGCGAAGCACCCTCGAACGCCACTGCAGCCAGCACCTGCGCAGCGAGTGCGCGCGTGTCGTTCATGCGCCGCGCAGTTCGGAACGCGCGTTGAGATAGTCGGCCGCGCTGATCGCGCGTCCGCCGGCGCGTTGCAGCTTCAGCACGCGCAGCACGCCGTCGCCGCAGGCGAGGTCGATGCCGTGTTTCGAGGCTGCGATAATCTCGCCGGACTTGGCCGAGTTCCGAGTCCTTGATTCCGAGTCCCGCGCTTGTGCGGACCAGATTCGGACCTTCTCGCCCGCGATGACCGCCTCCGCCACCGGCCATGGGTCGAATGCGCGCACCTTGCGCTCCAGTTCGATCGCGCTGGATGCGAAATCCAGTTTCGCTTCGGCCTTGTCCAGCTTGTGCGCGTAGGTCACGCCTTCGGCGGATTGCGGCGCGGGCGCGAGCATTTCGCCACGCACGATGCGTTGCAATCCTTGCGCAAGCACCTGCGCGCCAAGTTCGGCCAGACGGTCGTGCAGCGAACCACCGGTGTCCTTCCGCTCGATCGGCGTGCGCGCAGCCAGCAGCACCGGCCCGGTGTCCAGACCTTTTTCCATTTGCATCAGGCAGACGCCGGTTTCGCTGTCGCCGGCAAGGATCGCGCGCTGGATCGGCGCGGCTCCGCGCCAGCGCGGCAGCAAGGACGCATGCACGTTCCAGCCGCCGAGCTGGGGAATCGCGAGCACCGCCCCGGGAAGGATCAATCCGTAGGCGATCACGATCATCAGATCGGGCGCGAGCTCGCGCAACCGCTGTTGTGCGGCTTCACTCTTTAAAGATTCGGGCTGCTCAACCGCAAGGCCCGCTTGCAGCGCGGCCTGCTTCACCGGACTCATCGCGAGTCCGCGGCCGCGGCCGGCCGGGCGATCCGGTTGCGTGTAAACGGCGGCGACGTCCGCACCGCAGTCCAGACACGCGCGCAAACCGGGCAGCGCAAACGCGGGCGTGCCGGCGAACACCAGCCGCACTTGCTTGTCGCTCATCGGTTTACGCCGAAGCCGCTTGCGGTTCAGCCTGTCGCCTTGCCTTCTCCAGCTTGCGCTTCACCATCTCGCGCTTCAGCGGCGAGAGGTAATCCACGAACAGCTTGCCGACCAGATGATCCATTTCGTGCTGGATGCACACGGCCAGCAGCCCGTCGGCCTCGAACTCGAACAGCTTGCCGTCCAGGTCCTGCGCACGCACGCGGATCATGCCCGCACGTTCGACATCGGCGAAGACACCCGGTACGGAAAGGCAACCTTCCTGATAAGTCTGGTGGCCTTCGGCGTGCAGGATTTCCGGATTGACCAGCACGCGCGGTTCGTTGTGTTCTTCGGACACGTCCGCCACCAGCAGCCGCTGGTGCACGTTCACCTGCGTCGCGGCCAATCCAATGCCCGGCGCGGTATACATGGTTTCCAGCATGTCCGCCGCGAGCTGCTGCAGGCGCGCGTCGAATACGCTCACCGGCACGGCCTTGGTGCGCAAGCGGAGGTCGGGGAATTCGAGGATTTCGAGTTTGGCCATGGGGAACGGGTATTGAGGCGAAAGACAAGGGCGCAAGCGCGTGCAGGCCTTCGCACCTTTGAAACTGCGGACGGTTTGGCGTTATCCAACCCTGCCGGGTGGCTAGGATGCCCATTGTACGCTTGTTTCATATACACTCGGCCAAAATCGCTTGGGGATCGGGGGATTGCCGCCTATGTTTAAGAAAGCGCTTGCGCTCGCCGCCGGGCTGCTGGTGACCCTCGGCGCCTACGCCGCGACTGCGGAATTGCGGGCCGACCATCCCTCCACCTATACGGTGCAGAAGGGCGACACGCTGTGGAGCATTTCCGCGCGCTTCCTGCAGAAGCCCTGGTTGTGGCCCGAAATCTGGGACGTCAATCAGCAGGTCCACAACCCGCACCTGATCTATCCGGGCGAGGTGCTGCAGCTCGGCGTCGACAATCGCCTGCACGTGGCGCAGCGCGCAGCGGTTGAAGCCAATCCGATCCCGACCGTGCCGCTTTCGCAGATCCAGCCGTTCCTGCACGACCTGCGCGTGATGAGCTCGCACGATCTGGCGCACACACCTTATGTTGTGGCTGCGGAAGAGGATCAGCCGCGCGCTTCCGAAGGCCAGTTCGTCTACGTGCGCGGCCTGAGCGCCACGCCGGGCGAACGTTTCGCGCTGGCGCGCCCGAGTCATGTCTATCGCCGCTACAAGGGCCAGCGGCCGTATCCGTACGAGGTCGGCCATCTGCTCAACAGCAATGTCGAGGTGGAAGAAGGTCCCTGGCAGGAAAATTTCCGCAACGACGGCATGATGGGCCGCGGCACCGAGATCGGCACCGAGGTGGAAATCATCGGCAGCGTTCGCGTGCTGAAGAGCGGCGATCCGGCCACGACCCTGCTGACCAACGCCAAGATGGAAATCCGCCCGGGCGACCGCCTGCTGCCCGTGGATGATGCGCCGTACGACGCGATGTTCTATCCGCACGCGGCACGTGCGCTGCCGCCGTATGCGCGCGTGATGGCGTTCGCCAATGGCATGGATTCGCTGTCCAGCGAAGGCCCCAATTCAGTGGTTGCGCTCTCGGTGGGCAGCGCCGACGGCGTGAACAACGGCACCACCTTCTCGATCTATCATCCCGGCGACGAGATCACCGACGACGTGGCCGGCGACAGCCGCAAGCGCTCGTTCGGGCCGCACGTGACGCTGCCTCCGGAATTCGTCGGTCACGTGATGGTGTTCCGCACCTTCGACCACGTCAGCTACGGCCTGATCATGGACGGCATCAAGCCGGTCCATATCAACGACACGCTGGAACTGCCTGAATAAGGCATCGGGATTTTCTGACACGACGGCGCGGCTCATGCCGCGCCGTTTTCGTTTGTGCCGCCCGTACACTGCGAGCATGGAGATAAACGACGAGCTTCGCGCCTGGCTGACGCTGCTGCGCGCACCGGCTATCGGCCCGGCCGCCGCGCGCGCGCTGCTGACGCGCACCGGCTCGGCGCAGGCGGCGTGCTCCGCGGCCCGCCAACTGCGCGTCGAATGCGGCTTGAGCGCAGCCGCGCTGGATTGGATCGAGGCGCCCGAGGGTGCGCGGATCGAAGCCGATCTCGCCTGGTTGGCGCAACCGGATCATCACCTCTTGCGCTACACCGACCCGGATTTCTCGCCGCAGCTTGCCGAAATCCCGCAGCCGCCCGCAGCGCTGTTCGTGGTCGGCGATCCGGGTCTGCTGCTCCATGCGCAGATCGCGATGGTCGGCGCGCGCAGTGCCAGCGCGCAGGGTATGGCCAATGCGCGCGAATTCGCCCGCGCCTTCGCCCGCGCCGGGCTGACCGTCACCAGCGGGCTGGCCGACGGCATTGACGGTGCGGCGCATTCGGGCGCGCTGGACGCGAGCGGCGCAACGGTCGCGGTGATCGGCACCGGTGCGGACCTGGTCTACCCGCGCAAACATCGCGAACTGGCCGCGCGCATCGTGCAGCACGGCGCGATCGTCAGCGAATACCCGCTCGGCACGCCCGCGCTGCCTGCGCACTTCCCGCAACGCAACCGGCTGATCGCGGGATTGGCGCTGGGCACGCTGGTGGTCGAAGCCAGCCTGCAATCGGGTTCGCTGATCACCGCGCGGCTGGCCGGCGAAATGGGCCGCGAAGTGTTCGCCCTGCCCGGCTCGATCCACAGCCCGCTTTCGCGAGGCTGCCACAGGCTGATCCGCGACGGCGCCCGGCTCACGGAGACCGCGCAGGAAGTGATCGAAGCGCTGGCCCCCGGCGCGCAGGCGCTGGGTACGCAATTGCGCCAACGGCTGGAAGCCGCGCCGGATCAGCCCCCGGATGCTCCCGCGAGCCGCGATCGCGACCCGGACTACGCTCGCCTGCTCTCGGCGCTTGGCGAAAGCCCGCTCGGGCTGGACGAACTGGCCGCCCGGACCGCCTTGAAACCGGCCGAACTGTCCTCGATGTTGCTCCTGCTGGAGCTGGAAGGTACCGTCGCCCCTGCGGTAAATGGCCGATGGCAAAGGCTTTTTGTTCCCTCCGCTTGACATCGGGCGGGGTGGCGTGCCTCCACTATAAACAAGAGGGGCCCCGGCGGGCCCCCCGGATCCAAGGCAACGCATGGCCAAGAACCTGCTCATCGTCGAGTCGCCCGCCAAGGCCAAGACGATCAACAAATACCTCGGGCCGGACTTCCACGTACTGGCGTCCTACGGGCACGTGCGCGATCTGGTCCCCAAGGAAGGCGCGGTGGACCCCGAACGCGGCTTCGCCATGGATTACGCGCTGATCGAGAAGAACGAGCGGCACGTGGATGCGATCGCCAAGGCCGCGAAAGCCGCTGACACCATTTATCTGGCGACCGACCTGGATCGCGAAGGCGAGGCGATTTCCTGGCACATCAGCGAAATCCTGCGCGAGCGCGGGCTGCTGAAGGATCGTGACGTGCACCGCGTGGTGTTCTCCGAAATCACGCCGCGGGCGATCAAGGAAGCCGTCGCCCATCCACGCAAGCTCTCGCACGACCTGGTGGACGCGCAGCAGGCGCGCCGCGCGCTGGATTACCTGGTCGGCTTCAACCTGTCGCCGGTGCTGTGGCGCAAGTTGCAGCGCGGGCTCTCGGCCGGGCGCGTGCAGTCGCCGGCGCTGCGGATGATCGTCGAGCGCGAGGAGGAGATCGAAGCCTTCAAACCGCGCGAATACTGGACGATGGAGGCGCAGCTCGCGCATCCGGAGAACGCCTTCAGCGCGCGGCTGGTCCGGTTCAACGGCAAGAAATTCGAGCAGTTCGATCTCACCAATACGACCGACGCGCACACGGCGCGCGAATCGCTGCTGAAAGCGGCCAACGGCCAACTGGCCGTCGCCGATATCCAGAGCAAGCAGCGCCAGCGCCGGCCGGCCGCGCCGTTCACGACATCCACCTTGCAGCAGGAAGCCGCGCGCAAGCTCGGCCTGTCCACCAGTCGCACCATGCGCATCGCGCAGGGTTTGTACGAAGGCGTGGCGCTGGGTGCGGAAGGCAATGTCGGCCTGATCACCTATATGCGCACCGATTCGACCAACCTATCCGGTGAAGCGATCGGCGAATTGCGCACCGCCATCGAACGCGAGTTCGGCAAGCAGGGCCTGCCCGAGCACGCGATGGTCTACAAGGCCAAATCAAAAAATGCGCAGGAGGCGCACGAGGCGATCCGTCCGACTTCCGCGCTGCGCACGCCGAAATCGGTCGCGGCCTTTCTCACGCCCGATCAATTGAAGCTGTACGAGCTGATCTGGAAGCGTGCGGTCGCCTGCCAGATGAAGGCGGCCACGCTGAACACCGTTGCGATCGAATTTCCGTGCGGTACAGACGCGGCGTTCCGCGCCACCGGCACCACGGTGGTGGATCCGGGCTTCCTCGCCGTGTACGAAGAAGGCCGCGACGGCAAATCCGAAGACGACGAGGAAGCGCGCAAGCTGCCGGCGTTGAAGGTCGGAGATACCGTGCCGCTGTCCGACATCGTCACCGGCCAGCACTTCACCGAACCGCCGCCGCGCTATTCGGAAGCGAGCCTGGTCAAAACGCTGGAGGAATACGGCATCGGCCGGCCGTCCACCTATGCCAGCATCATCCAGGTGCTGCTCAATCGCGAATACGTGATCCTGGATTCGCGCCGCTTCAAGCCCACCGACGTGGGCCGCGCGGTGGCGAAATTCCTGTCCGGGCATTTCACCCAGTACGTGGATTACGACTTCACCGCCAAGCTCGAGGACGAGCTGGATGCGGTCAGCCGCGGCGAGGAGGAATGGAAGCCGCTGCTGGAGAAATTCTGGAAGCCATTCAAGTCGCTGGTCGAGGACAAGACCGAAACGGTGGATCGGGCGGAAGCCTCGGGCGCGCGCGAACTGGGGCGCGATCCGAAAACCGGCAAGCCGGTTTCGGTGCGGCTCGGCCGTTATGGCGCCTACGCGCAACTCGGCGACAAGGATCAGGACGAGACGCTGCAATTCGCTTCGCTCCTGCCCGGCCAGAGCATGCACACGATCGAGCTTGCGCAGGCGCTGGAACTGTTCAAGCTGCCGCGGGCGCTCGGCACCGCGGAAGACGGCGAGGAAATCAGCGCCGGGATCGGCCGCTTCGGCCCGTTCGTACGCAAGGGCAAGGTGTATGCGTCGCTGAAAGGCGAGGACGATCCGCACACGGTCACGCTGGAGCGCGCGCAGGAACTGATCCGCGAGAAACAGGAACTGATCGCCAATCGCGTGATCACCGATTTCGGCGACGGCATCCAGGTGTTGAACGGCCGCTACGGTCCCTACATCACCGACGGCGAGAAGAACGCGCGCATCCCGAAGGATCGCGAACCGAAATCGCTGAGCCACGACGAATGCAAGGCGCTGCTGGAAGCCGCGCCCAGCCGGCCGCGGCGTGGCGCGAAGAAAACCGCGGCCAGGAAAGCCGCAACGAAAAAGACCGCCGCGAAGAAAACCGCCGCGGCGGGTGCGGAGCATGCAGCGCCAAAGAAAGCCGCGAAGAAAGCGGTGCGGAAGGCGGCACGCAAGAAATCTCCCACGAGGAAATCGGCGAAGAAGTCGGTGGCAAAAAAATCGCAACCTGCCCCGGATGCGACGCCACCATTCGAACCGTAGGTAGGCATGCGGCACTTCAACCCCGATCAAACCAGGGAGGCCGCGGCACTGCTGCGCGCCGGCGGCGTACTGGCCTACCCCACCGAAGCGGTGTTCGGGCTGGGTTGCGATCCCGACAACCGCACGGCGTTCGACACCATTTTTGTGCTGAAGCAGCGCCCGCCCGAACAGGGTGTGCTGCTGATCGCCTCCGACTTCGAACAGATCGCCGACTGGATCACGGCGCCACCCCAGGCCATTGCGCGTGCGCAGCCGACCTGGCCCGGCCCGCATACCTGGATTTTCCCGCGCTCGCTGCGCGTGCCGGAATGGGTGGCCGGCGGGCACAGCGGGATCGCCGTGCGCATCACCGCGCATCCGATTGCGGCGGCGTTGTGCCGCGCCTTCGGCGGCCCGATCGTTTCCACCAGTGCCAACGTCCACGGTCAGCCGCCCGCGCGCAGCGCAAACGAATGCGAAGCCATGTTCGGTTCAGCGCTGGATGGCATGCTGCAAGGAGAAACCGGCGGGCTGCAACGGCCTACCCCGATTGCCGATGCAGTAACCGGCGCTATCATCCGGGCATAGGATGGGGTGCGGCGGGGGCCGCGTCGAAGCGCGTTCCCAAGGACGGAATAATGGGGAGGGTGTGGTGGCCGTCGTTTTTGATTCCGCGCTGTCGCGCGCAGTACAAAGCCCGCTTCCGCTGCTGGGCATGGCGAGTGCGGATCGCGTCATCGCGTGGCGCGATGGACGCGCGGTGCGTGCGACCGAATTCCTGGGCGAAGTGGCCGCACTTGCGCAGCGCCTGCCTTCCGCGTCCGCCGCGATCAATCTGTGTGAAGACCGTTACGCTTTCCTGATCGCCTTCGCCGCGCTCGCCGCGCGCGGACAGACCAACCTGCTGCCGCCCTCGCGCGCGCCGCACGCGGTGGACGAAGTGCTGGCCGCCCATCCGGGCGCCTACACCTTGGGTGATGTCGAACTGCCGGCCGCGCCCCCGCATTACCTGCGCTTCGAACTTTTGAATCCGATCATCCCTGATCGCGAAGGTGTGCCGACCGTCAATCCGGATCTGACCGTCGCGATCGGCTACACCTCCGGCTCCACAGGGGTGCCCAAGCCCAACGCCAAGCGTTGGGACAAGCTCGCCGTCA
>JBQCCR010000019.1:0-62840 GCA_051961995.1 Rhodanobacteraceae bacterium | reverse complement strand
GTCACTTCGGAGGCGAAGCCGTTCAACTGATCCACCATCACGTTGATGGTGTTCTTCAGTTCGAGAATTTCGCCTTTTACCTCCACCGTGATTTTCTTGGAGAGGTCGCCGCGCGCCACCGCGGTGGTCACTTCGGCGATGTTGCGCACCTGGCCGGTGAGGTTGGCCGCCATCAGGTTGACGTTGTCGGTCAGGTCGGCCCAGGTTCCGGCCACGCCGGGCACCTGCGCCTGGCCGCCAAGCTTGCCTTCGGTGCCGACCTCGCGTGCCACGCGGGTCACCTCCGAGGCGAAGCCGTTCAACTGGTCCACCATCACGTTGATGGTGTTTTTCAGTTCGAGAATTTCGCCCTTGACGTCCACCGTGATCTTCTTGGACAAGTCACCGGACGCCACCGCGGTGGTCACTTCGGCGATGTTGCGCACCTGGCCGGTGAGGTTGTCGGCCATCAGGTTCACGTTGTCGGTCAGGTCCTTCCAGGTGCCGGCCACGCCGGGCACCTGCGCCTGGCCACCGAGCTTGCCCTCGGTACCAACCTCGCGTGCCACGCGGGTGACCTCGGAGGCGAAACCGTTCAACTGGTCCACCATGGTGTTGATCACATCCTTGATCTGGAGGATTTCCCCCTTCACATCCACGGTGATCTTCTGGGTCAGGTCGCCGGTCGCGATCGCGGTGGCGACCTTCGACACGTCGCGCAGCTGCACGGTGAGGTTGCCGGCCATCGCGTTGACGTTGTCGGTGAGATCGGCCCAGGAACCGGCCAGGCCCGGCACGCGCGCCTGGCCACCGAGCTTGCCTTCGGTGCCCACCTCGCGCGCCACGCGGGTCACTTCCGAAGCGAATGAGTTGAGCTGATCCACCATCACGTTGATGGTGTTTTTCAGTTCGAGAATTTCGCCCTTCACCTCGACGGTGATTTTCTTGGACAAGTCGCCCGATGCCACCGCGGTGGTCACCTCGGCGATGTTGCGCACCTGACCGGTGAGGTTGGTGGCCATCGCGTTGACGTTGTCGGTCAGGTCCTTCCAGGTGCCGGCCACGCCTTTCACGGTGGCCTGGCCGCCGAGCTTGCCTTCGGTACCCACTTCGCGCGCCACGCGGGTCACCTCCGAGGTGAACGAGGCGAGCTGTTCGACCATGGTGTTGACCACCTTGCCGATGCGCAGAAACTCGCCGCGCAGCGGCCGGCCGTCGATTTCCACCGTCATGGACTGCGACAGATCGCCCTTGGCCACCGCGCCGATCACGCGGGCGACTTCAGCGGTGGGCTGCACCATGTCGTCGATCAGTTCGTTCACCGCGTCGATCGCGCTCTCCCAGCCCCCGGTGGCGTTGTTGACGCGCCCGCGCTGGGTGATCTTGCCCTCCTTGCCGACCACCATCGAGAGGCGCTGGAATTCCTGCGCCATCTGCTCGTTGAGACCGACCACTTCATTGAACAGCTGTGCCAGCTCGGCGTCCTGTCCGGTGAGATCGTCGGGCAAGCGCACGTGGAAATCGCCGCGGCGCAGGCGCCGGAATGCGGCGATCAACTCGCGATGGTCCAGGAACTCCGGGGCAATGTCGTTGTTGACTGCAGATTCCGTTGTGGACATCAGAAGTACTCGCAAAGTGATGCTCAGGCACAACGGCCAAGCAAAAGTACGACGCCAAACCCGGGAAGACAGCAAAAGGCTGCCTCCCGTTCCTTTGGTTCACGCATGTGCTGCATGTATTTCGGCGTGGGCGCGACGAACATCCATCCTTGCGGCTGACCGACGGGAGCCCTGACTGGCTGCGTGCCGCAACCACCCAAATGGCCAGCTGTCGGACATCACCGCTGACGCGTGCTCAACGCCTTCACGTTTTTGGACGCCAAGAGACCGGAGGGTTCGTGAAGTCCGCGTGAAATCCACGCGACGAATTGCTCACGACGCGGCGGGACCCGATCGTGATCTGCAATCTTCGGGCGGCAGTGCGCGAAGAATGCCGCGCCGGGCGCTGCAGGGCTGCAGCAAACTTCGAGGCACATTGCCTTGGCATCCAGAGATTCAGGTCCTACCATGTCCAGCCTTCGCCCCGGCGCGCGGTCTGCCGTCGGACAGCCTCACGCGGACGCTCAGGCGTCAGGGACCCATTCCATAATGGCGGTTGAAAAGGACGTATCGGAATTCTTGCGCTCGACATTCCGATCGGTCTGGTCATTGGAACTGCTGTTCCTGCTGGCGGACGACGCCACCCGCTGCTGGTCCGGCCCGGAAATGGTCACCGCACTGCGCGCCAGCGAGCTGGTGGTGGATCAGGCGGTCGACAACCTCAACACGGCGGGCCTGTTGGTGCCGGAACCGGGGGGCTGTTTTCGCTACGCGCCGGCGTCGGACGAGGTCCATGCGCTGGTGGTGTCGGCGCGGTCACTCTACGCGCACTCGCCTGATGCCGTCCGTCGCTTGATCATTCGCGCGCAGTCAAACCATTTGCTCAAGTTCGCCGACGCTTTCAAGTTCAGGAAGGGCTAGGGCCTGTTAACGCTTACTCAAGCGGCCGCGCCGTCGGCCATTTGCCCGCAGGGCAAGGCAGAGAGGAAGATGTATGTCGATACATGGACGAGTGATAACGCAGCCATGTGGGCAAATGGCCCCGGCCCGAAGGGTTGCGCCGCAGCGGCCGCCATACGGCGTTGCGCGCCTTGTCCATAGAATGACTATGGCTCTGCGGCGCGCGCCTTGTCTGGCAACCGCTGCGGAAGCCACGCGGCTCCCTTGCGTAGGCGTTAAAAGGCCCTGATGGCTCACTATTTTGCTCCAGCGGTTTATCTGCTCTGCTTCCTGGCTGCCAGCCTGTGCGCCATCATGCTGGGACGCAGCTTCCATCGAACCCGGAACGGACTGCTGTTCTGGAGCACGCTGTGCTTCTCGATGCTCGCGCTGAACAACCTCGCGCTGATGCTGGATCTGGTGGTCTTTCCACAGCTCGATCTGGCCCTTCTCCGCGGGTTGCTCTCGCTCGCGGCGATCTCCACCTTGCTGTTCGGCTTCATCTGGAACGGGGAGGGGGAGTAAGCGATGGCGACGATCTATTTCCTCTCTGGCGCCGTCGCACTGGGCTACATGCTCGCGGCGATGTTCTTCCTCAGATTCTGGAAGCGCACCACCGACGTGCTCTTTCTTTCCTTCGCGGTGGCCTTCGGCCTACTGTGCGTCGGCCAGATCGTCGTCGCTTCGGCCAATATTTACGTCGAAGACAGCAGCGCCGCGTATCTCGTACGACTGGCGGCATTCGCCATCATCATTCTGGCCGTGTGGCGGAAGAATCGGCCATCACACTGATGCAGCGATGGCGCGGGCAGCGCCGCTAACGCGCATGGCGCCTGCGGGCACGCAGGCGCCTGCACATCCTGCCGAATGCAAGTTTGGACGCGCGTGGGTTTCCACTAGGCCGCGGTGAGGCACATCACCCGCTTGATCGCCTCGAAAAGCTGCGCGGTCCCATAGGGCTTGATCACCGCCGTCGAGTGCGCGTCCAGCGTCAGGCCGTGATCCGAATGCCCGGTGGCGTAAATGATCGGCAGGTCGGGACGACGAATTCGCGCCGCCCGCGCCAGATCCACCCCGGAACCATCAGGCAAGCCCAGATCGGTGATCAGCACATCAACGCTGTCCAGATCGTGTTGCAGCGCTGCCTTCGCAGACGAAGCTTCAACAACGCAATGCCCGTGCTGCGAAAGCGTATCGGCCAGCAGCATGCGTATCAGCTGTTCATCCTCGCACAGCAGGATGCGCAAAGGGGGCAGCGCGGGCATTTCGGGCTCGAGGGTATTGGGGCTCATCGAAGGATCCGATATTCAGCGAGTCCGGAGAATCAGGATGTGGTCTCGACCTGGTTCTCCTATTTGCTGTGCAACTCCGCATCCAGAAACTTTACCGTCGCCTGATCGGCTTTCAACCAGGAGGCATGGCGCAGGAAGCCGTGGATTTCGTTGGGCAGCACCAGTTCCTGATACGGCACCTGCTGCTTCTGCAGGCGCCGCGCGAGATCCACCGTCTGGAAGAAATGCACGTTGCGATCGTCGTCGCCCTGGATCAGCAGTACCGGCGACTTCCATGAGGCGACATCCGCATCCGGCGAGGATTGCCACGCGACCTTGATCGCTTCCTTGCGGTCGCCCTGTTCGTAGCGCGCCTCCGGCTTGCCGAACCACAGGTCAATGAAGCGCGACCAGTCGTGCACGCCGTGCATGTCCACGCCGGCCTTGAAGATGTCGGAATCGCGCGCCAACGCGAGCGCGGTGAGATAGCCGCCGTAGGAACCGCCCCAGATGCCGATGCGCTGCGCATCCACGCCATCCACGTGTTGCAGGAACTTCGCGCCGGCCAGCACGTCCTGGTATTCGGATGCGCCAGTCGGACCGGAATGCGGCGGATGATGGAAGGCATGGCCGTAACCGATGCCGAGCCGGTAATTCACCGACAGCACGGTGAAGCCGTGCGCGGCGAGGTACTGGTTCACCGCGTAGCTGTTGCTGTAGTAATCCATGTAATGCCAGCCGAGCAGCATCTGCCGAGGCGGGCCGCCGTGCACGAAGATCACGCCGGGCTGGCTGCCGCTTGCATTGCCGGCGCGGAACAACTGCCCGTGCACCAGCGTGCCGTCGGCGGCGGTGAAGCTCACCGATTTCGGCGTGACCAATTGCGCAGAGGGAAAATCGTTCGGCACCAGATCCGGCTGCAGCAGGTGGTGGTCGCCGCCGCCGTCGCGCATCGCCGCGACCCGCGGCGGTTCCTGCGCGCCGACGTCAACGAAGGCGATCGCATGATCGCCGGCGATCACCGGCGTCCATTGCAGACCCTCGCCGGCAGTCAGCGCGCGCGGCTGCGCGGCATCCACCGGCACCGAGAACAGATGCCGGCGATCGTCGTCGTCCTTGGTTGAACCGGTGTTCGCGCTGTAGACCAGCGAACGCCGGTCGCGGCTGATCGTGACGTCCTCGACCATGAAGTTGCCGGGCGTCAGCAGCAGTGGTTCGCCGCCGCTAGTTTGAATCGAATACAGATGCGGCCAGCCGTCCAGGTCCGCCAGGAAGATCAACCGATCGCCCGCGGCCCAGTGCAGGTTGGCTTCGCCGGCGGTTTCCGGAAACGAACCGACCAGCGTGTCCGGGCTTTGCCAGACGCGCTGGCCGTTGCCGGTCGCGACATCGGCGATCCAGATGGACCACGGGTGCGGCACCTGCTGCAACAGCGGTTCGGGCGCGCCGCCGCGGCCGGGCAGGCGCGTGAACGCGATGCGCGTGCCGTCGGGTGACCATTGCGGCGAGCCATCGCGGCCGGTGCTGGGCGCCAGGTATTCGATCGGCGTGCTGTCGTCGGTGTAGACGCCGATGAACGCGTGGTCGTCGCGATTGGAAACGAAAGTAAGCCGCTTGCCATCCGGCGACCATTGCAGTTCGCCGTCCTTGCCGCGGTCGAAGAACAGCCGCTTTGGCGCGCTCTTGTCCTTGTCCGACTGTTTCGCGTCGCCGCGACGGTCGAGCGACACCGTCCACACCTGATCGTCCTTGACATAGGCGAGCTTGCCGGATGCGGAAATCGCCGGCGCGTCGCCTTCGGTGATTTCATGCACGGTGCCATTCGGCAGACGCGCGGCCCACAGCGTCACCTTCGGTTCGGTCGTGCTGGATGCGGGATCGGGCTGCAGCTTGTCCGGCCAGTTGGCGTCGTGATCGCCGCCGCGCACGAACACCAGCGCGTCGCCGGACGGCGAGAACGTCAGCTGGGTGATTTCCTGGCCGTCGTCTTGGCTGAAATGCGTAAGCTGGCGCGGCTTGAAGTCCGGCGCATGCGCGACCCACACATTGCGCACGCCGCGCAGGTCGATGACCCAGGCGATGCGATCGCCATGTTCGCTCGCAGTCAGGCCGCTGGGAAACGGATAATCCAGCACCTGTTCCAGCGTGAAGCCCGCAGAGTTCGAGGTGTTCGCAGCGGAAGGTGCCTGATCCGCGGCGGATGCGAACGGTGCGGCCAGCGCAGTGGCGAACAGGAACGCGATCAAACCAAGGCAACGAGCGGCGCGACCAGGCATGGCACTCTCCCCATGGATGCGTCACGCACTCATACCCGCATGGACGCGCAAAGGGAAGTGCGGCCGGTCACACGGCCCGGGGTTTTCGCACAACGGATTTGCAATCGGCGCTCGCCGGCCCAATGATCGCCTTTCCTGGATCCGATCTGCTCCCGGGGATCGCTCGATGGCCCATGCAATCATCGCGCTGATCGCGCAATACGGACTGCTGCTGGTTTTCTTCAACGTTCTGGTTGAACAGACGGGCGTGCCGGTGCCCGCGGTGCCCACGCTGGTCGTGGCGGGAGCGCTGGCAGCGAGCGCGCAACTTTCGCTGGGCGGGGTGCTGCTGGTCACCTTGCTGGCATGTCTGCTCGCCGATCTGATGTGGTATTGGGCCGGGCGCCATTTCGGTGCAGGCGTAATGCGCACCCTCTGTCGCATTTCGTTGTCGCCCGATACCTGTGTGCGCAAATCGGAACGGCACTTCCAGCGCTGGGGCGGACAGGTTCTGCTGGTTGCCAAATTCGTGCCGGGGTTGTCCACGGTCGCGCCGCCGATGGTCGGCGCCATGGGCTTGCCTGTGTCCCGCTTTGTCCTGCTGGATGGGCTGGGGTCGCTGCTGTGGGCCGGCGTGGCGGCAGGGCTGGGCTACCTGTTCCACGCGCAGATCGACCGGGTGCTGGCGGCGCTGGCCAATGCGGGAACGGTCGCGCTGGCCGGGGTGTTCAGCTTGTTCGCGCTGTACATCCTCGCGAAGTGGTGGCAGCGCCGGCGCCTGCTGCGGGCCTTGCGAATGGCCCGGATCACCGCCGATGAACTGAATCACGCAATGCACGACCGGAATGCGCCGCTGGTGATTGATGCGCGCTCGGAGATGTCGCGCATGCTCGACACGCGGATCATCCCCGGCGCGATGCTGGCCGACGTCAGCGGCGCCGACTGGAGCCTGCGTGACATCCCGCTCGATCACGAGCTGGTGATCTACTGCAACTGTCCGAACGAAGTGTCCGCCGCCAAGGTGGCGAAGGCGATGATGGAGCGCGGCTACCGGCACGTGCGACCACTGCAGGGCGGGCTGGATGCGTGGAGCGCGGCGGGCTACACGGTGCAGTATCTGCCGCAGGTTTCCGGCGTGCCCGGCGGTGACGCGCCGGACCCGCCGCTTCCCGCGGCGTGATCCGGCGCAAGCGGAGTGCCTACTGGTCGTCCTTTTCGGTGGTGATCCACTGCTCGTCCCAGTGCGGCGGCGGCGGCGCGTCTCGGTGCACGGCGACGGTGGCGAGGTGCGCGCGTTGCAGTTGCGCGTTGACCTCGGCCAGCGGTTGCTCCTGCAACTGGCTCCAGCGCGTCAGCATTCCCTGCAGCGTCTGGCTGGTCTCGTCGAGCGCGGCAACATCAGCGTCGGTCGGTGCCTTGTCGGCGTTCTGCATGCTGCCCATCACGATGCGCAGCGACCAGGCCAGCGTGTCGAGCGTCGGCGGCCCGCGGAAATCGGGGAAATCCGATTCCTCTTTCGGTGGCGGACCGGCGAGCGCGTCGAGTTGCTTCGCGTAGTCGGTCGTCTTGTGGTCGGGTGAGTGTGGCTTCGCCTGCCGCGCCTGCAACTGCTTCTGCAGGTCGCGGATCTGGCCGAGCGCTTTCACCGCGCTGACGGTTTCATCGTAGGCGCGCATGGATGCATCGAATTGCTTCTGCAGATCGGCGGTGGAAGTCTGCACGCGCGGGTCCATGCGCACCGTCAGCGGTTGCGTGAAGCTGCGCCCGTCCACCGTCAGCCTGATGGTGTACTGGCCAGGCATCACCCACGGCGAGGTCGCGGCCTGCGGCGTCTGGTTCAGCACCGCTTCGTCGTAGGCGATCATCGGCGTGAGGCCCGGGATCGGCGCGTAATGCATGTCCCACAGGAAACGATGCTGTCCGGCCTGCGCGGACAACGACTGCGGCGGACGCGGCCACCACGGCGGGATGTCCAGCTTGTCCGGATCGATCGGCTTGACCTGATCGCTGCTGGCGTAATGCCGCACCAGCTTGCCGTTCGCATCCAGGATGTCCAGCGTGACCGCGTGCGCATCGCCGGCGAGGTAGTAGTCAATAATCGCGCCGGGTGGCGGATTGTCGGTGGCGGGCACGCGCCAGGGCGTCGGCGGATTCATGCCCCAGCGCACGCGCGTGGCGAGCTCGGGTCGATACAGCGTGACCGGCGCGCGCGCCATCTGCGCGTTGATTTGCCGCAGCGGCGTGATGTCGTCCAGAATCCAGTAGCCGCGGCCGTGCGTGGCGGCGACCAGATCGTCGTCCTTGACCTGCAGATCGCGCACCGAAATCGCCGGCATGTTGAGGCGCAGCGATTGCCAATGGTCGCCGTCGTCGAACGATACCCACGTCTGCGTTTCGGAACCGGCGAACAGCAGGCCGCGGGTTTTCGGATCTTCGCGGATCACGTTGGTCACCGCGCCGTCGGCGATGCCGTTGTCGATCTCGGTCCAGGTCTTGCCGCCGTCGCGGGTGCGGAACAGGTGCGGGCGCATGTCGTCCAGCCGCAGCGTGTTGATCGCGGCGTAGGCGGTATTCGGATCGAAGTGGCTGGCGTCCATCGCGAACACTTTCCACCACGGCTTCATCTGTTTCGGCGTGACGTTCTTCCAGCTCTTGCCGCCGTCGGTGGTCAACTGGATCAGGCCGTCGTCGGTGCCGGCCCAGATGCGGTTGATGTCGAGCGGCGAGGGCGCCAGCGCGTACACCACCGCGCGATCGCTCGGCTTCGCCGCTTTGGTGTCCGAATACTTGCCGGTGTTGGCCGGTACTTTCCAGTCGCCGTGGCGGGTCAGGTCGGGGCTGATCTGCTGCCAGTGCTGGCCGCCGTCGCGCGTGGTCCACACCACGTTGGACGCGAAGTACAGCAGGTGCGGATCGATCGGCGAGAACTGCAACGGCATCGTGCGCAGCACGCGGTAATCCTTGTCGCCGCGCAATGCCTTCGGCCCGACGTTGGCGATCTGGCCGGTGCGGCGGTCGTAGCGCGTGACCTTGCCGCCGTAGACGATGTCCGCATCCAGCGGATCGGGTGCGGCCGCGCCGTATTCCTCGATGCCGGCGGGATGCCAGTCGTGCGCGGTGATCTCGCCGTCGTTGCCGCGGCTGGACACGCAGGCCGAACCGCTGTCCTGCTGGCCGCCGCAGACGCGGTACGGCCACGCGTTGTCGGTGCCGACCTTGTACATCGCCGCGGTCGGCTGGTTGTACCAGGAGCTCCAGGTCTTGCCGTCGTTGACGGTGACGATCGCACCCTGATCCGAGGTTACCAGCAGGATCGAAGGATTGTTCGGATTGATCCAGGTCTGCTGGTAATCGTCGCCGCCCGGCGCGCCGCGGAACGCGGTCCAGGTCTTGCCCGCGTCGGCGGATTTCCACAGCACCGGCGTGTTGCTGTAGACCACGTCGGGATTCTTCGGATCCACCTCCAGCGTCGGCAGGTCGCCGCCGCCGATGCGCGCGGCGGGGCGCTTGTCGTCGGTCGCTTTCGTCCAGCTCGCGCCGCCATCATCGGAACGGTAGATGCCGACCTTGCCTTCGCTCGCCACGCTCGCATACAGGCGTTGCGGATTGCTCGGCGCGACCGCCACCGCCATCTGGATCACCTTCGGCAGGCCTGTGCCGATCGGCTTCCAGGTGCTGCCGCCGTCGGTGGACTTGAACAGGCCGCCCGAGGTGCCCTCGAACGAACCGTTCTCCCACGGTGCCTGTTGCTGCTGCCAAAGCGTCGCGTACACGATCTGCGGATTGGACGGATCGAAATCCACATCCTCGCCGCTGGCGTATTCGTCCTTGTACAAAACCTTCTGGAAGGTCTTGCCGCCGTCGGTCGAGCGGAAGATGCCGCGCTCGGGATTCGGTCCGTACGGATGGCCGATCGCGGCGACGAACAACCGGTCCGGATTGTGCGGATCCACGATCACCTGCGAGATCTTCTGGGTGTCGCGCAAGCCGAGGTGGGTCCAGGTCTTGCCGGCATCGGTGGACTTGTACATGCCGTCGCCGATGGTGCCGTCGGGGCGGATGATGCCCTCGCCGCTGCCGACGTAGATAATGTTCGGATCGGAAGGCGCGACCGCGATCGCGCCGATCGAGCCGGTGGGCTGGGAATCGAAGATCGGGAACCAGCTCTGGCCATAGTCGGTGGATTTCCACACGCCGCCGTTGTCGGCGCCGGCGTAGAACACGTTCGGCTGGCTGGCCACACCGTCCAGTGCGCGCATGCGGCCACCGCGCATCGGCCCGATCGCGCGCCACTGCATTTGCGAAAAGAATTTCGCGTCCGGCGACGGCGCCGACATGGACGTCTGCGCCATGGCGCCGAATGTGCAAATGCCCAGCGCTGCCAGTGCCAGCGTTGCCATGGCCCGCGATTTTTTCACGATGACGCCCTCCGGTAGTTCGACAGCATGGATTCCCCGAACCCGATGACGCGGATCGGATCACGAATCCGCGCAGGCACGGTGCGCGACGAGATCAGCGCGCAGCCGGCCAAGCGCCGGATCATACGTTCGCGCCGGGCGCGCCGCCCATGGCGTTCGTAATGCCACCCGCTTCGCGGCAGAGATGAGGGGCTTGCCACCCTTTTTGCGGGCGGCTTCGCCGGGCGGATGTTCGCTCAATGCGCGCCGGTGTTGTCCACAGCCCAGGTCCGCCGCAGCGGATGCGCCTCGGTGTTGAAGGTGACCGCGTCGAAGTCCAGCGCCTTGGGATCGAACAGCAGCCAGTAGTACTTGAAGGTTTCGGCGAACACGAAACTTTCCATGTCGTCGCGCTTCTGTTTGGTGATCACGCTCTTCAGTGCGGCGTAGCCGGCATCCGTGCGGCAGTACTTCACGAAGTCGTCGAACAGCGTGCGACCCATTGCCAGATATTTCGGATCGTGTGTGTAGTGGTAGAGATAGTAGGTGGATTCGACGATCTCCGGCCGCAGCGCGTAGCCGTCGTAGCCCACTTTCATCGTCTTGTAATTCAGTACCTCGGGCTCGATCCCGTACAGGTTCCACATCTTGAACGAGGAGTCCTGCAGCCGCGCCGCGCGCGGCACGTCGCCCGAGATTGCCAGCAGCGCGGGGAAGAACGCATCCAGCGCGCCATACTCGGTTGCGGTGCGCTTGCCGGTGTTCATGTCGGCGTGGCCGTACCAGAGTTCACCGCGCACCTCGTCGGCGAGGTATTTGTTCACGGCCGGGATGCTGGCCTTCCACATCGCCAGGCAATCCTTGTCGCCGAACAGCCGCCAGCATTTCCAGAGGTATTCGTAATAGGAATCGATGCCGCCGCTGACGCTGGCATCGGTGTCGGTCCATTTGCCGGTCTCGACATTCAGGCCCACGCCGACCAGGCCGATCTTCGAGGTGCGCTTGTACGTCTCCACCAGCGCACGCTTGGCCTTGGCGTAGAACACCGGATTGCCGGTGAGCTTGGACAGCGTGCCGAACTCCAGCAGCAGCGTGCCGGTTTCCGCCGGATTGGAATCCACACCACGGGTCTTGCCGGTTTTCAGGTTGACGTACACATACGGCAGGCCGGTGGGCGAATCGAACACCGGCAGGAGGCGCGTGCCGAGGTCTTCGGCCTTGTGCAGCAGCACTGGGTCGCCGGTGAGCTGGTAACTTGACAGCAGTCCGCCGAGCAGGCGGATCGTGATCTCGAAATTCTTGACATAGATGTCCTTGTCGAAATCGAGCTTGCTGTCTATCAATGCGCGATCTTCGTCGGCTTGGCTTTTCAGGCCCATCAGTACCAGCGTGTCCAGCGCATCCACCGGTGTCATCAGCAACGATGTGCCGTACCAGTCATGCGGTGTTTTGCTCAGCGGCTGCAGTTCGTCGTGGCCCCATGCGTAGCGCTTGTAGTTGTCCCAGCCGTGCAGGAATTCCGTCTTCACGCGCGCCGCCATCGCGGCGGAGTTGACCGGCGTGGAACTGTTGGGCGCGGCTTGCACCGAAGTCGCAGTAATGAGCATCAGCGCTGAAAGGAACACCGCGGTGCGAATCACGTTCGGGATTTTCATGCGTGAAGATCCATGATGGTCAAGTTCATCAAACCGTTCACTCCGAGCCCTTCGACAAGTTCAGGACAGGCTACGGCCCGCGAGGGCCGGAGTCGAAGGGCGCTTCGACTTCACCCGCTGCGCTCATTACGCTCAGCGCGAACGGGTGAGCGTTGATCATGTACTCGGCGGCGGGAACGAAGGTGGTGCATTCGACGGATCGCTGCCCCAGTGCGTATCCGGTTGCGCACCGAGCGTGAAGCGCAGGTGCCCGCCATGCCCCGCGAATGATGATGGCAGCCACGGCTTGTCGTGCGCCTTGCCATCCAGCGTCAGCGATTGCACGTAGAGATTCGCATCGTTGGCATCCGGCGCTTCGATTACCACGTCGCCGCCTTTGCGATGGATCACCGCCTTCGGGAACAACGGGCTGCCCAGCACCAGTTCGGCGCGGCCGGGAATTTCCGGATACATGCCCAGCGCCGCCCACACGTACCACGAGGACATCTCGCCGAGGTCGTCGTTGCCGGGAATGCCGTCCGGCGCGTTCTTCCAGATCGTGTTGAGCACGATGCGCACGGCTTTCTGCGTCTTCCACGGCTGGCCGGCGTAGTCGTACAGCCACGGCGTGGCGATCGAAGGCTCGTTGTCCAGTTCCGCGTGCAGCGGGCCGGACTTGGTCAGCGCCCAACTTCCATCAGGATTGTGGAAGAACGCGTCCAGCCGCGCGGTGGCCGTTTCACGACTGCCGAGCGTGTCGAATAGGCCGTGCACATCGAACGGCACCATCCACAGGTACACCGCGGCACTCGCCTCGACGAAGCCGTCGTCGCTTTCCGGCTCGAACGCCGGCCAGCTGCCGTCCGCATTGCGGTTCTGGATGTAGCCCGCCTGCGGCGTCGCGTGCGGGTTGTAGAGATTGCGCCAGTGACCGGCACGGGCCAGGAACTGGTCATGTCCGACATCGTCGTCCGCCGCGTGCGCCAGTTGCGAGAGCGCGAAATCGGCCGTCGCGTCCTCCAGTGTCTCGGCCGCACCGCCCCATGAATGTGATTTCGTGGCGATGTAATGCAACGTCAGCCATTGGTCCAGTGACGGACGCTGTCCGACGCACTCGACCGCGCAACCTTCATCACTGAGATCATCCGCGGTCGGCACGGTGGCGGCGCGCTTGAGCGAGGCGTAGGCGCCGTGCAGATCGAAATCGCGCCCGCCGAAGGCGTAAATGTCCGCGAGCGCCGGCGCCGAGGGATCGCCGCTCATCACGTGCGTGGCGCCGGAGTTGTGCGTCCAGCGATCCCATTCGCCGTGGTTCTGCTGCGCCTGGTTGAACAGCGATTGCGCGATATCGCTGCCGATCTTCGGGAACAGCCAGGTCAGTAATTGCAGTTGCGAGCGATACACGTCCCAGCCGGAGAAGTTGGCGTACTGGGTGTTCTGCGTACCTTCGACCCGATGGATCTTCTGATCGAAGCCGCGGTATTCGCCGTTTCCATCGCTGAACGTGGTCGGTTGCAGCAACGAGTGATACAGCGCGGTGTAGAACACGCTGCGCTGATCCCGCGTGCCGCCGGTGATCGCGATACGGTTCAGCGCATCGTTCCAGATGTGGCTTGCACGTTCGCGCACCTGCGCAAGCGAAGTGGCTTGCGGGATCTCCGCATCCAGATTGGCGCGCGCATTGGCGAGGCTGACGTAGGAAATGCCCACGCGCACGTTCACCGTCGTCCCGTGACTCGCGTCGAAGCCGACCCAGCCACCGGAACCAGTGCCGGCAGGCAGGAAGCGCTTGTCGCCGTAGCCGGTGCCGCCGCGCGCTGACGTGGCATTCGCGTGCACCGCGCCGTCGTGCCAGGTGCCGGTCGCGGCGAACGGCTGGTCGAACTGCGCGACGAAATACAGCGTGTAGTAGCTGCGCCGATCGGTTTTCGAGAGATAACCGCAGAAATTGCCGCTGGTCACCGAGCCGGTAATCGTGCGCGCGGCGCGATCAATCTTCACGGATGCATCGCTGCTGCCGACTTCGGAATCCGAAACCCGCACCAGCAGGTTGGCCGATTTGCCCGAGGGGAACGTGAAGCGGCCGATGCCGCTGCGCCGCGCCGCGCTCAGTTCGGCCTCGACACCATTGGCCAGCCGTACGCGGTAATCGCCGGGCGCGGCGTGCTCGTTGGCATGCGAAAAGTCGCTGGCGTAACGGCTGTCCTCGGCATCGAGCGCAGGCGAGGTGGTGACCGGAATCGTCACCGGCATGAACGGGATGTCGCCGCTGGCGCCGGCGCAGCCGGTACCGGAAAGGTGCGTCAGGCTGAAGCCGCGGATGCGCGTGGCATCGTATTGATAGCCACCCGGGGCCGCGGTGCGATCGTGCTGGCCCTTGGTGTTCTCCGGACTCCACTGCAACATGCCGAACGGCAGCGTTGCACCGGGAAAGGTGTTGCCGCCGTTGCGGCTGCCGATCAGCAGATTCACTTCGGAGGCGGGCGAGGGCGGCGCTGCCTGTGCGGAAAGGCCCGCAGTCGTCGTAAACAACAAGGCGGCGATCAGCGCGTGACGAACCGTGTCATGCATGGGCTTGTCCTCCTGTCGCCGGTGCGGTCGCTTCCGGCACGCGCGAACCGCGCAAACCATAGAACACGATGTAGGCGTAGCACGCCAGCGGCAGTACGAACGCCTCCTGCACGCCGATGTGGTCGGCCAGCACGCCCTGCAGTAGCGGAATCACCGCACCGCCGACGATCGCCATCACCAGCAGGCTGGACACCTTGCCGGTCAGCGCGCCGAACTTCTCGATCCCGAGCGTGAAGATGTTGGGGAACATCACCGAATTGAACAGGCCGATCGCAATCACGCTCCACATCGCTACGGAGCCCGTGCCGAGCATCGTCGTCAGCACCAGCGCGCTGGCGATCGTCGCGAACGCGGCGAGCAGCTTGCGCGTGTCCACGCGCGTCAGCAGCACCGAACCGATGAAGCGCCCGACCATCGCGCCGCCCCAGTACAACGACACGAATCCGGCCGCGCGCGCTTGGCTCATGCCGCCGATCTGCGGCAGCGAGAGGTAATTGATCATGAAGCTGCCGATCGAAACTTCCGCACCGACGTAGACGAAGATCGCTGCCATGCCGAGCCACACGCGGCGGTGTTTCAGCGCGTCGGCGAAACGATGATGCGCGTCGTCGGCCTCGCCGGCGTTCATCACCGGCGGCAGGCGGAACAGCCACACCATCGCCGCCAGCGCAAACAGCACCAGCGCGATCCCCAGGTACGGCGCCTGCACCACCTGCACCTGTTGCAGGCGATAGGCCGCCTGCTGCGCGGGCGACAGCTTGGCCAGCTCCGCCGCGCCCAGCACCGCGGTGGAAAGAATCAGCAGGCCGCCGATCTTCGGGGCACGCGTGGTGCCCAGCGAGTTCAGCGCCTGCGCGAGATTCAATCGGCTGGAGGCCAGCCGCGGTTCGCCCAGCATGCTCACGTAAGGATTGGCCGCGACCTGCAGCAGCGTGATGCCGCTGGCCAGCACGAAGAAGGCGAGCAGGAACAGCGCGTACGATTGCACTTGCGCGGCCGGGATGAACAGCAGCGCGCCGACGCCGGTGACGCCCAGTCCGGAGATGATGCTGAGCCGGTAACCGATTCTCGACACGACTTTGCCCGAAGGCAGCGACATCACGAAGTACGCGCCGAAGAAGGTGAACTGCACCAGCATCACCTGCGCGTAGTCGAGCGTGAACACCGATTTCAAATGCGGGATCAGCACGTCGTTCAGGACGGTGATGAAGCCCCACATGAAGAAGATCGTCGTGACGACGGCCAGCGCGGTGCGCTGGCTTGCGGTTCTCGTGTGCATGCGCAACCCCGGATTTGGCGTGCGCGGCCGCACGATCACGCGCTAGCTTGCCACAAGCGTCGGGAATCGCCCTGGTGCTTTGGTCACGGCTGTCGCGATCACGGATTCGCCTGTGCAAGCGATGCTGGAATCAACCGTGCCGGATCCTGCCCGTGAACGCGGCGACCATCGGCAGGGCGAGCGTCACGCCGAGCAGTTGCGCGCCGATGAAGGCGGGCACGTCCGCGGGACGAATTCCGGCGAAGGTGGTGGTGAAGGCGCGTGCGATGGCGACCGCCGGGTTGGCGAAGGCGGTGGAGGCCGTGAACCAGTACGCCGCCGCGATATAGGCGCCCACCAATGCGGGCACTTGCGCAGGGCGTGCGCGATGACCGAGCAGGATGGTGAGCAACAGGCCGAGGGTCGCGATGGTTTCGCTTAGCCAGATCCCCGGGCCGCTGCGCACCTTCGTACCCAGGGTGATCGGATCAAGCCCGAACATCGCATGCGCCAGGATCACACCGCAGATCGCGCCGGCAATCTGCATGGGGAAATACGCCAATGCTTCGCGCCAATGCACCGCGCGCCGCAGCGCCAGCGCCAAGCTGACCGCGGGATTGAAATGCGCGCCGGAAATGGGCGCGAACAGCACGATCAGCACATACAGCGCCAAGCCGGTCGCGGTGCTGTTCGCCAGCAACGCGATCGCCGCGTTGCCCTGCGCGAGCATTTCGCCCATGTGGCCGGAGCCGACGATTACCGCCAGCAGCGCCGCCGTGCCGATGAACTCCGCCAGCAGCCGGCGCGGCAACGAGGGTGCTTTCATGCGTGCGCTCCGGCCTGCAGTCGCGCCAGCAGCGCCAGCACGCGTTGTTCGATTTCGTCGCGGATCGCGCGGAATGCGTCATCCGTAAAATGCTTGGGGTCGGGCAGCGCCCAATCTTCGCGCAGCCGCGCTGGCAGCCATGGGCACGCGTCACCGCAGCCCATGGTAACCACCGCATCGAAGGCCTGACCGGCAACGGCGCTCAACGGTTCCGGAATTCGCGCGGAGATGTCGCAGCCGCGCTCGGCCATGAAGGCGATCGCGCGCGGATTGACCGCGGCCGCCGGCTTGGATCCGACGGAAAGGGCTTCGACCCGATCCGCGCCGTGCATGCCTGCGAAGCCTGCCGCCATCTGGCTGCGGCAGGCGTTCTCGATACAGACGAACAGTACGCGTGGCCGGGCGCTCATCCGCACGCGCCGGTGGGGCAGCACGAAGAAGCTTCGGCGGTCGAGGGACGTCCGCAGCATGCCTCCGCTTCCGGCGCATGCGAGCCGGGCGCCGAATACGTGGTTGCCTCGCCATGGGTGTGGAAGGTTTCCCAGCGGACCCCTTGCGGATCCTCCGCCCAGAACTTGTCGGAATGCGCGTAGCAGCAGGTGGTGCCGCGCTCTGCCAGCGCCACTTTGTCGGCTGCGATCAGGCGCGCGCCGATTGCATCGAGTTCCGCGCCATCCTCGGCTTGCAGCCCGAGATGGTCCACCCCCGGTGCGCGCTCGCGCTGCGAGATCGCGAAGTTCACGCGCGGGTCGTCCAGCATCCACTTCGCGTAGTCGGGCTTGCGCACGCTCGGTTCGGTGCCGAACAAGGTGGAATAAAAACCGATGCTTGACTCCAGATCGGCGACATTGACGTGCACGTGGAAGCGCTTCATGGACGTTTTCTCCGTTTGGGCGCGCAGGTCGGCGCGCATGAGGCGGCGTCGTCGCCGCAGCAGTTTTCGGTGAGGAAGCCGAGCAGCGCGTTCATGCGCACGTAGTCGGCGCGGCAGCGGATGCTGCGGCCCTCGCGCACGTCGCGCACCAGCCCGGCGCGCCGCAGCACGTTGAGGTGATTGCTCAGGGTGGCGCCGGGCAGCTTCAGCCGCTCTCCGATTTCGCCGACGGCCAGACCCGTGTCGCCGGCCTGCACCAGCAGCCGATAGGCCGCCAGCCGGCTGTCCTGGGCCAGGGCGGCGAGGGCGCGTACGACATCATTGGATTTCATAATTCCGGAATTATGGAAATAATTTGCGGATTGTCAAGTGACCTGCCCGACTCTCCGCTCCCGGTCGCAGTGGGGATCGCATGACCCACGCCAGTTCTCGCGGTCCGCAACGGCGTGCTAGCTTGCGCCGGTTCGGCCAGTCGCCGGGAGGTTGCGAGTCATGAATGCAAGATTTCGTGGTGCACGCATCATGCGTGGATGCGCCGGCGCGCTGCTGGCGTTGTGCCTTGCCATCCCCGGTGCGCATGCAGCCGATGCGAACTCGCGCTGGAGCGCGGTGAATCCGCTGATCGGCACCGGCGGCGACGGCCATACCTTTCCCGGCGCCACGGTTCCGTTCGGCATGATCCAGTTGAGCCCGGACACCGCGATGCCGGATTTCAAGCACGCCTACAAATGGGCGGCCGGCTATCGTTACGATGACCACAGCATCCTCGGTTTCTCGCACACGCACTTCTCCGGCAGCGGCCATTCGGATCTCGGCGACGTGTTGCTGATGCCGGGCACGGGCGAGCCGCAACTCGACCCGGGCGATCCGGACCGGTCCGGCAGCGGCTACCGGTCTTCTTTCGATCACCGGAGCGAAGTCGCGCAGCCGGGCTACTACGCGGTGACATTGAAAGATTCGCATGTGCGCGTGGAGCTGACCGCGAACGCGCGGGTGGGCTGGCATCGCTACGCCTTCCCGCGCGGGCAGGACGCGCACGTGCTGCTGGACCTTCGCCCGAGCATCTACGACTACGCGGCCAAGGTGCTGTGGGCGCGATTGCGCGTGCGCGCCGACGGCATGGTCACCGGCTATCGCGAAACGCGCGGCTGGGCGCCGGGCCGGCAGTTGTATTTCGCGATCCGCTTTTCGCAGCCGATGCGCACGCACCGGCTGGTCAATCGTGAAACCGACATCCCCTACAAGGGCTTCAAGGGCCCCGACGCGAACCCGGCCGGCAACGACGCGATCGCCGGCAAGCAGCTCGAGGGCGTGTTCGAGTTCGGTAAGTTGACATCGCCGCTGCTGGTGAAGGTGGCGATCTCGACGGTCAGCGAAGCCAATGCGGTCGCCAATCTCGACAGCGACAAGGGCTGGGATTTCGATGCGACGCGCGCAGCGGCGAAACGCGAATGGGCGCAGGCATTGTCGGCGATGGACGTGGATGCTGCGCCGGACGTGCGCACGAACTTCTACACCGCGCTCTACCACGCGCTGATCGCGCCGAATCTGGCAATGGACGTGAATGGTGAATACCGCGGGCCGGATCACGCGGTCCACAAGGCGAACGGCTTCACCTTCTACTCGACTTGGTCGCTGTGGGACGTGTACCGCGCGCAGCAGCCGCTGATGACCTTGATCCAACCGCACAGGCGCATGGACGATTTCGTGCACTCGCTGATCGCCGCGCAACAGGCAAGTCCGTACGGAATCCTGCCGGTGTGGGCGTACCAGGGGTTGGAGACCTGGTGCATGATCGGCTACCACGCGGTGCCGGTGATCGCCGATGCGTACATGAAAGGCATCCGCGGTTTCGATGCGGATGCCGCGTTGAAGGCGATGGTTGCCAGCGCAACCTATGCGCCCTACGGCGACCTGCGCGACTACATGCGGCTCGGCTACGTGCCCGAGGATCACGAACCGGAATCGGTTTCGAAGACGCTGGAATATGCGTTCGACGACTGGACCATCGCGCAGATGGCCAGGGCGATGGGCAAGGCCGACATCGCCGCGCAATTCGGAAAGCGCGCCGGCAACTGGCGCAACGTGTTCGATCCGTCGGTCGGTTTCGCGCGGCCCAAACTGAGCGACGGCAAGTTCCGCGAACCCTTCGATCCGGCCAAAGCGGGTGAGGATTCCGGCTTCACCGAAGGCAACAGCTGGCAATACTCGTGGTACGAGCCGCAGGACGTCGCCGGCCTGAGCGGCGCGCTCGGCGGTGACGACAAGCTGGTCGCGAAGCTCGACGCCGTGTTCGACGCGAAGATTAATCCGAAGGTGTTCGCCAGTCTGGAGGATGTTTCCGGACTGATCGGCTGGTACGCGCACGGCAACGAGCCCAGCCACCACATCGCGTATCTGTACGATTACGCGGGCGCGCCGTGGAAGACGCAGCAGCGGCTGGCGCAGATCATGCGTTCGCAATATGCGCCCACGCCGTCAGGCCTCGCCGGCAACGACGACCTCGGCCAGATGTCGGCGTGGTATATCTTCACCGCGCTGGGTTTCTATCCGGTCGCGCCGGCCAGCAACCAGTACGTGATCGGGCGGCCGTTCGTGCGCCGCGCGGTGCTGCATCTGCCCAACGGCAAGACGTTCACGATCGTGGCCGACCATCTGGACGATGCGCATCCCTACGTCGGCAGCGTGTCGCTCGACGGCAAACCGTTGCAGCGCGTGTGGATAGGCCACGACGAAATCATGGCCGGCGGCGAATTGCATTTCGTGATGAGCGCGCAACCGAACAGGCAGTGGGGCATTGCGCCCGATGCGCGGCCGTATTCGATGAGTGCGTATCCGCAATGACGGACGCGCTCAATCGATGGCGAGTTTTTTCAGTTTGTAGCGCAACGCGCGGAAGGTGATGCCGAGTTTCTTGGCCGCGGCGGTCTTGTTGTAGCGGGTTTCCTTCAACGCGCGCAGGATCGCCTCGCGCTCGACATTGGAGATGTAGTCGTCCAGCGCCACGCCGTCGCCGCCGGCGAGGTCGTCCTCTTCCTCGAACTCCTCGTCCTCGTCGTCGCGCGAGCGGCGGGAGGGCTGAAGCATCAGGTCGCCGACTTCGATCACGCCGTGCTCGCACAGTGCGACCGCGCGCTCGAGGATGTTTTCCAGTTCGCGCACGTTGCCGGGGAAATCGTAATCGGCCAGCGCCTGCAGCGCGTCCGGTTTCAGCCGCGGCGCGGCCATGCCGGATTGTTCGGCGAGGCGATCGAGGATGCGTACCGCGAGTTTCGGCACGTCGCCACGGCGTTCGCGCAGAGGCGGCACGCGCAGTTCGATGACGTTGATGCGATAGAACAGGTCCTGCCGGAACTGGCCCGTCTGGGTGAGCCGCGCCAGATCCTTGTGGGTCGCGGAAAGAATGCGCACGTCCACCACCGCCTCGCCGCGCCCGCCGATCGGGCGCACGGCTTTTTCCTGGATCACGCGCAGCAGTTTTACCTGCATGTGCAGCGGCAGTTCCGCGACTTCATCGAGGAACAGCGTGCCGCCGTTGGCGGCCTGGAACAGGCCATCCTTGTCGGCATGCGCGCCGGTGAACGAACCTTTCTTGTGGCCGAAGAATTCGCTTTCCATCAGTTCCGAGGGAATCGCGCCGCAGTTCACCGGCACGAACGGGCCGCCTGCACGCGGGCCCTGCTCGTGGATCAACCGCGCGACCAGTTCCTTGCCCACGCCCGATTCGCCGCTGATGTAGACCGGCGCCTGGCTGCGCGAAAGCTTGTCTATGCGCGAGCGCACCTCCTGCATCGCCGGCGAATCGCCGATCAGGCGGCCCTGTTGCGACGCGCCGCCGGACTGTTTCTCCTGCGCCAGCCGCAACGCGGTCTGCACCATCCGGCGCAGCATGTTGATGTCAACCGGCTTGGAGACGAAATCGAACGCGCCGGCCTTCAGCGCATCCACCGCGGCTTCGACATTGCCGTATGCCGTGATCATCGCCACCGGCGTATCGGGATACTGGCGCGCGATCAGCTCGATCAGCTCCTGGCCGGTGCCGTCCGGCAGGCGCATGTCGGTGAAGCACAGGTCATAGGACTGCTCGGAAAGCAGGCGCTTGGCTTCGGCCACGTTCGCGGCCGCGTCCACGTTGAGGTCCATGCGTCCGAGCGTGATGCTCAACAGCTCGCGGATGTCGCGCTCGTCATCGATGACCAGGACGGTCTGTTTGCTGCTGCCCATTGGACCCCGAAGCCCCAGGAATTTTCGTTGTGCAGGGTAGCGCGTGACGGTAGCAGGGGAAAGCGCCGGGCGCAGGAACTGATGCTTGGTTGTCAGTTGTTGGTGGCCGGTTGCCGGAAGCGCCTGTCGGTGGCTTTCCCGAGAACCGGCCACCAACAACCGGCAACCTGTCTAGGCCTCGCTGCCCACCGGCATCCTTACCGGTGCGGTCAGCGTGATCCGGAAGCAACTGCCGCCGCCCGCGACCGGCACGTATTCGAGGGCCGCCTGGTTGGCTTCGCACATCTGGCGGGCCAGATACAGGCCCAGCCCGGTGCCTTATTCATGGGTGGTGATGAACGGCTCGAAAACCTGCGCGGCCACTTTCGGCGGGATGCCCGGGCCGCGATCAATCACTTCGATCAGCGGCGGACCGTCGTCGCTGGCCAGCCGTGCCACGATCATCACCCGCGCAGGCTCGTCCGGCAGGCGGCCGTAGCGGATCGCGTTCTGCACCAGGTTCCACACCACCTGCTGCAAGTGCTGCGGATCGGCCACCGCCGCGACCGCATGCGGATACAGCAGCGCGCGCAGGTTGTCGCCGCCGAGGTCATTGGCTTCCTTGTATTCGTCCACGAAGGTCAGCACCCACGCGTTCAAGTCCAGCGCCTCGGGCCGCGAGCGCTCGCGCCGCGACAACTGCAGGATGTTCTCGATGATCTCGTTCAAGCGCCCGCAGTGGTTGTTGATGATCTCCACCATGCGCTGGTCGGAATCCGGCAGGTCGTGCGACTCGGCCAGCAACTGCGCGGAGTAGCGGATTGCGGCCAGCGGGTTGCGGATCTCGTGCGCAATCGAGGCGGACAGCCGGCCCAGCGTGGTCAGCGTCAACTGCTCCGCACGGCGCGACACCAGCGAGGTGTCGTCGAGGAAGATCAGCACGTGCGAATCGTCGTTGGCCGCCAGCCGCGTAAAGCGCGGCACCACTTCCGGCACGCCCTCGGCCAGTGCCACCGCGCTGGTGTCCAGCTTGCTGGTGGCGCGCCAGTGGTACAGCCGGCGCGACAGCTCCGGCGCGACTTCGCCAAGGTTGCGCTTGTCCAGCGTCGGATTGCCCAGCAGCGTCCAGGCGGATTCGTTGATCTGGTGGATGTGATTGGCATCGTCCACGAGCAGCACGCCGGTTTTCATCCGGCGGATGATCAGTTCGTTGACCTGGCTGAGATTGGCCAGGTCCAGTCCGCGCCGTTCCGCGAGCGCTTCGCTGGCGCGCATCTGCTTGCCCAGCGCGTAGCACAGCGAGGCAGTCGCAAAATACGCGAGCCCGAACAGCCCCGACTCCAGCAGGTTGCGGCCGGTGTCGCCGCTTCCGCCGACGGCTTGCCCGACCATCGCCAGGGCGGCCAGGGCGGCAAACAGGGCCGCCAGCCGTGGCGGCAGCAGCAGCGCGCCGGCCGCGACGTTGATTACCAGCATGGCGGCCACGCCGGTGTGCGCGGCCGGCATCATCAGCGCAGCCAGCAACGCGGCCAGCACATCGATCCCGAGGCACGCGCCGACATTCGCGGTCAGCATGCGCGGCATCTGCCGCGTGCGCAGCAGCGCGACCAGCGCGAACAACAGGTAGGCCGCGGCGGTCAGTCGCGCCAGTGCGGGCAAACGCACCGGCAGCCAGTCCACCGCGACCTCGCTGAAGGACAGCGCCACATACACCAACGCTTGCAGCACGCGGAACAGGTTCAGCACATACAGTTCGCGGCGCAGCGTATCGCCGGCCGAGAGCGCGCGCGGGGTCAGGGCGGTTTGGGGAGGGGTGGACACCGCGCGATGATCCAGTGTGTGCGGCGCGCGCACAAGGCCTGTTGCGCTTTTTTGCAGTGCGGATCGCAGGCCGATTGGACTTGGCGCGCGCTTGCCGCAACAATACGCGGCTGTCGCCGGTATTTATGCGCTGCTCCCTCCGCGCGGAGATCAAAAAGCGGACATCCGTGGCCGCGACGCAAGCTTTTGCGCCGATCCATCGGCGCGAGAGTCAAGAAGCGGACGTCCATGTCCGCACTTTTATAGGAAGGCAAAGGCCCCATGAATTTCCACGAGTATCAGGCCAAGCAACTGTTCGCCGATTTCGGCATTGCGGTTCCCCCCGGCAAGGTCGCCGACACGCCGGAAGCGGCGGTCGACGCGGCGCGCGCGCTGGGTGGCGAGCAATGGATGGTGAAGGCGCAGATCCACGCCGGCGGGCGCGGCAAGGCCGGCGGCGTCAAATTCTGCAAGTCGCTGGATGAAGTGAAGGCGGCCGCGGCCGGCATGCTCGGGCGCAACATGGAGACCTACCAATCCGGCGGCCGCGCGTTGCCGGTGAATCTGGTGCTGGTCACCGACGCCAACGACATCGCCAAGGAACTTTATCTCTCGATGCTGGTAGATCGCGGCGCCAAGGCCGTCGCCTTCATCGCCTCCGCGCGCGGCGGCGTGGACATCGAGCAGGTCGCGCGCGAGACGCCGGACGACATCCACACCGTGATCGTGGATTTCGTGCAGGGCCTGCAGCCGTACCAGTGCCGCCAGCTCGGATTCTCGATGGGCTTGAATGCCAAGCAGGTGAACCAGCTCTCCAAGATCATGCTGGGGATGTACAAGCTGTTCAACGAGAAGGATCTCTCGCTGATCGAATTGAATCCGCTGGCGATCGTGAAGTCCGGCGACCTGATGGCGCTGGACGGCAAGGTCAATTCCGACGACAACGCCGAGTTCCGCCATCCGAAGCTCGTCGCGATGCGCGATGTGTCGCAGGAAGACCACGCCGAGGCCGAAGCCGCGGCCAATCACTTGAACTACGTCACGATGGACGGATCGATCGGCTGCATGGTCAACGGGGCCGGCCTCGCGATGGCGACGATGGACGTGATCAAGCTGGCCGGCGGCGAGCCCGCCAACTTCCTCGACGTCGGCGGCGGCGCGACGAAAGAGCGCGTCACCGAAGCGTTCAAGCTGATCCTCTCGTCCGACAAGGTGCGCGCGATCCTGGTCAACATCTTCGGCGGCATCGTCCGTTGCGATCTGATCGCCGAAGGCATCATCGCCGCGGTGAAGGAAGTCGGCCTGACGATTCCGGTGGTCGTGCGCCTGCAGGGCACCAACGTCGAGCAGGGCCGCGCGCTGCTCGCAAACTCCGGCCTGAAGATCACGCCGGCGGATGACTTGAACGACGCGGCGACCAAGGCTGTGGCGGCGGCAAAAGCTGCGTAAACCGAAATATCGATCGAAGCGAAAGCCGAGGCCAGGATGGCCGAGCCCCGGACAGCACAGGGACGTGCGCTGATACGGGGGCCATTTTTCAAGATTCAGGAATTCTCATGTCCGTTCTCGTCAACAAGAACACCAAAGTCATCTGCCAGGGCTTCACCGGCCAGCAGGGCACGTTCCATTCCGAGCAGGCGCTGGACTACGGCACCAAGCTGGTCGGCGGCGTGACGCCA
Source organism: Rhodanobacteraceae bacterium (assembly GCA_051961995.1). Lineage (GTDB taxonomy): Bacteria > Pseudomonadota > Gammaproteobacteria > Xanthomonadales > Rhodanobacteraceae > 66-474. The sequence goes on along the minus strand of JBQCCR010000019.1, from coordinate 37,556 downwards.
GGCAAGGGCGGCAGTGAGCACATCGGCCTGCCGGTCTACAACACCGTGCAGGACGCGGTGGCCGATACCGGCGCGGATGCGTCCATGATCTTCGTGCCGCCGCCGTTCGCGGCCGACGCGATCCTCGAAGCTGCCGCGGCCGGCGTGCGCGTGATCGTGACGATCACCGAGGGCATTCCCGTGCTCGACATGCTGCGCGTCAAGAACGTGCTGAAGGAATATCCCGACACTGTGCTGATCGGCCCGAACTGCCCCGGCGTCATCACGCCCGGTGAGTGCAAGATCGGCATCATGCCGGGCCATATCCACAAGCCCGGTTCCGTCGGCATCGTCTCGCGCTCGGGCACGCTCACCTACGAAGCGGTGTTCCAGACCACGCAGGCGGGCCTGGGGCAATCCACCTGCATCGGCATCGGCGGTGATCCGATCAATGGCCTGAACTTCATCGACTGCCTCAAGCTGTTCCAGGACGACCCGCAGACGAAGGGCATCATCATGGTCGGCGAAATCGGCGGCAGCGCGGAAGAGGAAGCGGCGGAGTTCATCGCCGAATATGTCACCAAACCGGTGGTCGCGTTCATCGCCGGCGCCTCGGCGCCGGCCGGCAAGCGCATGGGCCACGCCGGTGCAATCATCTCCGGTGGCAAGGGCACCGCGGCGGCCAAGTTTGCCGCGCTGGAAAAGGCCGGCGTCACCACGGTGAAATCGCCGGCGGATCTGGGCAAGACGCTGGCGGGGAAGATGAAAGGCTGATCCGTGGCGCTGGATTAGAATGTGAGGCCGCGTTGATCGCGGCCTCGCTGTTTCTGGAGTTCGAGAAGCATGTCCCTACGCTTCGCTCTTGCCCAATGCGACTTTCCGGTCGGCGCGGTGTCGGCGAACGCGGCGCGGATGCGCGAACTGGCGGATGAGGCGCGCGCGCGCGGTGCGGCCCTGATTGCATTCCCCGAGCAGTCGCTGTGCGGTTATCCGGCCGAAGATCTGCTGCTGCGCCCGGGGTTTCTCGCCGCTTGCGAGCAGGAGCTCGAAACGCTCGCGAATGACGTTGACGGCATCACCGCCGTGGCCGGCCATCCGCACGCGATCGGTGAGGTCTACAACGCCGCGTCGGTGATTGCGAATCGCGACATCCTCGCGACCTATCACAAGCAGGCGCTGCCGAATTACACCGTCTTCGACGAGAAACGCTATTTCCGCCCCGGCAGTGAACCGCTGGTGTTCGACTGCGAAGGCGTGCGCGTCGGCCTGATCATCTGCGAGGACATCTGGGAAGCGGAGCCGGCCGCGAGGGCGGCGGCGAACGGCGCGCAACTGCTGCTGGTGATCAACGCCTCGCCCTACGACACGCGCCAGGCCGCGACGCGCGAAGCCTTGCTCGCGCAACGCGCGCGCGAAAACGATTTGGCCGTAGCCTACGTCAACGTCATCGGCGGGCAGGACGATCTGCTGTTCGACGGCGCATCGCTGCTAGTTGCGGCCACGGGTGATGTGATCGCGCGCGCGCCGTCGTTCGAGGAACACCTGCTGCTCGTCGAATTCGATTCGCAGTCACGCACGCTGCGCGCGCTGGACTGGCCCGCGCTCCGCGACGAAAGCGAGGAAGCGGTTGTCTATGCAGGGCTGGTGCGCGGCGTGCGCGATTACGTGCGCAAGAACGGTTTCAAGGACGTGCTTTTGGGTTTGTCCGGAGGCATTGATTCCGGACTGACGCTGGCGATCGCGGTGGACGCGCTGGGCGCGGAACACGTGAGAGCGGTGATGCTGCCTTCGCGCTACACCTCCGAATTGTCGCTGCGGGAGGCGCACGCGCAGGCGCGCGCGCTGGGCGTGCGCTATTCCGATCTGCCGATCGAGGCGGCCGTGGATGCGTTCACTGCCACGCTTGCACCGGTCGCGCCGGACGGCCTGTGCGACCTCGCCGCGCAGAACCTGCAATCGCGCAGTCGCGGCGTGCTGCTGATGGCGCTCTCCAATGAAACCGGCGCGCTGCTGCTGACCACCGGCAACAAGAGCGAGATGGCGGTCGGCTACGCGACGCTGTACGGCGACATGTGCGGCGCGTACGCGCCCTTGAAGGATGTCTACAAGACGCAGGTGTACCGGTTGTCGAAATGGCGGAATACGCAAGGCGAGGCGATCCCGCCCGCCGTGATCGAACGTCCGCCGTCGGCGGAACTGCGAGCGGAGCAAACCGACCAGGATTCGCTGCCGCCGTACGACGTTCTGGACGGCATTCTTTCTCGCTACATCGAAGGCGCGCAGTCGCAAGCGGAGATCATCGCCTCCGGCTTCGACGCCGACACCGTGCATCGCGTGGTGCGCATGGTGCTCGCCAACGAATTCAAGCGCCGCCAGGCTGCGCCGGGCCCGCGCGTGTCCACCTGCGCATTCGGCCGCGATCGGCGGTACCCGATCAGCTCGGGGTGGCGCTGAGAGCGTCCGCCCGGCGCGTTCTTTGCTCGTCGTGCCGGCGACGGAGCTCTTGGCCATGGATGGCACGTTTGCCGGCATCCAGTGTCTTTGCTTCGACATCCATGTCTTTTTCCGCGCCGTCCCACGGCGCGGGCTACTTTTGTTTCGGCAAAAGTAGCCAAAACCATTGGCGCCGGGCATGACGGTCGAGCCAACGTCCGGTTGGCCCGACTCCGCTGCGCTTCTCGCGCCAGGCGGGCCGGCGCGAACTCGCACATCCTTGTGCTCGGACATCGCGCCTTGCTCCCGCCTGCCGCTGCGATGCTCGCCGTCATGCGACGGCGCCGGAGCTCACTCCGACACGGCCATCCATGGCCTGCGCATTCATTGAATTGCGGTCTTTCGCTTGCGATCAAAACCAATAAACAGTACCATTTTGGTACCTATTTCGAGGATTCGCCGTGCTCCGCGTCAGCCGCCTGGCCGACTATGCTTCCGTGGTGATGACCTGCCTCGCGCGGCATGCCGAGACGGTGCTGTCGGCCGCGCAGATCGCGGAGGAGACCCGGCTCGAACTTCCGACGGTCAGCAAACTGCTGAAGCAGCTCGCGCACGCGAACCTGGTCGACTCCTTCCGCGGCGCGTCGGGTGGCTACAAGCTGGCGCGTTCGCCGCGCGCGATCACGCTGGCCGAGATCGTCGAAGCGCTGGATGGGCCGATTGGCCTCACCGAGTGCTGCGCCGGCCACGCCGGTTGCGAGCGCGAGGCGCATTGCAACGTGTCGAGTGGCTGGCAGGGCATCGGCGGCGCGGTGAGTGCCGCACTGCGCGGGGTCAGTCTCGCCGACATGCTGCGCCCCGCCACCCAGCCGCACCGCGCGCGCCGCGCCGGAGCGTGATCCCATGGCTACCGAACGCACCGAAATCCAGAGCCTCCTGAATCGCCGCTACAGCGCCGGTTTCGTCACCGACATCGAAACCGATTCGCTGCCGCCGGGCCTGAACGAGGACATCATCCGTGCGCTTTCCGCGCGCAAGCAGGAACCCGAGTGGATGCTCGAGTGGCGGCTCGCCGCGTATCGTCATTGGCTGACGATGACGCCGCCGCACTGGGCGAAGTTGAACCTGGGTCCCATCGATTTCCAGGCGATCAGCTACTACGCGGCGCCGAAGCAGGCGCCCAAGTCGCTGGCGGAAGTGGATCCGAAACTGCTGGAAACCTACGACAAGCTCGGCGTGCCGCTGCACGAACGCGCCAAGCTTGCCGGTGTGGCCGTGGATGCGGTGTTCGATTCGGTGTCGGTCGGCACGACATTCCGCAAAGAACTCGCCGATGCCGGCGTGATCTTCTGCTCGATGAGCGAGGCGATCCGCCAGCATCCGGAACTGGTGAAACAATACCTCGGTTCGGTGGTGCCGCAGCGTGACAATTTCTTCGCCGCGCTGAATTCGGCGGTGTTTTCCGACGGCTCGTTCGTGTTCATCCCGAAGGGCGTGCGCTGCCCGATGGAACTCTCCACGTATTTCCGCATCAACGCCGGCCACACCGGCCAGTTCGAGCGCACGCTGATCATTGCGGAAGAGGGTGCGAGCGTTTCTTATCTGGAAGGCTGCACCGCGCCGATGCGCGACGAGAACCAGTTGCACGCGGCGGTCGTCGAACTGGTCGCGCTGGAACGCGCCGGCATCAAGTATTCGACGGTGCAGAACTGGTATCCCGGCGACGAGAACGGCGTCGGCGGCATCTACAATTTCGTGACCAAGCGCGGCGATTGCCGCGGCGATGATTCGCGGATCTCGTGGACGCAGGTGGAAACCGGTTCCGCGATTACCTGGAAATATCCGTCCTGTATCTTGCGGGGCGATCGCTCCGTGGGCGAATTCAATTCGGTCGCGCTGACCCATCATCACCAGCAGGCCGACACCGGTACCAAGATGATCCACATCGGCCGCGACACGCGTTCCAAGATCGTGTCGAAGGGCATCAGCGCCGGGCATGGCCAGAACAGCTACCGCGGGCTGGTGAAGATCGAGAAGGGTGCGTCGAATGCGCGCAACCACACGCAGTGTGATTCCTTGCTGATCGGCAAGAAGTGCGGCGCACACACCTTCCCCTACATGGAAGTGAAGAACCCGAGTGCCATCGTCGAGCACGAGGCAACCACCTCCAAGATTTCCGACGACCAGATGTTCTACTGCCGCTCGCGCGGCATCGGTGAAGAGGACGCGGTGTCGTTGATCGTGGACGGCTTCTGCAAGCAGGTTTTCCGCGAGTTGCCGATGGAATTCGCGGTCGAGGCGAAGAAGCTGCTGGAAGTGTCGCTCGAGGGAGCCATTGGCTGATCGAGTAAGGCGGGTAGGCGCGCAGGCGCATGACCCGCCATTCGCTGATTTCGGTGGGTTCACGCCGCTGCGCGGCCAGCCCACCCTACGAGAGCAAGGCGCATGCTGAAGATCGAAAACCTCCACGTCCGCGTCGCCGGGCGCGAAATTTTGAAGGGCCTCTCGCTGCAAGTGAATGCGGGCGAAGTGCACGCGATCATGGGCCCCAACGGCGCCGGCAAATCCACGCTGGGCAACGTACTGGCCGGTCGCGCCGGTTATGAAGTGACGCAGGGCTCGGTCAGCTACGACGGAGCGGACCTGTTGCAACTGGAACCGGAGGCGCGCGCCGCGGCCGGCGTGTTCCTCGCGTTCCAGTATCCGGTCGAGATTCCCGGCGTCAACAACACCTATTTCCTGCGCGCGGCGTTGAACGCGCAGCGCAAGGCGCGCGGCGAGGCGGAACTCGATTCGCGCGAATTCATCGGGCTGGTGCGCGAGAAGCTGAAGGTGATGCAGTTGTCGCCGGAGCTTTTGAATCGCGCGGTGAACGAAGGCTTCAGCGGCGGCGAGAAGAAACGCAACGAGATCTTCCAGATGGCGCTGCTGGAACCGAAGCTCGCGATCCTCGACGAAACCGATTCCGGCCTCGACATCGATGCGTTGAAGCAGGTGGCCGAAGGCGTCAACGCGCTGCGCGACCCGAAGCGCGCATTCCTGGTGATCACGCATTACCAGAGGCTGCTGGATTACATCGTGCCGGATTTCGTGCACGTGCTGGCGGATGGCCGCATCGTCGAAAGCGGCGGCGCGCAGCTCGCACAGGAACTGGAAGCACACGGTTACGCCTGGGTGCGCGAACGCAAGCCGGCGGAGGCCGCGTGAGCACTGCCGGCGCGCCCTTCGTCGAATCCATGCGCAACGCGGCGCTGGCGCCGTTGCCGGGCAGCGGAATCGGCTGGCTGGATGTCGCGCGGCGTGATGCGATGCAGGCGTTCGTGGCGGCGGGCCTGCCGACCACGCGCAACGAACTATGGAAGTACACCGCGTTGCGCGCGCTGGAGCGACGCGGTTTTGGCGCATGTGACGACGACGCGGCGACGCGCGCGATTGATGCAAGCGCATTCGCCTTGCCGGGTGCAGGCGGCCCGAGATTGGTGTTCGTCAACGGCGTGTTCCGCGCCGATCTTTCGCGTCTGCAAGACTTGCCGGAAGGCTTGAGCCTCAAGCCGTTGTCGCGTGCCCTGGCCGAGCAGCCCGAACCGCTGCGCTTTGCGCTCACCCGGCGCGAGCCCGGGCGCGAGCCCGGGCGCGACGCGTTCGCGGCGTTGAACCTGGCGCTGGCATCCGATGGCGTGGTGCTGCGCGTTGCCGAAAACGCACAGATCGAAACACCGGTTCATGTCGTGCATCTCGGCGCGCCTGCGGACGGCGGCATCGCGTGGCACGCGCGGAACATCATCGAGCTTGCTGCCGGCGCGCACCTCAAGCTGATCGAGCATCACGCGGCAGCCGGTGAACACGCCCACCTTGCGAATCTTGCGACCGAAGTGGCTTTGCGCGAACGCGCGCATCTGGACTGGCTGGTCGTACAGGATGCCGCCAGCGCGGCGACGCTGCTTCGCCGCAGCGATCTGCGATTGCACGAGGACGCGCAAGTCACGTTGCACGCGTTGGAACTCGGCGGTGCACTGGTGCGCCATGAGGTGCACATCGAGCTGGATGGCGATCGCGCGTGCGCGAGCACCCGCGGCGCGTTTGCGCTGCGCGGCCGGCAGCACGCCGACACCGAATTGCTGATCGAGCACCGTGGCCGCGACACGGTCAGCCAGTCGCTGTGGCGCGGCGTGGCCGATGGCCGCGCGCGCGGCGTGTTCCATGGCGCGATCACGGTACACCCCGGCGCCGATGGCACCGACGCACAGTTATCCAACAAGAACCTGCTGCTTTCACCGGATGCGGAAATTGACACGCGCCCGGCGCTGGAAATCCACGCGGACGAGGTGAAAGCGGCGCACGGCGCCACGGTCGGCCAGCTGGACGAGCGTGCGCTGTTCTACCTGCGTTCGCGCGGCCTGCCCGCGGGGCAGGCGCGCATGCTGCTGGTGCGCGCGTTCTGCGCCGTCGCGCTCGCCAGCGTGCAACCGCAGACCTTGCGGGAGCATTGCGATGCATTGCTGCTGGCGCAGCTGCCGCGTGAGGCTGAAACATGAGCGCTCGTGCCGAACGGACCCATCCCGGCCCTCCCCCGCGAGTGGGCGAGGGGACAGGAGCCATGGACTGGCAGCGCGTGCGTGCCGACTTCCCGCTGCTGTCGCGCACGGTGCACGGCAAGCCGCTGGTGTATCTGGACAGCGCCAACACTTCGCAGAAGCCCGCAGCCGTGATCGAAGCGGTGGACCGCTTCTATCGCCAATCCAACGCCAATGTTTCGCGGGCGGTGCACCAGCTCGGCAGCGAATCCACCGCACTGTACGAAGGTGCGCGCAACAAGCTCGCGGCGTTCATCGGCGCCACGCATCGCGACGAGATCGTGCTGACTTCGGGCACCACGATGGCGACCAACCTGGTCGCCTACAGTTACGCGCTGCCGCGCCTGAAGGCCGGCGATGCGATCCTGATCACCACGATGGAACACCACGCCAACATCGTGCCATGGCAACTGGTGTGCGAACGCGCCGGCGCACATTTGAAGGTCGCGCCCATTACCGAATCGGGCGAACTGGTTTTCGAGAAGTTCGTCGAAGCGCTGACGGACGAGGTGAAACTCGCCTGCGTGACCCACGTTTCCAATGTGCTCGGCACCGTCAATCCGGTGAAGGAACTGGCGCGCGAGTGCCGCAAGCGCGGCATCCCGCTGCTGGTGGACGGCTCGCAGGCCGCGCCGCATCTGCCGCTGGATGTCGGCTCGCTCGGTTGCGATTTCTATTGCCTCACCGGCCACAAGATGTGCGGTCCGACCGGCACCGGCGCGCTGTGGGCCAGGCGCGAGCACCTGCAGGCGATGCCGCCGTTCTTCGGCGGCGGCGAGATGATCCGCGAGGTGAAATTCACCGGAACGACTTTCGCCGATCCGCCGCACAAGTTCGAGGCGGGTACGCCGAACATTTCGGGTTTTGCGGGCCTGGGTGCGGCGGTGGATTATCTGCAGAACATCGGCATGGCCAATATCGCCGCGCGCGAGCGTGAGCTGCTGGCCTACGCGACGCAGGCGCTGGAGCAGGTTCCCGGGCTGCGCATCATCGGCACCGCGCGCAACAAGGCAGCGGTGATCTCGTTCCTGATCGAGGGCGCACACGCGCACGATCTTGCGACCCTGCTGGACCAGGAAGGCATCGCCGTGCGCTCCGGCCATCATTGCGCACATCCGCTGATGCAGTTCTACGGCGTGCCGGCCACCGCGCGCGCGTCGCTGGCATTCTGGAACACTACCGGGGAAATTGACGCGCTGGTCGCGGCGATCGGACGCGTTCGCAAATTGTTGGGATGAAACCGGAAATGGGAATGGGGAACGGGGAACCGAAATGGTGATCTTGGCCGGGTCGGGGGCTTTGCAGTTTCGCGCCGCAACGTCCGCCGATGTGGACGCGGTCGTTGCGCTGACCGAGTCGGCTTACCGCGGCGAAGTCAGCCGCACGGGTTGGACCACCGAGGCGGATTTCCTCGACGGCCAGCGCACCGACGTCGCCGATGTGTCGGCGTTGATCGCGCGCCGCGACGCGCGCATCGTGCTGGCCGAGCGCGCTGGCGCGCTGCTCGCGTCCTGCCTGATCGAGAAGCAGCCCGGCGGTGATTGCTACTTCGGCATGTTCTCGGTGCGTCCGGAGTTGCAGAATGCCGGGGTCGGCCGCGCGCTGCTGGCCGAGGCCGAGCGCATCGCGCGCGAGGAATGGCATTGCAGGCAGATGCGCATGAGCGTGATCGACATCCGCGACGCGCTGATCGCCTGGTACGAGCGGCGCGGCTATCGGCGCACCGGCGAGCACAAGCCGTTCCCGTATGGCGATGCGCGATTCGGGATTCCAAAGCGCGATGATTTGCGCTTCGAGTGGCTGGTGAAAACGCTCGGGGATCAGGCGTGAGCGATTGGGTTCGCGTCTGCGCCGTTGCCGAGCTGCTGCCCGGCGAATTCCAGGTCGCCTGGGATGGCGACACCGCGATCGCGGTGTACAACATCGAGGGCGAGTACTACGCAGTCGAGGACACCTGCACGCACGATGGTGGTGAACTGACCGGCGGCGAGCTGCACGGCTTCGAAGTCGAATGCCCGCGCCACGGCGCGCGCTTCGACGTGCGCGATGGTTCGGTAACCGCGCCGCCCGCGGTGATGCCGATCGAAGTCTTTCCGGTGCGCGTGGAAGAGGGCGCGATCTACACGCGCGACGATCGGCAGTAGCGCCGCTCCAGCTAGCCCTGCGCAGGCGGGAACCGCACTTCCACGCGCAAACCGCGGCCGTTCAGGCCATTGCCGAATTCCACGATCGCGCCGTGTCGCTCGGCGATTTCGCGCACGATCGCCAGCCCCAAACCGCTGCCGTCGCGGCGGTCGCCATCCACTTGGAAGAACCGTTCGCCCAGCCGCGGCCAGAGTTGCTCCGGCACGCCGACGCCGTCATCGCTCACCGCCAGCACCACGCCGGCGTCATCACTTGATTCCAATGACACCGTGACCACGCCGTCGCGCTTTCCATAGCGCAATGCGTTGTCAATCAGATTGCCAAGCAGTTCGCGCAGCAGCAGTGCATCGCCCACCACGCGGACGCCCTGCGTAGGTCCGCCGTAGCCGAGATCGGCGCGTTGCGCCAGCGCAGCGGGTACGCGCGCGGCGACCTCGTCGCGCACCAGCACGGCGAGGTCGAGCGGCGCGATCGTACCGACCACTTCGTCCGGCGCCTGTGCGCGAGCGAGCGCCAGCAATTGCCCGGCTGCCCGCGCGGTGCCGGCGGACAGGCGTTCGACGTGCGCGAGCGCCTCGCGCACGGATTCCGGGCGCGGATCGGCGAGGGCGCGTTCCGCCTGCAGGCGCAGCCCGGCCAGCGGCGTCCGCAACTGGTGCGCGGCATCGGCGATGAAGCGTTGCTGCTGTGCCAGCATGCGGTCCACCCGTCCGAGCAGCGCGTCAATCGTCGCCACCAGCGGCTGCACTTCCAGCGGGACATCGGCGGTCCGCAGTGGCGACAAATCGCCGGCATGGCGCAGTCGCAGTTCGCGCGCGAGCGGATCGAGCACGCGCAGGCCGCGGTTCACGCCCAGCCACACCAGTCCCATCGCCAGCAGGATCAGCGCGAATTCGATCGGCACCGTCGCGGTCAGCAATTCGCGCGCCAGCAGGTGCCGCTTGCGCACGGTTTCGGCCGCGGAAATCACCAGCGTATCGCGCGGGGCGTGCGCGTTGGCAATCAGCACCGACACCATGCGCATGCTGCGGTCCCCGACATGGAAGCTGGTGTAGATCGGATCGGGCCGGGGCTGGCTTGCGCGCGGCTGCGGCAGGTCGGAATCTCCGGACAACAGGCCATAACGCATGCTGCGCACGGCATAGACCACGCGGTCGTACGGATCGTATTGCAGCAGGATGCGCGCCTGGTCGGTCAGCTCGTTGCGGCCTGCGTCACTGTTGACCAGTTGTCCCAGCGCGCGCGCGGAATCCAGCAGCCAGCGGTCATAGACGCGATTGGCGTAATACAGCGCGAGGCCGTAGGTGAGCGCGGCGCCGCAGACCAGCACCCCGCATAGCGGCAGCGCCACGAGCAGCAGCAATCGCCGCCGCAGGCTAGGACTGGTTCGACTCATCGCCTTCTTCGAGCAGGTAACCGAGCCCGCGCACGGTCCGCACCGAAACGCCGCTGCCGGCGAGCTTGCGGCGCAAACGATACACCGCGATGTCCAGACCGTTGTCGGAGAGCGTCTCGTCCCACTTGCACAGCGTTTCGATCAATTGCTCGCGCGAAGTGACTCGGCCGCGACGCAACAGCAGCGCCTCCAGCAGGCCGAATTCGCGCGCAGTGAGTTCCAGCGCCAAACCATCCAGCAGCGCGCGGCGCCCGGCGAGGTCCACGGACAGGTTGCCGATCCGCATCGTCGGCACGCCTTGCGATGCACGCCGACGCAGCAGTGCGCGCACACGTGCCTCGAACTCCGCGAGTGCGAACGGCTTCACCAGGTAGTCATCGGCTCCCAGATCGAGCGCGCGCACCCGCTGATCCAGTTCGTCGCGCGCGGTGATGATCAGCACAGGCACCGGATCGGCATCCGAGCGCAGCTTGCGCAGGATCTCGCCGCCTTCGGTGCCGGGCAGGCCGAGATCCAGCACCACCAGCGCGAAGGTGTGTTCGCGCAGCGCGGTCAGCGCCTGCCGGCCATCGGTCAGATGGTCCACCGTGTGCCCGGCGCGCTTCAGCGCGTCGCAGACCGCATCGGCGATCGCCGCATCGTCTTCGACTACCAGGATGCGCATGGAGAGGGGATCGGGAATCGGAGATCGGAGGCGAGCTTAATTGAAAATTGCGGCCAACAGCTGCCGTCCGTGGCCAAGAACTCCGTGGCCGCTTTGGGTTTCATGATGTGACGAGGGCAAAGCTCGCGATTCATGGCCTCGAGCAGCGATCGTGGATGATCGCAAAATCAACGATACAACTTCGCGAGCACCAGTTCGCCGGCGCCCTCGATCACCGCGCGTTCGCGTTCTCCGGCCGGAAACTCCAGCAGCGCGGCGTCGTCGGGCGCAAGTCCAAGCTGTGCGCCGCCGGCATGCAAGGCAGCGCTTCCGCGATGCAGATAGATCACCCAGCGCGCGCCGGCCTCCGGCGGCAACACCATCGAATCCACCAGCGTGCGCGCGAACAGCTCGCCGCGCGCGCCATCGCGCAGCATCAGATTGAAATCGCGTGTTGCGCCTTCCGGCAGGATGCCGAACGGCGCGGGCGCGCCGTCGAAGCGCAGTACGCCGAACCGGTCGGCATGTTGCACGCGGCCGTCGGGGTGACGCAATTCCATCGCTGCATCCAGCGGAACCAGCAGGCGCTGGGTGTCCGGCATTTCCGAAAACGGGCCATCGCGTTCGACCTGCGCGACGCTGATTCGCACGCGCCAGTTGCCGTCGTCGGGCTCGCGCAGGATCACCGCGGTTTGACCCAGGCCGTTGGCCCAAGGCTCGATGCGATGCGAGCTGGCCGGCAGCGGCAGCCAATGGGTCGAGCTCTGCGTGTCGCTCATTTCAGCCGCCCGAGTACCAGCAGGCTCGCGCCATAGGCGATCAGCGTGGCGGTGATCGCGGCGGCCAGACTCCACCAGAAATGGAAACCGGAGCGCAGCAGCCAGGCCAGCACCACGAACAAGACGAGCGACGGGATCACCAGCCACAGGATATCCATCGAGAAGCTTGCCAGCCGCGCCGGATCGCGGGTGTCGTGCCACAACCACAACATCGCCAGCAGCGAAGTGAGTGGCAACGAAACCAGGATCGCGCCGGCCACGCTGGAGCGCTTGCCGAGTTCGGATGCGCCGGCGATCAGCAGCGCGGAGATCAGTGTCTTGAGGATGAACTGTGCCATCGCGAGGCCCCGGACGACACGACCATGGTAGACCAGCTTCGTTCTCCGGGCCTGCTCAGGCCAGCAGCTTCGCCAGTGTCTGGCTGGTCAGCCGCAAACTCTCGCGCCAATTCAGGCCCACGATCGGGTGGCCGGTGCGCGCATCGCGGAAGGTTTCTTCCTGGCCGGGCGCGAGCAGGTGCCGGTAGTCAATCGTCAGTTCCTCGCCGGCTGCCAGGTTGCGCGCGGCGAACACGAAGCCCAGATGCCACAAGCCATTCGGCTCGAAGTCGTGGTTGACGTAGCACTCGTCCGGCCACTCCGGCGACAGCGTGTAGCGATCCTCGAACCAGCGCACCGAGGTATGCAGTTGTGCGGCGAGTGCCGGATCGGCTTGCAAATGCTCGAAACTGAAAGTCGCTCCGATTCCGTCGGGCGCGATCACCACGTGGCCGCGCGGCACCGGTTCCTCCATGAACAAGCCAAGCCCCGCGCCGGGAATGGTGGATGCACCGATGCGATACCGCGGCAGGATCACGAGCGAACTCCGGAAAGGCGGCGCGCGAGTGTAGCGCGTGCCGCCTCCCCGGAACATCGCTCAGCGCTTGCGTGGATGCGCCGCTTTCGCAGGCTTGGCGGACTTTGCGTTCGCCGCGACCGCGCCGCCGCCGGCGAGGCGGATCGCGTCGCGGTTGCGAGCCAGGGTCTTGTCGCCGATGCCCTTGATCTGGCGCAGGTCGTCCGCGGATTTGAAGGCGCCGTGGGCATTGCGCCAGGCGACGATCGCGTTGGCCTTGCTCAGGCCAATGCCGTCCAGCGAGTTGGCGATGGTGGCGGCATCGGCGTGGTTGATGTCCACCGGGGTGGCGGCGAAGGCGGGCAGGGCGCAGGCCAGTGTCAGCAACAATGCGGCGAAAGTCTTGCGGATCATGATGGTCTCCTGTGTTGGGGTGTCACGCGCCGGCAAGCGGCGTCGCGTGGCGGAAAGCATGAAGCGCGCAGCGGCGCGGGTATGCCGGGCGAAGCTGCACCCGGTGTGCGCAGGCGCAGCGCCGCGCTGTCGGGGATTTCCGACAAGGCCGGCCGACGGCACGGCGCTGCTACACTGAGCGGCTTGTGTCAGCGGAGAAACTGATGGATGCCAGCAAGCTCGAATCCTTCGTCGGGGACATCTGGAACGACGAAGTGGTGCCGCAGATCACCGAGTACATCCGCATCCCGAACAAGTCGCCGCTGTTCGATCCGCAATGGGTCGAGCACGGCTACATGGAGGATGCCGTCAAGCTGATGGAGGCCTGGGCGCGCGCCAAGCTGGAGTCGCTGCCCGGTTCCACGCTGGAAGTGGTGCGCCTGCCGAATCGCACTCCGCTGATCTTCATTGACGTACCGGCATCCGGCAGCGAGGCCCGCGCGGGCGATGGCGTGCTGTTGTACGGGCATCTCGACAAGCAGCCGGAGATGACCGATTGGAACGAAGGCCTGGGTCCGTGGACGCCGGTGCTGAAAGGCGACCGGCTGTATGGCCGCGGCGGCGCTGATGACGGCTACGCGATCTTCGGTTCGCTCTCCGCGCTGCTGGCGTTGCGCGAGCAGGGCGTGCCGCACGCGCGCTGCGTGATCATGATCGAGGCCTGCGAGGAATCCGGCAGCTACGACTTGCCGCATTACGTGGATCACCTCGCCGCGAAGATCGGCCAGCCTTCGCTGGTGGTATGCCTGGATTCCGGTTGCGGCAATTACGAGCAATTGTGGTTGACGACCTCGCTGCGCGGCATGACCGGCGGCAATCTCACCGTCAAGGTGCTGAGCGAAGGCGTGCATTCGGGCGATGCTTCCGGCGTGGTGCCTTCCAGCTTCCGCATCCTGCGCGAGCTGCTTTCAAGGCTGGAGGATTCGGCCACCGGCGCGATCAAGCCGCGCGAACTGTACGCAGAGATTCCCGCGCAACGGATGGAGCAGGCGCGCCTGGTCGCGGACGTGCTGGGCACGGAGGTATACGACAAATTCCCGTTCCTGCCGGGCATGCAGCCGGTGGCGGACGATCTCACCGAACTGGTGTTGAATCGCACCTGGCGTCCGCAACTCGCGGTGACCGGCGCGGACGGACTGCCGCCACTGCAGAACGCCGGCAACGTGCTGCGACCGTTCACCGCCGTGAAGCTTTCACTGCGCCTGCCGCCGACGCTGGATGGCGCGCGTGCCGGTGAGTTCCTGAAGAACCTGCTGGAAAGCGATCCGGCTTACGGCTGCAAGGTGGAACTGAAGCTGGAGAAGGCTTCGAGCGGCTGGAATGCGCCGGCTCTTTCGCCGTGGCTCGAGCAGGCGGTGGCGCGGGCGTCCCAGGATGCCTTCGGCGCGCCGCCCGTGTACATGGGCGAGGGCGGCAGCATCCCGTTCATGGGCATGCTGGGCGAGAAGTTTCCCAAGGCGCAATTCCTCATCACCGGCGTGCTGGGGCCGCATTCCAATGCACACGGGCCGAACGAATTCCTGCACATCCCGACCGGCAAGCGCGTCTCGATGGTGGTGGCGAAGGTGGTGGCGGAACACTGCAAGGCGAGCGCGCAATCGCTGACGTGAGGCCGGCTGCAGGTGCCGGGCGCCGATTGCCGGGAGCTGATCGCGACGACGGGGCTGAGGTTCCAGCAACTGACCACCGACAGCCGAATGATGAAAATCCGCGAGGCAAATCCCGAGGACGCCGAGGCGCTAGCGCGGTTGTCCGGTCAACTGGGGTATCCGGCGAACGCAGAGGCGACCGCGCGGCGCCTGCGAGAAATCATCGCTCGTCCGGTGGGCGCCGTTTACGTGGCGGAAATGCGCGACCGAACGATCGCCGGCACCGCGCACGTGCTTGCCGAATACAGCATGATGGATGAACCCAGGGCGTATCTGGCTGGCTTGATCGTGGATGAATCCTGCCGCAGTCAAGGCATCGGGTCCGCGTTGCTGCGTGCGGCCGAAACGTGGGCGCGTGAGCACGGCCTGACCCGGATGCGCGTGAATTCCAACGTGATCCGCGAACGCGCGCATCGCTTTTACTTGCGCGAAGGCTACGTCGAGAACAAGCGACAAGCGGTGTTCTTCAAGCCACTGACCTGAGGATTGCCATGCGCTTCAATTTGCCGCCGGTCACTCTCTCGCTGCTGATTGCGAACGTCGCGATCTTCCTGCTCATGCTCGCGGGCGGGCAGGATTGGCTGGTCGTCCACGCCGCGCTTTGGCCGATCGGGCCCCAGCATCTGGCCGGCTACACGGCCGACGGTGCGCCGGTAATGGTCGGCTTCCAAGTCTGGCAACTGATCACCTACGCCTTCCTGCACGGGGGCTGGGCGCACATCGGCTTCAACATGCTGGCGCTGTACATGTTCGGCGCGCCGATCGAGAACCTGTTCGGTACGCGGCACTTCCTGTTCTATTACGTCTTCTGCGCGGTGGTCGCCGCGCTGGCCCATCTGGCCGTGGTGCACTTCTTCACCGGCGGCTTTTATCCGACGCTGGGCGCATCGGGTGCGATCTTCGGCTTGCTGCTGGCCTTCGGCGTGCTGTACCCGCACGCCCGGATCATCGCGCTGATCCTACCGATCCCGATGCCGGCGTGGCTGGCGGTGATCGGCTACATGCTGCTGGAACTGTTCCTCGGCGTCACCGGCACGCAAGCGGGCGTCGCCCATTTCGCCCACCTGGGCGGCGCGGTGGGTGGTTTCGTGCTGCTGCAATACTGGCGGGGCAAGTTCCCGGTCAAGCCGCGGCGGATATTGTTTCGCTGATCGAATCGTATGGGAGCTTGCGTGCAGGCGACCACGGAGCTTTCGGCCATGGACGGCGCGGTCGCGCGACGGTGCGATCAGGCTTTCAACAATGCCGGTGGCAGCACCGGGCCGACCGCTTCCACCATCTGCGTCACGACGTGGAGATTGCCCGCGATGATGTTGCCGGAGGCCGGAATGCCGTCGCGGCCGGCGAAATCGCAGTAGCGGCCGCCGGCCTCACGCACCAGCAGCACGCCGGCGGCCATGTCCCAGGGCTTGAGGCCGATCTCGAAATAGCCGTCCAGACGTCCGTTCGCGGTCCAGGCCAGATCCAGCGCGGCGGAGCCCGCGCGGCGCAGGTCCTCGGCGCGCCCCAGCAGCACGCGGGTCATGTCGAGCTGTGCATCCAGGTGCGCGCGCTGGCGATAGGGAAAACCAGTGGCGATCAGCGACCCGTCCAGCGACTCGCGCTTGCTGACGCGGATGCGGCGATCATTGAGGAACGCGCCGTCGCCCTTGCTGGCGGTGAATAGCTCGTCGCGCAGCGGATCGAAGATCACCGCGTGCACCGGCTCGCCGCGATCCAGTTGCGCGATCGAGACGGCGAATTGCGGAATGCCGCGGAGGTAATTGTGGGTGCCGTCCAGCGGGTCGATCACCCAGGTGAAACGCGCGTTGTGCCGGCCGGAGGCGCCGGATTCCTCGCCGAGAATGGCGTTGTCTGGATAGGCACGTTTCAACTCGCGCACGATCTCGGCTTCGGCCTGCCGGTCCACTTCCGTGGCGAAATCCAGGTGCTGCTTTTCGGTGACGACCAGGCTGCCGACCCGATTCATGTAGCGCAGGATGACATTGCCTGCGGCGCGCGCAGCGCGCACCGCGACGGTGACGGCGGGTCTGGCCATGACGGATACCTGGAATGATTAAAAGAACGCGCCGCTCGGAGGCGGCGAATGGCAAGTTTATCAGCGGGAGACGGGAGACGGGAGACGAAGGGTTGTGGGAGCGGGGAACGGGGGAAGGAAACACGGCAAGGTCCCGTTTCCATCATCCCGGCGCAAGCCGCGACCCAGGGCCTTTGCCATCAGTCCGGAGTCGCTGGGTTCCGGGTTCCGTTCGCGCCCAGGCGCAAACGGCCCCGGAGTGACGGGTGTTGTTATGCTTTCCCGCTCACCGCTCACCGCTCACCGCTCACCGCTCACCGCTCACCGCTCACCGCTCACCGCTCACCGCTCACCGCTCACCGCTCACCGCTCACCGCTCACTTGATGTCATCGGTTCCCGCAAACCTCCGCTTCGTCCTCGCGCGCACCTCGCATCCGGGCAATATCGGCTCGGCGGCGCGTGCGATCCGCACCATGGGCTTCGACCGGCTGCTGCTGGTCGCGCCGCATCGGTATCCCGATCCACAGGTGCAGGCGATGGCCGCGGGCGCGAACGATGTGCTCGCGACCCTCGCCGTTTGCGATGCCCTGCCGGAAGCCATCGCCGATTGCACGCGCGTGTACGGCCTGAGCGCGCGCCGGCGCGGCATCGCGCTTCCGGAACTGTCGCCGCGCGAAGCGGCGGGGCAGATCTCGGCCGAGTTGCGGGGCGGCACGCAGGTCGCGCTGCTGTTCGGCAATGAGCAATCCGGCCTGGACAATGACGAACTGCTGCGCTGTCACGCGATGGTGCGCATCCCGAGCGTGGAAGATTTTTCCTCGCTCAATCTCGCCCAGGCCGTGCAGGTGATGGCCTACGAAGTGCGGATGGCCTTGCTCGATGAAGCCGAGTCAACCGCGGATGCGCCGATTGCCCGCGATACGCCTGCGAGCGCGCAACAGATGGAACAGTTCTATCTGCACCTGTTCCGGACCCTGCACGCGATTGACTTCCACAAGGGCCGCTCGGCGATGACGATCGAGCTTCGCCTGCGCCGACTGTTCCAGCGCGCGCAACCGGACGAGCGCGAACTGCGCGTGCTGCACGGGATCCTCGCGGACGCGGAGAGGATGGCGCGGCTGGCCGGGGAGGCGGGAGACGGACAGAGAGAAACGTAAACAGGGTGACTCGCTTTCGTCTGCCATCCCCTATCCGCCCCCCATCTCCGCTTCGCCTCCGTCTCCATCCGCCACCGGCGCGATCAGCACCTTGTCGATGCGCGCGCCGTCGAGGTCCATCACTTCGAAGCGCAGATCGCGCCACTCGAAATATTCGCCGGCCTCGGGGATATGGCCGAAGGCGGCCATCATCATGCCGGCCACGGTGCGGAAGTCTTCCTCGTCTTCGTTGGGCAGTTCCAGCCGCTGCAGCAGCTCGCGCAGGTCGTCAGTGGAGAGCGAGCCGTCCACCAGCAGGCTGCCGTCCTCGCGGCGCACCACCGGTGCATTGCGCGGGGCCTCGCCCTCGGCCGGCGCGGCGCGGCCGACCACGGCACTCAGCAGATCGTTCAATGTGACCAGTCCCTCGATGCCGCCGTATTCGTCCACCACCAGCGCGATCTGCGTCTGCGCATCGCGGAATTCTTCCAGCAGGTCCAGCGCGCGCGCGGTGCCGGGCACGAATAGCGGCTTGGCGAGCCGCTTGAACAATTCAGGCAATCGGGTTTCCAGCGATGCGCCGCGCAGCAGGCGCTTCACCTCCAGCACGCCCAAGACTTCGTCTTCGTTCTCGCGATACACGGGATACCTCGAGAACGGCGTGGTGCGCAGCACCGCGAGGTTTTCCGCAATGGGCGCGGCGGCATCGAGCCAGGCGATGCGCGGGCGCGGCGTCATCACGCTGTCCACCGCGCGGTCGCCCAGCCGCAACACGCGATTGACCATGTTGCGCTCGTCGGGGTCGAGCACGCCTTCCTCGGCCCCTTCGGCGACCAGCAGGCGGATTTCTTCTTCCGTCACTTTCTCGCGGCGAGCGCGGTTGAGGCGCAGGATGGCGAGCACCAGGCCGCTCAAGCGGTTCAACACCCACACGAACGGCGCGGTCAGCCAGGAGAGCACCAGCATCGGCGTGGCAATCACGCAGGCGATGCGCTCGGGGCCGGTCAGCGCCGCGCGCTTGGGCACCAGCTCGCCGACCGTGATGTTGATGGTCGTGACGATGATGAAACCGATGATCAGGCCGATGATGGTGGCGTAAGGCACCACGCCATTCAGGCCGAGGTGCAGCAGCCAGCGGCGGATGTCCTCGCTGACCGCGTTGCCGGTGGCGGCGCCGGTGATCAACGTGATCAATGTGATGCCGACCTGCACGGTCGAGAGGAAACGCTCGGGATGTTCGGCCAGCCTGAGCGCGATCTGCGCCTGGGAACTGGAGCGCGCCATGTGCTTCAGGCGCACCTTGCGCGAGGCGATCAGGGCGATTTCAGAAAGTGCGAAGAATGCGTTGAAGAGTGCCAGCAGCAGCACCAATCCGAGTTCGGTCAGCATGTTCGGTCAGCGTGGCCGGGCGCGCGCGGAGGCGTTCATGCGGGGAGTGTAGCAAGCCCGCCGCTTCGGCCGGTTGTCACGGTCGTGTAACATGCCCGGACTAGTCTGCGCCGGCTTGTGAAAAGGACCCATCATGTTTTCGCTGCAAACGATGTTCGGCAAGGGCGACAAATTCTATGACCTGCTGGAAGCCAGCGCGGAGGCCGCGCGCGAGGGCGCCAATGCCCTGCAGAAGTTGCTGGAGCATCGCGGCGAGGCGATGATCCTGGACAGCTTCCGCGCCGCGCGCCGGCGCGAGAAGCAGATC
Source organism: Rhodanobacteraceae bacterium (assembly GCA_051961995.1). Lineage (GTDB taxonomy): Bacteria > Pseudomonadota > Gammaproteobacteria > Xanthomonadales > Rhodanobacteraceae > 66-474. The sequence continues at coordinate 17,821 of JBQCCR010000019.1, read as the reverse complement.
GCCTCCCAAATCAGCCAGGCGCTGGTCAACACGTTCGTGACCGCGCTGGATCGCGAGGACATCGAGGCGATGTCCTCGGCGCTGTACCGCATTCCCAAGACCATCGAGAAATTCGCCGAGCGCTACGCGATCATGCCGAGCCGGCTGGAGGGCGTGGATTTCGCCGCGCGCGCGGTGCTGCTGATGCGCGCTACCGAAGTGCTCGCCGAGATGGTCGGCGAACTGCGCAATGGCCTGCGCATTGACCGCATGCGCGCGCTGCAGGATCGCTTGCAGGCGATCGAATCCGAAGCCGACCGCATGCTGCTGGAGGCGTATCGCGACCTGTACACGGCCAATGGCGATCCCATCAAGGTGGTGCTGGCCAAGGATCTGTTCGAACTGATGGAAAAAGCGATTGATCGCTGCCGCGACGTCGGCAACATCATCTATTCGATCGTGTTGAAGCACTCATGAGTAGCGGGGCTGGGGACGGGGAGCCCGGGACGGGGCAGAAGCGAATGGTCCCATTCGTCGTTCCGGCGAAAGCCGGAATCCATTTCCCTGCCGGGCACGAACCCAAACGGATTTTGGACGCTTCCCGCCCCCGATTCCCGATTTCCGATTCCCGACTTCCGGCTTCCACATGACTCTCGGCATCCTCATCGCCGTCGTCGTGATCGCGTTGGTGTTCACCTACATCAACGGTTTCCACGACACCGCCAATTCCATCGCGACGGTGGTCGCGACCAAGGTGCTGACCCCGGGCCAGGCGGTGCTGCTGGCTGCGGTGACCAATCTGTTCGGGGCCTTGATCGGCACAGCGGTGGCGAAGACCATTGCCGCGGGACTGATTGATGCCGGCGTCGTCAACGTCGGCGCGGAACTGCTGATCTGCGCATTGCTCGGCGCGATCGTCTGGAACCTGATCACCTGGTGGCTGGGCCTGCCGTCTTCGTCCTCGCACGCGCTGATCGGCGGCCTGTGCGGCGCGGCGATCGCCGCAGCCCACGGCAACTTCAACGCGATCATCTGGAGCGAAGGCGGCACGCACTGGTGGACGGGCAGGGGCGTGATCCCCAAGGTGGTGGTCCCGATGGTGACCTCGCCGGCGATCGGCTTCCTGCTCGGCATCCTTGTGATGGGGCTGCTGCTGTGGCTGTTCGCGTGGTTCGCCCGACGCCACGGCTGGCTGCGCCGGTTCGGCCGCACGCCGTTCGTGAACATGTTCTTCGGCAAGGCTCAATTGGTGTCGGCCACGGCGATGGGCATCTCGCACGGCATGAACGATGCGCAGAAGACCATGGGCATCATCGCGCTTGCGCTCGCGAGTGCGACCGCCACGCACCAGCTGGATGCACTGCCGTGGTGGCTATCATTCCTGCGCGTCCCGGGCAATGCGGAAAACTTCCCCATTCCGGTGTGGGTGAAGGTGCTGTGCGCGCTGGTGATGGCGGCCGGCACCGCGGGCGGCGGCTGGCGCATCATCAAGACGCTCGGTCACAAGATGGTGAAGTTGCACCCGATCAACGGCTTCGCCGCGGAAACGAGTTCCGCCGCGGTGATCATCACGGCCTCGTTCTACGGCTTCCCGGTATCCACCACGCACAACGTGTCGGCGGCGATCATGGGCGTGGGTGCGGCCAAGCGTTTCAATGCGGTGCGCTGGACCGTGGTCGAGCGCATGATGTGGTCGTGGATCCTGACTTTGCCGATCACCGCGTTGATTGCGTGGGGACTGATCCAGCTCGTGCGCGCACTCGGATGGTAAGAAGCGCGCCGTCGCAACGGGGCAGGCAAGCAACAGACCATGATGCGGGGCGCCGGCCCGACCATCCTTGGCCGGTCGTTCGAAGCAGCGCGACATGCCATTCAAGGCATGTGCAAACGCTGCTTCTCACCCGATCCGTTCCTTCTCGCAATCCTCCAGCTGCTTCCAGCGATTGACGATTTCGCAAAATAGCGCGGCCGTGCGTTCCGCGTCGTACACCGCCGAATGCGCCTCGTTCGGATTCCACTCGAAGCCCGCCGCCTGTACGGCGCGCGACAGCACGGTCTGCCCGTAGGCGAGGCCGCCGAGGGTGGCGGTGTCGAAACACGAGAATGGATGGAACGGGTTGCGCTTGTGTCCGCTGCGGCGCACTGCGGCATTGAGAAACGAAAGGTCGAATGCGGCATTGTGTCCGACCAGGATCGCGCGCTGGCAGCCGGTCGCCTTCATCGCCACGCGCACGGGCTTGAACACATGTTCCAGCGCCTCGCGTTCCGGCAGCGCGGCGCGGAACGGATGGTCCGGATCAATGCCGGTGATCTCCAGTGACTTCGGCTCGATGTTGGCGCCGGGGAACGCTTGCACGTGCGTGGAGACGTAAGGCTCCGGATGCACCAGGCCGTCGTTTTCCATGCGGATGCACACCACGGCGATTTCCAGCAACGCATCGCGCTCGGGATCGAAGCCGCCGGTCTCCACGTCCACCACCACCGGCAGGAAGCCGCGGAAGCGCGCGGCCATGCGCGGGGCGCGGTTGTTGTCGTCATTCATCGCGGCAGCATATCAATTCCGCGGTGGTGCCGACGCGCAGGAAAAGCGGCGGATCGAAAACGATCCGCCGCGGGATGCGAACTTCAGTTAAAGCGACGCGAGGCTCTGATCCGGATTCTGCAGCGCGCGGCCCACTTCCGCCACGCTCAACTTGCCGTCGTTGTTGCTGTCGGCCTGACGGAACATCTTGTTGTGATAGGCCATGTCCTCGCTCCTGGAAACCGAGCCGTCGTGGTTGCTGTCGGCCTGGCGGAACATGTGATCGAAGCGGGTCTGGCCGGTGACCCGGCCGCCATTCATGGCTTGCGCGGCGGTCCGGGCTTCCTGCCGGCTCAACTTGCCGTCGCCGTTGGTGTCGGCGGTCTGGAACTGCTGTGTCCAGTACTGATCGAACTCGGTCCGCGACACCTGATCGTTGTTGTTGGTATCCATCTTCTTGATCTGCGCATGCTGCTGCGTGGTGCTGCCGCCGGAGTTGTTCCAGGCGAAAGCGGAAGGTGCCAGGGCCGCGCCGGCGAGCACGGCTCCTGCGGCGATGGCGAGTTGCTTGGCGTGTTGCATGGGTTGTCCTCCGTTGTGTTGTCCGCGAGAGCGCGGACTTCTTCCGTGTGGCGGTTGGGCTGGTCCGCCAATCGAGCGAAAAATTCTGGGAGCCGAGCGATTAACCCGCGCTAAGGATGGTTGCTGCCGATTGACGCGATATTCAGGGAAACCCGATGCGATGGAATCCAGCTCGCACGCGGCATTCAGGCCGGCCCGGTCTTGAATTGGTAGGGGCAAAGATCGCGGATTGGGCACTGCGGGCATTTGGGCTTGCGCGCGACACAGACGTAGCGTCCATGCAGGATCAGCCAGTGGTGCGCGCCGGATTTGAATTCATCCGGCACTACGCGCACGAGCTTGTCTTCCACTTCGCGGACATTCCTGCCCGGCGCAAGTCCGGTGCGATTGCAGACGCGGAAGATGTGCGTATCCACCGCGATGGTCGGCTGGCCGAACACGGTGTTGAGGATCACGTTCGCGGTCTTGCGGCCCACGCCCGGCAAGGCTTCCAGTTCCTCGCGCGTGCGCGGCACTTCGCCGTGATGGCGTTCGAGCAGCAGCACGCAAGTGGCGAGGATGTTCTTCGCCTTGCCGTTGTAGAGGCCGATCGTGGCGATGTGTTTCTTCAAGCCGGCGTCGCCGAGCTTGAGGATCTTCTGCGGCGTGTTCGCGACCGGAAACAGTCTTGCCGTGGCCTTGTTGACGCCGGCATCGGTGGCCTGCGCCGACAGGATCACCGCGACCAGCAGCTCGAAGGGCGTGCGGTACTTCAATTCCGTGGTCGGCTCGGGATCCAGTTCGCGCAGGCGGCGGAACAGTTCGGCGATGTCGCTGCGCTTCATCAGTGCTCCCGATTCTCGCGCGCGGCTTTCAAGCGGGCTTCGCGATTGGCCCGGCTGCGCGCGATCGCGGCCAGCACGGCGGCCTTGCTGATGTCCTGCGCGGCCGGCAGACCCTTCGCGGAGGATGCGCGTGCCCGCCGCGCCTCGCGCTCGCGTTGCAGGCGCGCACTGCGGGCGAGATAGAGCGCACGCCAGAACTTCGCCTTTTTGCGCGTTGCCGGCGGGAGCAGCGCTTGTGCGCGCTGCATGCGGCGGCGCTGGATCAGCGCAGCGCAGCGAGTCACCACCGCATCACCGCGGCTGCGCAACCAGATGATGAAACGGATTGGCGCCATGCACGGATTCTAATGGCGAGCGGTGGCGGTTCGCGGCCGGCGCAGTTCCAGCAGGTCAATCACTGGCGGGCAGTTGAAGCGCACCGGGGTTCCGGTGATTCCCACCCCGTGCGTGACGAACAATGGGCCGATCGGCGTGCGGTACAGGCCGTCTATGTAGATTTCGTCGCGATCCTCGCGAAAGACGTAAGCGGTGATCCATGGCAGCGAAACCTGCCCGCCGTGCGTATGTCCCGCCATGGCGAGCGCGAAATCCACGCCGTGCAGTTGGCGCAGGGTGTGCGGCTGGTGCATCAGGATCAGCAACGGCTTGTCGTGCGGCAGTGCGCGCAGGAAGCCGGCATTGTCTAGCGCGGTCCAGTAGTCGTACAGACCGGCCAGACGGAAGTTCGGGAAATCCAGCACGCGGTGCTCAATGAAGATCACCGGTGCTCCCGCAAGCGCCTGATGGATGCGCTGTTCCAGCGGCGGTCCGGGCAACTGCACATCGTGATTGCCGAGCACTGCATACATCGGCTTGTTCAAATCGCGCAGCGGCGCGAGCGCGGCGCGCAGATCGCGCGGTGGATCGTAGGTGAGATCACCGGCGAACAGCACCAGATCCACGTGCATCGCGTTCAGCCGATCCACCATCTGGCGCAGCTTGTCCGGACGCGTGAACAAGCCGACGTGGACGTCCGCAACCAGCGCGATGTCCAGATCCACCGGCGCCGGCACCACGGTGGTGCGCACGACGAGAAGGTTGGGCGCGACAAAACGCGCCCATGCGCCGGTCAGCGCGAGCAGCAATACCAGCGCCGCGCCGGTAGCGCGCCGCCAGTGCCGCCGCCGCGCGCGGTTCCACAGGATCAGCGCGGCTTCCAGCATCGCCGGGAACACCAGCCACGAACCGTGGAACAGCGCCAGTTGCAGAAACGCCTTCCAGTCATTCTGCGGCTCGATGATGAAGTGCGGCAGCTCCCACCATGGCCACGCGACGGCGAAGATGCCGATCGCGATCAACCACACTCCCAGCCGTACATACCAGCGGGATAGCGGATTCCTCATGCCACGCGGGAAAGTTGCGGTGCGGCTTCATCGCGCGCCGGCAGCATCGCGATGCAATCCACGGGACAGGGCGGGATGCACAGTTCGCAGCCGGTGCACAGTTGCGGGATCACGGTGTGCATCAACCTGGATGCGCCGACGATCGCATCGGTCGGGCAGGCCTGGATGCACTTGGTGCAGCCGATGCACGTGTCCTCGTCAATGAATGCGATTTGCGGCGGCATTTCGCTGCCGCATTCCGGATCGAGGGATTGCACCGGCTGGCCGGTAAGCGCGGCCAGTGCACGGATCCCGGCCTCGCCGCCGGGCGGACAGCGGTTGATCGGCGCTTCGTTGCGCGCGATCGCTTCCGCGTAAGGCCGGCAGGCGGGATAACCGCAGCGCGTGCACTGGGTCTGCGGCAGCAACGCGTCAATCCGGTCGGCGAGTGTTGCCGGGTCCACTCGCGCCGCAGCGGCGCGTACGCGCAGCGCGAACACGCAGGCGAGCGCAAGCACCACCAACACCGCCGCGGAAATTGCAATCGTCATTGCCCGATTGTAGTCGTGAGCCGGCGCGCAGGGGATTTCGCCGCCACCGCAGCGGTGCGCAGGGCAGGGTCCAGACCGCCAGCGGGATTGCGCCCTCGCCGCACCGGTGTTTAGATCGGCGCCATCGCATGAAGGTGGGGAAGCGCATGAGCGGTGCACGTCGCGCAATCATGGTCTTGTCAGCGCTGCTCGCCGCCGGCTCGGCGTGGGCCGCCGCGCCGCCTGCGGACTCGCCGAATCCCGCATCCCGGACTGCGCCTGAGGTACGGATCAAGATGCTGGAGCGGCGCGTGGCCGAGCTGGAACAACGCACGCAACCGGAGCTCGGCACGCAGATGCTGCTGCTGGAGCTGCGCCACGACCGGCTGTGGTGGGCGGGCGAAGCGGGCAACTGGAATCTCGCCTATTACATGGCCGGCGAGATGGGCGAGGCGGTGCAGGGCATCGTCGAGACCAATGGCGATGCCGCCGAGCTGCAACCGCAGAAGTTGTCCGAAGTGATGCCGGCGATGTTGAACGCGCCGCTGAAGAACCTGATGGACGCGATCGGCAGCCATGACAAGGCGAAATTCGCGCGTGCCTACGATGATCTCTCCGCTGCCTGCACCGGTTGCCATCGCGTGGCCGGCAATCCGATGCTGGTCATTCAGAGGCCGAAGACACCGCTGCTGGACGACCTGCATTACGCGCCGAAGGAGCACTGAACATGGGCACGCTCGCGATCCTGCGCGAACTCGATTCCACCCAGCGCCATACCGTGGCGGCGAGCTTCCTCGGCTGGACCCTGGATGCGTTCGATTACTTCCTGCTGGTCATGGTCATGCCGGCGGTGGCGCGCGAGTTCCATGTGGACATCAAGCAGGTCGCCGTCGCATTGTTTCTCACGCTGGCGTTCCGGCCGCTTGGTGCGTTGATTTTCGGGCGCCTCGCCGATCGTTTCGGGCGCCGCCGCGTGCTGATGGTGGATGTCACGGCGTATTCGATCCTGGGGCTCGCCTGCGCGTTTGCGCCATCGCTGCTGTGGCTGCTGGTGCTGCGGTCGCTGTTCGGTATCGCAATGGGCGGCGAGTGGGGCATCGGCGCATCGCTGGCCATGGAATCCATTCCGCCGAAATCGCGCGGCATCGTTTCGGGAATCCTGCAGAGCGGCTATCCATGCGGCTATCTGCTGTGCGCGATCGCGTACGGAGTGCTGTTCAACAGCATCGGCTGGCGCGGCATGTTCGCGCTGGGCGTGCTGCCGGCGCTGCTGGTGCTGTATATCCGGAGCAGCGTGCCGGAGTCGCCGGTATTCCAGCGGCGCGCCGAGGCGGGCGCGCGCCGCAGCGTGCGTGAAGCCATGCGCGGCCGTTGGGGGCTGTTCGTCTATCTGATCGTGCTGATGGCCTTGTTCAACATGTTCAGCCACGGCTCGCAGGATGTGTATCCGACCTTCCTGAAATTGCAGATGCACTTCGACACGCATGTCACCAGCCTCCTGACGATCGTGTTGAACCTCGGCGCGCTGCTCGGCGGACTGGTTTTCGGCGCATGGTCAGAGCGCATCGGGCGCCGGCGCGCGATGGTGATCGCGGCCCTGTTCGCGCTGCCTGCGATCCCACTCTGGAGCTACGGTGGATCGCTGTTGCTGCTCGCCGTGGGTGCGTTCTGGATCCAGGTGGCGGTGCAAGGCGCGTGGGGCGTGGTGCCCAGCTATTTGAACGAGCTCTCGCCCGATGACGTGCGCGGCACGCTTCCGGGCTTCGCCTATCAGCTCGGCAACCTGATCGCCGCCGGCACTGCCTACATCCTCGCCTGGATCGCGCAATCGCGCGGCGGCGATTTCGCGTTTGCACAGTCCGTCTGGATCGGCTGCGTCGCCATCGTGCTGGCATTGCTGGCCGGCTTCGGGCCGGAGGCCCGCGGCGTGATCTTCGGCAAGACCGATCAGGTGTCATCGCAAACCGTGCCGCTGGAACGGCAAATCACCTGATCGTGCGATGCAGATTTTGCATGACGCGCGTGCTGCGCGTCGTTAGCATGCGCGTTTGCCTTGCGGGAACGCGATCATGAAAGCCGCGAAGAACACGGTGGTGAGTTTCCATTACGTCGTCAGCGAAGCCGGTCACGCGGAGCCGCTGGACAGCTCGCGCGAACGCGGTGCGCCGCTGGTCACGCTGCTGGGTTATCACCAGTTGGTACCGGGCGTCGAGAATGCGCTGGACGGGCACGAAGCCGGCGAGCGCTTCGAGGTGGAAATCCCGCCGGAACAAGGCTACGGCGAGCGCCGCGAAGGCATGATCCAGCGTGTGCCGAAGAAATATTTCCAGCACGCCGACAAGCTCAAGCCCGGCATGCAGACGGTGCTGCAGACGCGCGAGGGTGGCCAGCGCCTGGTCACCGTGCACAAGGTCGGGATGAGTGCGATCGATGTGGACCACAACCATCCGCTGGCCGGCAAGACCCTGCACTTCGACATCGAAGTGACCGACGTGCGCGCGCCGACTCCGGAAGAGCTGGAGCACGGGCATGCGCACCCCGATGGCGCACATCACCATTGAATGCCGCGTGGCGGGAACGCTGCTCCTTCTCCAGGAGTGCGGCCATGGACGGCCGCTTTCACGCGCAGGGATGACGCGCTAGAAACTCAGCTTGTTGTGATGCCTGCGCCGCCGCTGCCAGAGCGCATCCAGCGCCACCCGGCCGGGCCCGCAGGCCGCCAGTACCAGGAAGCCGCCGGCGATCGCGACGTTCTTCTCGAAATTGACGAGCTGTGCCGGGTCGGCGAAGTTGTCGTGGAGGAACGCCGCGGCGAGCAGGGTGAACACGAACAGGCCGACCGCGGCGATGCGCGTAATGAAACCGCACAGCACGGCAAGGCCGCCGCCGAGTTCGGCGAGGATCACCAGCGGCAGCAGGCCCGCAGGCAAATTGTGCGCGACCATCATTGCGGCCGTCGCGTCATAGCCGCGCAGCTTTTCGATGCCGGACAAGATGAAAATCAGCGCGAGGCCGATGCGGCCGAGCAGGATCACGAAACTGCGCATATTGGAAAACCCCGTAGGCGGCGATCAGTTGGAGGCCATCGTCGCACTGTCAGCGGCACCTCCTTCCAGCACGCGCTTGGCGTACAGGAAGTGCGAGTGCCAGTAGTCCCCGTCCAGTTTGTCGAGCCGCACCGTGCCGCCGCTGTTGGGCGCGTGCACGAAACGGCCCTGGCCGACATAGATTGCCACATGGCTGACGTGGTGATGACTGCCGAAGAACAGCAGATCGCCGGGAGCCAGCCGGTCCGCGCTGATCTTCGGCGCATCAACGTCCGCGATTTCTCCGGACTGGCGCGGCAGCACCACGCCGGCCGAGGTGCGGAAGACATAATCCACCAGGCCGCTGCAATCGAATCCGCTTTCGGGCGTGTTGCCGCCCCACTGGTACGGGGTTCCGACCAGCCCGATGGCGCGGAACAGCACATCGTTGGCAAGTCGCGCGGAAGGAGATGGCGGAGTGGTGGCGCAAGCGCCGAGCAGCAACGCCAGCGTCGGCGCGACAGAGCGCAGCAGCCAGCGCTGCGCGCCGGTCAATGCAGCGGTTCCTTCGCTGCCGCGGATGGCGCGCGGGCAACCTCCCGCAAGCTCACGTGTGCCTGCGCAGCGGCGCAGGCAGGCGTGACGACCGGCGGTTGCAAACGTGGAGACATCGCGACGGAACCATAAAGACGTCGCGAAGGTAGCCCAAGCGGCTGCTCGCGTCCACTGCGGGACGCGTCAAGAAAGGTTGGGGGAACGGATGGTGCGTTGCGGCAACGCGATCAGGCCACCCCGGCCTGACGCTCCGCGGCAGGCGTGCCGGCGGCAAGTTCCAGCTCGATCTCGAACGCGGCGGTGCGGCGCCGCGCGGCTTCCACGATGGCGCTCGACAATCCTTGCTCGCTGATCAATTGCGCGAGTGCGACGCGATGGCGGGCGTCGAAATCCGGATCGCGCAGGGCCTCGTCCAGTGCCGAAACCAGCGTGGCCAGTCAGCCCGCACCGGGTGCGCGCAACATAAGCAGGATCTCGGGTACGGTCAGGGGACGGTCGGTCGAGTTCATGGGCGGGCTCCTGCTGCTCCCGATAACCGTGCAGGAATGGTGCCAAGCGGCCTGCGTCGGCAGTTCGGCGGGCTTGCCGCTACACTGCCGCGATGGCAAACCCTCGCGATGATGTCCTGGTCCTCGGCGGAGGCGTGATCGGGCTGTCCTGCGCCCTGGCGCTGCGCCGCGCCGGCGCCTCGGTCCGCGTGCTGGAACAGGCCGTGCCGGGACACGGCGCCTCGCACGGCAACTGCGGCACGCTCACGCCCAGCCATGCGATCCCGTTGTCCGTGCCCGGCGTGCGCTGGAAGGCGTTGCGCTGGATGTTGAAGCGCGATGCGCCGTTGTACGTCAATCCCCGCCCCGACCTCGAACGCTGGCGCTGGCTGCTGGGTTTCGCCCGGCGTTGTCGGCTGGATGATGCGCAACGCGCGGCGCTGGCGCGCTGCGCGATCCTGCAGCGCTCGCATGCCTTGTTGCCACAATGGCTGGCGGAAGAGGGCATTGACTGCGATTACGCCAAACGCGGCACGCTGTATGTCTATCGCGACGCGCGCGCGCTGCAAGCCGATCGCGGGGACATGGACTGGTTGCACGAATTGGGGCTCGCGGCGAACGAGCTCGATGCGGAGACCGTGCTCGGCATGGAGCCGGCGCTGAAACCGGGCGTGGCCGGTGGCGTGCTGCATCCCGACGATGCGCAACTGCGCCCGGATCGCCTGGTGGAAGGATTGGCGCGGCGCGTGCGCGAGCGTGGCGTGGTGATCGAAACCGAAACGCACATCGACGGGTTCACCTGCGCGAACCACGCGATCACCACGGTTCGCACCTCGCGCGGCGATTTCTCCGGCGGGCGGATCGTCTTCGCGCTGGGCGCATGGTCGCCGCGGATCGCTTCCCAATTGCAGATGCGTTTGCCGATGCAGCCGGGCAAAGGCTATTCGATCACCACGTCGCGCCCCGACCCGTGCCCGCGCGCCGCGCTGGTGCTGCGCGAAGCCGGCGTGTGCGTGACCGCGTGGGAGTCCGGCTTCCGCCTCGGCAGCACGATGGAATTCTCCGGCTACGACACGACTTTCAACCGCACCCGGCTGGATGCGTTGCGACGCGGCGCGCGGACGTATTTGCGCGTCCCGTTCGGCGATCACACACAGGAGGAATGGTGGGGCTGGCGGCCGATGTGCGTGGATGAAGTGCCGCTGATCGGACCGGCCGGGCGCTGGAGCAACCTCTTGCTTGCCACCGGGCACGGCATGCTGGGCGTGAGCATGAGCGCGGCGACCGGTGAGTTGATCACGACGCAGATCACGGGTGCGCGCACGATGATTGATCCCGCGCCTTACGCGCCGGCGCGGTTCGGACTTTGAGGATGGGTGACAGTCGATCCGACCTGCTGGTGATGGGTGGGGGTTCCGCAGGGCTCGCGCTGGCGATTCGCGCCGCACGCCATGGTGCCAAGGTCACGCTGTTCGAACCGCACGAACTGGGCGGCACCTGCGTCAATCGCGGCTGCGTGCCGAAGAAGGCGATGTGGCTGGCCGCGGATTTGGCGCAGGCGCAGAAGCTTGCCGCGGAGGTGGGTTTCGATGTGAAACCCGGTGCATTGGATTGGGTCGCTTTCATCGCGCGACGCCAGGCCTACGTCGAGCATGCGCGCCATGCCTACGCGCGGCGACTGGAGGAGTACGGTGTACGCGTGATCGCGGCTTATGCGCATTTCGTGGATGCGCACACGCTTGTTGCCGATGGCGCGCGTTACAGCGCGCCGCATATCGCGATCGCCACCGGTTCGCGCCCGCGCCAGCTCGATTTGCCCGGTGTTGCGCTGGGCATTGATTCGGACGGTTTCTTCGGATTGCGCGAATGTCCGCGCCGGGTCGGCATCATCGGCGGCGGTTACATCGCGGTGGAACTCGCCGGCGTGCTGCACGCGCTGGGCGCGAAGGTCGAACTGTTTTCGCGCAGCCGTTTGCTGTCGCACTTCGATGCGGACCTGGGCGATGCGCTGGGCGCCGCGATGGCGGAAGACGGCATTGAGCAGCACGGCCGCTGCGCCGTGCAGGGTGCGGCGCGCCAACGCGGACAGCTATGGCTGGATTGCGCCGATCGCGCGCGCCACGGACCCTACGACCAGATCATCTGGGCAGTCGGGCGTGTGCCGAACGTGGAGGCGCTGCAACTGCAAAGCGCCGGAGTTGCGGTCGGAAAAGATGGCCATGTCGTTACCGAGGCCTTCGAAGAGACCAATGTCGAAGGCGTGTACGCGCTGGGCGATGTCAGCGGCAAGCGCGCGCTGACGCCGGTCGCGGTCGCCGCCGGGCGTGCGTTGGCAGAACGGTTGTTCGGCGGCCAGCCGGACTCGCATCTGGATTACGAAAACATCCCGAGCGTGGTGTTTTCGCATCCGCCCGTCGCGGGGGTCGGTCTCCAGGAAATGGAGGCACGCGCGCAGTACGGCGAAGCGGTGCACGTGCACATGGCTTCGTTCGTGCCGATGCTGTACATGCTGGCGGGTCGTGAGCGGCGCACGCAGATGAAGATGGTGACGGTCGGTGAGGAGGAGCGGATCGTCGGCCTGCACGGCATCGGCCCCGGGATGGACGAAATGCTGCAGGGTTTCGCGGTCGCGTTGAGGATGGGCGCCACACGAACGGATTTCCTGCGCACCGTCGCGATTCATCCCACGTCGGCGGAAGAGTTCGTGTTGATGCCTTGAGAGGCGAAAAGTGAGCCCGGAAGACACCGGGTTTTATGCTGTTTCCGACAACCGACAACCGACAACCGACAACCGACAACCGACAACCGACAACCGATGGAACACTTCACCCTTCACCGTGGCAGCGCTCCGCTGCTGGTCAGCCTGCCGCACGACGGCACGGCCATTCCCGACGCGATCGCCGCGCGCATGACGCCGCCGGCATTGCGCGTGCCGGATACCGACTGGCATGTCGGCAAGCTTTACGAATTCGCGCGGGAACTGGGCGCCTCGGTGATCGCGCCGCGCTGGTCACGTTACGTCGTGGACCTCAATCGCCCATCCGACGGGCACGCGCTGTATCCGGGCCGCAGCGAAACAGGCCTGTTGCCGTTCAACACCTTCGCCGGCGAGCCCATCTATCGAGCAGGGGCGGAGCCGGACGCGGGAGAAATCGCCGCACGCGTGGACGAATACTGGAAGCCGTATCACTCTGCGTTGAACGCGGAATTGCAGCGGCTTCGCGGCTCGCACGGTCGCGCGGTGTTGTGGGATGGCCATTCGATCAGGAGCCGTGTCCCGATGTTCTTCGACGGCCAGTTGCCGGATTTCAACCTGGGCACCGCCAACGGTACGAGCTGCTCGCGGCCATTGCAGCAGCGCCTGACGCAGGTGCTGGGTCAACTCGCCAGTGCGGCGTCGGGCGAATACAGCCACGTGGTCAACGGCCGCTTCAAGGGCGGCCACATCACGCGGCACTACGGCAACCCCGCGGAGCACATTGATGCGGTGCAACTGGAACTGGCGCAGTACACCTACATGGACGAGGAAACGTTCGAATACAGGCCGGAGCGGGCGGCTCCCGTGCAGAAGGTGATCCGTGCGCTGCTGGAGGCTTGCCTGGCGGCCGTTCATCAATAAGAGTTTGTCCGCGATGGACGCCAAGCGTGCGAACCATCCAGCGTTCCTGCAGGCTGATTGCGTTTGCCTGTCAGTCGCGGACCCGCGCCACGCACTTCAGCTCGATTGCGATCGGCGTGGGCAGTGCGGTGATCCCGAGCGTGGTGCGGCACGGGGCGGTCGCGGGATCGGGGAAGTTTTCGGCCCAGATCGCGTTGAAGGTCCTGAAATCCTCGGCCATGTCGGTGAGGAACACCGTGACATCCACCAGGTCCTCCCAGCGCGCGCCGGCTGCTTCCAGCACCGCGCGTACGTTGGCGAATACCTGACGGCATTGTGCGGCGATGTCGTGGGCGACCAGAGCGCCGAGCGGGTTGTGGATGTTGCCGGGGATGGCATCGCTGCCGGGTACACGCGGACCGATGCCGGAAAGAAACAGCAGATCGCCGACTCGGCGCGCGTGCGGGTAGGCGCCGACCGGCGCGGGCGCGGCTGGCGTGCGGATCGCCTCATTCATTGGAGCTGTTGCACCGTGCCGAATCCAGAGCGGGTTGCGCCGCCTGCGAAGTGCAAGCGGTACTGCGCGCATTGTGCGCGGAGAGCTGGCCATCCGCCTGGCCGACATTGATGCCGGCGTTGTACAGCACACGTCCGTTCTCATCCACTGCGCTCAGCCGATAACGGCCGGGCCGCAGATACAACTCGCCGGAGGCCAGGTCCGAATTGTTGGTGGTGATGCCCACATTGCCGACCATCATGAGAGGGATCGTATCCAGCACCAGCCGGTCGGCGGGGATCGCGTCATCGCCTTCATCAGCGTAGCGGGCTTCCACCAGGCAGGGATAGCGGTCCTGGCAGAGATTGCCGTCCACGGCGTACGGGACGCGCAAGTTGCCGAGCGCAAGCCAGGTCGGACGTCCGTCGCGTTCGTGCGTCGCCGGAAAGATCACGCTCACGTCGTAACCCGGGCGCAGCGACCAAGGTTTGCCCTGCGCGTTGAGGAATACCACCGGCTGGGCGGGATCCAGCGATTGCACGATCGCCGAATAGTAGGGGTGATCCATGAAGCCATCGCCGTGCGGGATCAGCATGGTCTGCTCGATGGTGAGCGGATCCACGCCGCTCATTGCTCGGAAATGTTCGGCCATGGATTGCCCGCCGAGGAACTTGCCTTTTTCCTGGATGTGCGCATAACCGGCATTGACCACCAGTTTCGCACCGGGATCACGCTTGAGAACCTCGTAAAGGTGTTCGGCCTGCTGCCGTTCGCGCGCGTCGCCCGAGTGGTCGTCATCGGCCTCGTAGGCGATCACCTTGTAGCCCAGCTTCAGGGCGGTGCGCACCATTTCCGCGTATACGGGCTCGCGCGTGTAGAAGCCGCTGGCCGCGATCGGATAACCGCGCTGCTGCAGGCCGGTATCGGTGTGGTAAAGCGTTTCCGCCGCGAAGTAGTTGAAGCCTTGCTCGCGAAGCTGCTTCAACAATTGCACGGTGAGCGAGCGGGTCAGCGGCACGTTGTGCGCCTCGTTGACGAACACGACCTTGTAGCCTTTCGCAAGCTGCGGCAGGTAGGTGAGCGCGGGCACCGCGTGATAGCCCGGTTGGGCCACCGGCAAAGGATTGTCGTCCGGCAGCGGTCGTTCGCGGATCGCGAAGCTCTTCAGCGCGTCTGAATAGTCGCCGATGAAGGTCTGGTACCAGGAAAGGTATTGGCCGAAGATGACCCGGAACGCCGAGTCGGAATCTCCGTTGTAGGCGTAGCGCATGACCTGGTATTGCGCCAGCAAACCCTTGCGCTGCTGTGCGCGCCGCATGATCGTCTCGGATTTCTCCACCGCCGCGACCTGCGCGGCGGATACGCCCGAACCCGGCTCGATCTGCCCCTGCGCGGTTCCAATGAACATGCACAGCGAAATGGCGAGGCAGGTCAGGGCACGTGACATCACAATCTCCCCCGCGGGCGGAAGCATGTGCAGTCTAGGTGTACGGTCGAGCAGACGATTCGATCCGCATGCAATCGTTCATGTGACCGGCAAACCCGCCAGATGTTCCAGGGTGCGCGCATAAACCGGCAGCAAATCGCCCGGCTGTGAAACGTCCATGCCCAGTTCGCGGATGCGTCCGTCGGAAAGGCCGTAGCACCAGCCGTGCACCGCGAGCGGCTGGCCGCGCTGCCATGCATCCTGCACCACCGTGGTCTGGCAGAGATTGAACACCTGCTCGACCACGTTCAGCTCGCACAACCGCGCATGGCGCGCGCCGGGCAGATCCAGCGCGATCAGCGCTTCCTCGTGCTTCTGCATCACGTCGCCGACGTGCCGCAGCCAGTTGTCGGCCAGCCCGATGCGCTGATCCTGCAGCACCGCGTGCACCCCGCCGCAACCGTAATGGCCGACCACCATGATGTGTTCGACCTTCAGCACGTCCACCGCGAACTGGACCACCGACAGGCAGTTGAGGTCAGTGTGTACCACCACGTTGGCAATGTTGCGGTGGACGAATACCTCGCCCGGGTCCACGCCGACGATCTGGTTGGCCGGCACCCGGGAATCCGAGCAGCCGATCCACAGGAACTTCGGCGCCTGCTGGCGCGACAGCCGCGCAAAGAACTGCGGGTCGCGCGCGCGGATCGCCTCCGACCATTGGTAGTTGTTTTCAAGAAGGTCCTTCGGTGCAGTCATGATTTCCTCTCAACGCGCAATGCAGATGTTCTTCGACTCGGTAAAGAACCGCAGTGCATCCGCACCGCCTTCGCGGCCCACGCCCGAGTTTTTCATGCCGCCGAACGGTGTGCGCAAGTCGCGCAGCATCCAGCAGTTGATCCAGACGATGCCGAACTCGAGCCGTTCCGCCATGCGCTGGGCGCGATCCAGATTCGCCGTCCACAGCGAAGCTGCCAGACCATACTCCGTATCGTTGGCGATCGCGATCGCCTGCTCGTCGTCCTCGAACGGAATCAGTGTCACCACCGGGCCGAAAATCTCCTCGCGGTTGGTCGCGCACTGCTGGGGCAGCCCCTCGATCACGGTCGGCGACACGAACCAGCCATCCGCGCAGCGGCCCTCCATCTTCACCGCTCCGCCACCGGTGAGCACGCGCCCGCCTTCGGCGATCGCGCACTCGATGCAGGTGGTCACCTTGTCGAAATGCGCGTTTGAAACCAGCGCGCCCAGATCGCTGTGCTCGTCTTCGGGATCGCTCACGCGCAGGGCACGCACGCGTTCGAGGTAGCGCCGCCTGAAATCTTCGTAGATCGATCGTTGCACCAGCAATCGCGAGCCGCACAGGCAGATTTCGCCCTGGTTGGAAAATCCCGAGCGCACGATGGTATCGAGATGGGCGTCATTCAAATCCGCATCGGCGAACACGATTGCCGGATTCTTGCCGCCCATTTCCAGCGAAACCTTCTTGAACGATGCCGCCGCTGCGGCAGCGATCGCGGCGCCCGTGCGGGTGGAACCGGTGAACGAGACCGCCTTGACCTGGGGGTGTTCGACGATCGCGCTGCCCACCGCAGGCCCGGTGCCCTGCACGATATTCAGCACACCCGGAGGCAGGCCGCACTCGATCGCCAGCTCTGCCAAACGAAAGGCGGTGAACGGCGTAATCTCGCTCGGCTTGGCGACTACGGTGTTGCCCGCCGCCAGGGCAGGGGCAATCTTCCAGGTGAACAGATACAGCGGCAGGTTCCAGGGGCTGATGCAGCCGACCACGCCCAGCGGTTGTCGCAAGGTGAAGTTCAGCGCACGCGCATCCACGTGTGCCTCGCTCGGCCATTGCGTGATGGCTTCGGCGAAGAAGCGAAGGTTCGCCACCGCGCGCGGGATGTCCACGCTGCGCGCGAGCTTCACCGGCTTGCCGCTGTCGCGCGACTCCTCGCGTGCAAATTGATCGAGTCTTGCCTCGATCGCGTCGGCCAGGCGATGCAGATGACGTGCATGCTCGCCGTGCGGCAACGCCGCCCACGCCGGCGCCGCGCGTTGCGCGGCCTGCACCGCGGCGTCCACGTCGCGCCGGTCCGAATCCGGGCAGTGTGCGTAGGCGTGGCCCGTTGCCGGCTCATACACCGGCAGGTACGCGCGCGTCGCGGGCTCGCGCAGTTGCCCGTCAATCAGGTTGGCGAGGGTGATGTGCGGCATCGCGCAAGTTTACAACTTCGCCATTCCGGGTATCGCCGCTTCATCGCGATGAAACCGGAGTCCGCCTTCATGATGGATGGAGCAAACAGCGGATCCGGATCGCGCTGCACTCGTCCGCAATGATTGACCGCAGGTCCCCGGGGGTCACAGCGATCTGGTGCGCCCGCCGTCCACCGGGAGGTTGATGCCGGTGATGTAGCCGGCGGCGGGCGAGGCGA
>JBQCCR010000018.1:0-6140 GCA_051961995.1 Rhodanobacteraceae bacterium | reverse complement strand
ATCGCCTTCGGCTTGCTGCGCCCGCTGCTGAAAGGCCTGCTGCGCGGACCCGAACCGGTGCCCGCGCTGGCCGGGCCGGTGCCGACCGTATCCGTGCGCATCGCCGATGACGAGCGCGACGATCCGGTGCGCATCACCTCGCCGCAAATCCAGAACATGGCCTACGAGCAGAAGATCGGACTGGCACGCAAGCTGGCGCAGGAAAATTCCAAGCAGGTCGCGCAGGTCGTCATGAATTGGGTGGGCGACGATGGCAGCTGAGGCATTGCTCAACGGCGCCCAGCGCGCCGCGATCCTGTTGCTGACCCTGGGCGAGCAGGATGCCGCCGAGGTGCTCAAGCATTTGAGTGCGCGCGACGTGCAGGCCGTAGGCACCGCCATGGCCACGCTCAGCAACGTATCGCGCGATCAGGTCGAACAAGTGCTCAATCGCCTGAACGAAGACATCGGCCGCCAGACCGCGCTCGGCGTGGGCACCGAGGAATACATCCGCAAGGTGCTGGTCAGCGCACTCGGCGAAACCAAGGCCGGCAGCCTGATCGATCGCATCTTGCTGGGCCGCTCCACCAAGGGCCTGGAATCGCTCAAATGGATGGAAAGCCGCGCCATCGCCGAGATGATCGGCATGGAGCATCCGCAGATCATCGCGCTGGTGCTGGCGCACCTGGAGCCGGACCAGGCCGCCGAAGTGATCGGCTACCTGCCGCAGCGCGTGCGCAGCGATGCGGTGATGCGCATCGCCAATCTCGATGGCGTGCAGCCGCAGGCGCTGAACGAACTCGATGAAATCATGGAGCGCCAATTCTCCGGCACCTCGAGCAAGCTCAAATCCGCCTCGGTCGGCGGCCTCAAGGCCGCGGCCGCGATTCTCAACGCGATGGAAACCTCGCGCGAAACCGAATTGATGAGCGCGATCCGCACGCACGACGCTGGCCTCAGCACCAAGATCGAAGAGCTGATGTTCGTGTTCGACGATCTGGCCGACATCGACGACCGCAGCATGCAGGCGCTGCTGCGCGAAGTGCCGTCCGCCAGCCTGATCGTGGCGCTGAAGGGCGCTGAAGCGAGCGTGCGCGAAAAGATCTTCGCCAACATGTCCAAGCGCGCCGCCGACATGCTGCGCGACGACCTGGAAGTGAAAGGCCCGGTCAAGCTCAGCGAAGTGGATGCCGCGCAGAAAGAAGTGCTGCAGATCGCGCGCAAGCTGGCGGATGCGGGCCAGATCAGCCTGTCGGCCAGCGGCGACGAGTTCGTGTAATGGCTAACTCTTCGAGGTATCGCGTAGGTTGGGTAGAGGCGCAGCCGAAACCCAACATTGCCATGCCGATCACGACGTTGGGGTTCGGCTGCGCCTCAGCCCAACCTGCGGGGAATTGCTGATGCCTGGCATCCTCACTCGCGAAACGGTTGCCGGTTTCGACCGCTGGGAACCACCCTCGGTCGGCACCGAAATCGCCGCCGAACCTGCCGCACCGCCCGGCCCGACCATCTACGAACTGGAAGAAATCGAACGCCAGGCGCGCGAGGAAGGCTATGCCGCAGGCTTGGCCGAAGGGCGCACGGCAGCAAAGAAAGAACTCGACGAACGCCTGACGCGGCTGGATGCCTTGTGCACCGCCGCTGCGCGTCCGCTCGCGGGCATGGACGATGCGGTCGAGCGCGAGCTGGCCTTGCTCGCCACCGTCATCGCCCAGCGCGTGGTGACGCGCGAACTCAAGCTCGATCCTTCCTTGATCGAACGCGCCGTGCGCGAAGCTGCCGCGGCGTTGCCTTCTTCGACACGCGAATTGCGCGTGTGGGTGAATCCGAGCGATCTGGATTTATTGCGCGAACTGGGCGCAGCCGAACCGCATTGGCGTTTCGGCGCCAACCCCGCTTTGCAACGCGGCGACTGCGTATTGGAAAGCGAGCGCTCGCGCCTCGATGCGCGGGTCAGCACGCGCCTGGCCGCCGTCGTCGATGCGGTGCTCGGCGACGATCGCGACGACGGTGCGGATGAGGTGCCCGCGTGAGCGCCGCAACGCCGGGCAAGCATCAGCGCTGGCGCCGGCAACTGGGCCTGCGCGCACAGCATGCGCGCGCCGCACAGATGTTGACGGTGGAAGGACGCTTGCGCCGCGTGGTCGGCCTGACCCTGGAAGCCGAAGGTTGCGAAGCGCCGCTGGGCGCACGCTGCCTGGTCGATGCCGCCGATGGCAGCGAACTGGATACCGAAGTGGTGGGCTTTGCCGACGAACGCCTGCTGCTGATGCCCGTTACCGAAATGCATGGCGTGCTGCCGAATGCGCGCGTGCGGCCGTGCTCGCGTACCGGTGGCTTGCCGGTGGGCGATGCGTTGCTGGGTCGCGTGGTCGGCGCCGACGGCATGCCGCTGGATGGCGAAGGCCCGTTGCGGGCGGAAAGCCACGCCTCACTCAAGCGCGAGCCGATCAACCCGATGGCGCGCAAGCCGATCGACACGCCGCTGGATACCGGCGTGTGCGCGATCAATGCCTTGCTGACGGTGGGACGTGGCCAGCGCATCGGCCTGTTCGCAGGTTCCGGCGTGGGCAAGTCCACCTTGCTCGGCATGATGACGCGCTACACCGATGCCGACGTCGTGGTCGTCGGCCTGATCGGCGAACGTGGCCGCGAAGTGAAAGAGTTCGTCGAACAGACGCTGGGCCACGAAGGCCGCGAGCGCGCGGTGATCGTGGCCGCGCCCGCCGACGCGCCGCCGCTCAAGCGCCTGCGCGGCGCGCAATACGCCACCGCGATCGCCGAATGGTTTCGCGATCGCGGCCAGCGCGTGCTGCTGCTGATGGATTCGTTGACGCGTTACGCGCAGGCGCAGCGCGAGATTGCACTGGCGATCGGCGAGCCGCCAGCGACCAAGGGTTATCCGCCATCCGTGTTCGCGATGCTGCCGGCGCTGGTGGAACGCGCCGGCAACGATGCCGAAGGGCGTGGCTCCATCACCGCGTTCTACACCGTGCTGACCGAAGGCAACGATCATCGCCATGATCCGATTGCCGATGCGGCGCGCGCGATCCTGGACGGCCATATCGTGCTGTCGCGCGATCTTGCCGAGGCCGGCCATTACCCCGCCATCGATATCGAGGCCTCGATCAGCCGCGTGATGCCCGCGGTAGTGGCGAAGGAGCAGATGCGTGCCGCGCAACGTTTTCGCCAGGTGTATTCGGCCTATCGCCAGCGGCAGGACCTGATCGCGGTGGGTGCGTACCAGAAAGGCTCGGACGTGCAAGTGGACCAGGCCATCGCGATGTATCCGCGGCTGACCCGGTTCCTGCAGCAGGAGGTCGACGAGCCGGTCGAACTGCATGCTGCGCAAGAACGGCTGGCCTCACTGACGGCGGAGATCTAAGCCATGCCATCGCGTTCGGATCGACTGCAACCGGCCGTAGACCAGGCACAGCGCCGCCAGAAAGACGCATTGCAGCGCCTGGCCGATCATCAACAGAAACTCGCGCACGCCGAACAGCAACTGGAAGAACTGCAACGCTATCGGCGCGACTACAGCCTGGCCGACGGTGGCCTGACGGTAAGCGCGCTGCTCAACCGTCAACAATTCGTCGATCGCATCGACCAGGCGATCGTGCAGCAGGCCAAGCTGATCGAACGCCTGCAGCGCCAGCTCGAGGGCGCGCGCGAACGCTGGCTGCAGGCGCATGCGCGCGAGAACGCGCTCGACAGCGTGGTCGAGCGCCTGCGCAAACAGGAAAGCCAGCGCGAACAGCGGCTTGAACAGGCGGAAGTGGACGAGCGGATGCAGCATCGCAGCCATCGGCTGGGCGCGCCATGACACATTTCCCGTTGCTGGCTTGCTTCTTGCTGCCCATTACTTGGATCAACGTATTGAAGAGCATGCCCGCATGAGCGCCACGCCATTACCTTCTCTGCCGATTGCCTCCTCGACGCAGCATGTCGGCGCGCCGCGGCCGGCGAGCCAGCAGCACGGCGGCGCCAGTTTCAGCGCGCATCTGCAGTCGGCCCAGCAACAGCAAACGCCGCCGGCGGATCCGGCGCAGGGCGCCGCGCAAACCAGCGACGCAAGCCAGAACGACAACAACGCGCAAGCGGCGAACGCAAACCTTGCGGACAAGCCGGGCGCCGCCGATGCATCCAAGCAGGACGATGCCAACAACGGCAGCGATGTCGGCATCGATCTCACCGGCGGCGCCGGCACCCTGGCGCATGTCGTGCTGAACCTGATCGATCACGTGGTCGGCGATACGCACGGTGGCAACGCCGCGCATGCGGCGCCCGCCAAGCCCGCGCCGCAAGCCGGCGACAAGCCGGCAACCACCGCGCAACCGGATGCGCTGGCGGCCGCATTGATACCCACGCCGTTGGCGGTCGCCATGAGCGTGCCTGCGGGAACGGCCACAGGCAACGTTGGTGCGCCAAACCAGGGCATTGATGCACTGTCGCAAAAGGCATCCATCTTTGCGGACGCGAACGCCAGCGTCGCCACCGCTGGCGATGCCAGCCATGGCGCGGCGCCTACGGATGGCAGCGCACCTGCATCGGGCAACGGCGACAATCTGCAGACCTTCGCGGCAGGGCTGGCCGCGGTCGGCCATGCCGCCGCGCCGGCGACGAGCACCGACAGCACATCACAAAGCTCGCCCGATATTGCCGCGTTGGGCAGTCTTACCGCAGCGGTGTCAGCACCTCCGACGAGCGCACCCACAGGCACCACGCACAACCTCGCAATGAATGCACCGGTCGGTTCCTCCGGCTTCGCCAAGGAACTCGGCCAGCAGATCACCTGGCTCAGCGGCCAGGACGTGAAGCAGGCGCAGATACGCTTGAACCCGCAGGATCTCGGCCCGCTCGACGTGAAGGTGAGCGTGGAGCACGGCCGCGTGGATGTGAGTTTCATGACCCAGCATCCGGCCGCCACCGCCGCCGTGCAGCAGGGCCTGGACCAGCTCAACCAGATGCTCGGCGGGCAGGGCCTCTCGTTGGGACACGCGACGGTAGGCCAGCATGCGCAGCAGCAGTTTGCGCAACAAGGGCAGCATGCGCAGGCATCCAGCAACGCCAGTGACGAATCGGTCGCGGACACTCCGATCGCAGCAGCAACGCGCATAGCCGTAGGCCTGGTCGACGCGTTTGCCTGACGCGCACCGTAAACACCCGTAGGCGGGGCTGAGCCCCGGACTTGATCCGGGGCGAACCCCAGCATCGTAATCCGACATGGTTACGTTGGTTATTTTCGTCAGCTGACAAAATCACCACGCAGCGCACGCGCCTTCATTCCGACACGCGTCAATAAAACGCCACCCGCGTCGCCTCTTCTCGCCACAAACCGCGCCGTTATGCGCTTCCCCACCGTGGCACGCAGCTTGCTAAAAGTTCTGCAGCTAAGCCCGCTTTGCGAAAGGCGCGGCGCCACGTCTTGTTATGGAATGAGGTTGTTCATGGCTAACGCCGAGACTGTCGACGGAAACGAAGCTGCCGTACCGAAGAAAAAAGGCGGCGCCAAGATGTATGCGGGCATCATTGTGCTCGCCCTGCTGGGCGTGGGCGGCTATCTCTACAGCCGCGCACAGCATGCGCAGCCTACCGCTGCGGCCGTTGCGCCGAAGGCGCCGGAACTGTTCCTGCCGCTCGATCCGGCCTTCGTAGTGAACTTCCAGGACCAGGACGCCACGCGCTATCTGCAGGTGGGCGTGACCGTGATGACGCACGACCCGGCCGCGGTGCAGGCCATGAAAGAAAGCGATCCGGTGATCCGCAATGCGCTGGTGATGCTGTTCAGCAGCCAGACCTATGCGGGCCTCAGTGACATCGCCGGCAAGAAAAAGCTGCAGGCCGAAGCGCTGGATGCCGTGCGCAAGATCGTCGCCGACAAGACCGGCAAGCCGGACGTCGACGCGCTTTATTTCACCAGCTTCGTGATGCAGTGAGGGAGTGGAGCCTCGATAGGGTTTTGGCGTGGCCCGCGCCGGATCTGTTTGCTTGTCGGGCACGGAGGAACGAAGGCGTGTATGTCGATGCACAACTGAGAGAGGACGCAGCCCGGCGAGCAAACAGCTCCGGCCCGGAGGGTTGTCACGGTGCGTCCACGAGCGGTGCGCGCGCGGCTTGGCTTGCCAGCCAGGCAAGCGCTGCGCCACGCACTACCACCTGGC
>JBQCCR010000017.1:0-19829 GCA_051961995.1 Rhodanobacteraceae bacterium | reverse complement strand
GTCTCCCTGCAATACTGCGGCTTACGAGGCTGTCGCTAGCCAATAGCAAACAACCTAACTACTCATTCCAGCGGACGCCGGTCCATCGCTTGCGCTTCGTACAGACGTTGCGGCGCCGGCGCCGCTAAATTCAGGCGTTAGAAGGCAGATGACGGGTCCAGATGTCATTGCAGTGGTAGCTTTGGTGATAAGCGCAGTTTCGGCGTTTGTCAGTTACAAGGCGTATAGGCACACGGCCAATGCGCAGCAACTTGAGGCGACGCTGGCGTTTGAGAAGGACAAGTCGGAGCTTCTAATGTATCTGGAGCAAAGCAGAAATCTCTTTTCGGCTGCGCAGCGCGAAATCGAGAATGTCCGCTTCGTTCTTGCTCATGAGCCTCAGATCGTCCAGCAGGCTCTCGTCTCATACAACAATCTCTTTACTGAGTTTCTGCCACGTCTGGTCGGTGCGGAGCGCCAGGCAAGTAGCCTGTGGCAAGAAATCTACGAGTGGCGTGATACGTCTGGCCGTAGCGCATTCGCACATCACACGCCACGTTACCGGGCGTCTGTCGAGCATGACCGTGTTGCGCACAGTTCGGCGTTGAAATGCGTGGCAGAGCTGCGCAGCCAAATTTGTCGTGCACACGAAGCGTATAACAGGGGGCTGCTTGGCTAGCCTTCTAACTATTCGGTCAACCGGACGCTCACCCGCTGCGCGGGCTCGCGCCGGTTACCTCAAGCGTTAGAGGGCAGCAAATGCAGTCTAAGGTTCGCCTCGTTCTTCTTGTTCTGCTCGGCATCGGGCTCGCAATTTGCGGCCATTTCGCGATCAAGGGACTCGACTATCTCGCATATCCAAATCATAAAGTCACAGCCAACCAAACCTGGGTTCCAATCTGGTATGCGCTGTCACGGCCCTTAGTAGCAACGTTGGTTCAGTTGGTGCCCGCATTCGTCGTTGGCTGGTGGGCTCGCAGCTCCGGCTTCATCCTTGGTGCACTTGTCGGCCTTTTGTCCTCCGTGGTCATCTCCGCCTTGTTCCATGTAGCTTGGCGAAATGTCTCGTTCTCGCCGTTTGAGTGGTCTCTTTACCTCAACATTTTTGTTTGGGCGCTTCCATCCGCCGTCGCATCTTCCATAGCGGGTGGTGCTGGGCAGTTTGCTCGCTCGGGCCGCCCTCTAACTATTCATTCAAGCGGACGCCGTTCCGGCGCCGCTTAATTCAGGCGTTAGGGCAACACATGAAGCCATTCGTAGCCCTCTTCATATTACTGTTCTCCGTCTCGTGCTACGCACAGAACGATGCGTATCAAAATCCCGTGGACGGCAAAACCTATGTCGCCCCAGGCGGGTGGAATACCTACAAGCCACAGAGACGTGCTAAACCAATTGTCGGGAGAGTTTCGCTTGCTGGCATACGCCTTCTTCAAAGCCAAGCAGAAATAGGAGCTCGCGCAAGCCCTGAGGACCTAAGCGACTTCATTACACGCGCGCATCAGGCAGCGTCAGAGGTATTTGCCTCGTACGACAAGCCGGCGACGCTACTCGTCCAGTTCACCTGCAGGCCGAACACATGTTCCGCTCAAATTGCATCCCAGGGAAATCCACCGCGTGATCTACTGCAAGCGTTTTACGACAGGCTGACACGCTTGCAGCCGCTTAAGGCTTCTGGCGAAGTGAAGTTTCAGTTCACTTTGAAGGTGCAGCCCTAACTACTCATTCCGGCGGACGCCGGTCCATCGCTTGTGCTCCTGCAAACGTTGCGGCGCCGGCGCCGATAAATTCAGGCGTTAGGCTTCACTGAGGGTTCTCGTGATGCACGATCCGAGTTTCATAGCGCTGGTTGGGCTCATCGCCTGGACGCTCGCATTGCTGGTGCTCATGGAGGTTCTGCGTTCGCGGCTTGTCGTCACCGGCAGAATCCCTGCAAACGGGTTCCAACCTGACAATGCAAACCTTTCACCTTTCATGCAGCGGCTTTCCCGCGCTCATGCCAACTGCATCGAAGGGCTGCCCATCTTCGGCGGGCTGCTTGTCACCGCCATTGCAACTGATCTCGTCGCGATCACGGACCCGCTGGCGTACGTTCTGCTCATCGCCCGGATCTGCCAATCAGCAGTGCATCTTGTCTCGGTCAGCGCGGCGGCGGTCGCCATGCGTTTCCTGATGTTCGCCGTTCAAGTGGCGATTGCCGTGTGGTGGGCTTTCAAACTGCTGGCTGCAGCGGTGTGACATCATTCAAGCGGCTTGATTCGCTGCTGGGCTGCACGCAGACATTACCGTGAACCTGCAAGAAGCCACTGCCTTTGTGCGCGAGCGCGGGATTGTCCTGGAATCTGCTCGCGGGCCGGTGCCGTCGCTGGCCGAGGCCATTGCCGGGGCGCCGATCAATGGGAACTGGTGGTCCCATCCGCGCGCCAAGGAGATTTTTCATATCACCCGCGCGCTGAGAGCTTCCGACGCCGTGCTTGTCTGCCGGCTCGTCGGGTCCCGGATCACCTTCGTCCACCGGCATCTGTGGCCGGCTCTTGCGCGCGTTGGCAGCCAATTCCCGCCCAAGCAACTGGCCCAGCTTCATGAGCGCCACAATGCCTCAGGCGAGCACCGGCTCGAGGAGGTGCCGTTTCCCACGTGGGTTCCGGCTGACACCGCCGCCCAGGCCAAACTCCTCGACGAGGATGCGGCTTGGCGCACGCTCCGCTCGTATGCTCCGGGTGCTTTCGGTACACCCTGACCATTCATTCAAGCCGAAGCCGCTTCGCGGACGGGTCGGTTCCACACGCTACGCCCCGGCGAACTTGCCGCCGCGGCTGCATTGATGGTGACTTCCGCCGTCATGGCTTGCGCCGGTTCGGTCCCGCGTCGACCGCGATGAATCGTGGATCATCCTCATCCAGCCGCAACGCGGTGAGCTGGCCGCCCCACACCGCGCCGGTGTCTATCGCGTAGATGCCCAGGCCTGCAAAGCGGCCGAGCGCGGACCAATGGCCGCAGACGATGCGGGTGTCGCGCGACTTCACGCCGGGCACGGAGAACCACGGATACAACCCCGCGCGCTGCGAGCCCGGTGTGCCCTTGGCGTCGAAATCAATCCGTCCGTGTACATCGCAATAACGCATACGGGTGAGGATATTGATCGCCGCGCGCAGGCGATCATTGCCGTGGAGTTTGGACGACCAGCGCGAAGGCCTGTTACCGAACATGCGCGACAGCAACGCGCGATGCGACGGGCCGGCCAGTGCGCGTTCGACTTCATGGCCGATTCGCACCGCCTGCTTCAGCGTCCACGAAGGCGCAAGCCCGGCGTGCACCAGGGTGAAGCGCAAGGCTTCATCGCAATGGATCAGCTTCTGCGTGCGCAGCCAGTCCAGCAGAACCTGCGCATCTTCGGCTTCCAGCACGCGGCGCAGATCGGGATTCACGTGGGTGCGTGCTTCCACGTTGCGCTCCGCGACCGCGAGCAGGCTCAGATCGTGATTGCCGAGCGCGACCACGCAGCGCTCGCGGATGCCGTGCACCAGCCGCAGCACTTCCAGCGATTCGCCGCCGCGATTGACCAGGTCGCCGCAGAACCACAGCGTGTCGCTCGCCGGATCGAAGTTCAGCTTGTCGAGCAGCCGCCGCAGCTCCGGATAACAGCCTTGCACGTCGCCGATTGCGTAGACGGCCACGCGCGGCTCCTTTCAATGGATGGTTCGCGGAACCGACAGCACGAATTCCGGAATCGGCGTTTCGAAATCGGTGCCGTCGTCGGCATGCAGGAAGTAGGCGCCGCGCATGGTGCCGACGCTGGTCTCCAGCACCGCGCCCGAGGTGTAGCTGTAACCCTCGCCGGGTTTCAGCCGAGGCTGCTCGCCGACCACACCTTCACCGCGCACTTCCTCGACCTTGCCGTTGGCGTCCGTGATGACCCAGTGCCGCGAAAGCAGACGCGCGGGCACCTCGCCGATGTTGCGCAGCGTGACGGTATAGGCGAACACGTAGCGGTCGGATTCCGGTTGCGATTGCTCGACCACGAAGCGCGTGTCCACCGAAATCTGGATCGCGTAGGCGTTGTTGTCGCGTTCGGTCATATCAGGGATTGTCGGCGAGGATGCGTGAATGTCGCAAGTCCGCGTGCCGCGCGAGTTCGACGTACTGCTGCGGCGAGACCGTTTCCGCACGCGCCTTCGGATCGATGCCTGCGGCGCGGATGACCGTCGCGTCCAGCAGGCCGGAAAGCGCGTTGGAAAGCGTCTTGCGGCGCTGGCCGAACGCGGCGCGCACGATCGCCTCGAGGCGCGCGGAATCCACCTCCGCATCGAGCGGCAGGGCGTGCGGGATCAGGCGCACCACCGCCGAATCCACCTGCGGCGGCGGCCGGAACGCACCCGGTGGCACGCGCAGCAGCGGCTCGACCCGGCAGGCCAGTTGCAGCATGACGCTCAGGCGCCCGTACGTCTTGCTGCCCGGTGCCGCAGCCATGCGATCCACCACTTCCTTTTGCAGCATGAACACCATGTCGGTGATCGCACGCGCGTGTTGCAGGCAGTGGAACAGGATCGGCGAAGACACGTAGTAGGGCAGGTTGCCGGCGAGCCGCAGCTTGCCGCCTGCGGCCAGCACCGTGAAATCCACCTCCAGCACGTCTGCGTGGATGATCGTGAGTGCACCGTGCGCAAGCGCCGCCGCGCGCAAGGGTTCGATCAGTTCCGCGTCCAGCTCGATCGCGGTCAGCGTGTGCGTGGCATCCAGCAGCGGCAACGTGAGCGCCCCTTCGCCGGGGCCGATCTCGATGATGCGGTCGCCGGGCCGGGGCGCGATCGCGGCGACGATGCGCTCGATGATCCCGCGTTCGTGCAGGAAATGCTGGCCGTAATGTTTCTTCGGGCGCGCCATATTCAGGCGCGTGCGCGCCGTGATGCGAGTCGCAGCGCCAATTCCGCCGCGGCGAACAGGCTGGACGGGTCGGCCAGGCCCTTGCCGGCCAGATCCAGCGCGGTGCCGTGATCCACCGAGGTGCGGACGTAGGGCAGGCCGAGCGTGATGTTGACGGTGCGCTCGAAAGCTTCCGACTTCAGCACCGGCAATGCCTGGTCGTGATACATCGCCAGTACCGCGTCGTAGTGGGCGCGTTGTGCCGGCACCAACGCGGTGTCGGCCGGCAGCGGACCGATCAATGCAAAACCTTCCGCGCGCAGCGCATCCATTGCCGGGATGATGATCTCGATTTCCTCGCCGCCCAGATGTCCGGCTTCACCGGCGTGCGGATTCAATCCGAGCACCGCGATGCGCGGCTGCGCGATTCCGAACTTCGCGATCAGCTCCGCGTGCACGATCCGCAGCGTGCGCGTGAGCGACTCGCGCGTGATCGCCGCCGGCACTTTGGCGAGCGGCAGATGCGTGGTCGCGAGTGCAACGCGCAGCTCGGGCGAGGCCAGCATCATCACCACGTCGCAGCCCGCGCGTTGTGCGAAGAATTCGGTATGGCCGCTGAAGGCTTCGCCGGCATCGTTGATGACGGACTTCTGCACCGGCGCGGTGACCAGTGCGTCGAACTCGTCGCCCATGCAGCCGTCCGCGGCGCGCGCCAGCGTGTTCAACACGTGGAAAGCGTTGCGCGGAACCGGATTGCCGGGTGTCTCGGGTTCGCGCAGCGGAACCTCGATCAGCCGCAGTGTTCCCGGCGCACGCAGCGCGCGCGGCGAGCCGTCGAAGGATTCGATCTGCACGGCAACGCCGCAAACGTGCGCCGCGCGTTCCAGCAAACCGGCGTCGGAAATCGCGATCAGGTCGGCGGGAAACGGCGAGGCCGCAAGGCCCACGAGCAGTTCGGGACCCACGCCGGCCGGTTCGCCGGCGGTGAGAGCGAGCCGCGGCAAGGCCGCGGCGTTCATTGCTTGCTTGAGCTGTCCGTGTCGCCGATGCTGGCGGTCTGATCCGATTGCGCGCCCGGCAGACGGACATCGATATAAGCATCCGAGCGCATGTCGCGCAGGAATTGCTCGTACGCATCCGCGCCCTTGCGCGCGGCGATCGCCTGGCGCGCCTGCTCGCGCTGGATGTCCTCGGTCTTGTCGGCCTGACGCTCGCCGAGCAACTGGATGAGATGCCAGGAACCGTCCTGACTCTTGAACGGCTGCGAGACCTGGCCCGACTGCATGGATGCGACCAGATTGCCGATGTCGGCGCCCCAGTCGTTGCGCATGAACCAGCCCATGTCGCCGCCGAGATTGGCGTTGGTGGTGTCGTCGGAATCCTTCTTGGCCAGCGCGGCGAAATCAGCGTGGTCGTCCACCACCGCGTGATAAATCGCGTTGATCCTGTCCTGCGCGTCCTGTTCGGAAACCAGCGCGTTCGGTTTGATCATGATGTGGCGTGCGTGGTATTCGGTGACGATTTGCTTGGAATCCGCGCCGCGCCGCTCCACCAACTTGATGATCGTGAAACCACCCGGCGTGCGCAGTGGTTGCGAAACCTGGCCCGGCTGCATCTGTTCGACCTGCGCGGAAAACGCGGCGGGCAGCTCGTCCACGCGATGCCAGCCCAGATCGCCGCCTTCCAGCGCGTCGGAGGCATTCGAGGTACTGATGGCCTCGGCCGAAAAATCCTTGCCACCCTTCAGGTCGGCCTCGATCTTGTCGGCCTTGGCCTGTGCGGTGGCAATGGCCTTGGCGTCGGCGCCGTCCGGCAGCGCGACATCAATGTGCGCCAGGTGCACCTCGCCGGCCTTGAATGCCGGGTTGGCCAGCATGTTGTCTATTTCGGCATCCGATATCTGGACCGATTGCTGCATGACCTGCTGACGCAGGCGCTGGATCAGCAACTGATCGCGCAGGTTCTCGCGAAAGCTGGTGTAGTCCACATGATCCTGCGCCATCGCCTGCTGCAATTGCGGCAGGGTCATGTTGTTCTGCTTGGCCACCGAGCTCACCGCGGCGTCCAGCTCGTCATCGGAAACGCGCAGGCCGTTGTCTTGCGCGCGCTGAACCTGCAGCTTGTTCATGATCAGCCGGTCGAGCACCTGCTTTTGCAGTACGTCCGGCGGCGGCAGCTGATCCGGATGGTCGGCGTACTGGTGCTTGACGGTCGCCATCGTCTCGTCGAGTTCACTCTGCAGGATCACGCTGTCGTTCACCACGGCGACGACGCGGTCGAGCGTGGCGTCCTGCTGCGGCGCAGGCGGACTGTCGGCGCTCAGCAGTTGTGCGGAAGCGGTGGTCGCGGCACCCGCTGCAAGCAGCAAGGCGGCGCTCATGGCAAGAATCTTGTTCATGGAGGATGGCTGCGGGGCAGCGGAACGAAAGGCGAAGTGTACCGGAACGGCGCCGGCTTTCCCGTTAATTTCTTGCCGCGACCCCTTGAGCCGCGGGGCGGCTGGCCCTTGCCAAGCAAGGGCCAGCAGGGATGGTGGAAGCAGGCGTGACAGGCCCAGCCGAGGACTTTGTGCTCGCACCGATGTTTATTGGTAACCCATGATCGAGTGATGCAGGAAACTTTCCGTCTTCTGGCCGTACGCGCCAAGGCCCTTGAATTCCACCTCGAAGAAGATCGCGTTGCTGATGTCGCCCTTGAAGTCGCGCACGTAGCGACGCACCAGCACGCGGGCGGCGGTGCAGCAGCCATCCCATTCCAGACCGGCGAAGGCGTCCACCACTTTCTGGTCGCGCAGCGAATAATCGTAGCGGCCGACCAGTTTCCAGCTCTCGGAAACCGGAATTTCGCTGGACACGTCCACCTGCTCGAGCAGGTTCTTGCGGTAGCGATAGGAGAAGTTCAGCACACCGTCTTCGCCGAGCCGGCGTTGCAACCCGACCGTGGACACATCGGTAGTGCCGGTCTGCACGTTCCACAGGTGCGAGGCGGTCACTCTCCAGTTGTCGGAAATCGAGACCTGCAGATTGGCGACGTAGTCGGAGCCGGCGAAATCGGTCGGTTTGGCTAACCGCGACAACTGCACACGTTGCGGATCGAAGTAGTGGATCTCGCCCAGGCTGGCGGAGATCTTCTCCACGCCATTGTCATCCAGCAAGCGCGAGGTGACCGCCAGCGAAAGATTGTTGGCGTCTTCCTGGCGGTCGGCGCCGGAAAAACGGTTGGTGGTGAACAGCTGCCAGAAATCGAATGTCAGCGGGGCGGTGTCGAACAGGGGCAGGTCGGTCTGGTTGCGATAGGGCACGCGCAGGTAATACAGGCGCGGTTCCAGCGTTTGCGTGTAGGAGTTGCCGAACAGGCTGGTATCGCGCTCGAAGATCAACCCCGCATCCACATCGAAGATCGGCAAGCCGCGGCTTGGCGTGGTCGGGCCGCCGGCCACCACCGGCCGTTCGAGATTGTAAGTGGTGTAGCGATATCCGATCTCCGGGCGCACGAACCACGCCGCGCCTTGCATGGGCCAGGCGAGATAGGGGTACGCATCGAAGCGTTCACCGCCCGGGCGGAATGAGCTCTCGAACCGCACCGCTTCCGAGCGCACGCCCCATTCCGGCCCGCCCAACGGCCCGATCGGCTTGTCGGCATCGAAATAAAGTCGCGGCAGCCGCTTGTAGGGTTCAGCCGAATCCGGAATGGATGGATCGGTGATCTGCCAGGTGTCCACGCCGAGCCCGGCATCCCACCAGTCGCCGCTGCCGCGGATGTAGGCGGACGATCCGATCAGTGTCCTCGATGCATTGAACAGGTCGTTGCCGAAATCCTGGAAATAACTCTTGTCGCTGACGTGGTTGATGGAAGTAGAGAAAGCCCAACCTGGTGCGAGGTACGTGGAATCCTGAAAATGCACGAAGCTGCGCTCGCGATCGGCCACGCGATCATGCGGCATGTAGTCCACTTGCAGGATGCCGCTGCTGCTGCCGATCAGATAGCGGAACTCGCCGCCCAGCATCAGGCCGCGCTTGGAATAAATCCTGGGCGTGACCGTGGCGTCGTAGTTCGGCGCCAGGTTGAAGTAATACGGCAGCGCGAAATAGAAACCCGAATGACTGTTGTTGCCGAATTGCGGGTACAGGAAACCGGATTGCCGCTCATTGTTGATCGGGAACCGCATGTACGGCAGCCACAGGATCGGCACGCCCTTGAGGCGCAGGGTCACGTTGTGCGCGCGGCCCACGCCGGTGGTCTGGTCGGCGGTCATCTGCGAGGAGCGGATTTCCCACACGCGGTCGCTCGGGTCGCAGGTGGAGAAACTGCCCTGCGTGTACATCGCGTGGTCCTGGTCGAGCACCGTCACCTGCCTGGCGTCGCCATTGCCGCGCGACGTCAGCAACTGGAATCGGACGTTGTCCGCCACCCCGTGCTCGGGATTGGTGGTGCCCTGCATGCGCGTGGCCGAGAACAACTGGCTGCGATCCTGGTAGCGCACGTCGCCGGTGGCGAGATACGCCGTGGTCTCGCGGTTGTAATCGATGCGATCGGCGCGAAGCAGTTGGTCGAGCCGCTGCAGGCGCACGTCGCCGTACAGATGGAACACGTTGCTGTCCGGACTCTCCAGTCGGTCAGCCTGCACGTCGGAGTTCGCCTGCGAGGCGTCGCCCGTGGTTGGCAGGCCCGGTACGTAGAAATCCAGCAGGTCGTTTTTCTTGCACAGGGTGTAATCGTTCTTGTCGCGCGGGCAGGTGAACGCACCCAGCGGACAGACGTATTTCGCGGTCTGCGCCACCGCGCCGGCGGCGGGCAGCACGGCCAGCGCGATGGCGAACGCGAGCGCGCGCGGCGTCAGCGGTGAAGGTTGGCGCAGCACGTGACATCCTCGTCCGGGAACCACGTTAAATTAACAGAAAGCGGGTCTGACGCGGAATTCACGCAACCGCGCGCGTCAGAGCAGGGCTGCAACGTGTGCCGTGACCGACTCGCGCAGTGCCTCCAGGCTGTAGCCGCCCTCCAGCACGGAAACTACGCGGCCCTGTGCGTGTTCATCGGCGAGATCGCATAGCCTTCGGGTGATCCATGCGTAGTCTTCCGCCTCGATCTGCAACTGCGCCAGCGGGTCCAGCCGGTGCGCGTCGAAACCGGCCGAAACCAGCAGCAGTTGCGGGCGGAAGCTTTCCAGCGCCGGAAACAATATCTCGTCCCAGGCCGCGCGGAATTCGCGCGAACCGGCCTGCGGCGGCAATGGCGCGTTCACGATATTGCCGAGGCCGCGCTCGTTGCGCGCGCCCGTGCCCGGATACAGCGGCATCTGGTGGCTGGACAGATACAGCACACGCGGTTCGCGCCGGAAAATATCCTGCGTGCCATTACCATGGTGCACGTCAGGGTCAAGGATCGCCACGCGTTCGAGGCCGTGCGCTTCCAGCGCATGCGCCGCGCCTACCGCGATGCCGTTGAAGATGCAGAAACCCATCGCCGCATTGGGCGTGGCGTGATGGCCGGGTGGACGCACCGCGCAGAACGCACGGACGGTTTCATGGCCCATCACCGCGTCCACCGCCGCGCACACCGCGCCGGCCGCGCGTTCGGCCGCTTCCAGCGAAGCGGGCGACATCACCGTGTCGGGATCGAGCCGCAGCGAGCCGTTTTGCGGCGCGTTCGCGTAGACGTATCCCACGTAAGCCGGCTCGTGCACCCGCAGCAGTTGCTCGTGCGTGACGCGCGGCGCCTCGACTCGATCGAGTTGCGCGAAGCGGGGATCGTCCAGCGCTTCCAGCACCGCGCGCAGTCGCGCCGGCGATTCGGGATGTCCTTCTCCCGGATCGTGTTGCAGGCAGGCGGGATGTGTGTAGAGGCGCATCTACTCAGGCTTGCTGCGTTTCCTGCGCTCGTGCTGCCAGAGCACCTCCCCATGACCACTCGCGCGCGCCAGTACGCGCGCCAGCACGAACAGCAGGTCGGAGAGGCGATTGAGATAGTGAACCGCCTGAGGGCGCACGGTTTCTTCGCGCGACAACGTGACTACGCAGCGTTCCGTGCGCCGGCAAACGGTACGCGCGACATGACATTGTGCTGCGGCCATGCCGCCGCCGGGCAGGATGAATTCCTTCAGCGGCGGCAGGTCTTCATTGAACCGGTCCAGCGTGGATTCCAGATGTTCAATGTCGGCATCGTCCAACATCGCCATGCCCGGAATGCACAGCTCGCCGCCGAGATCGAACAGGTCGTGCTGGACCTGCGTCAGGATTTCGATGACAGGTGCAGGCAGATCGGGAGCCGCGAGCAGCACGCCCAGCGCACTGTTGAGTTCATCCACAGTGCCGTAAGCGGCGACACGCGCGGAATCCTTGCGCACGCGCGTGCCATCGCCCAAACCCGTGGATCCATCATCACCCGTGCGGGTGTAAATCTTTGACAGCCGATTGCCCATGGCGCGCGCGAATTACGCCGTTGCGAGACGCAATCCCGCGTAGCGCCGGCTCAGCAGCGCGAAGCCGCCGAACAGCAGCGCGCTCCACAGCACCGTGCCGGGTAGCGAACCGTATTGGTAGAACGGCCAGCCGGCGACGTAGCACTCGAGCAATCCGGCGAAGCTGTGCGGATACATCGTGCCGCCGAGCCACACGAAGAAGTTGGTGAGCAGATAGAAGCCGGTTGCGCTGGCGATCGCGGCGAGCGTGACGTTGACGATGCGTGCGCGTCCGCGCAGGCCGAAGCCGGCGAACGCGGTCAGCAGCACGCAGCCGTACACCGCGATCATCATCCAGCCGTAGAAACCGATCACGCAGTCGGCAAGGAACAGCGCGACCAGCGGCACCAGCACCGCCAGCCGCTTGTCGGCGAAGTACGCGCCGCCGAACAGCGCCATCGCTTCCACCGGAGTGAAGTTCCAGGGCAGCGCGCCGGCGGAAAAGTGCACGAGCAGCCGATAGCCGACGGCGAAGGCGATCATCGCGCACAACACCAGATTGCGCGGCGTGAGCAGGGGCGAGTGTTCGGTGCGCGGCATGGGAGCGTTCCTCGTCGGCAATCCCGATAGCTTACCGCAAGCACCCGTGAGCAGCCATTCAGCAGGCAGGCCGACAGCGAGCGCAGCAAACCCCGACATGAATATCGCTATCATCGCTCGATGCGCGAGCACGCGGACATTGCCGGATCCAGTCCGGGCCAGGCTCTGATCGTCGGCGGCGGTCTGGTCGGCGCGAGCCTGGCGATCGCGCTGGACGCGGCGGGGTGCAGTGCCACGCTGGTCGAGGCGGCTGCGCCGCGCGTGCCGGCACAGCCCAGTTACGACGAACGCAATCTGGCGCTGGCGCGCGCCACGGTCAACGCACTCGCCGCACTTGGCGTGTGGAAGCACGCGCAGGGTGCCACGCCGATCACGCGCCTGCACGTCAGCCGTGCCGGCGAGTTCGGCGCCGCGCGATTGTCTGCCCGCGAAGCCGGGGTGGACGCGCTTGGCGCAACGCTGCCCGCGCGCGAACTGGCGGGGGCTTTGGAACAACGGCTGAGTGAATGCCGGAACATCACGCGCATGATGCCGGCGAAGCTGGAAAAGCTCGAATGTTTGAAGTCCACCGAGATGGAGTCGCCGGGTCCCGGCTTGCGCCGGGATGACGGTAAAAGTCAGGGCTGGCGTGCGACGATCCGCATCGCCGATGACATCCGCGAGATCGAAACGAAGCTGCTGATCGGCGCCGACGGCACCGGATCATTCGTGCGTGCGCAGGCGGGCGTCGCCGCCGAGGAACACGATTACGCGCAAAGCCTGATCGTCTGCACGATCACGCCAGAGCACGATCCGGACGGGTGCGCGTACGAGCGCTTCTCCGACCAAGGCCCCGTGGCGCTGTTGCCGCTGGGTGGACGGCGTTGCGGGTTGGTATTGACGGTTGCCTCCGACCACGCTGAAAGCGTGCTCACATTGGGCGACGACGCATTCGCGGCACTCGCGCAGCGCCGCTTCGGCTGGAAGCTCGGCCGGTTGTCGCGTCCGGGCAAGCGCCAGGCGCACCACGCGCGCCGCGTGCTTGCGAAGTCATTGATCGCGCCACGCGCAGTGCTGATCGGCAACGCCGCGCAGACCGTGCACCCGATCGGCGCACAGGGATTCAATCTCGGGCTGCGCGATGCGTTGATGCTGGCGGAGCTGATCGCAAAGGCCGACGATCCCGGCGCGGGCGAATTGCTGCGCGATTACGCCGCGCGGCGAAGGGAAGATCGCGAGGGCGTACTGGCTTTCAGCCATGGACTGATTTCCCTGGCGTGCCTGCCGCAGGCGGCATTCGCGCCGCTGCGTTCGCTGGCGTTGATCGCCTTCGACAGCGTGCCGCCGTTGAAGCGTGCCTTGGCAAGACGCGGCATGGGCTGGCGCGGTTCGGCTCCGCCCGCCGCCACGCTGGAGACTGCGCCATGAACACGCGTCGCACGATGCCGGACATTGCCATCGCCGGAGGCGGGATGGTCGGTGCGGCCTGCGCGCTGGCGCTGGCGAAAAAAGGGTTCGGGGTCGCATTGATTGAAGCGCGCGAACCCGCGCCGTGGCGGGCCGAGAATCGCGAGGACCTGCGCGTGATCGCGCTGGCGCCCTCGTCGGCGAAGTTGCTGGATGGACTCGGCGTCTGGAGCGCGGTGCGCGATGCGCGCGTTTCGCCGTACGCGCGCATGCACGTGTGGGATGCGGAGAGTGGGGCCGAACTGCATTTCGACGCCGCGCGCGAAGGCCGCGCGGAACTCGGGTGGATCATCGAGAACAAGCTGCTGCAATGGACATTGTGGCGGGCGCTGGACCAAGCCGGCGTGCGCCGCATATGTCCGGGCGAGTTGCGTGACTTCGATGCGCGCGCCGATCGCGTGTCGCTGGAACTCGGCGAAGGCGAGCCGCTGTCCGCGCGCGTGCTGGTGGTCGCCGACGGCGCGAAATCCACGTTGCGCGACAAGGCCGGGATCGCCACGCGCGGCCGCGATTACGCGCAGCGCGCGGTGGTGGCGCACGTCGCGACCGAGAAATCGCACGAAGCCGCGGCATGGCAGCGTTTTCTCCCCGATGGTCCCATCGCGCTACTGCCGTTGCGCGACGGGCGCAGCTCGATCGTGTGGACCTTGCCGGAAGCCGAAGCACGACGCGTGCTGGCGCTGGACGATGCTGCGTTTTGCCAGGCGGTGGGTTTTGCCACCGATTTCCGACTGGGACGCGTCACCGGAACCACCCCCCGCGCGTCGTTCCCGCTGCGCCTGCAACTGGCGCGGACCTATGCGAGCGAGCGTTGTGTGCTGCTCGGGGATGCCGCGCATGCGGTACACCCGCTGGCCGGGCAGGGCGCGAACCTGGGGCTGCGCGACGTGGCCGAACTCGTTTCCGTATTGAGTGATGCGCGCGACGCGAACCGCGACTTCGCCGCGGCTCACGTGTTGCAGCGCTATGCGCGCCGCCGCCGCTCGGCCGACACGCTCGATGCGTGGTCATTCGATGCGCTCGCGCGCGTGTTCGCCTGGCGTGCGCCGCCGCTGATTGCGCTGCGCGGGATCGGCATGTGCGCGGTGGATGCGCTGCGGCCGTTGAAGCGGAAACTGACAGCACATGCCGCGGGTCGTTGAGAGAAACCCTATCGTCATTCTGGGTTCCGGTTTGCGCCGGAATGACGACAAAATGTTCCGAACCCGAGTCCCGACACAAGGAGACGATCATGCGTACCCGCTTGCTGTGGATCGCTGCATTGCTGCTCGGCTTCTCGTCCTTCGCCCACGCGGCGATGCAGACGAAAACGATTGATTACACGGCGCACGGCAAGGCCATGCGCGGCGTGCTGGTCTGGGACGACGCGGTCAAGACGCCGCGCGCGGGACTGCTGATGATCCCCGACTGGCGCGGCATCAATGCCACCAATATCGCGTTCGCGAAAACCATTGCCGGCCGCGATTACGTGATCTTCATGGGCGACATGTACGGCAAGGATCTGAGGCCTCGGAGCGACGAGGAAGCCCGCGCAGCGGTGAAACCGCTGTACGGCGATCGCGCCGGAATGCGCGCACGTGCGGTGGCAGCGTTTGATGAATTGAAGTCACTGGCGAACTCGAAAGCCGCGCCGATCGATCCATCAAGACTTGCCGCGATCGGATTCTGCTTCGGCGGTTCGTCGGTGCTGGATCTGGCACGCAGCGGCGCGGACGTCGCCGCGGTGGTGAGTTTCCACGGCGGGCTGTCCACCGACGATCCGAATCTCGCGAAGAACATCAAGGCGCGCGTGCTGGCGATGAACGGGGCCGACGACAAGGGCACGATGCCGGATGCGGACAAGTTCATGGACGAGATGCGCATGAGCCCGGCCGAATGGCAGTTCGTGGTGTTCGGTCACACGGTGCATTGCTTTGCCGAACCGAGCGCGCACTCGCCGCCGGGCTGCGTGTACAACCCGAAGGCCGCGAAGCGCGCGTTCAGGCTGATGCATGACTGGCTGGATGAGGCGTGGGCGCGCGATTGATTCTCTCGTTCTGAGAGAGCGAAGGTTCAGGTGATCTTTCCGGGCTTTGGATTTTCCCTCTCCCCTCGGGAGATCTGCCGTCCATGGCCAAGAGCTCCGTGGTGGCCGAAGGCCGGTGAGGGTTCGGGTTGGTTGAAACTTGCACGCGAAGAACCGAACCCTCACCCCAACCCCTCTCCCGACGGGAGAGGGGCTTTAATGATCCCTTTCCACCGCGTACACGGCCAGCGCATCCAGTGCCTCGCGGTGGCGTGACGGTGGAAGCGCGGAAAGCGCATCGCGCGCGGCATCGGCATGGCTCTGCGCGCGTTTGCGCACGCGTGCAATCGCGCCGGATTCGCGGATCGCCTGCACGATCGCATCCAGCGACGAGAGCCGTTCGGAACTGAGCGCGCGGCGCAGCGTCTCGGCTTGTGCCGGCGCGGCGCGCTCGATCGCGTAGATCAGTGGCAGCGTCGGCTTGCCTTCGGCGAGGTCGTCGCCGATGTTCTTGCCGAGCGTCTGCGCGTCGGATACGTAATCCAGCAGGTCGTCGGCGATCTGGAACGCGAAGCCGAGCTGCATGCCGTATTCGCGCAGTGCCCGCTCCTGCTTTTCCGGAAGGCCGGCGAGCACCGCACCCAATTGCGTCGCGGCCGCAAACAGCACCGCGGTCTTGCGTTCGATCACGCGCAGGTAGGCCGCCTCGTCAATGTCGGCGTTGCCGAGGTTGAGCAACTGCAACACTTCGCCTTCGGCGATCGCATTGGTGGTGTCGGCCAGGATGCCCATCACCCGCATGCGGTCCAGCTCCACCATCAACTGGAACGCGCGCGAATACAGGAAGTCTCCGACCAGCACGCTGGCGGCATTGCCCCACAGCGCGTTCGCGGTCTTGCGCCCGCGCCGCAGGTCGGAGCCGTCCACCACGTCGTCGTGCAGCAGGGTCGCGGTGTGGATGAACTCCACGATCGCGGCGAGCTGGATGTGTGCATCGCCCGCGTAACCGGCCGCGCGCGCGGCCAATACGTGCAGCATCGGCCGCAGCCGCTTGCCGCCGCCGCCGACGATGTGCTCGCCAACCGCGTGCACCAGCGCCACGTCGGAGGCCAGCCGCTTGCGGATCAGCGCATCCACCGCCGCCATGTCGGCCGCTGCCAGCGCGCGCACGGAAGCGAAGTCGGATGCAACGTCGGGTCGCGTGGTGACGGCCTGGTTCATGCGTGCCGGGACTGCCATGGAATGGGCGATTATAGACGTGCGCCGTGCACCGACACGCGAACGCGGCACCGGCCTACGTGACCGGTCGCCGAATCCGCTGGCGATCAAACCCGGGCGCTGGCATCCTGTGCGCTTGGTCGGTTCATCGAGGGCAGCTCCCATGGCACGCGGCGTCAACAAGGTCATCCTGATCGGCAATCTCGGCGCGGATCCGGAAACGCGCTACACCGCCGGGGGCTCCGCGATCACAACGGTGAGCCTGGCCACGTCCGAGAGCTGGAAAGACAAGCAGACCGGCGAGGCCAAGGAACGCACCGAATGGCACCGGGTGAAGTTCTTCGGCCGGCTGGCGGAGATCGCCGGCGAATACCTGAAGAAGGGCCGGCAGATCTACGTGGAAGGCTCGATCCGCACCGACAAGTACACCGACAAGGAAGGCATCGAACGCTACAGCACCGACATCATCGCCAACGAGATGCAGATGCTCGGTGGCACGGGTGAAGGCGGCTCACGCGGCGGCGAAGGCGGCGGCTACCGCGAACGCCCGCAACAATCGCGCGGCCCGTCCGCTGGCGGACGCCCCGCACCCGCGCCGCAGCCCGCTTCCGGCGGCGTCGGCGATTTCGAGGACGACGATATTCCGTTCTAGGATGGACCTTAGCAGAAAGCGTAAACAGAACCCCGGCAGGCAGCTTGTTTGCCGGGGTTTTCTTTTGTTGACGTCTTTTTTGGGTAAACACCGCAAATCAGGTGCTACCGTGCACCTGACAGGGTGTGTAAACAATGACGTCGGGTTATCGAGTAAAGACAGTCAAACTTGCTTCGGGTGAGCAACTTCCCGTCCTCCTCGACAGCAATGGGGTCCCGCTCTTCGAGCCCACCCTCTTCGCGCTGACGGAGGTACGGGCCGGAACCGAGCCTCCAACACCATCGCTAGCGTGCTTCGCAGCGTCATGGCGCTTCACATGATCCTCGATCTTCGAGGCATCGACCTCGATTCCCGATTGAACTCCGGCCGATTGCTGTCTCTCGGCGAGGTTGAGGATCTTGCACGCCTGTGTCGGCTACATCTCGACGACCTGTCTTCCCTTTCCGGCATCAAAGAAGACAACACGCCAAAGGTGGTGTCGCTTCAGAAGGTCCGAATGGAGACTCAACGTCAAACGTTCAACGAGGTGGAAC
This sequence comes from Rhodanobacteraceae bacterium, assembly GCA_051961995.1. Taxonomy (GTDB): domain Bacteria; phylum Pseudomonadota; class Gammaproteobacteria; order Xanthomonadales; family Rhodanobacteraceae; genus 66-474. The sequence continues at coordinate 2,136 of JBQCCR010000017.1, read as the reverse complement.
CAGAAGTTGCAGCAACGCGCTTGCTGTATATCCGCAGGTACATCCAGTGGCTTGCCGACGAGCGCTGCAGTCGGCGAGCACTGACCGACCCAGAAGCGGCGCGGCTCGCAGAGGCGTCCTCGCGGACATTGAGGGCAATCAATTCAAGAATTCCCCATCAGTCTGGTCACAAATCCTTGGGTCAACGCGAGGGCGTGGCTAGCGAAGTGGTGGACGAAATGCTGCGCGTCATTGACCCGCATTGTCCAGATAATCCATGGCGCCACCAGCACACGCGTTATCGGAACGCGTTACTTATCCATTGGCTCAGAGATTTCGGCTTCAGGATTGGCGAAGCGCTGGGGATGCGCGTCAGCGACGTGGATGCCCGTGCGAAAGAGGTCACGATCCACCGGCGAGCCGACGATCGAGAAGATCCGCGCGCATATCCACCACAGACGAAGACCAACGCGCGCACGCTGCCCTGCAGCGATGCGCTGCTGCTTGAGACGCAGGCATACATCCTTGACTTACGGCCTACGCAGGGTGCCTCGAGGAGGCACCCGTTTTTGTTCGTTGCCAGCCGTACTGGAAAGCCGATGACGCTCTCCGCGGCGGCGAAGATGTTCAGGACGTTGCGAGAGAAGTGCCCCGGCCTGCCGGCCGACCTGACCGCCCATCTACTGCGGCACACCTGGAATGACGTGTTTTCAAAGAAGATGGAAATCCAGCGGATGGAGCCGGCAGAAGAGCAAAAAATTCGAAGCTACATGATGGGGTGGTCGCCAACGTCTGGTACTGCTGCCACTTATACCCGCCGCTACGTGCGCATAAAAGCCAAAGAGGTTTCCAGAGCTCGCACTCAGAAATCCTCATTTTCCACAATGATGCGCCTTGTCCATCGAGAGCTTATTCTTCGGTGGGGAATTTTGGGCCAGCAAACCCCGCGAAGGGTAGGGTTGACCGGAGTAGTGGTCCGCCCTCTGTATATATACTCGAGCCGGAGGTTCATTGATGCCACCCGGAGCGCAACAACCCTCGCGCCAGAACCACTATGTACCTGAATGGTATCAGCGCGGTTTCACCCTCGAGCGTAACCAGTACTGGCTTTTGGACTTGTCCCCGCCTCGCCGGCGCCCTGATGGCACGCCGATATTGCTTCAGCCCAATCGACGCGCGCCCAAGTCGGCGTTCTGGGAGCTGGACTTGTACGTCACGCGCTTCGGTGAGCAGTTCAATGACGAGGTCGAAACGGTTCTCTTCCAAGGCATTGATGATTTCGGCGCGCGTGCCGTGCGAGCATTTCTGGGCGACGATGCCCGCCAGATTCACGATCAGTACCAAACCCTTCTTAGTTACATGGGTGCGCAAAAGCTGCGGACACCAAAGGGTTTGGACTGGATCCGAAGTCGCTACCCAGCGCTTTTACAGGTCGAGCTCCTAGTCGAGATGCAGCATCTCCGCCATATGTTTGGCGCAATGTGGGCCGAAGCTGTGCATGAAGTGGTCTCGGCCGATGGCTGTGAGGTGAAGTTTCTCGTCACCGACCACCCGGTTACTACATTCAATGCCGCGCTCCCGAGCGATGCTGCGGTGCAGTCCTATCCGAATGACGCTCCTATCTCGTGGAATGGCACACAGACTCTATTCCCGCTCGACTGCAACCACTTGCTGATTCTCACGCACGTCACTTACGCAGTGAATCCCGGCGCAGTCGAGCTCGCGGCCAAGCGAACGAACGCACGTTACTTTGGTAATGCGATGTTGTATACGGACCGCCTCATACGGGGGCGCCGCTTCCACAGAGAGGAAGTGATCGAAGTCAACGCTTGGCTGAAAGCACGCGCTCGTCGTTACATCGCCGCGGGGGCCCCCGAATGGTTGTATCCGGAGCGCGAGATGCCCTTGGATCACGCTCGGCTCTCCAAGCTTCTACGCCCGCCCGAAAAGGAGTTGTGGCGCTACGGTGGCGAGACCTATATTGGCTTTAACGACGGAACTTATGGCTATCGCGACGCCTATGGTCGTACTTCACGCGAATACGAATTCGTGGCCAAAGCCCCACCGTTGACGCCACCGCCCAGCGAAAAGGCCTGCCCATGCGGTAGCGATCAGCCCTACGGCGAGTGCTGTGAGCCCTTGGCTCCATGGGAGCGG
>JBQCCR010000016.1:0-18919 GCA_051961995.1 Rhodanobacteraceae bacterium | reverse complement strand
GTGCTGCTGATCCTGATCGGCATCCACATCGCGGTGGTGCTGGCTTACTGGATCGGCAGGGACGAGAACCTGGTCGGGCCGATGCTGCACGGGCGCAAGCCGCTCGCGCCCATGGCGCCGCTGCGGTTCGCGTCATTGCGGCGCGCGTTCGGCGTGGTTGCATTGGCCGCATTCGTGGTGTGGGTGATCGTGGCAGCAGCGGGCGTCGGAGCGTAGGCGCGCTCCTGCACCGGGCCCGCTTATCATCTGCGGATGAATCGTCCACGCAGGGCGCCGATGACGCCCGAAGCCGTTGCCGCGCGTGCGGCTTCCGAAACGGGGTCAGGTTCATTTTTTGGGCGCAATGGAAGGTGTCGTGATGCCCGAAGAAAAAATGAACCTGACCCCATTTCACATTGACGAATCGCTGCCGATTGCGCAGCGCGCGGACGAGATCGTCGAGCTGATCCGCACGCGGCAGGTGCTGGTGATCGCCGGCGAAACGGGTTCCGGCAAGACCACGCAATTGCCGAAGCTGTGCCTCGCCGCCGGGCGCGGCGTGCACGGGATGATCGGCTGCACCCAGCCACGGCGATTGGCTGCGCGCGCGATGGCGCGCCGGGTGGCCGCGGAACTCGGGACCGAGGTCGGCGGCAAAGTCGGTTTCCAGGTGCGTTTCAGCGAGCAGGTCGGCGAGCACACGCTGGTGAAGTTCATGACCGACGGCATTCTGCTCGCCGAGATCACGCGCGACCGGATGCTGTCGGCCTACGACACGATCATCCTCGACGAGGCGCACGAGCGCAGCCTCAACATCGATTTTCTGCTCGGCTATCTGAAGGCGCTGCTGCGCAAGCGCCGTGACCTGAAGCTGATCGTGACCTCGGCCACGATAGACACCGCGCGTTTTGCGGCGCATTTCGAACGCGCGCCGGTGCTGGAAGTCGAAGGCCGCGCGTTCCCGGTGGAAGTGCGCTGGCGCGCGCCGCAGCGCGACGAAGCCTTGTCCGAGCAGATCATCGCCGCGCTGGACGATCTGACGCGGGAGGATCCGCGCGGCGACGCGCTGGTGTTCCTGCCCGGCGAACGTGAAATCCGCGATCTGCACCTGGCGCTGAACCGCCGCAATTACCGCCACACCGAAGTGTTGCCGCTGTACGCGCGTCTCTCGACGGGCGAACAGGATCGCGTGTTCAAGCCGGGCGCGGCGCGGCGGATCGTGCTGGCGACCAACATTGCCGAGACATCACTGACGGTGCCGCGCATCCGCTATGTGGTGGACAGCGGCACCGCGCGGGTGAAGCGCTATTCGCAGCGCAGCCAGATCGAGCGGCTGCACGTCGAACCGGTCTCGCAGGCGGGCGCCGACCAGCGCGCCGGCCGCTCCGGGCGCGTGGGCCCTGGTATCTGCGTGCGCCTGTACGACGAGAGCGATTACGCATCGCGCCCGCGCTACACCGATCCGGAGATCAAGCGGTCGGCGCTGGCGAACGTGATCCTGACCATGCTCTCGATCGGCCTGGGCGAAGTCGAACGTTTCCCCTTCATCGAGCCGCCCGAGTCGCGTGCGATCGCCGACGGCTGGCGGCGGCTGGCCGAAATCGGCGCGGTGGATGGGTCACGCGGGCTGACGCGGGTCGGCCGCGACCTTGCGCGCATTCCCATAGACGTGCAACTGGCGCGCATGCTGGTGGAGGCGCGCCGGCTACACGTGTTCGAACAGGTGCTGCCGATCGTGGCCTTCCTGGGGTTGCAGGATCCGCGCGAGCGCCCGGCCGACAAGCGCGGCGAGGCCGATGCCGCGCACGCCGAATTTGCCGATCCGAAATCCGATTTCATCGGCATCCTGAATTTGTGGAATGCCTACCGCACCGCGCACGAGGAACTGACCCAGTCGAAACTGCGCGACTGGTGCGCGCGGCATTTCCTCTCCTATTTACGCATGCGCGAGTGGCGGGAGTTGCACAGGCAGTTGCTGCTGGTGGAGCGGGAGACGGGGAAATGGGGTCAGGCCCGTTTTTCCGCACGACCTGGGAAAGAGCGCGATCCGCTGACTACAAATGAACCCGACCCCATTTCGCCCCAGCTTTACGAGTCCATCCATCTCGCCCTGCTCGCCGGCCTGCCCACCAATGTCGCGCGCAAGGACGAGCGCGGCGATTACCGCGGCACGCGCGAGCGCAGGTTCCGTATCTTCCCCGGTTCCGCGCTGGCGAAGGCCGGACCGCAATGGCCGTTCGCCGCACAAATCGTGGACTTGAACGGCCGTGTATACGCGATGCACTGCGCGCGCGTGGAGCCACGCTGGATCGAGCGGCAGGCGGCGCATCTGGTGCGCAAGACCTGGCAGGATCCGCACTGGTCGCGTGCGCGCGGGGCGGTGATCGCGCACGAGCAGGTCACGCTGTTCGGATTGACGCTCGTCGAACGCCGCACCGTCACCTTCGCGAAGCAGGATCCCGGGCTGGCGCACGCAATCTTCCTGCGCGAAGCGCTGGTGCGCTGCGAACTGGATGTGCGGGCGGATTTCGTGCGCGCCAATGCACGCGTGTTGCGCGAAGCGCAGGAAATCGAATCGCAGCAGCGCCGCCTCGATTTGCTGAAGTCGGACGAGGAGCGCGCGGCGTTCTTCACCGGCAAGCTGCCGCCCGATGTCGCGAGCGCGGCCGCGCTGGATGCCTGGTTCGGCAAGGCTCCGCCGACACAGCGCGCCGCGTTGCGCTGGTCGCTGGAGGACATCCTCACCGGTTCAACGGGGCCGGACGCGCAGGCGTTTCCGCCGTCGCTGCAGGTCGCGCAACAGAAATTGCGGCTGGAGTACCGCTTCGCGCCCGGTGATCCGGCCGACGGCGTCAGCCTGCACGTGCCACTGGCGTTGTTGAACGCGATTTCCGCCGCGCGTTGCGAATGGCTGGTGCCGGGCATGCTGGCCGAGAAAGTCGCCACGCTGATCCGCGGCCTGCCGAAAGCGCGGCGGCGCAATTACGTGCCGGCGCCGGATTTCGCGCGCGCCTTCGTGGAAGCCGAATCCGCGCGAGACGAACCACTCGCGCAGGCGCTTGCCGCGTTTCTCACCCGTGCAACCGGCGCGCCGATTGCGGCGGACGATTTCGCGAACATCGAATTGCCGGCCCACCTGCGCATGCGTTTCGTGGTGCACGATGAGCGCGGCAGGCAACTCGCCGAAGGCCGCGAACTGGAACTCCTGCGCGGCGAATGGCAGGCGCGTGCACGCGATGCGTTCGCGCAGAGGGCCGACGCGGAACTGGCGCGCGAGGACGTGCAGGCTTGGGATTTCGAAACCATTCCGCGCAGCGTGCGCTCGAAGGGCAATCTCGTCGCCTATCCGGCACTGGTGGACCTGGGTTCGGCGGTCGCGCTGCGCGTGTTCGAGCATGCGCAAGATGCGGATGCCGCGCATCCGCGAGGCGTACGGCGATTGCTGGCCCTGTCGCTGGCGTCCGAACTCAAGCGCGCGCGCCGGCAGTTGCCGATCCATCGCGCCGTCGCCCTCCAGTACGCACCGCTGGACAGCATTGACGCGCTGCGTGCGGATCTTGTCGAGGGTGGATTCAACGATCTGCTGGGGCGGAGCGATCTGGACGTGCGCGATCGCGCTGCGTTCGAGAGCCTGCGCGAAAAACTTGCGCGCGAACTGTTCCCGGCGGCGGTGGCACGGCTGCAGTTGGCCGAGCCGGTGATCGCTGCGCAGGCTGAGCTGCGGCCGTGGCTGGAACCGCCGCTGATCGGCTTCGCGCGAGCCAGCTACGACGATCTGCGCGAGCAGCTGAACGCATTGCTCGCGCCCGGATTCCTGCGCGAGCTGCCGTTGTCGCGGCTCGCGCAATTCCCGCGCTACCTGCGCGCCATGCGTTTGCGCGCCGAGAAACTGCGCCAGGATCCGGCGCGCGACCAATCGCGATTGCTGCAGGTCCTGCCGTACTGGCGTGAATGGCTGGCGGCGAACGCGAGCGGTGCTTCCGACGATGATGCGTTGGACGCGCTGCGCTGGTTGATCGAGGAATGGCGCGTCTCGCAGTTCGCGCAGGAACTCGGCACCGCTCAGGCGGTATCGCCGAAGCGATTGTCAAAAGCGGTGGAGATGGCCAGGCGGGAAGGCTCAAGCCGCTTGCTGCGCAAGCTGTAAAGGGTCAAGAGGAGAGCGCCGTGGCTTTTCCTCTTTACTCTTTCCCGGCAGCGAAGCTGCCGATTTCCCGGCTCACTTCACCCGTTCCACGCGCACGCTGTCGTTGCAACCCTGCACGTACATCAGCCAACTGCCGAGGATCATCGGCTTGATGGTGACCTTGGGGTTGGTGATGGCCGGGCAGGTGCTCGAGCCCGACTCGGCCTGTCGCCAGACCTGGCCGTTGTTGAGCGTGAACTCGGTGCTTCCGCTCCAGCCGCTGAAGGTGCCGACCAGGTGCGTTTCGAATTTCTCGCGATCCGCGTCGGTATAGAACACCTGCTGCCCACTGGGACCGACGACTTTCACCTGCTGGTGCGCCTGCAGCCAGGTGTCCAGGTACTTCAGTTCGTCAGGGGTGAGCTTGTCCAGACCGGCCGCCTTGAAATCGGCGGAGGGCATGCGCTCTTCGAGCGAGGAGAACTGCTGTGCAAAGGCCGGCAGGGCCAGCAGCAGGCTCAGAACAGCGGGCAATACGGTTCGGGTACGCATGGGTGGCGATCATAGCAGCCGGATATGCTGCTTCACAGGGCCGAAAGCTGTGCCACGACGGTTACACTGAACGCCTTTCAATAGGCTTTCCCGGCCGCATCTTCTTCAACGGCCAAGCCCTTTTTTGCATGACTTCCTGCACCCGTCCAGCGCAAGCATCCGCCCCGTCCGCGGCTCTCATCGCGGGCGAGCTGCCGGCGGACGTGCGGGCACTCACCGAAGTGACTTGCGAGCTGCTGGAACAGCTCGGTTGCGACGAAGACACCCGCGCGGCGGCGTGGTGGTATGCACTGGCCCGGGCGCAGCCCGAAAACTGGGCGGAGCGTTCGGCGCGGGTGTCCGAACCGGTGCGGCGGCTGGTCGAAGGACAGCGCGAAGCCGAACGCGTCTGGGCGCTGCATGCGGAGCGCGGTGCGCGTGCGGAAGGCCTGCGCCGGTTGTTGCTCGCGATCATCCGCGATCTGCGCGTGGTGTACCTGCTGCTCGCAAGGCAACTGGCGAGTATGCGCGCGGCAGCCAGCTGGCCCGAAGGCGAACGTCGTGCATTGGCCGAACTCACCGCCGACATCCATGCACCGCTCGCCAACCGGCTGGGTATCTGGCAACTGAAATGGGAGCTGGAGGATCTGGCTTTCCGTTACCTGCACCCGGACATCTACAGGCGCATTGCCGGCTTGCTGGACGAGCGCCGCGCCGACCGCGAGGCCTACATCGCCCATTGCGTGCAGGCGCTGGGCGATGCGTTGAAAAAGGAGGGCATCGAAGCCGAGGTCGCCGGCCGGCCCAAGCACATCCATTCGATCTGGAAGAAGATGCAGCGCAAGCACGTGGATTTCGGCGAGCTCTACGACATCCGCGCGCTGCGCGTACTGACCGGCAGCGTGGGCGATTGCTATGCCGCGCTGGGCGTGACGCACGCGCTGTGGCCGAATCTGCCCGATGAATTCGACGACTACATTGCCCGCCCGAAGGGCAATGACTACCGCTCGCTGCACACCGCGGTGGTCGGGCCGGAAGGCAAGACGCTGGAAGTGCAGATCCGCACGCGCGAGATGCATCGGGCGGCGGAACTGGGCGTGGCCGCGCACTGGCGTTACAAGGAGGGCGGCAATGCCGATGCCGCCTATCAGGCGCGCGTGGCGTGGATGCGCAAGCTGCTGGAATCGCGCGAAGGCGAAGACGATGCCGCGCTGCTGGGCGGCCTGCGCTCGGAGCTGGCCGAGGAACGCGTCTACTTGTTGACGCCCAAGGGCGAGGTGTTCGATCTGCCGCGCGGCGCGACCGTGCTGGATTTCGCCTACCACGTGCACAGCATGGTCGGGCATCGCTGCCGCGGCGCCAAGGTCAACGGTCGCATCGTGCCGCTGACGTACCAACCCGCGAGCGGTGATCGAATCGAAATCCTCACCGCCAAGGAGGCCGCGCCCAGCCGCGACTGGCTCTCACCCCACCAGGGGTTCCTGCAGACCGGCAGCGCGCGCGGCAAGGTGCGCGCGTGGTTCCGCCGCGCCGACAACGCGGCCAATGTCGCCGCCGGCAGGCAGATCCTCGAGCGCGAGCTGAAGCGGCTTGCCCTGGGCGATCGCCCGCTCGAAAAACTGCACGCGAAACTCGGGCAGAAATCGCACGAGGAACTGCTGATCGCACTGGCCCTGGGTGAGGTCAGCAGCGGACAACTGGCGCGCGCGTTCACTGAGAGCGAGGTGCCGCCGGTGGCGCTGGCGCGCACACCCGCACGCCCGGCCAAACGTGAACCCGGTGCGCTGACCATCCAGGGGGTGGGCAATCTGCTCACCACTTTGGCGCGCTGCTGCCAGCCACTGCCGGGCGATGCGGTGGCGGGATTCATCACCCGCGGCCGCGGCGTCACCGTGCACCGCGCGGATTGCGCCAGCCTCGCGCGCCTGCGCGCGCGGGCGCCCGAGCGCGTGATCGAGGTGCACTGGGGCGAAACCGGCGAGCGCGCCTACGACGTCGAGATCGCGGTGACCGGCTACGACCGCAAGAACCTGCATCGTGACATCACCAATGCGATCGCCAACGCCGGAGTCCGCATCATCGCTTCCGGCAGCCGCGTGGATCCGTCCCGCGGCGAGGTGAACATGCGATTCACCCTGCGCTTGCGCGACTTCGGCGAACTCGCGGCGCTGCTCGACAAACTCGCGGGGTTATCCAATGTGATGGATGCGCGCAGATTGGCGGCCGGTTGAAGCCAGGCAGGACCATTGCCCGCGAAGAACGCGGGGGCGCGAAATAACCCGGAAAGGGGCTGCTTGCCGAGGCTCTTCGCGCTCCTTGCGCCCTCTTGCGAATGAACGCCCTGATGCTTTTGCGCGGCTTGCCCAAGGCTGAATCGCCGAACATCGCGCGGTCCGCGCAAGCACCATGGTGCTAAGCTGATCGCGATTTCAGCCACCGAAAATCATGATCGGACGCAACGATCCCCCTTCGCGCGACCCGCGTGCGCGGACCGAGCCGACGCTCGGCAATCTCGATCAACTGGACGTGCCGCCGCGGCGCATGAGCCCTGACGGATTGCCGCCACTCAGGGCCCATCCGCCGGGCCGCGATCCGCGTGCCAATGCGCCGCCGCCGCGACGTTCCGCCTGGCCTTGGGCGCTGGCGGCATTGATCGCCGTGGTCGTGATCGGCGGCGCATGGGTATGGACGCACCAGAACGCGCTTCGCGCGGACCTGCCGCGCACGCAGTTGAATGCAATCCTGGCGCGCGGCGACGGCGCCCTTGCCGCAGGCAAGTTGTCCGGGTCGCCCGACAGCGCGCGTGATCAGTACGAAGCGGCGCTGGCACTGGATCCCGACAGCGAGCATGCCATTGCCGGCCTGCGCAATGTGGGCAATGCGGAACTGAAACGGGCGCGGGAGGACATCGCGCACAACAAGCTCGACGATGCACGCGCGGCGCTCGAAGAAGCGCGCGGCCTGCTTGGCGGCGGCGCCGTCGCAAGCACCGAAGCCGCACTGAACAAGGCCGCCAATCGCGGCGCGACGGTCGAGGCGCTGCTGGATCAGGCGCGCACGGCGCTGGCGGCCAACAATGTCGGCGGCAAGGGCGGCGCGGCCGATCTGTTCCACCGCGTGCTGGTCAGCGACCCCGACAATGCGGTCGCGCGTCACGGCATGGATCAGGTGGGCTCCGCGCTGGCCGCGCAGGTACAGGAGCAGCTGAAGGACAACGATCGCGGCGACGCGCAGCGCACGCTGGATCGGCTGGCTTCGCTGGTTCCGAATTACGCGGAACTGCCCAGTCTGCGCGCAGCCATCGCGCAGGCCAACCAGGATGCGCAAACCCGGCGCGACCAGCATCTGGCGCAAGGCGAGGCCGACCTGCGCGCGGGCAAGATCACCGGCAGCGATGACGACAACGCGCTGGCGCAGTTCCAGGCCGCGCTCGCCGGAGATCCGAACAACGCGCAGGCGCGCGCCGGTCTGGGCCGCGTCGCGCAGGCGCTGGTGGTGCAAGCCAACGCCGCGCTGGATGCGGGTCACGCGGATGACGCGAGCCGGCTGCTCGATGCGGCCGGCAAGCTCGCGCCGAAATCCGCCGATCTCGCCGCCGCCCGCTCACGTCTGCAGGCGCAGGCCCAGACTGCAATCGCACAAAACGACAGCGAGGCCAGCGCACCTGCGCAGCCCACGCTGACGCCTGCACAATCGGCCAAGGTCGCGCGGATGGTGAAGCAGGCCGATGCCGCCGCCCACCAGGGTGAGTTGATGCTGCCGCCCGGCGACAGCGCCTACGATTTGTACCGCGGCGCACTGGCAATGGATGCCGACAATGCGGCCGCGCAGGCGGGCCTGCACGCGTTGCCGCAGATTGCGCGGCAACTGTTCGGGCGCGCGTTGCACGGCGGCGAGCTCGAACAGGCCGGCGACCTGCTTTCCACGCTGGCGGAATTGAGCCCCGGCGATCCCGCGCTGGGCGGCATGCAGCGCAACCTCGGCGGCGCCTGGATCGCGCGGGCGCGCACGTTTGCCGACCAGGGCCGCTACGACGACGCGCGGCGCGCCCTGGACGAAGCGCGGCGATTGACGCCGGATGATCCGCGCATCAGCGAGGTGGATAGCCGGATCGGATATGGCAACTGAGTGCAGGATGCACTCATCCCGTGTAACGCAGGGACCTGCGATGACACGGGATCCCGCTTTGGGCCCGACGCTCGTCTTCGGCGCGAGCAGCCAGATCGGATTCTTCCTGCTGCCGATGCTGGTCGTGCGCGATGCGCGCGTGCTCGCGGTCTCGCGCAGCGAACACGCAGAACGCGCCGGCGTGACCTGGTTGCGCGGCGGTCTGCCTGATCAACTGCCGCACGACGTGGCTGAAATCGAAGCGATCGCCAGTTTCGGCCCGATGGATGCCCTGGCCGCATGGCTGGATCGTGCACCGCTGCCGGCGTTGCGCCGCGTGGTCGCCACCAGTTCGATGAGCGCCGAAAGCAAGCGCCATTCGCCGGTGGCAGCCGAACGCGCGCTGGCGCAGCGGTTGCGCGATGCCGAGAAGGCGCTGGCATCGGTTTGCGACAAACTCGGTGTGGCATGGACGGTGCTGCGTCCCACCTTGATCTACGGCGCCGGCATGGATCGCAGCCTCACGCCGCTGGCGCGCCGCGCCATGCGCACGCACGTCTTTGCGCTGCCGCCCGGGCGCGGCCTGCGCCAGCCGGTGCACGCGCAGGACATTGCCCGCGCGGTGATCGCGGCGCTGCAGCGGCCGCAAGGCGCGGGCTGCGTAATCCCGATCGGAGGCGGTGAACGCATCAGCGCCGCGCAGATGTTCGCGCGCGTGCGCAGGAGCCTCCCTGTGCGCACCTTGCCCGTTCCGGTGCCGCGCATCGCGGTGTCCCTCGCACAACGGCTTCCCGACCTGCGCGGCCCGCTGTCGCGGCTGGACCAGGATCTGATCGCCGACAACGCCGAACTCGAACGACTGCTGGATATCCATCCGCGCGGCTTCATGCCGGATGCGAAGATGTGGGATTCGTCCGCCGAAGTTGTCCACGAGCCCCGTTAAACTGCGCGCCATCGTGAATACACCATCGGCCATGTCAGTTTCGGTCGTGCTCTGCACCTACAACGGTGAGCGCTGGTTGCCGGAACTGTGGCGCAGCCTGCTTGCGCAGACGCATGTACCCGACCAGATCGTGGCGCGCGACGATGCCTCGAGCGATGGCACCTTCGCGCTGCTCGGCAGGCAGGCGGAAGAAGCGCAGGCGCGCGGCATCCGCGTGGTGCTCGCGCGCAACGAGCGCAATCTCGGTTTCGTCGGCAACTTCGAAGCCGCACTTGCCGACGCGGACGGCGACATCGTGTTCCTGTGCGATCAGGATGATCTCTGGCATCCGCAGAAAATCGCGCTGATGCTGAAATCGTTCGAGCAGCGGCCGAATTTGTTGCTGCTGCATTCGGACGCGCGGCTGGTGGACGAGGCCGGCGGCGACATGCAGTGCGGGCTGTTCGAGGCGCTGGAAGTCACCCGTCGCGAGCGTGCATTGATCCATTCCGGGCGCGCGTTCGAGGCGCTGCTGCGGCGCAACCTCGCCACCGGCGCCACGCTCGCGTTCCGGCGTTCGCTGTTGAATGACGTCGCACCGTTTCCGCCGGAATGGGTGCATGACGAATGGCTGGCGATCATCGCCGCCGCGCTGGGAGAGGTGGATTGCCTTGAGCAACCGCTGATTGATTACCGCCAGCACGGCGGCAACCAGATCGGCGCGCGCAAGCGCAGGATGGGCAAAGCGCTCGCGCGCGCCGAACGACCGCGCGCGCTCTATTTGTCCGGCTTGATCGCGCGCACGCAGATCCTGCTAGAGCGCGCCCAGCTACTGGTGCCGAGCTTTCCGGAAGCGTGTGGTCGCGCACTAGAGCACAAGCTGGCGCATCTCCATCGGCGCGCCGCGATGCCAGGGAACCGCGCACGCCGACTGCCGGCGATCTTGCGCGAAGCCGTCGCCGGCGGCTATGCACGGTTTGCGCGCGGTACGCGCGCATTGGCTTACGATTTGTTTGGCCGAAATTGAACCCGTTAATGCTGAACGTTTGCTGGTTGAACGCTGTCGAACCGTGTGCTCCGGACCCGGGTTCCGGCGGTGGGCTTTCGATTAAACTGCGGCGTTTCAATCTGGAATGAAAGCGTTGTTGGAATTTCTTGCCCGCCTCCGCGACGCCTGGCTGCGCGCCTGGCCGGTCACGCGCTGGCCGATGCTGATCGGCATCGGTTTCGTGATCGGTTTCCTGCTGCCGTACACGCTGGTGCTGGATGCGCGGGTGCGCGAGCGCGTAGGCGAAATCGCGTTCTCGCAACCCACACGCGTGTACGCCATGCCCGTGGCGCTGGCCGCGGGCGTGGCGATGAACCCGGACGCCCTGACGCTCGAGTTGAAAAGCGCGGGTTACACCGAGGAGCCCGAGGGCGAAGCCCACGTGCCCGGCACCTTCAGCCGCGACGGCGAGCGCTTCGTGGTCGCCTCGCGCGGTTATGCCGATCCGGCCGGCGGCGAATTGCCGCGGCGCGTGCGGGTCACGCTCTCGCACGGTCAGATTGACTCGGTGAGGGACCTGACCTCCGGCCGCATGCTGCACGAGACCCATCTGGATCCCGCGCGCATCGCCACGCTGTACGGCGCCGAGCAGGAAGAGCGCCAGGTGGTGAAGCTGGATGAGCTGCCGCCGCTGCTGGTGAGCGGATTGCAGGCGGTCGAGGATCGCGACTTCGAGCATCACTGGGGCATTGACGTCACCGCGATCCTGCGTGCGGCATTCGCCAACCTGCGCGCGGGCCACGTGGTCCAGGGCGCTTCCACATTGACGCAGCAACTGGTCCGCAATCTGTTCCTCGATCGCAACAAGAGCTTCGTGCGCAAGTTCAACGAAGCGCTGTTGTCGGTGCTGATCGAGACGCACTACACCAAGACGCAGATCCTGGATGCCTATTGCAACGAGGTGTTCCTCGGCCAGCAGGGCAATCAGGCCGTGCACGGCTTCGCCGCGGCCAGCCAGTTCTATTTCGCGCGGCCGGTGCAGACGTTGCGTCCGCAGGAAGATGCGCTGCTGGTCGGCATGATCCAGGGCCCGAGCATCTACGATCCGCGCCGTTATCCGCAGCGCGCGCTTGCGCGGCGCAACGTCGCACTGGACATGTTCCACGACACCGGCCTGTTGAACGATGCGCAATGGCAGGTGGCGAAGGCTTCGCCGCTGGGCGTCACTGCCACACCACAACTGGTGGCGGATCGCTTCCCGGCGTTCATGGAAGTCGTGCGCGCGCAGCTGCACCAGGATTTCAGCGACGACCAGTTGCGCGGTGGCGGCTTGAGCGTGTTCACCACGCTCGATCCGGCCGCGCAGATCTATGCCGAGGACGCGCTGGACCACGCGCTCACCGCGCTCGGCAAGCGTGGCCGCAATATGGAAGGCGCGGTGGTGATCACCGATGCCGATACCGGCAGCGTGCTGGCCATGGTCGGCGGGCGGGAATCCGATCGCCACGGCTTCAATCGCGCCTTCGACGCGCGCCGGCCGATCGGGTCGGCGATCAAGCCGTTCTATTACCTGATGGCACTGGCGCAACCGCAGCGCTGGAACGTGGCCTCGCTGCTGGATGACACGCCGGTGTCGCTGCGCCAGAGCAACGGCACGGTCTGGTCGCCGAGCAACGACGACCACATCGCGCATGGCGAAGTGCCGATGGTCGAGGCATTGGCGAAATCCTACAACCTCGCCAGCGTGCATCTGGGCATGGATCTCGGTGTGCAACGCGTCGCCAAATTCCTGCACTCGTTCGGGCTGGAAGACGTGCCGGCCAATCCTTCGCTGCTGCTCGGGGCGATTGACCTCTCGCCGTTCCAGGTGACGCAGCTCTACCAATACTTCGCCGCCGACGGCCACGCGCTGCCGCTGTCCACGCTGCGCGGCGTGGACGACGCGCAGGGCAAGGCGATCAAGCGCTACAGCGTGCAGCCCGGCGAAGGCGAATATCAGCCGGCCGAGCGGTTGACGCGCTGGGCGATGCAGCAGGTCGCCGAGTACGGCACCGCTGCATCTCTCGGCGACTCGTCACTTGCGTGGTTGCATGTCGCCGGCAAGACCGGCACCTCCGACAGCCAGCGCGATTCCTGGTTCGCCGGGTTCAGCGGCCAGCATCTGGGCGTGGTGTGGGTCGGCCGCGATGACAACAAGCCGACCGGCCTGTGGGGCGCCACCGGCGCGCTGCGCGTGTGGAAGGGCATCTTCGAGAAACTGCCGACGCGCCCGTTGCCGACCTCGCCGGGCCCCGGTATCGAGTTCGCGTGGGTGGACCCGAGCACGGGGCAGGGCACGCAACCCGAGTGTGAAGGCGCGCGTCAGTACCCGTTCATTGCCGGCTACGCGCCGCCGGCGCAGGAGCACTGCTTCTTCCAGCAGTTGAAAGACTTCTTCGGTGTCGGCGTGGGCAGCGATGGCAATGCATCGCAGCCTTTGCCGCAGAACGCCCCACAGGCGCAGCATTGATGTGAGTTCGGCCTGGCCCGTTGCCGTTCGCGCCGAGGTATCGAAGCACGAACGAACAAAGAAACATATTCGCCTTTCGATACCCGAGGGCGAACGGTTCGAGGAATGATCGCTTGAAAAAGTTGTCCATGCTTTTCCGTGCAGCGGCATCGGGCGGCCTGGTCCTGCTCGCCGCCTGCTCGCAGCCGCCGGGTTCCGTTCAACAGGCCACGCGCGCGCCCGACCACGACATGGTTGCCGCGATCCGCGCCGCCGGGAACCGCGACAGCTCCGTGGTACAAGTCGCCCCGCTGCGCAATCCGGCGATCGACAATTTCATGATCGCCGCACACAACGCCGAGCGCGCCGGCGACATCCGCATGGCCATCTCCAATGCCGATTCGGCATTGAAGCTGGCGCCGGACGCACCCGACATCCTGCAATACCGCGCGGAACTGGCGGTGCGCGCCAGGGATTACGCCACCGCCGAAGCCGATGCGCGCCGCTCGTACGAGCTCGGTCCCAAACTCGGTGGCCTGTGCGCCCGCAACTGGCAGACCGTGCTGGAAATCGAGCAGCTCGAAGGCAACGCCGCGGCGGTCGAGAACGCGCGGGTGTCGCGTGGGAAGTGCCACGTGGATGGGCCGGTGCGGATGTGAGGTAGGTTGCGGGCGAAGTGCGCCACCCGCCCATCAGTGCGTGGTGAATGCCACCAGCACCACCAGCAGCGCGATCCCGAACAGCGCCACCAGCACGGCGAACGTGAAGGCCAGATAGGGCGCGTGTCGCGCCGGCCATGCGTGCGTCTTGCGGTAAATCCGCGCGTAGGCAAGGTAGCGGAGAGCGCAGGTCGCCACCATGAACACGCCCAGCGCAATGAGGACCACACCGCCCATCGTGGAGAGCGGATTCGGCAGCGTCGGGCTGCCGGCATGCAGCCACGGTTCATGGCGCAGCAGCAGACCGAAACGATCCACCGCGATACCGAAGATCATCAGCGACAGCGCCGTGCGCGTCCACACCGAGAGCGTGCGCTCGGCATTCATGTAGGAACGCTCGGCCGACATTTCCGAACGTTCGGCGGATTGACGTGTACGCGTTGCCGCCAGCGCCGTCTGCTGCTCGGCCAATTCGACCACACGCTTCATCAGCGCGATCTGTTCGGAATCCGGCTGTTCTGTCATCGCTCACTCCTCGCGCGCGCGTTCCCACGGCTCGATCGCGCCGGGCCGGATACGGAACAACGGGTGCGGATCAGGCCGTTTCAGCTTGCGCCAATGCGCGTACGCCGCGGGGTTGCGCACGCGCAACTTGCCAAGCAGGTGCCGCCACTCGTAATCGAGCTGGCCCGCGCTGGCCGGGATCAGAAGCCGTTCGCGCACCGGGCCGATCTTGCCGCGGTCGAAGGCATAGCCGCGTGCATCGGCTTCATCCAGCAATACGCAGAGATACGCATTGATCGCCGAACGGGGCGAACGTGAAACCAGGAATCGGCGCAACTGCGGATGCTGCCGATAGCCCTTCGTCTGCCCGCGCAGCACCGCACGCGCCAGCAACGCCTCTCGCCACGCGGTTACCAGGCCGCGCCCGTCGAGATACTTCGGATGGAGCGTCCACAGCCGCATGATGGTCCTTGTTCACGCGCCGGGCATGAGCATAGACCATCGCCGGGCAGTTGCTGATGCACTGGCGGCCGCAAGCAACGCAACAAAGCTGCCGATGATCAGCTGCAAAAAGAGCCAAGAACCCCCGCATGAGCTCGCGGTCAGGTGCATGCACTGCCAGTGTTGAACGCCAGACATGCGAACGCCCTTGCCGCGCAGCAGGAAAGCACAGGTGATGCAGCTTGCCTTCTGAGAAGCAGGTGCGCGCGGAGAGTTACCGCTGCCACCATTCAATGTCCTAACGCCCGAGGTAACCGGCGCGATCCCGCGCAGCGGGCGAGCGTCCGCTTGACCGAATTGTTAGCCACCATTTTGGCTCGCGAGAAGCTCGTCAATCACGGGGTCCATCTTCGCTTGTGTGCCACGCCACTTGCCGAGATCCAACCCGCCATTTCCGTTGAGGTGATACTCCGCGAAGCCAATTTGTTTGCCGCCTTCCCACAGCCGAAGCTCTGCATGAGTGAGATACGGCTTCATATCCCAATGGAGATTCGCAGTGTATGTAAGCGTCACCGGGCACGATGTGGCTTGAGACTGATCAACGACCGTAGTTGCAATATTGTGCCGACTGAAGCCGTCGCGTAGGACTGGAACGAAGTCGGAAACAATGACTCGCGGGTTGTTGACGATGCAAACGTTATGGAGCTGAATGTTGGATGCGATTGGCCTGACATTGACCGATGTGCACCCGCAGATGGCAAGAACAGTCGCGAGTGCCGCAAATCTCAGAATGTTCATAAGGTCTCCCCTGTGCTGGCTACCGCCTGAATTTAGCGGCGCCGGCGCCGCAACGTTTGTAAGAACGCAAGCGATGGACCGGCGTCCGCTGGAATGAGTTGTTAGGTGCCGACTCCGAGCTCATCGGGCGTCAATGTTTGCACGCGCAACGAAGCTTGATTGGCCAACACCCACGCCTCCGACCGCGCAAGAAGATTGCGTATCTCTGGCGCAGACCCTAGATGCAACTTAACCACAATATTGGTGTTGCCGGGCGTAGGAACCCCTGCCTCTGCCCGAAACTCGTTGGAGCTAAGATAACCTAGGTAACCTTGCAGCTTATCCAATAAGCGAGTTTGTGAACGTGCATCTGCCATGAGTGGCGACGCCACAACAATGATGAGATCCGCGCCACCGGTTTTCTTGACAGTCATGACATCCACGACTGTGAGCGATGGAATTGGATGCGACGGATCATCGCTGGCGTCGGGCTCCACCTTGTGGTCGATGATTGGTGCTGACATTGCTGAGGCACCTAACGCCTGAATTGGCGCCGGCGCCGCAACGTCTGTACGAAGCGCAAGCGATGGACCGGCGTCCGCTGGAATGAGTTGTTAGCCGTCACTGCGAAATCCTCCAGCACTGACCGGCGGCCCTACCGGTTGGCGTAACGGTGATAAAAAACCGCTCGTGCTCCGCTACATCTACAAGGAGCACGTTTGACTTGCAGGCGTGCGGGTCTTTGGCGTGCGGGTCCCATAGACGGTATGAGTTTGCCCGTACCTCCAACGGCCCTGGGAAAACATAGAAGCACAGCGCTTGGCCACCCGCGATCCATGCGGAGTACGCCGGACCCCCATTGTCCTTGTATGTGACGGACACCTCACTCGCCAAAGCGTTGAGAATCCCGTTGTCCTCGAACCGTTGTATGCAGACAGCCGACGGAAGTGACCCTTCCAACGCGCCGCGCTCTGGCGCGATGTGGTTGGTACCGCCTCGCGGGAGCATCCTTGGTGTTGTCGCGAGCCCGGCCGTTGATGGATGTGCCTGAGCGACCGCGTAGGAAGGCGGCGCCGCAAGCAACACGAACCCCAACACAGCAACACCATAGAAGGGCATACGGCTCATCCGCTTTGTCAACGGCTAACGCCCGAATTTAGCGGCGCTGGCGCCGCAACGTTCGTAAGAGCGCAAGCGATGGACCGGCGTCCGCTGGAATGAGTAGTTAGGAGCCAAGCCTAGCACTGACAACGAAACAGATGCCCTGGAGCAGCATAAGGCCCACGAATGTGGCAATTGCCGAAACGAGCAAAAGTAGAGCGCGACCCAATGGATAGCCACGAAATGCGTAGTACGGCACACCGACTACTGCGAGTAACGCGACTAGCGCAGGCGCTCCAGCCGGAACTTGAATTGAATGCGCACGTGCATGGGCTTTGCACCATGCGAAAAGCAGAACGGCCATGACGAACATTCGAACGACGGCAACCGCGTTCTGCGGATGCCCAGCAAGAGGAATATGCGGCTCAACAAACCCCGCGCAGGCACAGACCGCGGCCATTGCTACAACAAGCCAGCGATCGTGTGTCATTTGGCCCCTAACGCCCGAATTTAGCGGCGCCGGCGCCGCAACGTTTGGGAGAACGCGAGCGACGGACCGGCGTCCGCTGGAATGAGTAGTTAGGCCTCATTGTTTCGCGAACCCTTTGGCAGCTCTGTGGCCGAAAGCTCTTGAGCCTTTGTTGACTTGAGTCGCTTCTGCTCGCGACGGTAGAGGACCGCGCCGACAATGATGATGGCTACGCCAACAATGCGAAGCACGTTGCTATGAGAAAAGCCCAAAACGAGGACGCCAGCAAACTCGACTAGCACCGCAACGTTGAGCATGGAAATTTTCATGTTGAGGCCTAACGCTTGAATTTAGCGGCGCGCGTAGCGCGTCCGCTGGAATGAATAGTTAGAGCTGATGCGTTTGAACGCATAGTAAAACGCAGCGGCACCGACCGTACCGAGCACGCCTAAGTACGTTGCGCCCTCGGCGTAGCTGAGCCAGCCGGCGGTTGTAGGAACACCATTGTTTAGGATTTGTACTCCGTCGCTCCATGCGCTGGACGAATACTGGGATTGGCTATACGGCCATGTGAGAACGGCCATAGGAGCCACGCCTACGAGGAACCCGATGCACAGCATTGACCACAGGACGAAGTGATTTGTACGTAGCAGGAGCCAGACAGCCGGCAACCCGAGAACCACGCTATGACCAAGTGCAACGACAAACGCCATAGCAAACATAGGAAAGAGAAACGGAACGAACTCTGATCTACCAAGCACGAGCATGATGATGACGAATACAAGCGCGGGTGCAGTCGCAGACGCGAGCACAGAAGCGAACGTTGCGACAACCTTGTTCATCAGCTCTAACGCCTGAATTTAGCGGCGCCGGCACCGCACCGTTTGTAAGAGCGCAAGCGATGGACCGGCGTCCGCTGGAATGAGTAGTTGGACCTTAGTATGTGAGGCAAAAGAGAAGTGTGCTACCGGGCACTTCGGGAGTTGCATGGTGCTCCGCTTGCGCTTGGCGCATGGTGTCCAGAGCCCAACTGTACGTGTTTGGATCTTGCAACGAGCACGGTTGCGCGGTACCTGGATGTTTTGCGGAGTGTCCGAGTCGGCCATCTGGGTAGCGGAGCCAACCCTCCCAACCCAGAAGCGCAACCCCGGAAGACTTTATAGCTTGCAGAGCGGCCTCGGCATCAGGGAGGGATAACACAAGCTCTCTGGGAGATGCAGACTTCTTTTGTAACTCCGCAAAGTTCATTGCAAGGTCTAACGCTCGAATTTAGCGGCGCCGGCGCCGCAATGTTTGTAAGAAGCGCAGCGATGGACCGGCGTCCGCTGGAATGAGTAGTTAGACCGCATTAGTGCAACACGCCCCAAGACTCGCACACTCCGCCGAACGGCCTCATAGCTGCACTTGTGCGACGTTGAACGGATGCTACGCCCTCGTAGGTGACCGGCCCAACGACCTGGAATTGGACGTAGCCAGCATCGCCTTGCTCTGGCGGATAGACACCAAGCTCGCCGTACATGGAGCGAAGCAGCTCTAGCGCAGTCTCGGGCGGTGGCCAACTCTCGAAGTCGACGTTGTAGTCGACTGGCCAAGGCTTGCTGAAGTCGAAGCCATTGGCCACGAGCCTGCGAAAGACACCGCCGTCTGCGTCGTCGGGCCAATCTGCGGCGAACTCTGGCATGCGGACTAACGCCTGAATTTAGCGGCGCCGGCGCCGCAACGTCTGTACGAAGCGCAAGCGATGGACCGGCGTCCGCTGGAATGAGTAGTTAGGTTGTTTGCTATTGGCTAGCGACAGCCTCGTAAGCCGCAGTATTGCAGGGAGAC
>JBQCCR010000015.1:0-32155 GCA_051961995.1 Rhodanobacteraceae bacterium | reverse complement strand
TGGCGGTTTCGATCACGCGCGTCCACGGTTTGGAGTGCAGGCCCGAAAAATATTCGGCGGCGAGTTTCAGGTCGGCGTCGCTCACGTTGCGTGCTTCGGCCGGCATGAAGCGTGCCGTCTCCGGGCGTCCGCTGACGCGCTCGCCGCTGCGGAACGCGCGCACCTGCTCGACGATGTACGCCGCCGACAGGCCCGCGAGCGGCGCGTTTTCCGGCCGCCCCTGTCCGTTCGGCAGATGACAATACGCGCAGGCCCACGCATCGCCACGCCCCTGCGCGACGATGCGCGGCATCGGCGGGTGATCCTGCGGAAACCAGTCCGGCGCGCCGAACATGTCGTCGTATTCGGCCAGCATGTAGACGCGCGTACTGCCCGGCACGTGCAACGCCTTGTGCATGTCCGGCTTGCGTGCATCGGGATCGGGCGGCGGATTCAGAGGAAAGGCCCAGGCCATCGCCGCGCGAAATTCTGCGTCTGCGGTGTCCGAAGCATCCTTTTCGGGCGTCGCAGCGAGCCTGGTCGAATGCAGCAGGAACACCTGCCAGCCACGCGCATCCTTTCGCAGGACCGCGCTTTCAAGATAGCGCCTGTGTTCGACTGCTTGTCCGTTCCTGATTTCCGAGTTGAGGAAATACACGACATACGCTTCGTCGCTCCGGACGATGACCTTGCGGAAATCGAAGTGGTCGGTCCGTCCCCGCCAGGCTTCCGGGTGCGCGCGCAAGTACGCGATGTCCTGATTGAGGTCCGACATCTCGCCGTTGTCGAGGATCAGGTAGTCGGGCGTGCACAGGCTCCGGTAGCGCGCGATGTCGTGGGCGGCCCACGCAGCGTAGTAGTCCACGATGGTCTGTTTCGCCGCGGACGCCGCTCCGGAATCCACCGCCATCGCGGCTGCTGGCAATACGGCCAGCGCAACCATCAGGATGAATCTGCCAAGGTCTTTCATGGTGTCTTTCCCCCGGTTCAAAATCCCGCCGATGGCTGCGGCGGCAGCTTGTCGAGGAATCCGCATAACGTGGCGAAAAATACTTCTTCCAGCCTGCCCATTGCGGCTTGTCCAACTCGCTGCCATAACGTGCCAACCCGCGCCGGAAAGGTCCAGGCCATCGCTGTGCGGATTTCGGTATCGGGATGGATCGGCAGTGTCTGCGCGAATGCCGAAGCGCACACGATGGCAAACGAGATCCCCGCCAAAAACAATGCAGGTTTGTGCACGGGTGCGTCCTGTTTCAGGTTCAGGGCTCACGGGAGGCGGCATAGGCCGCAACGTCGATCATGTCTTTCAGGGTCAGTCGCGAGGCCTCCAGCCGCATCGGGGCGGCGCCGGGGTTGGTGCGCTGGCCCAACCGAAACCGGATCAGCTCGCGAACGATGTAGGTCGGCGAACGGCCTGCAATTGGTGGAATGCCTCCGACGCCCCGCAATGTCGGCCCGTGGCAGGACTCGCACGGTAATGCGTTGCCGGTGCCTTTTGACGCAACCACGGCTCCATGCATGATGCTGCCCGGCGGCACCCAGGCGATATTTTCGACGTGAGAGTCGCCGACGATGTGAGAGGCGATGTCGGTCGAAGTTTCGACGATGCGCTCGCCGATGGGTTCGCGCGCGCCGTTCCGGTTCGGAACCAGGACGAAGTCGACCCAATGGGTTTTCGGCACCGTCGCGGTCTCGATCACCCGCGTGCGCGGCTTGTAAGCCAGGTTCGAGAAGTAGCTCGACGCAAGGTCCATATCCGCGTCATTGATTGCCCGCGCCTCCCGGGTCATCACCAATGGCGTGCTGCGCGCACCCTGCCGGAATGCCGTGATCTGTTCGATGATGTACGCCTTGGGCAACCCCGCGATGGCTGGCGAAGTGATGTCGCCCTGACCGTCCGGCATATGGCAATCCGCGCACGGCAGCGGGAACCCCGATTTGCCGTGCATCACGATTCGCGGCGCGGGTGGATGGTCATCAGGGAACCAGTCCGGAAAGGAGTCGTCCGCGTCGAGCTGGGCCCGTGTGTAACTTTGCGTACTGCCGGGCACGTGCACGACCTCGTTCGGTTGCGGCTTTGGCTTCCGCGCCGGCCGCGGCGCGCTCGGGTCCGGCGAATGCGCTTTCGGGAACACCCATGCCATTGCTGCACGGATTTCCGCATCCGGCGACAGCGGAGCGGATTGCGCACGCGCGAATTCGTAGGAAGCGAAGACCAGGATGGCCGCACCGAGCAACATTGCCGGCATCGTCGATCTGCCCATGTGCATCGTTTCGCCCCTTCAATGCATGTCGGAAAATCTGGTCGGCTGCAGCGGGTACCGCTTCGACTCCCGCTCGACGCTCATCTCGTTGCCGCCGTGTCCGGCCGATACGGCAGGCCCAGCTTCGCCAGCGCCGCCTTGAAGCGTGGATCGTCGCGAATCGGATCGAACGTGGGCAGGCGCAACCAGCGCACGCCATTGAAGCGCTGGCCAACCGGCGCGGTCCGCACCCACGTTTGCAGGCTGGCGAGCGCCTGGTCGCCTGCGCCCAGCTGGCTGTACCAGAAAGCCCTGGAGAGATCGTCCAGCTTGGCGATCTCCACGCGGTCGATGCCGACAATGCGCTTCAGCGCTTCGGGCCGCAACGCTGGATTCTTGCAGGCGCGCAGCAACACCTCGATCGTTGCCGGGTCTTGCCCTGCCTGCAACGCGGCGGCGCGGCCGATTTTCAGAGCTTCTTCATCCTGGCCTTCATACAAATGGGTCAGGGCAAGATGGAAGCGCGCATAGGCATAGTCCGGCGTCTGCTCCAGCACCTTCTCGAACTCGGCCGCGGCTTCCGGATAGCGGTGTTGGATGACCAGTTCGAATCCGAGCATGTAGCGCGGATTGGGCGCCAGCGGATCCAGCGAGATCGCGCTGCGTTCCTGATGCAGCATCGCATCGGAGGCGCCGATCGCGTTTAGCAGTTGTGCGTACTGGTTGCGGATTTCCGACGAACCGGGGTTCAACGCCAGCGCCCTGCGGTACTCGCGTTCGGCGGTGGTGTAGTCCAGCCTGTCGCGCAGTACGTTGGCGAGTGCCGCGTGCGCCTCGCCGGATTGCGCATCGAGCGCCAGCGCGCGCCGGGCCGACTGTTCCGCCGAGGCCAGCGAACCGGGCCACTCCGCCAGTTCGTACCAGGGCAGCAGTTCGTAAGCCTGCGACAGCGCCGCCCAGGCACTCGCGTAGTCCGGATCGCGCGCGGTTGCCTGTTGCAGCAACAGCACGGCGTCCTTGAGCGCCGGGCCGCGACGGGCGATCGCGGCGATGGCGCGCAGATAAAGATCGTGCGCACGCGGATCGATTCGCGTCTGCGCCACGAGCGATCGGTTGTCGCCGACCAGTTGCACGCGCAGCTTGTCCGCGATGGCTTTGGAGATTTCATCCTCGACGGCGAAGATGCTGGTCAGCTTGCGGTCGTATTTCTCCGACCAAAGGTGATAGCCGGTGCGCGTGTCGATCAACTGCGCGGTGATGCGCACCTCGTCGCCGGAGCGCTGCACGCTGCCTTCCAGCACCGTCGCCACATCCAGCACCTCGCCGACCTTGCGCAAGTCCTCTTCCTTGCCCTTGAAGGCGAACGCCGAAGTGCGTGCGGCGACCTTCAGCTTCGGCACTTGGGCCAGCGCATTCAATATTTCCTCGGTGATGCCGTCGCTGAAATAGTCGTTCTTAGGATCCCCGCTCATGTTCACGAACGGCAGCACGGCGATGGACTTCGCAGGCACTTTCGCCAGAGAGGCAGCGATGGCTTCGGTATTCCCCGACTGCGTGCGCCCGCTTGCGCCGCGATCCAGCACGAACTGGTTGGTGATCAGCAGCACCACCGCGAGCGCCAGCACCGCGATGATCCACTTGTCCAGCTTGCGGCCGGTGGAGCGCGCGATGGAATCGTCCGGTGCGATCTCGCTTTCACGCTTCAACCCCTGCGGCGTCAGCTCGTAGAACCACGCGAATGCGATCCAGAACGGGAAACCCACGGCGGCGGCGACCAGGAACCAGCGCGTGATCCACTCCGGTGCACCGACCACGGGTGCCAACTGCGCAATGCCCTGTGCCAGCGCCCACACCGCACCCGCGTACAGCACGCCCGCGCGCAGCACGTTGCGGCGTTTCAGTTCGGCGAGGATCGAGGTTCTCATGATCACGGAAGACCCGCATCCTTCGGCCGGTAAGGCAAGCCCATTTTCCTCACTATCGCCTTGAAGCGCGGATCGTTGCGGACCGGATCGAAGGCCGGCATCCAAACGACCCCTTCGTTGACGCCCCCGCCGCGCGCCGCAAACCGCTCCAGTGACGCGAGTGCACTTTCGTTTGCCCCCAGCGCCGCCAGCCATTCGCCAGTCGCGGCGTGATCGGCATCCCTCCGCCCGGCGGCGTACGACTCGATGGCGCGCGCCGCCGCCGCGCGTTGGGCGGGATTGGAAATGCCCCTCGCCAGCACCCGTGCAACGCCGGCGTCCGATCCGGCCAGGGCGACATCCCGCCTTGCGTAGGCTTCCGCTTCCGCATAGTGGCCCCGGTAAATCGCGACCTCCATGGCAGCCGAGTAGCTTATGGGTGTATCGGGGTGGGTCGCGAGGGCCGCACGTGCTTCGCTCGCCGCTTCGGAGTAGCGGTGCATCGCGAGCAGGTTCTGGATGAGGCCGGGTGCGATGGCAGGCGAAAGCGGGTCGAGCGTCTGCGCCTTCCGGAATTCGGACAGCGCTGCATCGAATTGCCCCGCCGAGGACAGGAACTGTGCGTACTGATTGATCACCTCCGCATCGCCCGGCGCGAGCTGCAGGGCACGCCGGAATGCCTTGTCGGCACTCGCCCACCGCCAACCCATGTGGTCAATCATGCCGCGCGCCGCCCAAGCCGAGGCGTTGTCCGGCTCCAGCGCGAGCGCGTGCTCGACGGCGCCTTGCGCATCCGCCACCGCCGTCTCGACGTTTTCGTGTTCGTACCACGGCAGCAGCATGTCGGCTTGCGCCAGCTTCGCCCATGCCTGCGCATAGCGGGGCGCGATGTCCAACGCCTGCCGGAAATCCCCGACCGCATCGCGCAGATGCCTGCGGCCGGCCAGCAGGGTCAGTCCGCGCAGATAAAGATCGTGCGCACGCGGATCGATTCGCGTCTGCGCCACGAGCGCCCGGTTGTCGCCGACCAGTTGCACGCGCAGCTTGTCGGCGATCGCTTTCGAGATCTCATCCTCCACCGCGAAGATGCTGGTCAGCTTGCGGTCGTACTTCTCCGACCAAAGGTGATAGCCGGTGCGCGTATCGATCAACTGCGCGGTGATCCGCACCTCGTCGCCGGATCGCTGCACGCTGCCTTCCAGCACCGTCGCCACGTCCAGCACCTCGCCCACCTTGCGCAAGTCCTCTTCCTTGCCCTTGAACGCGAAGGCCGAAGTGCGCGCGGCGACCTTCAGCTTCGGTACCTGCGCCAGCGCATTCAATATTTCCTCGGTGATGCCGTCGCTGAAATAGTCGTTCTTCGGATCCCCGCTCATGTTCACGAACGGCAGCACGGCGATGGACTTCGCAGGAACCGAAGCGGTCGGAACTGCCTTGGCGGAAGCGCCGGAGACCATGGTTCGGGGATTCCCCTGCGCACCATCCGCGCCGCGCGCGGCGACGGTTCCGGTTGCAGCCGGCGCCACCCGCGCGTACCGCCAGAGCAGCCCGCCACCCACCGCGAGTACCAGCGCGATCAGCAACAACTCGGCACTGCTGACACGCTGCCGGCCTTTCTCTCCGTGGTACCAGGCGAGCACGAGCGCGATCGCGAAGCCCACGGCAATCGACGCGAATGCGATCTGCATGACCCGGTGCGGCCAGTCGTAGCTGTCGGCGGCGAGGCCGAGCGCCTGCAGCACCGCCCACGCCCCAGCCAGGTACGCCACTGCCCATTGCACCAGCTTGCGTTGCTTCAGGCGCGTGAGGAATTCAGTCATGGCAACACCGTCCGATCGTGACTCCCGGACGCTCCGCAGGGCGAGTCCACAGCACACCCCCGTGCAGCGCGTTGCGGCGTCGCAGTTCGGCGAAAAGATTCACTTCTGCTCCCGCGCGAGGCCGCGCAGTCCGTCGCGGATGTCCTTGTTGTACACCGTGAAGCTGCCGAGATTGGTGTCCACGTCGGAAATCCGCATGCGCAGCAGTGGCACCAGTTCGACATCGCCCCGCAGGATGGCAACATTCTCGGCGATGACGTCGGCAGGCAACCCGGTCGAACACGGATAGTCGAGCGAATGCAGGATGCCCTTGTAATCGCCGGGGCGCACCACCCGGTCGCCGCATGTTTGCGCCAGTTTCCGCTGCACGTCGTAGGGGATCGCCATCCGGAACGCGGCACGATACCGTGAAGTCTTGCCTTCCCGCACGATGTCGTCGAATGCACTGGCCTTGTAGGTGCGCATCGCGAGCTCGCGCAGCGCGCGGTCGCGGACAAGCCCGATCTCGCCCGTCGAGGTCAGCTCGTCGAAAGTGGCCCGGCGGCGGATGCTCTCGTGGAATTGCGAAGCGCGGTAGGCATCGATCAGCAGCGCTTCGTCCGACAGCGGTTTACTGCCGGTGAGTGCGTCCACGGTGGCCTCGGCATTGGCGAGCACTTCGCGGTAGTACTCGATGTAATACTCGTAACCCCAAGCCTCCTCGCGCAGATCGCTCTTCAGGCGATCGGTGAAAACCGCGGCGCGCTGGTCTGTTTCCCGCTGCTCATTCCAGTTGGATGCCTGCACGCCCATGAACACGCCCACGACGACCACGACCAACTCGATCGCGACGGCCGTCCAGTCCTGGCGGCGAAAGCCCGAAACGATTCTGCGCAACATGGATGTGTCCCCCATGGATCAGTCGCAACCCCATTCCGCGTCGCCGCGCCGGCAGCATCGTGCGTCCATGCCCCGGCAGGCAGGAGCATTCATGGCATCGCCTTTGCGCCGCTTGTGACAGGCAGACCCACCTTCCGACAGAACGCGGCAAAGCGCGGGTCATCGCGGTAGCGAAGGATCAGCGGATCGGTGAGCAGGAAAATGATGCCGCCATCGCGGTTCTTCCGGGCGCGATCCAGCCACGCGAACAGGGCGTCCGGGTTCTTCCGAAGCGCAAAGTTTTCGGCGATCTGGTAGGCGGCAAAGCCGGACTGAGTGTCGATGACACGCTGCAACGCGGCGTCTGCCGTTGCACGGTGCGGGCCGAGCTGTAACGCGAAGGCCATCGCCTGGTCGCGCCATGTACCGGGTGCGATCCCGCGGGCGGTCTGCAACGCCGCCGCGGCGTCGCCGCGTACCACGTCGACGAAGACGATGTATGTGAGAATTTCGGGATCTCCGGGCTGCAGGCGGATTGCCTCGTTGATCGCCTGCGATGACTCCTCGAAACGTCCGAGCGACAGCAGGTAGGCGGCCATGCTCACGAAACAGCGCGCGCACAACGGATCTGTCTTGAGCACCTTCTGCAGCAGGTCCACGGCCTGCCGCGGCCTCCCGAGCGCAGCCAGAATTTGCGCGAGACGTCGATTCGCGTCGGCGTCGTTGGGCGCCAACTGCACCGCACGCCTCGCTTCGGCTTCGGCGTCCGTCCAGTTCAATTCCGTTCCCCACAGCAGATAGGCGCGGGCAGCGTGGGCAGCCGCCAGTTCCGGATCCAGCGACAATGCCGACCG
This sequence comes from Rhodanobacteraceae bacterium, assembly GCA_051961995.1. Classification (GTDB taxonomy): domain Bacteria; phylum Pseudomonadota; class Gammaproteobacteria; order Xanthomonadales; family Rhodanobacteraceae; genus 66-474. The sequence goes on along the minus strand of JBQCCR010000015.1, from coordinate 24,497 downwards.
GATCGCCGTGCGCGCCTTGTCCAGCTCCCGTGCCCGTTGCGGACCGCTCAGGAAGTTGCCTGCCAGTGCGGTGCGCGCGTTGGCCAGCTCCGCCCATGCCCGCGCGTAGCGCGGATCGAGGGTGACCGCATCGGTGTAGTACCTGATGGCCTTTTGCTCGTCCTCTTTCGTTATCCGCTTGTCGTAAAACTCGCCCCTCAGGAAAGCGGCGTACGCGGCCAGATTGGCGCTGGGCGGGCGGTCGCTCTGCGCGATCGCACCGGGCACGGCCAAAAGCTTTGCCTTCAGCGCATCCGCCACGGACTGCGTGATGGCATCCTGCAGGTTGAACAGGTCCTTGTAGGGCTTGTCGTAACGTTGCGACCACAACACGCTGCCGTCGGCGGCGTTCACCAGCGTCGCGGTGATGCGCACCTCACCGCCCTGCTGCTGCACCGATCCTTCCAGCAGGTGCGCGACACCCAGCTTCGCGGCGATCGCTTGCACACTGTCGCTGCTGCCGCGGAACCGGAACGACGAATCGCGATTGATCACCTTCAGTCCCGCGAATTGCGACAGCGCGGTGATCAGGTCTTCCGACAACCCGTCGGAGAAGAACTGCTCGTCCTTGTTGCCGCTCTCGTTCGCAAACGGCAGCACCGCGACGGATTTTTCCGGGACGCTGGTCGCCGGCACGGGGAGCGCGAAGTCGGCGCCCGTCGGGAGCCTCGTCGATTTTGGCGGAACCGCGACGGTGTGATCCGCGCCGGCCGTCATCGAGCGGCCCGATCGGGTCGCGGCGGCCGGCCCCAAGCGCCAGATCAGCGCGCCCCCGATCGCCAGCAGCAACGCCACGATCAGCAACTCCGTACCGCTCACGCGTTGCGCGCCGCGCTCGCCGTGGTACCAAGCCAGCACCAGCACGACGAAGATTCCGACGATCAGCGCCAGCGTGATGCCGCGTCGCGCGCTCTCCGGCCAGCCGAATTGCTGCGCGACGATGTCCAGGCCCTGCAGCAGCGCAAATGCGAACGCGACATACGCCAGCGCCCACTGCACCAGCTTGCGCTGCTTCAATCGCCCCCAGATGGTCGTCACGGCGCGGCCTCCCGCTGGCACGCGAACGGCGGCTCCCGCGCGGGCGGGCGGTGGATGCCCTGCGCGGCCAGCACCGCATCCAGGCGCGGGAACCGCGTGACGTCGAACTGCGGATAGACCAGGAATGACGCCAATGCGTTCAAGTAAGCCGGCGTATCGAGCGGCGACAGCAGCGCCGCCGCTTCGGCGTCGCGTCCCAGCAGTTTCAGGCTGTGCCACTGCGAGGCTTTCTCCAGCCCGCCGCCCCGCATCGCGTCGGCGTACAGCCGTGAGGCCTCGGTCGTGCGTCCTTCCGCGCAGACCTGGCGCAGCTTTGCCAGAAACTTGACGGAATCACCCAGCTTGCTGGCCAGGATCCGCGGCAGCAGTGCGGCGGCTTCGGCCACGTGGCCGTTGGCGAGCAAGGCCCGATGGACGTCGTAGAGGGTCTCGACACCGTCAGGGTATTTCTTCATCTCCTGCCGCGCCACGGCTTCCGCGCCCGGGTAGTCGCGCGCCCAGATCAGAAGGGGTATCGGCGATGCCATGGTGCGTTCGACAGCCGCCGCTTTCGTCAGCGGCCCGGCCAACTCGCCGGCACGTCGATAGTCTCCGGTGTACAACGCCCAGTTGGCGAGGTGACCCATTGCCCCCGCGTCGTTGGGATAGGTGTTGAGGTAGGCCGACATCAGGCGGGCGGCTTCGACATAGTGCTGGTCGAGCGAGGTACGCAGTGCGGCGTAATAGTCTCCTTCAGCCTTGGTCCGCGCCAGCGCGGCCGCGCGGTCGAGGTCGCGGCGCAGGCGCTCGAGCCGGGCCGGGTAGTCCGCCTCCGCGCCCGGCGAGCCTATGGAAGTCGGACGCAACCGGCTCCATTGCAGATCGGCCGAACGGGCGTACGCATCGACGAAGTTCGGGTCCAGCTCGATGGCGCGCTCGAATGCAGCCTGCGCCCGGGACTGCCCGGTTTCCGCATCGCCGTTCGCGGAGGATTGCTCGAGAAGCGCAAGCCCATGCAGGTAGGCGAGGTAGGCCTGCACGGAACGCGTGCCGGCGCGCTGCATCGCGGCCAGCGCCTTCGGATCGGTGGCGGTCTGCATCGCCCCGGCGATGGACTTTGCGACGTCCTCCTGGATCGCGATGATGTCATCGCCGCTCCGGTCGTAGTCCTCCGACCACAGGTCGAAGCCGTCGGATGCCCGGATCAGTTGCACGGTGATGCGCAGGCGATCGCCCGCGCGGCGCACGGAGCCTTCCAGCACGTCGGCCACGTGCAGTTCCGCCGCGATCTGCGGAATGGTCTTGTCGCTGTCGCGGAACGCGAACGACGACGTGCGCGCGGCGACCCGCAAGTCCGGCACGCGAGTCAGCGAATTGATGATTTCCTCGCTCAGGCCGTCTGCAAAATACGCATCGTCCTTGTCGGGACTCATGTTGGCGAATGGCAACACCGCGACCGACTTGTCATCCACCGTCGGCGGCCCGACGACGGCCGGGTTTTCCGGCGCAGCGACGCCTGCGGCCGAAACCGTCCGCGACGGCGTGACGACGGCGGCGAACCTCCAGACCAGTGCCCCGCCGATCGCGAACAGCAAGGCGATGATCAGCAGCTCGGTGCCGCCGATCTTCTGCGCACCGCGTTCACCGTGGTACCACGCCAGCACGATCACAACGAAAACGCCGACGACCAGCGCCAGTGTGATGCCGCGCTGCAACCCGTCCGGCCACCCGAATTGGTGCGCGACGATGTCCAGGCCCTGCAACAGCGCAAATGCGAACGCGACATACGCCAGCGCCCACTGCACCAGCTTGCGTTGCTTCAGGCGGACAAGGAAGCCGTTCATGGCATCGCGTTCGCCCCGCTGGTGACAGGCAAGCCGACCTTCCTGCAGAACGCGGCAAAGCGCGGGTCGCGCCGGTATTGCGAAAAAAAGGGCGTGTAAAGCAGCGTGCCGAGGCCCGAATCACGATTGGCCCAGGCACGCTCCAGCCACTTGAACATGGCGTCCGGATCCTTGCGCAGGGCGTATACCTCGGCGATCTGGTACGCCATCGTGTCGGCGCCGCCATTCGCAATCAGATCCTGCAACGCGGCATCGGCCGCGGCGCGATCGGGACCGATCTGGGCCGCCAGCGCCACGGAGAACCGCCGCCATCCCGACGAAGTTTCCTGCCGCGCCCACCGCATGGCCGACCCGGCATTGCCGCGCAGCACCTCGATGGTCACGAGCTGCTCGTAGTTGTTGCTGCCATGCGGCGCCAACCCGATCTGCCGACGCGTCGCCTGCTCCGCTTCGTCGAGCCGTCCGGCCGCGAACAGAAAATGTCCGAGCCAATGCCACGCGGTCGCGCTGCGGGGATCGGCCTTCAACACTTCGCGCGACAGTTGGATCGCCTTCTCCAATTGCCCGTGGGTCGCGAAGGCGTTGGCGAGGCAACCCTTCACTTCGGGGTCGTTGGGTGACAACTGCAATGCCTTGCGGCATTCGGCCAGGGCCCCATCCCAGTCCAGATCGATCGAGGAAAGCATGTAGCTGTAATTGGCATGCGCCAAGGCCAGATGCGGGTCCAGCTCGAGCGCGGTACGGACGGCGGCACGCGCATTGACGGCAGCTTGTCGCTCGGCTGCCCGCGTCGGACTCAATCGATAGCGACTCGTCCACAAGTCGCCCAGCGTCGCGTAAGCCGCGGCATAGCGCGGATCCAGCCGGACAGCCTTTTCGAGCGCTTCGATGGCGGCTTGCAAACCCGCGCCATTGTGTTGATCGGCAGCGGATCGTGCCTGCAGGAACGCCGCATAGGCTGCGAGGTTGCCGCTGGGCGGGCGGTCGCTCTGTGCAACGGCACCGGGCGCGATCAGGAGTTTTGCTTCCAGCGCATTCGCCACGGACTGGGTGATGGCGTCCTGCAGCTTGAACAGGTCCTTGTAGGGCCGGTCGTAGTGCTGCGACCACAGCACGCTGCCGTCGGGTGCATTCACAAGTTGAGCGCTGACGCGCACCTCGCCGCCCAACTGCCGCACCGATCCTTCCAGAAGGTGCGCGACGCCCAGCTTTGCACCGATGACCTTGCTGCTGTCGGTGCTGTGGCGAAACTGGAACGCGGAATCGCGGCTGATGACCTTGAGGCCGGCAAACTGCGAGAGCGCGGTGATCAGATCTTCGGAAAGGCCGTCGGAGAAGAACTGCTGGTCCTTGTCGCCGCTCTCGTTGAGAAGTGGAAGGACCGCAACGGATTTGGCGGGTATCGACGCGGGTGTTGGCAGCCCGGCTTCATCGACCGTGCGTGACCCGGATGAAGCCGTGCTGTTGACGGAATCCCGGGCGATCGTCCCTTGGTTCTGCGGCGGCGAAACCGATCCGCCAAAATGCCACAGCAAGCCGCCGCCCACCGCCAGCACCAGCGCGATCAGCAGCAACTCCGCGCCGCTGACGCGCTGCCGACCGTGCTCGCCGTGATACCACGCGAGCAGCAGCGTGACCACGAAGCCCAGTGCCCCCGCGGCCAAGGCGATCTGCATGATGTGGCGCGGCCAGCCGTAGCTGTCGGCCGCCAATCCCAGCGCCTGCAACACCGTCCAGACAGCGGCCAGGTACGCCAGTGCCCATTGCACCAGCTTGCGCCGTTTCAAGTCCGCCAGGAACTCGACCATCGCGGCCCCCACGCGATGCGGCTCGCCGCCGCGCGCGCCAGCATACCCGCTCGCCGCAGCCCGTGCAGGTACGTGGAACCGATGCGGAATCGCACCGCGTTCACGGGTGGCCCGGGAGCATTTCGTCATGGAAGAGCGTGCCCTGCCCCGCACCGCGTGGACGACGACCAAGGCGGTGTTCACCGAATTCCTGCGCGACAAGCCTTTTCAGCTTGCCGCGGCGCTGAGCTACTACACGCTGCTGTCCATGGCGCCGCTCTTGCTGCTGCTGACCGGCCTGGCCGGCCTGGTGTTCGGGGAAGAAGCCGCGCGCGGGCAACTGTTCGGCTACATCAGCTCCGCGGTGGGGCCACAGGAAGCGAAAGTGGCGCAGTCGCTGCTGACCGAGACCAACGATCACCACGCCAGTGTCGTGTCCACCATCATCGGCACGGTGATCCTGGTGATCGGCGCGACCACCGTGTTCGGGCATTTGCAAACCGCGCTCAACCAGATCTGGGACGTGCGCGCGGTGCCGCGCCGCAACGTGATCCTGAGGCTGCTCGGTTCGCGCCTGCTGGCGCTGGCGATCGTGTTCGGGATGGCCTTCATCCTGCTGGTCTCGATGGCGATCAGCGCGGCGATCGCCGGCGCGCAGGGCCACGCGGACCAGTACTTTCCCGGCGCCGGCATCGCGTTGCGGGTGGTCTACGCGCTGGTGTCGTTCGCGATCGTGACCGGCGTGATCGCCATGCTGTTCAAGTATGTGCCGGATGCGGTCATTGACTGGCGCGACGTGTTCATCGGCGCGCTGATCACCGGCGTGCTGTTCACGGTCGGCAAGTACGTGCTGGGCGTGTACCTCGCCCATTTGCGCTACAGCTCCGCGGGCGCGGCCGGCTCGCTGATCATGATCGTGATCTGGGTGTACTACAGCTCGCTGATCCTGTTCTTCGGCGCGGAGGTGACGCAGGTCTATGCGCGCCGATTCGGCAAGCGCATCCAGCCCAGCGAACACGCCGAGCGGGTCAACGGCAAGCCGTGAAAAGAAGAACGGCGGCCCGCGGCCGCCGTTTTCCTCGAACGTTTCGATCAGGTGGTCACGCGCCCAACAAATGCTCCACGGCGGCGCGCTCCTCGCGCAGTTCCTTGTCGCTGGCGTCCATGCGCTCGCGCGAGAACTCGTTGACGTCGAGCTTCAGCACGATTTCGTACCTGCCGTTCCTGCAGGTGACCGGATAGCCGTAGATCACGCCCGGCGCGATGCCGTAGCTGCCGTCCGATGGAACCGCCATCGAAACCCAATCGCCTTCCGCCGTGCCGAGTGCCCACGAACGCATGTGGTCGATCGCGGCGGATGCCGCGGAGGCCGCGGAAGACGCCCCGCGCGCCTTGATGATCGCCGCGCCGCGCTGTTGCACGGTGGGGATGAAGGTGTCGCGGTACCACCCGCCATCCACCAGCTCGGTCGCGCGCTGACCTTTCACGGTGGCGTGGTGGATGTCCGGATACTGCGTGGACGAATGGTTGCCCCAGATGATCATGCGCTTGACGTCGTTGACGTGCGCATGGGTCCGCTGCGCGAGCTGCGCCATTGCGCGGTTGTGATCCAGCCGCACCATCGCGGTGAAGCAGGATGGATCGAGATCCGGCGCATTGGCCTGCGCGATCAGCGCATTGGTATTGGCCGGGTTGCCGACCACCAGCACCTTCACGTCGCGCTTGGCGTGCGCGTTCAGCGCCTTGCCTTGGGGCCCGAAGATCGCGCCGTTGGCGGAAAGCAGATCCTTGCGCTCCATGCCCGCGCCGCGCGGGCGCGCGCCGACCAGCAGCGCGTAATCCACGTCCTTGAACGCGACGTTCGCATCATCGGTCGCCACCAAACCGGCGAGCAGCGGGAACGCGCAATCGTCCAGTTCCATCACGACGCCTTGCAATGCGGGCAACGCCGGCGTGATTTCCAGCAGGTGCAGGATGACCGGCTGATCCTTGCCCAGCATGTCGCCGGCGGCGATGCGGAACAGCAGCGCGTAGCCGATCTGGCCGGCGGCGCCGGTGACGGCGATGCGGACGGGTGCTTTCATTCTTGAGCTCCGGGAATGGGGGAAACGGGAGTGGGAAATCGGAAAGCGAAAACGGGCAGCGTCAACGGCGAATCCCGATTCTCGACTCCCGGTTTCATTTCAACTCTGCGAAAAATTCCTTGATACGCTGCAGGCCGCTGTCGAGCTGCGCGCGCGGGCAGGTGTAGGAGATACGCAGCGCGCGCGGCTCGCCGAAGGCCGAACCCGGCACGGTCGCCACGCCCTTGGCTTCCAGCAATGCCGCGCAGAAATCCACGTCGTTCTCGATGCGCGTGCCATGGTGCGATTTGCCGAACGCGACCGAAATATCGGGGAACGCGTAGAACGCGCCTTGCGGACGCGGGCACTTCACGCCGGGAATCGAGAGCAGCGAATCCAGCACCTGGTCGCGGCGCTTTGAAAAGTCTGCACACTTTTCCCTGGTGATCTCCTGCGAACCGGTGAGCGCCGCGACTGCGGCGGCGGTGACGATTTCCGGGATGTTGGTGATGTGGTTGGAGTTGAGCGTCACCACCGCGTTCGCCAACAGCTCGGGCGCGGCGACGAAGCCCACGCGCCAGCCCGGCATGCCATAGGTCTTGGAAAGCGAATCCACGATCGCGGTGCGCTCGCGTAATTCCGGCCGGAACTGCACCACGTTGTGGTAGCCGACGCCGTCGAACACCATGCGGTTGTAGATGTCGTCCGCGATGATCCAGGTATCCGGATACTTCACCAGCACATCGGCGAGCGCAGAGATCTCGTCGCGCGTATAGACCATGCCGGTCGGATTGGAGGGGTTGTTGAACAGGAACACCTTGGGCTTGCTCGCCAGCGCGCGATCAAGCTGTGCGGGCGTGAGCTTGTAGTTCTGTTCCGGGGGACACGGCAGCAACGTGATGCGCGCGTTGAGGATTTCCGCAATGTCCAGATACGAGGTCCAGTACGGCGTCGGGAAGACGATCTCGTCGCCTTCGTCCAGCAGCGCCTCGCATAGGTTGTAGAGCACCTGCTTGGCCCCGATGCCGACAGCGACATTCGAGCGCTTGTAGCCGTCCAGCCCGGTCGCACGCATGTGCGCAAGGAACGCATCCAGCAGATCTTCGCGGCCGCGGTTGGAGCCGTAGGCGCCGGTGTCGTGCTTCGACGCCTCGCGCACGGCTTCGTACACGTGCTCGCCCGGCAGGAAATTCGGCACGCCGATCGAGAAGTTGACGATATCGCGGCCCGCGGCTTTCAACTGCTTGGCCTTGTCGGCGATGACCATGATCGCGCTGGGCTTGGCGCGGCTCATGCGAGCGGCGAGTTTCAACATCTGACGTCCTCTTGAGCGGCTGAGGGAGCACGCAAGCGGCGAAAGCGCTTGGGAAAGCCGCGCAATTCTAACATGCGCGCGCGAATCACATCGCGCGCGGCTTGCTGTGACGTTCCCGGAAGTACCGAAGGACGAATCCGTTCGTGGTTCGATCCCGCACCACGCACGGTGATCCGAGCAGGCAAATCAGCGCGCGTCGAGCGCCTTGTTCCATTCAGCGATACGCGCCGATTGCGAAGCGAGCAGCGCCGAAGCATCGCCCTCGATCGTGATCTTCTCGATCCTGTCGCCGCCGCGGATCGCATTCACGATCGCCTGGTCCTCGGCGGAAACGACTTCGCCGAAGACGGTGTGCTTGCCGTCCAGCCACGGCGTGGGCACGTGGGTGATGAAAAACTGGCTGCCGTTGGTGCCGGGGCCGGCATTGGCCATCGAGAACACGCCGGGCTTGTCGTGTTTCAGATCGGAGCGAGTCTCGTCCTCGAAGCGGTAACCCGGGCCACCGCGGCCGGAACCCTCCGGGCAGCCGCCCTGGATCATGAAATCCGGGATCACGCGATGGAAGCTCAAGCCGTCGTAGAAGCCGCGCTGCACGAGATTCACGAAACTGGCCACCGTGACCGGCGCCTTGTCGGCAAACAGCCGCAGGTGGATCGGGCCGCGCGAGGTCTGCATCGTGGCGTTCAGGGACATGGCCGCTCCTTGGGGCTTGGCAATCGGTTAGCTTAACAGTTTGCGACCCCCGGCAAGCAGCGGAACGCCGGCGCAGGTATAATTGCCAGATCGGCGGCCCGGCTCGATGGCCGCTTTTCTTTTTCCTGGTAGCCGGCCGCACCGCTGCGGCCCGTTCTGCGTGCCCTTATGTCCATCCAAAAGCTGCGCAACATCGCGATCGTCGCCCACGTTGACCACGGCAAGACCACGCTGGTGGATCAACTGCTGAAGCAATCCGGCACCCTGTCGGAGCGCGCGGTGGTGCCCGATCGCGTGATGGACAGCAACGACCTGGAACGCGAGCGCGGCATTACCATCCTGTCCAAGAACACCGCGATCCGCTGGACCGCGCCGGATGGCGAGCCATGGCGCATCAACATCGTGGACACACCCGGACACGCCGACTTCGGCGGCGAGGTCGAGCGCGTGCTCTCGATGGTGGATTCGGTGCTGTTGCTGGTGGATGCAATGGACGGCCCGATGCCGCAGACGCGCTTCGTCACCCAGAAGGCGTTCCAGATGGGTTTCAAGCCGATCGTGGTGATCAACAAGATCGATCGCCCCGGCGCGCGTCCGGACTGGGTGCTCAACCAGACTTTCGACCTGTTCGACCGGCTCGGCGCAACCGATGAGCAACTGGACTTCCCGGTGGTGTACGCCTCCGCATTGCAAGGCTATGCGGGGTTGCAGCACGACGTGCGCAGCGGCGACATGACGCCGCTGTTCGAATCGATCGTGCGCAACGTACGCGCTCCGGACGTGGACCCGGACGGCCCGTTCCAGATGCGCGTGTCGTCGCTGGATTACAACTCCTACGTCGGCATCATCGGCGTGGGCCGCGTGCAGCGCGGCAAGGTGCGCACCAACATGCCGGTCGCGATCGTGGATCGCGAAGGCAAGAAGCGCAATGGCAAGATCCTGCAGGTGCTGGGCTTCATGGGCCTGGAGCGGCGCGAGGTGGACGAGGCGCAGGCCGGCGACATCATCGCGATTTCCGGAATCGAAAACCTCGGCATCTCCGACACGCTCTGCGATCCGGCCGCACCGGAAGCGCTGCCCGCGCTGACCGTGGACGAACCGACCATCAGCATGACCTTCCAGGTCAACAACTCGCCGTTCGCAGGGAAGAAGGACCAGAGCGGCGGACGCTTCCTCACCTCACGCCAGATCCGCGAGCGCCTGACGCGCGAGACGCTGCACAACGTCGCACTGAAAGTGGAAGACACTGAAGACCCGGATAAATTCAAGGTGTCCGGTCGTGGCGAGCTGCATCTTTCGATCCTGATCGAAACCATGCGCCGCGAAGGCTACGAACTCGCCGTGTCGCGCCCGGAAGTGATCGTGCGCGAAATCGACGGCGTGCAGCAGGAACCCTACGAGCAACTCGTCGTGGACCTGGAGGAACCATACCAGGGCGGCGTGATGGAAAAGCTCGGCACCCGCCGTGGTCAGTTGCGCAATATGGAACCGGACGGCAAGGGCCGCGTGCGACTGGAATACATGATCCCCGCGCGGGGACTGATCGGCTTCCAGACCGAATTCCGCACACTGACCGCCGGCACCGGTTTGATGTTCCACGTGTTCGATCATTACGGGCCACGCGCGGAAGGCATCATCGGCAAGCGCCAGAACGGCGTGATGATTTCCAATGGCACAGGTCCGGCGCCCGCGTATGCGCTGTTCGGACTGCAGGATCGCGGCCGCATGCTGATTGACGCCGGCGTGGAGATTTACGAAGGGCAGCTGGTCGGCATCCATGCCAAGGACAACGACCTCACTGTCAACGCGCTGCGCGCCAAGCAGCTCACCAACATCCGCGCGGCCGGCAAGGATGACGCGCTGACGCTGGTGCCGCCGGTGCGGCTGTCGCTGGAGCAGGCGCTGGAGTTCATTGATGATGACGAGCTGGTCGAAGTCACGCCGAAACAAATCCGCCTGCGCAAGAAATTCCTGACCGAAAGCGATCGCAAGCGCGCGTCACGGCAGGCGGCGTAGCACTCGGGCTCGGGGCCAGCGCAACCAATTTGTCGTCATTCAGGGGCCGCCGCGGTTTCATCGCGGCGAAATCCCGCATGCAGCTCGCGCCTGATCCTCGTCTCTATTTGCAGCTATCCGGCAGCAAATCCTTCTCGATGTCGCTGCTGCCGCAATGCCACAGCACCAGCGCGCCGGCGAGATACGGCGTCAACACGATGTGCTTGCCGCGCACGGCGCGGGCGATGTCGCCGCCGAGCGTGATGACGATCCGGCCGTTCTCGATGTGGGTGTTGTCCACGTATTTTCCGCTCACCGCCGACAGCGCCAGCAACCCTGCCTGGGTGTTGCTGTAAGGCCAGGCACCTCCATTGCGCGCTCGATACAGCGCCACCGCGCTCCGCATGCCATCGGCGGTGGCGATTGCCTCGGAAATCTGCGCGCGTATCTCGTGCGCGCGATCCGCGCTGCGCCGATGCAGGAAAAATCCCACGAGCAGCGCCGCGACGATCGCCAGCACGGTCACCAGCACGAGGATGCGTAACCTGCGCACCGCGGGCGTGGCGGGCGGCAGCAACGAGTCCGGATCGCTCATGCAAAACTCCGCAGCGGCAGTGCGCGCACTCTAGCGCGACGGACGGCGGTGCGGAAAGCCGCTCACGTCGGCACGATGCGGTCCCGCGGTGCATCAGGCTTGTCGTCCACACGCAGCTTGGGCAGGTATTGCGGATAGTCGCGCTGCAGGAAGTCGATCAATCCCTCGCGCACCTTGCAGCGCAGATCCCAGCCGCGGCCGGAATCCCGGGTGCTCACCAGAATGCGCACCTGCATGGCGTGCGAATCCGCATCGGTGACCTGCAATACGCAGGTGCGGCCATCCCATTCCGGTGCGGCGTGGGTGATCCGCTCGAGTTCTTCCCGCAATGGAGCCAGCGGCAGCGCGTAATCCACCCACAGGAATACCGTGCCGATCAGTTGCGAACTGCGGCGCGTCCAGTTCTGGAACGGATTCTCGATGAACCATTGCAGCGGAATTACCAGCCGGCGCTCGTCCCAGATGCGCAGCACGACATAGGTGCCGGTGATTTCCTCCACCCGCCCCCATTCATTCTCGATGATCAGTACATCGTCCAGCCGGATCGGCTGCGCCAGCGCGATCTGCAAGCCCGCCAGCAGGTTGGTCAGCACCGGACGCGCGGCGAAGCCGATCACGATGCCGGCCACGCCGGCGGACGCGAGCAGGCTTGCCCCGAACTGACGCACGCTCGGGAAGGTCATCAACACCGTCGCGATCCCGAGCAACCCGAACAGGAACATCGCGGTCCGCGACAGCACGCGTGCCTGGGTCTGCACGGTGCGTGCGCGCAGGTTGTCCTCGATGTCGGAGGGATGCCGCAGCGCGACCGCGCGCTCGATGCCCGAGATGGCGCGCACGCATAGCCAGGTGAGCGCGGCGATCACTGCGATGGTGAGCGCATGATGCAGCGCATTCAGCCAAGTCCCGGGTGGCAGGTTGGATGTTGCGTCCTGCAACGCAAACTGCAACGCCAGCAGCGGCAACACCAGCTCGAACGGGCGCTCGCAGCGCAGCAGTACCACTGCCAGCACGTCGTTCTTTCTGAGCAGGCGGCGCGCGGCATAACGCAGCACGCGAAAAACGATCAGCGCCGCGATCAGCGCCAGGATCGCGATCACCGCAAGCCGCGTCCACGGCTGCGACAACACCTTTGCCAGCGCGTGCATCGTCACCTCCGTTGTGGCGAGAGCCGACCATCCTAAATCAGCGCGCCTGAATTCACGCTGCGCTTACAATGCGACGATGCAGACACCCATCCTGATTGCGTGGAGCGGCGGCAAGGATTGCCTGCTCGCACTGCAGCGCCTGCGCGCCGACCCGGCGTGGAACGTCGTCGGACTGCTCACGACGATCACGCGAAAGTTCGATCGCGTGGCGATGCACGGCATCCGTCGCGACGTGCTGCACGCACAGGCGCGTGCACTCGGATTGCCGCTGATCGAATCGGAACTGGATTGGCCCTCATCCAACGAGGCATACGAAGCCGCTTTTGCCGATGCGCTCCGTCGCGCACGTGCGATCACGCCGACATTGCAAGATATCGCGTTCGGCGACTTGTTCCTTCAAGACGTGCGGCAGTGGCGAGAAGCGCTGCTTGCGCGGCACGGCTGGCGCGGCGTGTACCCGCTGTGGGGTGCCGATACGCGGGAGCTGTCGCGCGAATTCGTGGCGGGCGGACATCGCGCGGTGCTGACTTGCGTGGACACCACGCAACTGGACGGATCTTTTTCCGGCCGCGAATACGATGCCGCGCTGCAGGACGACCTCCCCGAGGGCGTGGACCCCTGCGGAGAGCGTGGCGAGTTCCACACGCTCAGCTACGGCGGCCCGCTGTTCGCGCAGGACCTGAACTTGCAACGCGGCGAATCGGTGCTGCGGGAGGAACGATTCCAGTACACCGATTTCCTGCTCGCCTGAGCGGGCTCATTGACCGGCGCGGCTCGCCTCCGCCACGAGGGCGCCGAGATCCTTGGCGGACATGCGCTTGAGCTGCGCGAACGCGGCATTGCCGACACCGGTGTCGCCCCACCCCTCGCTCACGACCTGTACCCCATGGCTGGCTGGCGCAAGCATGATGTACTCGGACGTCGTGGGTTCCCCGTGATTGGACACGACCAGGATTGAGCGCTGGTCCGTGCACCCGTACACCAGCCAGCTCAGGCCTCCGTAAGTCTTGGTCAAGGGCCCGGCCTTGCAGTCAACCGCGTCCTTCTTGCCCCAATGACCAGCGGCAAACACCGGCGCAGCCAGAAGCAACAGCAAGCATGCAGCGATCATTTTCATGATATGCATCCTCGGTTGAGGGCGCGCCCGGTCGTGCGCGCTTGCTTTCAGCTTACGGCAAATCCTCGCCCGCGTCAGGCTCTCCGGCGCCCGACTCGTCCGGCGGCGGAACGCCGACCTGCCGCATTCCTGCCGCCTTCAAATCCACATTCAAGTTCGCGAGCTCGCCCGCCTGCAACGCTTGCCATTGCTGCCATGCAGCCGTGAGGCGGTCGCTTGCGCTGGACAATACCTGCTGCTGAGCAGGCGTTGGCGCGGTGTCAGCGGATTCCGCGTCGCTCTCCAATGCCGAAAGCTGGCCGCTCAGCGCTCCGAAGCTCGTGGTCTGCTCGAGCTTGGCTGCATCATCCGCGCCCAGCTTGTCCTCGAGCGACCGCACTTCGTCCAGCAGGTTCTTGCGCGAAGGCCGGTCGCCAAGTTGCTTGTCCAGCGCGGCGAGCTGCTGCTTCACCGCCGTCTGCTGCGCATAACCGACGTAGGCCTTGTCGAGCGACGCGCCGACCGATTGCGAGAAAGCGAGCGCTGCCTGCAGATCGGCTTCGCTGGTGTGCACGCGCGGGTCCATCTTCACCGTCAGCGGCTGACGCTGTTCGTGTCCGCCCGCTTTCAGCACGACCGTGTACTGGCCCGGCAGCACGAATGCGCCTTGCGGCGAAGTCGGCGTGTCCTCGCCGAACACCGCGGCAATCGAGTAGTCGTAACTCGCCGCGCGCGGGCGCGGATAGCGCAGGTTCCACACAAAGCGATGCAGCCCGGGTGATGCGGATGGCATCGGTGCCGGCTTGATCCAGTCGGCGTCGAAGTAGCGCTCCGCATCGGCTTCTTCCGTCTTCGCATCGCTGGCGTAGTGACGAACCGTCTTGCCGCTGGAATCCAGGATATCTATCGTCACCGGCCCATGCGTGTTCGCGCCCAGCGAGTAGTCGATGATGGCGCCGTTGGGCGGGTTCTTGCCGAGCGGCGTTTCCGGTGGCAGCGGCGTGTCCTTGTTGTTGTTCGCGTGCACGCGCAGCGCATCCGCCGGCTTGAACAGGTGCAGCGGCTGCGAGGCGATCTTTGCGTTCCACTGCCGCAGCGGCGAGAGATCGTCCAGGATCCAGATTGCACGGCCCTGCGTCGCGGCGATCAGGTCGTCGTCGTGCACCAGCAGGTCGCGCACCCACACGGTCGGCAGGTTGAGCTGCAGCGGCTGCCAGTGATCGCCGTCGTCGAACGAGACGAACGCACCGGCATCCGTACCCGCGTACAGCAGGCCCGCGCGCACCGGGTCGGAGCGCACGACGCTCACGTAATGACCGACCGGCAAGCCATTGTCGGTTTCCGTCCACGTCTTGCCGAAGTCGTGCGTGCGCCATACGTGTGGCGCAAAATCGTCCTGGCGATGGTTGTCGGCCGAGGCATACGCGGTACCCGGCTGCAACGCAGAGATATCCAGCGACGAGATCTTGGTCATCGTCGCGATGCCTTTCGGTGTCACGTCGTTCCAGTGTGCGCCGCCGTCGCGGGTCACCTCGATCACGCCTGAGTCGCTGCCGGTCCAGATCTCGTTGTCATCGCGCGGCGATACAGCGATCGAATAGATCACGCCGTAACCACAGGCGCGCGCATTCGCGATCGCGACGGTTTCGCAGTTCTTTGCGTCGGGTTGCTGGCCCGTGAGATCAGGGCTGATCACGTCCCAGTGGTCGCCGCGATCGGTGGAGCGGAACAGCACCTGCGCGCCGAAGTACAGCACGCTGCGGTTCTGGTGGTTGCGCGTGGCGACCAGCGGCGTGATCCAGGTATAACGATATTTCGTGGTGGTCGGCTTCGCGCCGTAGCTGGTGATCGGCCACGGCGAAGCATTGGCGACCTGGCCCGTGATCGCATCGAAGCGGCTGAGCCGCCCGCCCAGGCCCGTGCCGTAGACGATCGTCGGATCAACCGGATCGGGCACGTCGTAGTCGCGCTCGTCGCCACCGACCGGATGCCAGTCGCGGAAACTCAACGCGCCGTAATCACTGCGGCTTGCGATGCCGACCGTGCCGGAATCCTGCTGGCCGGAATACACCCAGTACGGGAAACGGTTGTCGGCAGCGAGGTGGTAGAACTGGCCGGTCGGCTGGTTGTACCAGGAGGACCAGGTCTTGCCGCCATCCACCGTGATCACCACGCCCTGATCCGCGGCGGTGATCATGTGATCCGGATGCTGCGGATTGATCCACAGGTAGTGGTAATCGTCGCCGCCCGGCGCGCCCTTGATGATGTCCCAGGTCTTGCCGCCGTCGCGCGACTCGCGGATGGATTGCCCGGCCGAATAGACGATATCCGGATCGCGCGGATCCACCGTGATGCGGCTGAAGTAATCGTTCTCCAGCCAACCTTCGGAGCTGACGCGTTGCCAATGCTCGCCCCCGTCGTCCGAGCGGTACAACCCGCCCTGATCTTGCGAGGCCGCGTGCGGAACGTTGCCGCTCGCCGGTGCGGCATCCACGACCGCGTACACGCGATGGCCGCTCGCCGCGACGACGCCGATGCGCCCGAGTTCCGCGGTCGGCCAGCCGTTGCCGCTGATCCGCTTCCAGGTCTCGCCATCGTCGGTGGATTTGTAAAGGCCGCTGCCGGGGCCAGCGTTCGGCTGGAAATACGACAGCCACGGATAATTGCGAACCTGCCACGCCGCCGCGTAGATCACGCTGGCGTTCTGCGGATCGCGCGCCAGATCCACCACGCCGGTATCGTCGTTGATGGCGAGCGTCTGCTTCCAGGTCTTGCCGCCGTCGGTGGAGCGGAACACGCCACGCTGAGGGTTCGGCCCGAAATAATGCCCGAGCGCGCCAACCAGAACGGTGTCCGGATTGTTCGGGTCAACGAGAATCTTGCCGATGTATTTGGTGTCCTCCAGCCCGACGGAATGCCAGCTCCTGCCGCCGTCAGTGGATTTGTAGACGCCGTTGCCGGACTGGATGTCCCAGCGCGCGGCGACCTGGCCGCTGCCGAGATAGATCACGTCCGGTTTCGAAGGCGCGATCGCGAGCGCGCCCATTGCCGATGCCGGCAGATCATCGCCCAGCGATTGCCAGGTGCGGCCCGCATCAACCGTCCTCCACACACCGCCGCCTGCGGCGATGAAGTAATACGTGTCCGGCTGATCGGGAATGCCCTGCGCCATCGTGCCCCAGCCGCCGCGGAACGGACCGATCAGGCGCCATTGCAAGTCGCCGTTGAAGTTCGATTGCGCGGCCGTTGCGGCAAGGCCGGCAAGCGGCACAGCCAGCGCGAAACCGGCCAGGACGAGCGCGACCGAAGACAGGCGGAAACGGCGAGTAGCCATGGTGTTCCCCAACTTGAGCAGCCTTGCAACATACTCCCGTTCTGCCAGACCCAACAAGGCCGGCAAGTCATTCCATCCCGCGTGCGATCATGCCGGACCTGTATGCCGCACCGCCCAAGCCAACACATCCTCCCGGACGTGCTCGCGCCCAACCTGCGCGTAGTGTTCTGCGGCACCGCCGCGGGCACGCGCTCGGCACGCGAGGGCGCCTATTACGCGCATCCGGGCAATTACTTCTGGCGCACACTGTTCGAAACCGGATTGACGCCGCGGCGACTTTCGCCGCGCGAATTCCCGAATGTACTGGAATTCGGGATCGGCCTCACCGATCTCGCCAAGCTGCACTTCGGCTCCGACCATGAATTGCCGCACGACGCGTTCGACGCCGCGGCGCTCAAGCGCAAGATCGCACGCTACCAACCGCACATCGTCGCCTTCACCAGCAAGAATGCGGCATTCGGATATTCAGGCCGCGTCCTCGCCTATGGCGAGCAAGAGTTGAAGATCGCGAGCAGCCGCGTGTTCGTGCTGCCCTCGCCTTCCGGACAGGCACGCAAGTTCTGGACGATTGAACCCTGGCGGGAACTGGCGGCAGCGTCCGGAGCTGCGTGCAGCGCCCTGGGTCGCGGAACGGTCTGAAAGCGTGGGTGACGCCGCAGCTCCACTAACTGGAGCGTACACGCCGGTACGCGAGCATTGCGAACACCGCCGCTGCAGCAGCTTTCAGATCGTTCCGGAGCCCGACTTGCGCACTATGAGCATCGCCAGTTCCAGCGACTGCTCGTAGTTCAGGCGCGGGTCCACCGAAGTCTTGTATGCGCGCATGAGATCGGATTCGGAAAGATCGCGCGCGCCGCCCATGCACTCGGTGACGTCCTCACCGGTGAGTTCCAGGTGCACACCGCCGAGATGCGAACCGGCAACCGCATGGATGTCGAATGCCTGTTCCAGTTCCGAACGGATGTTGGCGAAGCGGCGCGTCTTGGTGCCATTCTCCAGCGTCTCGGTATTGCCGTGCATCGGATCGCAGCACCAAAGCACACGGCGGCCGGTGGACTTTGCGGCTTCGATCAGTGCAGGCAGATGCTGGCCGATGCCGCCCGCGCCCATGCGATGGATCAGCGTGAGCCGACCCGGTTCGTCGTCCGGATTGAGGATTTCGATCAGTCGCTTCAACTGTTCCGCGCCCATCGCCGGGCCGATCTTCACGGCGACCGGATTGCGGATGCCGCGGCAGAACTCCACGTGCGCGCCGTCGAGGTCGGCGGTACGCATGCCGATCCACGGGAAATGCGCGGAGAGATCGAACCAGCCCCACTGGCGCGGCACGTGCCGCGTCAGCGCCTGTTCGTAATGCAGCACCAGCGCCTCGTGCGACGTGTAGAACTCCGCGCGCTGGAAACTCGCGATCGGCTCACCGGCCAGCGTTTCCATGAAGCGCACCGCGTCGCCGATGCCGGCGACGATGCGGCGATATTCTTCCGCAAGGGGCGAATGCTCGACCCACGACAGGTTCCAGTATTCGGGGTGATGCAAATCGGCGAAACCGCCGTCCACCAGCGCGCGCACGAAGTTCATCGTCATCGCCGAACGTGCGTGACCCTGGAGCAGACGCTGCGGATCGGGACGCCGCGAAGCGGCATCGAATTCGGCAGCATTGACCAGATCGCCGCGATAGCTGGGCAACGTCACGCCATCGCGGGTTTCCAGGTCCGTCGAACGCGGCTTGGCGTATTGCCCGGCGAAGCGGCCCACGCGCACCACCGGCATGCGCAGACCGTGGATCAGCACCAGGCTCATCTGCAACAACACCTTCAGGCGATTGGCGATCACCACGTTGTTGCAGTCGGCGAAACTTTCCGCGCAATCGCCGCCTTGCAGCAGAAAACGCTTGCCTTCCTGCGCTTCGGCCAGCATCTGCTTCAGCGCCAGCACTTCCCACGAAGTGACCAGCGGCGGCAACGCCGTCAGTTGCGCCAGCGCCTGTTCGAGTTCGACCGGATCGTCGTAAGCCGGCTGCTGCGCCGCGGTGCGCGCGCGCCAACTATCCGGTTGCCAGGGAGGCGCTTCGCGTACCGCGCGCAGAGGACGTTCGGGAGTAGCCATGGGCGAAGGATAGCGGGTTTTGCCCGCACGCATTCTTGCGGCCGGGCGTCATGCCCATTCGGAATTACAGCCGCGACTGCCGCATCCGGGCGATCTGTTTCGGCGAGAGCGGATGCACCGCGCCGTGGATGGCGAATGCCGACAGCAGCACGTACCAGATCAGCGTCCAGCCCGGCATGCTCAGCCCGAGGAATTTCCAGTTCACTGCAGCGCACTCGCCGGAGCCGGAGAACACCAGCTTGAACGCGTGCAGCCAGCTGAAGGTGTCGAACAGATAACCCAGGCCGGGGCCGCAGCTGGGCACCTGGTCCGGGGGCAGGCTTTGCAACCACAGGTGGCGCGCGGCGATCACGACGCCCCAGATCGCGCCGAGCACCACCATCACGCAATAGAACCAGCGAACGCGGCCTCGCGGCGCGTGCAGGCCGCCAAGCAGGAACCAGAAGCCCATCCAGATGAAGGCGATGCGCTGGAACACGCACAGCGGACACGGAATCAGGCCCAGATAGACTTCCGAATACAGCGCGTAGCCCAGCAGGCCCGCACAAACCAGAAAGCCGACCAGATAAACCGTGCGATAAGGCCAGTGCCAGGGTGCCATGTGATGTGCCGTGTGTTGCGGAACGTCAACGTTACCGGCTTTGCCTGCCACTGTCAGCCCACTCGGAAGAGACGCAAAACCCCGACCGGCGATGATCGGGGTTTTGCATTTCTTGCCAGCGATGTGATGCAGGCTTATTCGGCGGTCGTGGTTTGCGGACGGTCCACCAGCTCGACATACGCCATCGGCGCGTTGTCGCCGACGCGGTTGCCGCACTTCAGGATGCGCAGATAGCCGCCCGGACGCGCGCGGTAACGCGGACCGAGTTCGACGAACAGCTTGCCGACGGCCTGCTTGTCGCGCAGGCGCGCGAACGCAAGGCGGCGGTTGGCGACGCCATCGTTCTTGGCGAGCGTGATCAAAGGCTCCGCGATGCGGCGCAGTTCCTTGGCCTTCGGCAAGGTGGTGCGGATCAGTTCGTGCTTGATCAGCGAGGCCGCCATGTTCTTGAACATGGCTTCGCGATGGCTGGACGTGCGGTTGAGCTTGCGTCCGGATTTGAGGTGGCGCATGACTTTTCTCTCTCTTTTATCGTTATGAAAAGCCGGCGCTTATGTCCGGCTTTCCGCGGTTACCCGCTTCTTTTTCACAAGTCGGGCGCTGCGCGCCCTGCAAAGCGTCAACGATCAAGAGGAAAAGCTGCTTCGTGCGCTCTTGCTCTTGCCTTTTCCTTTCACTCTTTCAGGCGGCGCAGCCGTCGACTTCACTCTTCCCTGCTTTCAACCCAACTGCATGCCGTGCGAGAGACCCGCCGGCGGCCAGTTCTCGAGCTTCATGCCGAGCGACAGGCCCTTGGCGCCGAGCACGTCCTTGATCTCGGTAAGCGACTTCTTGCCGAGGTTCGGCGTCTTCAGCAGCTCGACCTCGGTCTTCTGCACCAGGTCGCCGATGTAGTAGATGCTCTCGGCCTTGAGGCAGTTGGCCGAACGCACGGTGAGTTCCAGATCGTCGATCGGTCGGGTCAGCAGTGGATCGAAACCGCTCTTCTCGGCCTTGGCGTCGGCGCTCTCGCGGCGGGTGAAATCGCCGAACACGGAGAGCTGGTCCAGCAGCGTCTCGGCGGCCTTGCGCACGGCTTCGTCAGCCTGCACGGTGCCGTTGGTTTCGACATCCAGCACCAGCTTGTCCAGGTTGGTGCGCTGTTCCACGCGCGCGGCGTCCACTTCGTAGGCAACACGGCGCACCGGGCAGAACGAGGCATCCAGCTGCAACTTGCCGATCGGACGGGATTCCTCGTCGGGATTGGCGCGCACCGTGGCCGGCTGGTAGCCGATGCCGCGCTTCACCTTGAGGCGCATGTTCAGCGCGATGTCCTTGGTGAGGTGGCACAACACGTGTTCCGGATTGACGATCTCGATCGAGTGATCGGTGGTGATGTCGCCGGCGGTGACCACGCCCTTGCCCTTCTTGTTGAGGGTCATGGTGGTCTCGTCCACGCCGTGCATGCGGATGGCGACGTCCTTGAGGTTCAGCAGCACCTCGATCACGTCTTCCTGCAGGCCTTCGAGCGTGGTGTACTCGTGCAGCACGCCGTCAATCTCGACCTCGGTGATCGCACAGCCGGGGATCGAGGAAAGCAGCACGCGCCGCAGCGCGTTGCCGAGCGTATGGCCGTAGCCGCGCTCGAGCGGCTCGACCACCACGCGCGCATGATTCGGACCGATCTGCTCGACGTTGAGGCCGCGCGGCCGAAGGACGCTGGTGGAAGTGGCTGACATGTGTGACTCCGGATAAATCATCTGTGGCGAAGCGAGGAATTCGCTACGCCGGAAACTCCGAAAGCGCACCCTTGAAGGGTGCGCCTCGTGGCGGCGGGGAACGGATGCAGCGGGCGATCCGTTCCTGTAAATGCGGCCGCTTACTTCGAATACAACTCGACGATCAGGTTCTCGTTGATGTCGCTGGGCAGTTCGCCGCGATCGGGCAGCGCCTTGAACACGCCGGCGAACTTCTTCGCATCCACCTCGACCCAGCCCGGGCGCAGATCCATGCCTTCGGCCAGGGTCATCGCTTCCTGCACGCGCAGCTGCGCGCGGGCGCGCTCGGTCAGCGCGACCTCATCGCCCGGCCGCACCGCATACGACGGCACGTTGACCTTCTTGCCGTTGACGGTGATCGCCTTGTGCGCAACCAGCTGGCGCGCCTGGGCGCGGGTGACCGCGAAACCCATCCGGTAGACCACGTTGTCGAGCCGGGTTTCCAGCATGCGCAACAGGTTCTCGCCGGTGTTGCCCTTCAGCGAGGACGCCTTCTTGTAATAGTTGCCGAACTGGCGCTCGAGCACACCGTAGATGCGCTTGACCTTCTGCTTCTCGCGCAGCTGCACGGCGTAATCGGACAGACGCGCGCGCTTGTTGGCGCCGTGCTGGCCGGGTTTGTTGTCGAACTTGCACTTGGAATCAATCGCGCGTGCCGGGCTCTTCAGCGAGAGGTCGGCGCCTTCGCGACGGGCGAGCTTGCAAGTGGGACCGCGGTAACGTGCCATAAATACCCTTTAACCTCTCAGACCCGACGCTTTTTCGGCGGACGGCAGCCGTTGTGCGGGATCGGCGTGACGTCAATGATGTTGGTGACCTTGTAACCCAACGCGTTCAACGATCGCACCGCCGACTCGCGGCCCGGACCCGGACCCTTGATGCGCACTTCCAGCGTCTTCACGCCGTAGTCCAGCGCAACCCGGCCGGCCTTCTCGGCGGCGACCTGCGCGGCGAACGGGGTGGACTTGCGCGAACCGCGGAAGCCCGCGCCGCCGGCGGTCGCCCAGGAGAGCGCATTGCCCTGGCGATCGGTGATGGTGACGATGGTGTTGTTGAAGGAAGCCTGCACGTGCACGATGCCGTCGGTGACGACGCGCTTGGCTTTCTTCTTGGTCTTGACCGGTGGTGCCATTGTCTAAGAGCCCTGCAATTTTCTGATGATTCGCGATCAATGCGATCGCGCGCGTTTTACTTCTTGATCGGACGGCGCGGACCCTTGCGCGTACGCGCATTGGTGCGCGTGCGCTGACCGCGCACCGGCAGGCCGCGGCGATGACGCAGGCCGCGATAGGTGCCGAGGTCGATCAGGCGCTTGATGCTGATGCCGACCTCGCGGCGCAGGTCGCCCTCGACCGCGAACTTGGCGATCTCGGCGCGCAGCTTCTCGACCTCGCCCTCGGACAGCGACTTGATCAGCGTGGTGGGTGTGACGCCCGCCTCGGCGCAGATCAGCTTCGACCGCGAACGGCCGATGCCATAGATGCTCTGCAAACCGACCCAGACGTGCTTGTTGACCGGCAGGTTGACACCCGCAATGCGCGCCATGTTGATTCTCTCCAATCCCGATACGTTGCCAGCGCGGCAAACTGTTAATTATAGCCTAATTTCCGGTCCGGCTGGAAGGCCGAACCCACCCCTGCCCCGGCAAGGCCGAAAACGGCCCCCCGGCGTCATTTCCTACGCAGATTCGCCTTCTTCAGCAGGCTCTCGTACTGGTGGCTGACCAAGTGCGCGGAAACCTGCGCACGGAAGTCCATGGCCACCACCACCACGATCAGCAGCGAGGTCCCGCCGAAGTAGAACGGCACGTGCCACGCAGTCTGCAGGAAGGTCGGAATCAGGCACACCGCCGCCAGATACACCGCGCCGGCGCCAGTCAGGCGCGTCAGCACCGCATCAATGTAGTCGGCCGAGGCCTTGCCCGGACGGATGCCCGGAATCAGGGCACCGGACCGCTTCAAATTGTCCGCCGTCTCCTGCGAATTGAAGACGATCGCGGTATAGAAGAACGCGAAGATGATGATCAGCAGCGCGTACAGGATGATGTACGGCGGCTCGCCAGGCGTCAGCGCGGTGGTGACCGCCTGCAGCCAGCGCATCTGGCTGGCATTGGAAAACCACGTGGCCGCGGTCGCCGGGAACATAATCAGCGACGAGGCGAAGAGCGGCGGGATCACGCCCGACATGTTGCTCTTCAGCGGCAGGTGCGAACTCTGGTTCATGTAGGCCTGCGCACCGCCCTGACGGCGCGCGTAATTCACGGTGATGCGCCGTTGCGCACTTTCCATGAACACGCAGAACGCGGTCACCAGCAGGATGACCGCGGCGACCATCAGCACCTTGATCGCGGACAGTTCACCGTTGGAAGCCATGCTGGCCGTCTGCGTCAGCGCGCGCGGCAAACCCGCCACGATGCCGGCGAAGATGATCAGCGAAATGCCGTTGCCGACGCCGCGCTCGGTGATCTGCTCGCCCAGCCACATCAGGAACATGCTGCCCGCGGTCAGGCCGATCACGGACGAAAACACGAACCCGAAGCCCGGGTCGTAGACGATCGGCACGCCGCCCGTGATGCCCTGCTTCTGCAGCGCGACCGCAATGCCGAACGCCTGGAAAGCCGAGAGGCCCACCGTGCCCCAGCGCGTGTATTTGGTGAGGATGCGCTGACCGGCCTGGCCTTCCTTCTTCAGCGCCTGCCAGCTCGGCACCACCGAGCCCATCATCTGCACCACGATGGATGCCGAGATGTAGGGAATCACGCCCAGCGCGAACAGCGAGAAGCGCTCCAGCGCGCCGCCCGAGAACATGTTGAACATGTTCAGCAGGCCGCCGCCCTGCTCGACCATGCGCGTCATCGCCTCCGGATTGACGCCCGGAACCGGAATGAACGAGCCGAGACGGAACACGACCAGCGCGCCGACCACGAACAGCAGCCGTTGGCGCAACTCGGTGAGCTTGCCGAATGCGGCGAGCGGATTGTTGGATTGGGGAGCGGCCACTGGAACCTATCTTGAATACTGACTCTTTAGTTCGAAGCGGATGTAGGAGCTTGCGTGCAGGCGACGCGTCGCGAGCACGCTCGCTCCTACATTTTCATTCGACGCTGC
>JBQCCR010000014.1:0-127667 GCA_051961995.1 Rhodanobacteraceae bacterium | reverse complement strand
ACTTTTCTCGCTATCGTCGAGAACCGCCTGCAAGTCGCCGAATTCGTCTCCGGTCGAGAATTTCAGCACGGCACTGTCGGTGAAGTCCTTGTCGATCGCCTGCACGGGCGCTGTAAATTGGACGATGCGGCCGCCTATGCTCTGATCGGTCGCCACTTCGTTGGCCGCGTACTGCCGGTACAGATCGCCGGGCGTGGTGACGAACGTGGACGGCCCGGCCGGAGCGGCGTCCGGTTGCGGACTCGTGCCGCCCGGATCTGCTGGCGCAGAGGCTTGCGAGGGATCTGCACCAGGCGATGCGCTAGAGGACGTCGCCTGATAGTAAATCCACGCGCCGAGCGCCAGGAGCACCAGCAGCGTGAAACCCGCGCTGACTCCGGTCTTCTTCTGCGGAGGAGCAGCCGTTCGGGACATAGGCGCCGCGGCGGCAATAGGCCTGGCGCATTGCGGACAGGCGGGCGCGGCGTCGCTGACGCTTGACCCGCAGTCCGGGCATTGGATGAGAGCCATGGCACCCCCCTTAGCTGCCGTGGTATCTGGCCGGATCATACATCTAACCCCGCCGCGCAGCCCGAGCCATGATCCATGCGTCGATTTCCGTGGCAACCCACCTGACAAGGCGCCTGCCCAGATGCACGGGCAACGGGAAGGCACCTGATTTCATCAGGGCATAGATGGTGCTCTTGCTCAGACCGGTACGGTGCGTAACCGACCGGAGCCGAAGCAGCTTAGGGCTTGGATCCTTGGTGTCTTCCATGGGCATCCTCCGCCTAACATTGACTGAGATGAACACTGACAGGTCTGGCGAAGTCCGAACCCAAGGTTTTGCCCGCTCAACCGGCATTTTGCAGCGGTAGGTGTTAGCGACTCGCCGTCGCCGGCTTGCGATCCGCTGTCAGGACGCCCGCTTCAGTAGGGCAATCGCCTGCGCGTAAACGTGCAGGACGTACCGGCCGCGACCATCTCCGTGCCCAAGGTCGAGCGCTACGCTCGCCAATGCGTCGCGCTTGCTCATCCCCGCCTCCAAACACTGCAGGATCCGATCCTGGGTAAACGTGTACCGATAGCTGTGGCTTGTGCAGCCGCTCTCTGAAGCTGGCTTCAGGCACCGATTCCAGACGTTCCGGTAATAGGCGATGGCCTGTTTGAGCGAGCGCTGCGGGAACAAGTCCTCGCGGTTCCAGCGTCGAAGCACGTCAATCGCAAAGCGGACGGCCGCCAGCGCCTGCTCACGATCGAATGGCTGGACATCGCGCCTCCGGCCGCCCTTCGTTCCAGCCACGACGTGGATGCTTCGGCAACCGAGCAATTCATCCACCCAACGCGCCAAGCTGGGTCCGGATCGGACCGCCTCCTGGACGCGAAGCCCCAGTGTCCTCTGGAGACGGACCGCAGCGAGCGCATAGTCCGGCAGCTGCTGCGCAGCCTGCAGGATTCGGCTATCTGCCTCGGGCGATACGGCGCGGTTTGTACCGCCCCTCGAGGCGCCGGCAATCCCGAGGGCCTTGTTGGTCAGCAGCGGATCATCCGCGAGGCCGGCACGGCCCTCGGCCCGGAGCAAGCACCTGATGTGCGAGGCCTTGTTCTGCAGTGTGCGAAGCGAATCCCCACGCCCGCGACGCGCCTCGATGAAAAGCGCGACATGCCGAACCCCGAGACTGGCCACCGATTGAACCTGATAGTTGCTCTCGAAGAGGAACGAAACGAAAGCGGTCGCGGTGTTCACACGTGCGCGCCGCGTAAGAGAGGCGCCGGCAGCTTTGAGGGACGCTTTGATCGCTGAACTCAGTGCATGGGTTTTGATACTCATAAGTGCTCTCCGTTCGGTTTTGCGCGCGCCGGTTGATTTGCCCTTGGTGCCGCACGAAGCGGCCAAGTGTTGTCGTAGTCGGTCTACGGGGCGGATCCAGTCCCTGCGCGCGCACTGCAATGGGTTGAGTGCGTACCCTCCGCTTGAGCGCCAGCAAGGCGCACAAGGCCCACGTTCGTGGGGAGCGAGGGGCCGTCGATTGACGGAAGGACATGGATCACGTAGACCAACTCATCGGCCGCGCTCGCGGCCAAATGCGTGAAATTGCGGGCGCATCGAAGGCCCGTCGTTGTGTCACTTGCTCGCGTGGGCGAGGAGAGGCCTACAGTGCGATTCCAGAGCGATTGCTCCGTGGCGTCACTCTTTCGTACTCAGCCGTTTTTCTTGGCGCCCGGATCAGGCCGGCATTGCGCCGGCGGGCGAGCCGCGACCGCATTGCGCGGAGGCAGCAACTTGAAAGACCGGAACGGGGGGTTCCGGCACGCTTGCCGCGAAGCGTGACACTCGCGGGCGTGGGGGTGCAGCTTCTGCTGCGGATGCAACCTTGGTAGCCGGCAGCGCGCCGGGAGCGATAGCGTGCATCGCACGCGAAAGTCATCGGATTCGGACGCTTGCAGGCGTGCGAACTGGATGACTCTCTCGAAACTAACCGTCGCAGCGCGGACGGGGCGGCGCTCGATGCGCAAGCGGATCGTTGCGCGTTGATCGGCCTCGGTCAAGATCGACCGGTGTATGTTTGCATTTCTTCGCAATTCCTGCGGATGAGTGACCTAGCCGCAGAGGAGTGAGGTCACAAATTTGGCCATGCCTACCGTTGCCGCGATGCCACCCGCGAGAATGAAAACTGTAGGAACGCAGCAGCCCATCGCCCGCCCCATTTTCCGCTGACGCCCTGACCGAGTGAGTGGAATCCCAATTTGACGCGATAGTCTGGCTTTCGCGCTTGAAATGCCGATAGCTCGTTTCCATGAGAACGACAGCCCAGGAATTCCCCTTCGGCGCCCCATAATCCCCCCCTGAACCTCAGCTTTGATCTAGCGGCACCGCTCGCCAACTGCCTTGGCGTTGAACTGCGGACAATTCTGGCGCTGATCAGCTAGGCCTCGCGCCAGTGGTCGGGATTGCCCTTGTTCGTGTTTCGGACCCGGGCAACCAATGGACGATGCCCCAACCTTTTTGCGTCAGCTACAGCTAGGGACTGAACGGGATAATTGATGTCCGTAACACGGGCGCCGTGGGCGTATTCGAGGACGTAATGAGAAATTGGCGCGCCTTCGGGGCGACCTGGAGGTTGAGGTTCTACATATACGTTTGCCATGGCTTCCTCGCTTGTCGTTGCTGAGCATTTCTTTCGATGCCCGATCCTAGCGAAGGCACGGCTTGTAGCAACGCCGAATCATCCCAAAGTTGCGACACTGCGTCCCGCGATGATCAGGTCCGCGCGGAATTGATGCTCGTGCTCGCGATAATGGGCGGCCAACTCACTAGGAGAGGCTCGTGATCACTTTTGAAATGGGGAGTCTGCGGGTCACAGAAGTCGCGGAGCTCAGGCCTGGCGACTTCTTTGCGAAGGACGACAGCACTGGGCGCAACATCGGATTGGTGACCCAGACGGAACAGGGCGTTTGTTGGTGGGTTCTGCTCACCGGCCAAAATCCCTTTACCTTCGAGGGCAACGCCTCAGCCCAAGGCCGCCCAGCGCGGGTGAGATGCGTGCTATTGCCCCTTCGAAAGGAAGTGCTGAAACTTCGCGTTGACCCGTCGAGCCTGCTGAGGACAAATGCCTTGGAACGAGGCCAGCTTGTAATCGCTGAGGGGCCGCAAATTATCGTTGCCGTTAGGCAGCCTCACGGCCGAGAGGAAGAAGAACTCATCGCAATTTCTTTGAAGGACTTTTCGGAGCATGGCGTGGAGCGGCCGTCACACGTGTTCACTAGATGGGAACTCATCGTCGCGTCAGAGGGGCGGCCATCCGAGCTATTGGTCGCACGCGAGAGTTCAAAAAACGAAACCCCGCGGTGAGGATGACCGCAGGGCTCCGGCAGGGTCACGGCGCGGAGAGAGCGCCCAGTGCTGTGTCCGGACGAGGAACCTTCCAGGACGCCGCCCCTGCTGCCATGGATTTTCTGAAAACGCGCTCTCATGGCGTACGCGCGGCGCCCAATCGCGGGTGCCCGCCATTTCAATCTGGTCTCTCGTTGGCGCGCCATGGGTGGGCGAGCAGCGGGAGCAAGTCGGGACGCACCGTTTCCCGGTCATCATCATCAATCGGCTCGACTTGATAGCGGATCTCGCGAAGCACATCGTCCGGGGTCAGCTCAAAGCCGAACCCAGCGACAATGGTGTCTTCAGTAAGTCCGTTTGGCCCATTGAGTGCCGGGTTCCGGAGCTGGAACCCGCCCCAGTGGCCGTCATCCCGCAGATCGGTTTCAACCGCCTGCCAGCCGATGCACTCCGCAGCTTTGCGTACTCGCTCGGCCTGCGCCGCGGGGGTCCAGTCGAATGATTGACCCCAATCCAACTCCTCGAGCTCGGCGACGATGTCGGTGCACAGCATCGAAACCGGTTTGCTGGCCCGGGTACGAGTTACCACACGTGGAACACTCCCGGTGGCTGCCCGCTCGCCGGCGAATGGTCGCGCGGCTTCTTCCGGAGTCAGCACGATCGGGGAGCCGCGCCGCGATGTCTGCGCCATCCTCTCGGTCGTAGCCTCCACGTCGATCAGCTGGTCCTTCATCACCAATCGATCTTCTTGTTTCCACTTGGTGACCGTCTTCCGGCTGGTGCGGCACATTCGCGAAAAGACGGCTTGGGTAACGAGCGTCATCAATCAATCTCCTTGGGTAACACACCGACTGTTACCCGGTTTTGGATCGCATAGCTGGTGACCATTCGCGGCGCGCAATGCCCGCATTGCATAGGTGCCCCGGAAGGACCCGTTTAGCCTGAGGATCGGGGCGTCACGTGCCACCCACGCCGAATCCGAAGATTTCCTTCGCCCCAACAGGAACGTCACCGAATACCGGCTGCAGCAGGATCGGTTCCGGCCTGAACGCCTCAGCTGGCATCAGCGTCAATTCGGCCACCGTGCCGCGGTTTCCGTCTCGCGTGTAGCTCACCTCGCCGATGCACAAGCCGCCCTGGTTCATCTTCAGGCTCGGCAACTGCACCGGCGCGAGTGTGTTGGGTTGCCACAGCGCACCGGCGGAATCGCGCCAGCTGTCCACCGTCACCCGCACGCGCTTGGAGCGACCCGCACGGCGCGCGCACTCCCACAGTGCCCGCTTATAGGCAATCGTCGTACCGGCGCCGCTCGACTCAGCAATGATCACCAGCTCGCGATGTCGCGTGCAGTTCGGATCCGGGATGCTGGCGAGCTGGTTGCCGTCGTCGCCGAGATCGGTGAAGGTATCTACCGACTGGATGAAAGCCTTGTACGTGCTGTAGCGCTGGTCCATCGAGTATTCGACGGAAGCCGCCTGCACGTTTTGCCCCTCCACGAAGCCGCTTGCGGCCTTGCCGGTGCCAACCTGCGCCAGCACCAGGTTGCCATCCGGAAGGTCGTAGGCCAGCAACGCGGAATAGCGGCTGATGCGCTCTATCACTTCGAACGCGGATTCCCCCAGCATTAGGTTGAACTGCGGGATCGTCGGCAGGTTCGCCACCTTGGAGGTGACGGTGATGCCGTACACCTGCGCCAGCTTCTGCGCGATCCCGAGCGCGGATGATCCGTTGATCTGCCCGCCTGGCCATTCCGCCGCACAATCCACCAGGTCGCTGCACTTGGAGCGGCCCACCACCTGGATGCTGTGTTCGCTATCACTGATGCTGGGGATGAACCGGTCCACGTACCCCGTAATGACCAGGTCCGAGCCCAGGTGCACCGTGCACACCGCACCTGGCGCCACGATCACCTTGTCCAGCTCGCCAGGGTATCGCTCCGTCATGCTGATGCTGAAGTCGGACGGTAGGCGCTCGATTCCGCGCGTGACGCGGATATCCGTCCAGCCTGAAATGGCTTGGCCACCTACAGTAAGAATCAGATCATCGTTCGAAATCAGCGCGTTGTTCATGTCGATAATCCCGCATCTGCGAGCTGAGCCATGACCTGCGCAAATTCCTGTTTGAAAAAATCCGCCTTGCGCATTCCCATCCATTCGATGGGAGTTGTCCGCACACCAGGACGCCCCGGAACGGAGATCTGCCGTTCGAATGGGATGGGTACGTTCCGCGGGAATGTGAGCAGATATCGTGCGAGTCCCGCAATTTTGCATTCGCCTTCTATGCAGGTGCGCGCCAAATCAAGCGCTACCACTTTGGCGAGAATCGGCCCGAGCGCGCGCAGCGCCTCCAGGTAGGCATCCAGCGCTATTTCGATGCGCTGCCCCAGCCATTCCACGGCCATGACCTTACGCTGCTGCATCAGCTCGGCGACGACGGCTTCGGTCTCCGCGACTTTTCTTTCCAGCAGAGCAACAGCCAGCCTCGCAGCTGCCCCATCTTCGCGCGCTTGCCGGCTTGCGCGTTCGAGCCCCTCCTGCTGCCGATCCAGCTCGGAAACGTCGGCGATCGTGCCCTCGACGAAGGCCATCGCTTTCTGTTCAACGCGCTTGCGGCTGCAAGCTCCAATTTCACCTTCTAGCCGCCTCGCCTCATCGATTGCGGTTCTCGCGAGCGCTATGTCGGCGCGATGCTTTTCGATCGCGCTACGCTTGGCGACGATGTTCGCGGTCACGCCGAATATCTGTTCCGGTGCAGCAATCGCGGCAGGGGATGTTTGCGCGCTCATGTCAGCACCCCGGCTTCTTTGAGCTCGTTGGAGATTTGGCCACACTCGGCGTCTCCGAGCAGGGACTTGCGATATGTCCATTCAATGGGAGTCCGGCGAACGCCTTCCTCACGGCCAGGAACCTGGACCTGCTTCTCGTAGGGGATCGGCAAATTCCAGGAATGGTCCTTGAAGAATCCCGCGAGCCCCGGCCAGTAATCACCGGCCAATCGCCTGCGAACCATGTCAGCGGCCACCGCTTCGGCGAGGATGGGGCCGAGGTCTTGCAGCGCTCCGATGTAGCGATCAATGGCGGCCTCGGATCGCTGGTCCAGCCATTTCTGAGCCGCTGCCTTGCGCTGCTCGGTGAGATCACCGATTTCGGACTCGATCGCAGCGATCGACTCATTGAGCATCACGATGGCCAGTGCACCGGCTTTGCCGTCCTCTCGCGCCTTGCGGCTGGCCTTCTCGAGCTCCGCCTCTTGCCGATCGATTTCGGCATGATCCGCCTTCGTACCCGCGATAAAGGCGGAAGCCTTGATCAACGCACGCTTGTCACTCAAGGCGGAGATTTCACTCTCCAATCGTTCGGCCTCTCTTGCCGCGGCGCCGGCGCGTTCAATGTCAGCGCGGCATTGCTCGATCTTTGACTGCTTGGCCTGGATGGCCGCGGTGAATTCGTGGATCTGCTTCGGCATTGGGGGGGATTTCATTACTGCGTTCTCCTCTTGTTTTTCTGTGCTCGATCAACAATGGCCCGGACTTCCGGCGTGAAGCCGATCGCCCGATCCTGGTCTTGGCGCATCCGTACTTGGATGTCCGCTTCCTGCATGGTTTCGCCACTGAGTTCTGCGCTCAGTGCGATCATTTTTCGGGCGGCCGCGGTCGGCGGCGGCTTGCTCTCGCTTGGCGGCACCGGCGCGCTCGCGATCGGTTTGACTGGTTTTGAGACCTTGGCCCGGTTGTCTCGGCGCGAGTCGCGCAGAAGGTGCAAGAACGACGTGTGCTGAGCGCTATCTTCCCGATCCATGTTGGCGAGAACGCGCCGCTCGATCTCGCGCGCGTGCTTGTTGTGCTTCATCGTCTTCACCTTGGCGGCTGGTGCCGCGGTCTTCGTCTTTTTCTCCTGAGGCAGCCGCCGGGTGAGGCGGCCAGGCAGCCCTAGGAACATGGCGAGCGGATGAGCTCTCGTGATCATCATTGGAGCGCTCCCCCTTGGCTCTCGTGGTTTCTGCCGAAGATGTCGCGCGCACGC
This sequence comes from Rhodanobacteraceae bacterium, assembly GCA_051961995.1. Taxonomy (GTDB): domain Bacteria; phylum Pseudomonadota; class Gammaproteobacteria; order Xanthomonadales; family Rhodanobacteraceae; genus 66-474. Next base: position 119,831 of record JBQCCR010000014.1, on the reverse strand, counting down.
CTGGCGGCTCGGTCCGCAAGGCTTTCCCCGCTCCTTTGCTCCCAGTTGCCGCTACTCGCCTGGTGATACTTTCGCTCGTACACCTTCGCGAAATTCTCGGGCAGGCAAAGCCAATGAAGGTCTGCCCGGAAGGGAGGGCGGCCGTTTGTACCCGGGGACTGGCCGATCAGGAATGGCGCGCGGCGCACGTCCTCGAAGTAGAGGCGCCAGTCGTCCAGCGTCTCCATGTCTTCGCGCCAGCGTTGCTGGATGTGCCCTCTTCGTGCCTTGGTGAGCTTCTGGCACTTCGGCAGCATGGGCAGTAGCTCGTGGTACAGCGCCACGATTTCATCCACGGGGCAGCGCGCATTGCGCGGGGCAGCATCCGTTGCCCCGTTCTCCGCATTCGTGGGCGGCTGTTCGGTCAACGCATCGGCCAATCGCCGCGGCGGGGCGGAACTCGCATCGCGAGTTTCGACCAGCTCCCGTAGGGAGCTTTCTTTTGATCTTTCTGGTGTTGGTGCTGGTGTTGGTGGGGTGACTTCGGTGGAATCTGGTGGACACTGTGGACATTCGTGGACAACTGCGCCGGATTCGCGGGCCTCCGCTCGCTTCTGAGCCTTTTGCTCGCGGAAGTATTCCCGCCTCTCTTCAGCGCTCCGCATGGCCCGGTATTTCGCGTGATTGATCAGCCGCCAACCGCCGTCAATGGGTTCAATGCGACGACCCTCCTGGTCAGGCGTCCTGCTATACCGATCGGGTGCCAGGAACGCTTCCAGAGCGCTCTCGGCTTCCTCGACGCTGACGTTTGCGCGACGTGCCACGCCGGGAATGCTGCCGAACACGTTGCCGCGGGCATCTGCCATCGCGAGCAATGTGATCCACACGATTCGCACGTGGTACGGTTCGCCCCATACCGTGCTTTCGGTGATTGACGCGAACAGCTTTGTGTAGGCGCCGGAGCTCATGCGGCCTCCGCGAGGCCGGTCGACTCAGCCAGGCTGGTCCGTGCGCGCGCGAGGAGGGCACGCAGTTGGTCGCGCTCCGCTTCGACTCGCTGTGCACGCCGCTCTGCAGCTTCCGCGCGTGCGGTGAGCGAAGCTATCTCCGCGCGAATGGCGTTTTGCTCGGCCGAGGTCATTACCGCTCGCTCGCCGGCGTCAGCGTCGCGACCAGCTGTTCGCCCTGCTTGCGCAGGTCTTCGATCGCGGCGAGGAACTGGCGCGCTCGCAGCAACCCTCCGTCTTGGTTGGGCCGCAGGCCGAACGCGATAGCGCTTAAGTGCTGCCCTGCGAGCCGGCCGAGGTTGGCCGCAATTCGCGCCGCTTCGGCGGATTGCCGGGTCGTCTCCTCAGTAGCCGGATCGGCGGGGTCGCACACAAATCCAGCCGCGATTATGCTCGGCAGCTCTTCGCGTGGGATTCGTGCCGTCTGCCCAGCGGGAACCTGCTTGCCGTCGATATCTACGATGCTGCGACCGCGAGCAACGACGACCTCCACCAGGCCATCGCCCGTGCGCTTGGAGGCGTAGGCGTTCATGCGTTGCCGCCTTGCTCACTGGCGAGCCGCTCGGGGAGCGTGCGCAGCGAGTCGAGTTTTACGTAACGGCGGCGGCCGATCGCGAATGTCTCCAGCTTGCCGGCGGCGGCGAGTTCGAACGCTACCGAGCGGGAAATGCCGCACGCGCGGCACGCGTCAACGAGCGGTTGAAAATCTGCGGGGGGCGAAACGGGAAGTGCGTGTTGCATCGCTTGGGTCCTCTGTAGTCCATGCAAGACATGTGGACTTCGAGAGGCGATGCTGCCGATCTCGCGATCAGCCGTCAGGCTCAGATTTCCTAGAACTCTGAGAATAGCCCAGCGACTTGCGCAAGCTGCGGTCGTAGTAGGAGCGCTTCACGGTTGCTTCCGAGAGATCAAGCTTGGATGCCACCTCTTCAATCGCCACTTCGACTTTCAGACCGTGATCGACCAGCGCGCGCACCATGACGAAGGCGGCCACCGCAAGGTTGCGGAATCGTTGCTGTTTAGGCGAGCTGGCAAGTCGCCAGCTTTTCGCGCGCTTCAATCCCAGAGCTTCGTCCAGGGTTCGCGCTCGCGCCTGTGTGTACATGAGAGCTCCCGAAAGCAGATGATCGGACGCCCACGTCGGCAGGGGCTGGTCGAAGGAGAGGCAAAGGATGATCGCGCGCAAGAACTCATCCCGCTTCCCGGCGGCGAAGTTCGCTCGCATTTCTTGAAGCTGCTGAGCAATTGCTTTATCGCGACGTGGCATCGCGGCGCTCCCCGCTCTCAGGAAGGACACCACGGCAACGCGGTGAGAGTCCGCGCGTTCGGCTGGCCCGCCTAGCCGTGACGTGATCGGTTACTTAACGCAATCTAGTGCCGCGCGAACATGCAAGCGCCAGCCGCGAAGCTCTACATTCGGCTGGGCTAGCCATTCGTGAATCAGCCGCACATAAGGCGGCAGTGCTTCCTTCCTTGGGAGCGGAAAGCTCAATACGCGCGCCGATTCGCGGGAAGTCTGCGAGCTGCTGCCATCCCGAAGTGCGGCTCGATCTGATGACCGATCTGAGAGTCTGATGACTTTGGCGTTCATGGCGCGTCTGGCCTGGACCATACAAGCCGCAGGTAGGGAACCGCTGGGCGAGGAGAAGCAGTTGCCGGCGGGAGTGAAGTAGCGAGAGTTGGTACGAGCGACTCTTGATGGTCGCTCGGAGCATTCTGCTCAACAGCCCAGCCGCCGAGCGCGAGGATCCGGCGCACGAAGATTTCGGTAGTCATGTCGTTCATCGACATGCACCTGGTTTGTTGATCAACTCAGCCTGTTCGGCCTGGCGCGCGCTTGGATGGTCCGGCTCCACTGCGACAAGCCCATTACGGAGTTTTGTACACTTCGACGCTGCCATGATCTCGACTCCTATCAGTCGTGGTTGTGGAAGGCTTCCGACGTGCTAGCCCACGTCGGGAGCCGCTTGAACTCAGTGAGTGACCTTGTGCGGTCGCGCAGCTCTTAGGGCCCGCTGCGCGTATTCCCGCATCCTCACCTGCTGTGTGGGATCCAGCGACTTCCCTTCGGCCATGTGCTCCAGGCACTGCTCCAACGCAATCAGCACGGACGTCCAAACGTCGTAAGTAACGGCGATCTCTTTCGCGTTCATCTCTACAACCTCTTTCAAAGCGCCAGGCCGGCCAGTGCTTCCGCCGCGCGATGGCGCTGCAGGTGCCCATAGTGTTTTTCAATCATTGCGACACTAGTGCCGCTCACCTGCGCCACGGTGAACAGGTCCAGTCCGCTCGTTACCAAGTCCGTGATCGTGGAATGCCGCAATGTGTAGGCGGTCGCGGATGGCGGGAGCCCGGCGGCCTTGACCGCATCCTTGATCGGGCCTTTCCATGCATCCTTGTTCCATGGCCTGCCGTCAGCTTGCGCGAACAGGGGCGCGGCGGGCAGCTTGCGGCGGGCCTGCTCTTTCAGCAGCGCGACGATGTTCGCCGGCAGCAAGATGCGCCTACCCTCGCCTGCCTTGTCGCGTTCAATCGAAAGCTCACTCCGGCGCGCGTCGAAGTCGCCGACACGCAAGGCAGCAAGCGCACCCGGACGCAGTGGCAGCAGGCACAGCCCGCGCGCGAAAGCGGCAGCATCGTCGGGCAGGTGTTCCAACAGCGTGCGGCGCTGGTCGCGATCAAGGTACAGATTGCGCCGGCCTTCGGCCTTGGCCGGCTTTAGCGCCTCTTTCCACGCCAGCGCGTTCTGCGCATGGCCATCCTGCAGGGCGGCGTTCAAGGCGGCTCGGAATGCCACCATGTCCCGGTTGACGGTGTTGGCCGTGCGCTCGCGCGTGACCGGCTTGCCGGATTTCCGACGGGTGACCAGCGCGGGCTTGTTCTCCAGCCGCTCCCGCCATGCCTTCACCTGCGCGCGCGTCAGCTTGTGCAGCGGGATACGGGCAATCGGATCGTGGTAGACATAGCGAGCAAAGCGTGCGGCTGCGTCCGGGCGCGTCTGCGCGTACTGCTCGCAAACCTGCTTCACGGTGAGGGGTTTGTGCGCGCCGCCGCTGGTGACGTGATCTAGCCACGCCTGCGCCTCTTTCTTCGCCGCGCCGAATCGCTCGCTCGGCGGAAGCTCGCCGAAGTCGCCCAGAGCGTGGTAGCGGTTGCGCCAAGTTGCGGCGTCATAGGCACGCGCAATCCAGGTGCCATTGCCGCCCGCCTTGGATGGCCGGAAGCCCAGAAACTGCCCGTTCGCCAGCTTGTGCCAGTAGGGCTCCCGGCGCGCCTTCAGGCGGTCGCGGTTGCGTACAGTGGACAGGTCCATTGCGCTCTCCCCTCGGCCATATTCCGCCGGTACGGAAAGAGTACGGAAAACCTAGGCGGATTGCAATGGACGTGCAAGGACGTAACTAATTGGTTTTTCGTCCATCAACGTCCCGCAAAGTCCGTATACCCTACCTTGACATGGTAGGGGTCACAGGTTCGATCCCTGTTGCGCCCACCACTTCCCCGTCAGTCCGGCGCCAGTGAAGCCCTGGCACCCCGCATCGCGCGCGTGCCGTAATCCCAGCGCAGGAACGGGGGCAGCATCTTCGCCCACGAAGCCTGTTTGTGCTGCCCCTGCGGCAGCAGATAGACGGACACGTCGGCGGTGGTTCGCGGATGCGCGGCATCGTCCATGTTCACCGTGTAGCCGAGCTGGCGAAGCCCGCGCTCGTGGAAGCCGTCGGGCGCGCGATAGCCGTTGACCAGATCGTCGAGATCGTCAATCACGTCGATCACGCCATCGTGGTCGCGATCGTTGGTTTCCTCGGCGGTTCCGGCCGCGAACCAGAAGCGCAAGCCGTTCCGCTTCGGCCCGCTATCCACCATGCGTTGCGCCAATCGGGTGCGCTGGGCCGCTTCGTCGCTGTCGCGATCGGCGGCGAGCCAGAACGACGGCGAGAACGCGCCGACCCTGCCGAACACTTTGGGATATTCCCAGCCGAGATTGAACGCATTCAGCGCACCCAATGACCAGCCCAGCACGCTGCGCGCGCGGGCGCTGCGCTCGGTGCGGTAATGCGCATCGATGTACGGCACCAGTTGCCTCGCGAACCATCGCGAATAGTCGTAGGCGCGTGAGCCGATCGGGCCGATCTTTGAACCGCCGACGAGGCTGCGGTGGGCTGCACGATTTGACAGCCCGTAGCCGCTGGCGCGATCGCGCAGCATGTGCACGGCGACCACGATCGGTTCGCGGATCGCGTGTTTCCGGCACAGTTCCGCGAGCGTCGGCACAAGCTCGACGGCCTGCATGTCCTGCCCGTCGTTGGCATACAGCACCGGGTAACGCTCGCGACCGGATCGCGCGTAATCGCCGGGCAGATAAACATCCACCGTGATGCGTTCCACGGACGCCGGTGAATCCAGTTTCAGCGTTGCCATGGTGGGCGTGCAGCGATCACCCCCCGGCCCGGCAGCCATCGCGACGACCGGCGCGATGCCCAGGAGCAGCGCGAAAAATTTTCTCTGGCGGGAACTCATGCGGCTTCGCCGGCGGGCACGGTCCGCGCTCCCGGTTCGCGCACCCGCAGCGTGCAAAGTCCCGCGACGATCAGGCTGACGCCGCCGATCGCCAGCGCATAAATCGGCCGGTCGTGGAAACCGACTTTCAGCAGCACGCCGAGCACGCTCGCCGCCAGCAACTGCGGGATCACGATGAAGAAATTGAAGATGCCCATGTACACGCCCATCTTCGCGGCGGGCAGGCTGTCCGACAGCAACGCGTAGGGCAGCGACAGGATGGATGCCCATGCGAAGCCCACGCCAACCATGGACAGCAGCAGCCAGTGCGGATCGCGGATGAACAGGAACGAGATCAGCCCGGCGCCGCCGAGCGCGACGTTGACGAGATGGCTCACGCGCAGGCCGAAGCGCCGCGCCATCAGCGGGATCACGATCGCGGCCAGCGCGGCGAAGCCGTTGTAGGCGGCGAACAGCACGCCGACCCAGTTCGCGCCCGCGTTGTAGGCGGCCGATTGCGGATCGCTGCTGCCGAATTGCACGGCGGTCACGGCCGGCGTGGTGTAGATCCACATCGCGAACAGTGCGAACCACGAGAAGAACTGCACCCAGGCGAGCCGCCTCATCGCGGTCGGCATCGCGTGCAGGTCGTCCAGCACCTGCGCGAGCGTGCCGCGCCCCTTCCTCGCGCGCGACATCCACAGCAGCGACAGCCCCCACGCGATCAGGCCCGCGGCGAGCAGATAGAGATCATGGTCGAGTGCATAGATGCGGATCAGCACGGCGCCGAAGAGGCCCGCGAGCAGCCACACGATGCCCTTGCGACGCGCGTGGCCGCGTTCCACCTCGGGCGCGCCCGTTTCACCGGCGGCTTCCTCGAACGCGAGCAGCGTCTCCGGCGGATATTCGCGCGTGCTTATGATCGTCCACAGCACGGAGCCGAACAGCACCGCACCGCCGAAGTAGAACGCATATTTCACCGTGGCGGGAATCGCGCCCGCCGGCGCGGTATTGGACACCCCCCACTTCGCCAGCAGCCACGGCAGCAAGGATGCGATCACCGCGCCGACGCCGATGAAGAAACTCTGCATTGCGTAGCCGAGCGGACGCTGCCGGGCCGGCAACTGGTCACCGACGAAGGCGCGGAACGGTTCCATCGCCACGTTGAACGACGCATCCATGATCCACAGCAAACCCGCCGCGATCCACAGCGCCGAGGAGTTGGGCATCCACAGCAAGGCCAGCGTGGCCAGCAGCGCGCCCGCAAGAAAGTACGGACGACGCCGACCCAATCGGCCCCAGGTGCGGTCGGAGAAATGGCCGATCAGCGGCTGCACGATCAGCCCAGTGAGCGGCGCCGCGATCCATAGCGCGGGGATGTCGCCCACGCTGGCGCCGAGCGTCTGGAAAATGCGGCTGACGTTGGCGTTCTGCAGCGCGAAGCCGAACTGGATCCCCAGGAACCCGAAGCACATGTTCCAGATTTGCCAGAACGACAGCACGGGCTTGCGGCTCATCGTTGGTCACCTTGCGCGGCCAGCGGAACGATCCACAGCGGGCCGACATCGGCCTCGTTCAACGGACCGCTGCTGCCGCCGGCGCCGCCGGTGTAATGCGCGTTGTGCGCGAGGAAACTCATGTTGAAGCCCTGCCCGAGTTCGAACGTGCAGCGCGCGCCCGCGTTGGCGGTGAACGTTGCGGCGATGGAACGCTGCAGGCCGGCACTATGCGGCATCACGACCGGCACGATTTGTGGCGCACTGCTCACGCAGCGAATCGCCAGTTGCTTCACCGCGGCGGTGATGCCGGTATTGATGGGTCCGTGGTCGTTGCGATAGTCCAGCGCAACCTGGTAACGGCCACTCACCGGCGCCGTCCAGGCGCGCGGCCATGCGCCGTCAACTTTCGAGAAGGGGCCTTCGCACTGCTGCGGGCTCTGCAAAGATTCGATTCCATCGGCATCCACGGCGGTGACGCTGAAGCATTGCAAGGCATGCGCCACCGGCACGGCCTTCGTGCCCTGGATGCCACCCACGCGCTTGCCGTTGACATAAAGCACGCCGGCATCGGGCGCACGCACGATCCAGTTCGCGCCGTCGCGATGCACATCCGGCTCCGCCGGTGCCACCGGCGCGTACAGCGGCGCGTCTTCTCGCAGCGGCAGCGTGGGTACCTTGATCGCCTTCAGCAGCACGGTCGTGTCCTCTCCGTGATGCGTGACGCGATCGGCCACCAGCAGGTTGCCGTCCAGCTTTTCCGGGCGCCGCAGGGCGATGCGCCGATCAGGCAGTTGCAGGCTGATTTCCTTTTTATTGCCGAACAGCATCGGCACCAGCGAGGCCGGCAGTTCCGGTTCGATGCGGCCGTCGTCGGTCAGGCCGAACACGCCCTCGCTGACCATGTCGAGATAACCGGCGACCGACCACAACTGCCGCGGCGAATCCACCACCGGGCCGCTGAGCTTGCCCTCGTCCACGTGCGTCGCCTGCGTGGCGAGTTCGTAGTTCTCCATATTGGAACCGGCCAGCGCGGCGCCGCGCATCAGCGATTCGATCTCGAAAGCAATGTGCGCGGGATCGTCGAGCGTGCGCGCGGCACGCAACACGTACATGCTGACGAACGGCCAGATCGCGCGGTTGTGGTAGATCGGTTGATCGGCGCGTTCGGGCCAGATCACCGGACTGCCCGCCGGCCACGCCGGATAGTTGGACAGCGACTGGCGTGCACGCGCGCCATCGGCCACCCCGCTGTTGATCGCCAGCGCGAGACCGAGCAGGTCGTAGGCCTCGTACGACGCGCCATCGCCGCCGATGTAGCTCATGTACATCCCGCGATCACTGCGCCAGAAGCGCGCGTTGATCGCATCCTTCAGCGCTCGCGCTTCGGCAGCGTAGTCCGCGGCGCGCGCATCGTGGCGCTGCGCGGCCATGGTCGCGGCGAGTTGCAGCGCGTCGTAATGCAGCACGTTGGTGGACAGCGCGAACGACTGCGCGATCGGTACGACATCGTTCGCGGTCCACGCCGGATAGCTCTGCTCACGCCAGTCGAGGAATGAAGTCTCGCCGCGATACAAATTCATCGCGGTGTCGAAGACGTATTGCCGATCCTGCGCCAGCGTGGCGGTCAGCGCCTGCCACGTCGTGTCGGCAAACGGCTTGTCGCCGAGCAGATGGCGCGCGGCGAGGAACCACACCACGCGATCGGTGCTGATCGGCCAGCTTCCGCCGGAGCCGGTGTCCTGCATCACGAACGGGCCCTGCGGCGCGTCGGGCACGCGCACGCCGGAGAGCTTGAACAGCAGCCCGTTGCGCGAGCGCGCGGCGTCGTAACGCCACAGACCGAGGTCCACCGAGTAGGACAGGTCGCGCGTCCACACGTAATGCCACTTCGCGCCGGTCTCGAAGCAGATGCAGGGCATCGGCTGGCCGTGGTCGAACGCATCATCCTTGATGGACGTGACCGAATCCTGGCGCAGGTCGTCCTGCGCCATCGCGTACAGACCATCGAACAAGGTGCTCGCGGTCTGCACGCGCAGTGGCTGCACCGGAATCGAACGCTCGCCGTGCGCGCCGTGCAGCAGGAAACCGCCGCCGGATTGTGCAGTCATGCTGGCGACTTGTCCGCGCCACTCCAGGTGGTCGTGCCAGCGCGGCGCCTGCGTCGCAACGCTGGCTGCCAGTGCGACGGCGGCGAAGGCGATCATGGCGACTTCGTCCCGATGCGCACGTCGGCGGCGTGGCCGGCATCCAGCTTCACCCAGGTGACCGCGCCATAGCGGTCGTGTCCGCCGGCCCAGCCTGGCGCGCCGGTCTGCTTCAGCACATCGAGCGAGGGCGAAGCGGCTAACGGTTTGCCATTCACGCGCACGCCTTTCGACGCGCCGCCGTGGATCGCGAGCAGGTAATGGCGCAGTGCCGGTTTGTACGTCCCCGCCGGCGCGCCCAATTGGAAATCCACCGCATTGCCCTGCTTCCGCACGGACAACGACTGAAGGTCATACGCGCCCTTCGCGTAGTCGTACGTGGTGCCGTCGTCGTCGTAATAGTCGAAATACGTGACCTGCGCGGAAGGAAACACTTCGATCGTCACGGTCGTGACCGGATGCTCGCCGACGTAGTCCATCACCTGCTGCGTCGGGATGATCGCGCCGTCGCGGATGAACAGCGGGATGTCGTCCCAGCGCTTCGCATCCACCGGATAGGCAATCGTCTGCCCGCCTGCGTACACCTTGCCGGTGAACCAGTCGGTCCAGGTGCCGGCGGGCAGATAGATCTGCTTGATCGTCTGGCCTTGCTCGACCACCGGCGACACCAGCAGCCATTCGCCGAACAACCACGCATCCACGTCGTTGCGCACGTTCGGATCGCGTGGCCACTCGAACGCGAGCGGGCGAACCAGTCCGATCCCTTGCGCTTGATCCTGATGCTGGTACGCATACATGTACGGCAGCAATGAATAGCGCAGGCGGATCGCCCTGGTCGCGGCGGCTTCGGCGACGGGGCCGTACACCCAGGGCTGGCGCTTCTCGCCGAAGGTGCCGTGCACGCGGAAGATCGGCGTGAACGCGCCGAACTCGATCCAGCGCGCGTAGTTCTCATCCGACGGGTGGCCGTTGAAGCCGCCGCCATCCATGCCCCACTGCATCTCGCCCACGTTGATTGCGCTCAGCATGCGCGCGCGCTGGTCGGCCATGCTCGCAAAGCCAGTATCGATGTCCCCGGACCACATGCCGTAGGCGTAGCGCTGCGCGCCCAGCCAGAAGTCGCGATTGATGGACCACACCCGCAGCGGCGAGATCGCGCGCTGGCCGTCGTAGATCGCGCGCTCCATGTTGAGGAACTGGGTGTTGCTGTCGGTGGTGTCGGCCTCGTCGTTCCACCAGCCGACGATGCCGGCCTCGAAACTGTGCTTCAGCGCGTCGTTGAAGAACCACGTGCGCGTGCCGGGCTTGTCGAAATCCAGATCCTTGACCGGCTTGTGCGAGAAATAATCCGGTGTCGCTTTCTCGCCCGGCAGCCAGAGGTCGTGCGCGGTCGCATAGCGGCCCTCGATCGTGTCCAGGTGCACGCGCGGTTTCATGATGCCGGTCATGTGCACGCCGAGCCTGTCCATCTCCGCTTTCAGCTTGCCGGTCGGGCCGTCCGGGAATTTCTGCGGGTTCCAGCGGAACTCGCCCCAGTCCTTGCCCCAGTCCTTCCAGTCGAAGTCGAAAGTGAAGGCATCCAGCGGGATGTGCCTGGTGCGATAGGTCGCGACGATTTTTTTGAACTCCGCTTCGTCCAGACCCCACTGGCTGTTGATGAAGCCGAGCGACCACTTCGGAAACAGCGATGCATGGCCGCTGATGCGTGACACGTCCGCGAACAATTGTTCCGGCGTTCCGGCCAGCAGGTAGTAATCGGAATCCTGTCGCGCATAGCCGCTGATCGTGATCTGGCCATCGGCCAAATCGAATTTCGCGCCATCGCAATCCACCAGTACGCCGTAACCGGCGGTGCTCCACACGAGCGGCGCACCGGCCCAGCCCTGCTTGCCGGCTTTCGCGACCTGCGCGCCGCTGCGGAGCAGGCCCGCGGCGACGCTCTTGTTGGCCTCGAAGCCGCTGATGCCGTACAGCGCGTCACTTTTCGCGTGGGTCAGTTCGATCCGGCCTCGCGCCAGCGCGGCGAGATCCGCCTGTTGCAGCAACGGATGACCGTGCGCATCGGTCACGCTCAGTGCGCCGGTGCGTTTGTTCCAGGTAGCAACCATCCGATCCGAGCGCAACGTGATCGTAGCGGCGTCCTGTTTCACGTCCGGCTTGAACCCGGTGCCCGCGTTGAGCTGCGGATCAATCACCAAGCTGGCCGGCGTAGCGCGCCCCCGCGGCAGTTCATGCACGCGCAGCACGCCGGGCGCGATGAGTTGCAGCGAGATGACCTCCTTGCCCAGCGTCAGCTCGAAACCTTGCGCGCCGACGCTGCGCACCTCCGGCATGACGGATGCGTTGCCGGCCATGGCAAAGCCGGCCAGCAGCAAAGCCATCAGTGCGCGCATGCGCAGTTTTGCCATCATCGAATTTGTCCCTCTCCAGAAAACAGGATCTCTCCGTCATTCCGACGCCACGCAGCGGCGATCCGGAACCCGGCGACCTTGCCGTCGAAAACAAAGCCGCTGGGTTCCGGGTTCCGCCCGCAAACAGCGCGGGCGGCCCCGGAACGACGACAGGGTTGCCGCGCCCTGATTGACCGATCATCGAAGGATCGCACTGCCGTAGGCGGGCAGTTTCACGCGTCCGTTTTCGATGGACGTGCCGGGTCGGCTGTGCCGCAGCAGATGCCGGAAGCGCGACGGCGGATCAAGCGACTGCGGCTTGCCCGACAGGTTGTGCAACACCAGCACGTCGCCGTGCGGATCGTCCAGTTCCCATGCCGCGACCTGCAGGTTGTGGTCGCGCCAGTCGTGCAATACGCCATCGCGCAGGGCCGGGACGTCGCGTCGCCAGCCGATCAACATGCGATACCAGTTGAGCAGCGATCCGGGATCCTTGTCCTCGACCTGCACCGACACCGCCGGACCGTCGCCTGCGCTCCAGCCTTCCCACGTCGTTTCGCCCGGGCCTTTGCCGGCGCTGTACCAGCGCATCGGTTCGCGCAGGTGCGGGTCGGGCTTCTCGCCGCGCATCCCGAGTTCCTCGCCGTAATAGACGAACGGATGACCGGGCAAGGTGAGCAGCATCGCGGCGGCGGTGCGCATGTGGTCCGCGTTGCCGTCGAGCTCGCTCATCACACGTTCCATGTCGTGGTTGGACAGCAGCGGCGCGTCGTCGAAACGGCCGTGCGCGGCAGCGCGATAAGCGGCATCCGTGCGCTCCAGGGTCGCGCCGATGTCGCGGTCGGTCTCGCTCGCGGCGCTGTCGACCAATCGTTTCGCCAACGGGAAATTGAACACGGCGTCCAGCGCGCCCATCCAGGGCGCGAGATCGTCCGGATGGTCCTGCCACACTTCGCCTACCACCCAGGCGTGCGGGTTCGCGGCATCGATGCCCTGGTGGAACGCGCTCCACCAGGCGAGGTTCTTCCGCAGCACCGAAGCGCTGCCCCAGTCGGTTTCGAAATTGAGGTAAACGTGCTGCGCGGCATCGAGCCGGAAGCCATCCACGCCCTTGTCCAGCCAGAAGCGGCCGACCTTGATCATCTCCGCGCGCACCGCGGGGTCGTCGTAATTGAGGTCGGGCATCTCGGAGGTGAAGATGCCGAGATAGTCTTTCCCGTTCGGGGCGGTGTGCCAGGCCTGTCCGCCGGTCGCGCTGATCGCCTTGGGATCGGTGTCGGACGCGGCCCAGGTGTACCAGTCGTGGTACTTGCTGTGCGGATCCTGCGCGGCCTTGAACCACGGCGAGCGGTCGCTGCTGTGGTTCATCACCATGTCCATCACGATCTTGATGCCGCGCTTGTGCGCCTCGCGCAGCAGCCGCTCGAAATCCGCCATCGTCCCGTACTGCGGATTGATCGCGTAGTAATCGGTGATGTCGTAGCCGTGGTAACTCGGCGAGGGATTGATCGGCATCAGCCAGATGCCGTCCACGCCGAGTGCTTTCAGGTAATCGAGTTTCGCGGTAATGCCGTTGAGATCGCCGATGCCGTCGCCGTTGGTGTCGTACCAACTGCGCACGAAGATTTCGTAGTACACGTCCGAAGGCCCGCGAGAGCGGGGACTCGCCGGTGTCGCGGCCGAGGCCACGGCGCACAGCAGGGCGGACACGGCGAAAAGCGCAAGGCGGGCATGGTGTTTCATGGCGAACTCCTGCGATAACGCAAACGCAAATCAGCAGACATCGGCGGCGACCGGCGTTCCAAAACTGCGCCTGACGAATTCCTCGTGCGTCGGCAGCGTGCGCATCGCGCGGGCGATCAAGGTGCGGACGTCGGACAGGAAACCCTCCAGTTGCGCGCCATCCAGTTCGTCGGCGAGCGGGTGGTATTGCATGGGCTCGATGCGCTGACCCAGCATCACCTGGAGCCAGGCCGTTTCGGTGAACAGCTCGTCGGCTTCGCGGAAGATCAGTCCGGTGCGGCGGAACAGTGCGATCCGGCGCGCCAGCTCCTGCGGAACATCCATGTGCGCGCACTGCTGCCAGAACGGCGTGTCCTCGCGCTCGGTGGCTTTGTAATGCAGGATCAGGAAATCGCGCACGCGCTCGTATTCGAAGCGGGTCTGGCGGTTGTATTCGTTGACCACGCGCGGATCGCAATAGCGGTCCGGAAACATCGCCAGGAACCGGCTGACGCCCGACTGCACCAGGTGGATGCTGGTGGATTCCAGCGGCTCCATGAAGCCGGCGGCCAGTCCGAGCGCAAGGCAATTGCGGTTCCATGCGAGCTTGCGCATGCCGGTGACGAAGCGCAGCGGGCGCGGATCGCCGAGCGGCTTGCCTTCGATGTTCGCCAGCAATTGCGCGGCAGCTTCGTCGTCGCTGATGAAGCCGCTGCAATAGACGTGGCCGTTGCCGGTGCGATGCTGCAACGGAATGCGCCATTGCCAGCCGGCGGTGCGCGCGGTCGCCTGCGTGTACGGGCGCATCACGCCGGTGCGTTCACTCGCGACCGCCAGCGCGCGATCGCACGGCAGCCAGTGTTGCCAGTTCTCGTAGCCGGTATCCAGCGCGCCTTCGATCAGCAATCCCCGGAAGCCGGAGCAATCAATGAAGAAGTCCCCGGCAATGACTTCGCCGCTGTCCAGCCGCAGCGATTCGATGAAGCCGTCCTCGGCGGACAACTTCACATCCACGACCTTGCCGTCGGTGCGGCGCACCGTGCCGGGCGTGATGTGTTCGCGCAGGTACTGGCCGTAGCGCGTCGCATCGAAATGATAGGCGTAGCGGATGCCGCCAATCGGATTGTTCGGAATCGTTTCCAGTTTCGCGAAACGGTTCGCCGCGGCGGCGGTCGCATTCAACGAATGCGCCCAAAGGGTTTGCGCGCCCGGACGTCCGCGGCTGCGCAGCCAGTAATGATGGAACGGGATCAGCCCCGGTTTCAGCCCGATGTCGCCGAATGCGTGCAGGTACGAATCGCCCGGCCGCCCGAAGCCATTGAGCTGCACGCCCAGCTTGAACGTGCCGTGGGTGAAGCGAAGCATCTCGTCCTCGTCAATGCCGAGGAACGTATTGATATGGCGGATCTGGGGGATCGTCGCCTCGCCCACGCCGACCGTGCCGATCCCGGCGGACTCGATCAGCCGGATTTCCAGTTGCGGGCCCAGCGCCTTCGACAGCAGCGCGGCCGCCAGCCAGCCGGCGGTGCCGCCGCCGACGATCACAAGACGGCGAATGGACGTCTCGTTCATGGACAACGATCCCGGCGTCATCTGCGGCGCGCCCATTCAACCACGACCCGCGGACTTCGGTGACAAAGCGGCCCCGTTGATCGCGGTCAACGGGGCCGGATGACCACCTGAGTCAATCACTGGAACTTGTACGAGATACCGACGTCGTAGCGGCGGCCGTACATTTCCCAGATCAACGTCTGGCGCGGATCGCCGTTCTGGAACGTGCTGAAGATCTTGTTCGACAGGTTGGAGCCCTGCGCGATCAGTGTCAGGCCCTTGAAACGGCCGCTTTCGAAGGTGTAGCTCACCTGCGCGTCGTAGGTGCTTCCGCCCTTGAGGTCCTGCTCGATGCGCGAGGCGCTGATGCCCGAGACCTCGCCCAGGAAGTCGGAACGATAGCTGTCGCTGACGCGCGCCTCGAAACCATCGTGCTGGTAGTACAACGTCGCGTTGGCCACCCACTTCGACAGGCCCGGCACGGTGATCGGGTTCGGATTGTCGCCGTAGATCAGCGAACTCTTGGTGCGGTCGGCAGTGAGCACCACCCCGAAGCCGTCCAGCATGTTGCTCACCAGTCCCAGGGGCAGGTTCAGCGTCGCCTGCAGGCCCTTGACGTAGCCGTGCCCGTCGTTGTTCGGGCGGGAATAGGTGCCGAAGGGCGTACCGAGATCTTTCGCCTGGTCACTGCTCAAGTACGACGGGATGAAGGCGCTGAAGTCGTACAGGAAGGCGGCGTTCGGGTCTATGTAGTCGGACAGGTGCAGGAAATACGCCGACAACGCGAAGTAACCGCTTTCGCCGCGGCACAGTTCCGAATTCCTCGAGTCGGCGGAATTGCACTCATACCCACCCGCGGCGCCGGAGAAATAGTGCTCGTAACTGACGTTGTAGTTGTCCGACATGGTCGGCAGCAGTCCGGCATTGCCGCCGTTGGCGCTGAAAAACGAGGTGTTCGGATCGGTGGACGTCAGGTGCGTGATGTTGCCGCTCACGTTCACGCTCGCGTTCATCTGGTCCATGCGCGGCTGCGCCATGGTGCGCGCGGCACTGACGCGCAGGTCATCGTTGCTGGTGAACCCGAAAATCAGGTTCATGCTGGGCAGGTAACGGGTGTAGTCGGTCCCGCCGGAGACCGGGATCAACTGGGTGTGCCCGCCCGTCAGCGGACTGCCTGGCGCAACCCGCTCGCCATCGGAGGTCTGGTTGGTGTGATCCACCTGCAGGCCGAAGTTGCCACGCAACCCCACCCCGCCGAGCTGGGTATCGATGTTGAACTGCACGTACGGGTTGAGGTCGTTTTCGTGCGTCTTCCAGTTGGGCGGAGCCGAGAGGGACGACATGAAGGTCGGCACCTCGACCAGCGTGCCGTTATCGATCAGCGTGAACGGGTTGTAGCAAAGCTCGTCGCCGATCCCCATCCATGCCAGCGGATCGCACGTGCTGGCGTTGGTCACGGGGGCCGAAAAAACCGCATTGCCGCCGCTGATGAAGCCGCCGCCCAAGGTCAGGAAGGACTGGTCAATGTTGTAGGTCTTGTTGCGGGTGGTGCGGGAAACACCGAAATCCATGCTCGAGAACGGGCCGCTGGCGAAATCGCGCTCGATGTTGAAGCGCAGGTTGGCCAGGTAGTCCACGGTACGCGGCGCATTGATGAAGCCCGCCTGCACGACGTCGCTGCCTGCGCCCCAGCCATTGGGATCGGTGAGCACGACACCACTGCCGTAGTCGAGCGCGGTATTCACATGCAGCATCCCGTCGGGGAGCTCATTGAAGTCAATGGTGTCGAGCGCACCGGTGCCGTTGTAGCCCGTGCCGGAATAGCTCTCCAGATTGATGTCATGACGGGCGGCGCGCGAATAGTTCGCGTCAATGTCGGCCGACCAATCCTCGTTGAACCGGAATTTGTTGTCCCAGTTGAAGTTGTAGACCTTCGCGTGGGTGCTGTTGAAGTCGTTGCGGACGATCGGCTTGATGCCGGTGTAGGTGCCGTTCTCGACGAAGCCGTTGGAAATCGTGCCCGGAATCAGCGCGAGGTGGCTGCCCCAGAAGAGCGGCAATTCCATGCCCTTGGCCTGCTGGGTTTCCCAGAAGTTGTCGTAGGTCATGTCCACGGTGCCTGTGTACATGTCGCTCGGCCGCCACTGCACCGTGGCCAGCAAGCCGTTGCGTTTCATCGAATCGCTGATGCCGTAGTTCTTGGCGCCGCCCACCACCACCGCGTTGTTGGCTTCCGGGGCATTGGGATAACCCCATGGCGCCTGGTGCTCGACCTGCGAAGGATTGTTCTCGACATCCACGCCCAGGGTAATGCCCAGGGTGTGGTCGGCGAACTGGTCCACCCAGATGCCGTTGACGTTGTAACCCTTGTTGCTGACGCCGGGCCCCTGGGCGACCTGCGACATGCTGTTCCAGATGTAGTGCGCGTTGATCGCCGCTTCGGGTCCGCTCTTTTCCAGCGGCCGGATGGTGTGCATGTCCACCGTGCCGGACAGGCCCTGCCCGATCAGATCGGCTTGCGGGCTCAGGTACACGACGACGTTGTCGAACCAGCTGGAGGGGTACTGATCGAACTGCACGTCGCGGTTGTTGGACGTGCTGACCTGCTGGCCGCCGTTGACCAGCGCTGTGGAGAAGTCCGGGCCGAGGCCATGGATCGTGAGCACCTGCGGACGGCCGTCCACCGTCTGCACTCCCAGACCGGGGAGGCGTCCAAGGGCATCGGCGATGCTCACGCCGGGCAGTTTGCCGATCTGCTCGGCGGAAACCGCTTCCACGATGGCATCGGAGTTGCGCTTGATCGCGATCGAATTCTGCAAGCTCTGCGCGTAGCCATTGACCTGGATCGCCTGCAAGGTCGCGGCCTGGTCGGCTTCCTTCTTTTTCTTCTTGTTGGTCTTGGCGGTGTCGCCGGTATCGGCATTCGCCGGCGTGGACTGATCCTGTGCAGCAGTTTGCGGAGCGCTGACCGCATTGTCCGCCGCCGCGTTTGCCGCGAAGGAGACGGAACAGGTGCCGAAGCACGCCGATGCGATGGCCAGGGCCAAAATATTGCGTCTCAAAACCATTTCTCTTCCCCCACGGAAGTCGTCACAACGGTTGATTTGCGATTACACGTCTGCCGCGCTTCGTCTTCGCGGGCGGATGCTGACGCGGGACTCTCCCGTCAGCGCGTCCGCATGGTAAGGGCCGGCAATCGACGTCGAGACATTCATGCAAACGTATTCATCACGGGCGAATTGCAGCGCAGCATGCACCGCGAGCGGCTGTACTCCAGCGCGGCGCATGAATCCGGAACCCGTGATGCGATGCACTTTCCGCGCGATTCCCTCTCCCCGGGCGCGGCGCGCGTCATGGCACCGTGGATATTGCACCCGCAACAAAGATGAATACGTATGCAGCTCTGTGCCGGGTGCGACGAGTCGGCGATTAAGCTTGTGCGCCTTTCGCAGACGGGACTCCGGGTGTGCCAGCAGATTCATCCTTGCTTAGAGATTCCCGCACGGAAAGCGTCGCGCCGTGGTGGCGCGGCGCGGTCATCTACCAGATTTACCCGCGCAGTTTCCTGGACACCAACGGCGATGGCGTAGGCGACCTCCCGGGCATCATCCGCCGGCTCGACTATGTAGCGAAGCTGGGCGTGGATGCGATCTGGATTGCGCCGTTCTTCGTCTCGCCGATGGCGGACTTCGGCTACGACGTGGCCGACTTCCGCAACGTGGATCCGCTGTTCGGAACGCTCGCCGATTTCGATCATCTGCTGGCGAAAGCCCACGAGGCCGGCCTCAAGGTGATGATCGACCAGGTGCTCAGCCACACTTCGGCCGAGCACCCATGGTTCAAGGAGAGCCGGCAGAGCCGCGACAATCCGCGCGCCGACTGGTACGTGTGGGCGGATGCACGCGAGGATGGCGGACCGCCCAACAACTGGCTGTCGCTGTTCGGCGGTTGCGCGTGGCAATGGGAGCCGCGCCGCGGCCAGTATTACCTGCACAATTTTCTCGCCTCGCAACCGGATCTGGATTTCCACAATCCCGACGTGCGCGCAGCGGTGCTCGACAACCTGCGCTTCTGGCTGGATCGCGGGGTGGATGGGTTCCGGCTGGACTCGATCAACTTCTGCTATCACGACGCCAAGCTGCGCGACAACCCGCCCAAACCGAAGGACAAACGCGTGGGCCGCGGTTTCAGTGCGGACAATCCGTATTCGTTCCAGTATCACCATTACAACAACACGCGGCCGGAGAATGTGGCGTTCCTCGAGGAATTGCGCGCGCTGCTGGATCGCTATCCGGGGGTGACCGCGCTCGGCGAGATTTCCTCGGAGGATTCGCTCGCCACCATGGCCGAATACACCCGCGGTCGCCGTCTGCACATGGGCTACAGCTTCGAATTGCTGAGCGACGATTTCAGCGCCACCTACATCCGCGAAACCGTTGGCGCTCAGGAAGCGCAGATGACCGAGGGCTGGCCGTGCTGGGCGATTTCCAATCACGATGTGGAACGCGTGCTCAGCCGCTGGGGTGACGGGCATGCATCCGCGGCCATGGCGAACCAGCTCACCGCGATGGTCTGCTCGCTGCGCGGCTCGGTCTGCGTGTACCAGGGCGAAGAGCTCGGATTGACCGAAGCCGAGGTGCCATTCGAATCGCTGCGCGACCCCTATGGCATCGCGTTCTGGCCCAACTTCAAGGGGCGCGACGGATGCCGCACCCCGATGCCGTGGGACAGCACCGCCGCGAACGCGGGCTTCAGCAACGTGAAGCCCTGGCTGCCGGTTCCGGATGAACATCGCGCGCTGGCAGTGTCATGGCAGGAAAGCCAGCCGGCTTCCACGCTCAACGTCTTCCGCCGCTTCATGCGCTGGCGGCGCGAACAACCCGCATTGCGCCGGGGCGACATCCGTTTCATCCGCACGCCCGAACCGGTGCTCGCTTTCACCCGCGAATTCGGGGAGCAAACGCTGCTGGTGATGTTCAATCTTTCCACGCAACCGGTATCGCTGGACCTGCCCCGCGATATCACATTCGACTTGCTGGAAGGACATGGCTTGCATACGGGGAACGTGGAAGGCAATCGGATGCACCTGCCGGCCCACGGCACGGTGTTCGCGAAACTCGACAAGGCGGACCGGCTGTTGATGGAGCGCGGCCTGGAAACTGCGAACCTGGGGAAAACAACATGAGTGCAACCGGGATGGCCGCGATGCGTGATCAGCACCCCACCGCGCGCGTGCTGCTGGCGGTGGTGGCGGCGGCGCTCGGCGGATTCCTGTTCGGATTCGATACCGCGGTGATCAATGGTGCCGTGGACGCGATCCACGATGCGTTCGGCCTTGGCGCGGCCTGGACCGGATTCGCCGTGTCCTGCGCCCTGCTCGGCTCGGCGCTCGGCGCCTGGTACGCCGGTCGGCTGGCCGACGCGTTCGGCCGCCTGCGCACGATGCAGGTCGCGGCCGTGCTGCTGACCGCGGGTGCGTTGGGCGCGGGCCTCGCCTCGAACGTCGGCCTGCTGATCCTGTGGCGCGTGATCGCCGGCATGGGCGTGGGCATGGCGTCGGTGGTGGCACCCACCTACATCGCCGAAGTCTCGCCCGCTCGCATGCGCGGTCGGCTTGGCTCGATGCAGCAACTGGCGATCGTACTCGGCATCTTTGTCGCGCTGCTCAGCGATGACTGGCTGGCCGGCGCGGCGCAGGGCGCGGAAGGCATGCTTTGGTTGCACATGCCGGCATGGCGCTGGATGTTCCTGGTGGCGATGATCCCCTCGGTGATCTATGGCGTGCTGGTGCTGGCGGTGCCGGAATCGCCGCGTTATCTCGTCGCCCGCGGCCGCTTCGCCGAAGCGACAGCGGTGCTGCGACAGGTGCTCGGCCTGCCCGACGAAGGCGCCCTGCAACGGAAAGTGGCGGAAATCGAACAGACGCTGCGGCGCGAACATCGCCCGGCATGGCGCGACCTGCTCGGTGGCAAGGGCGGTCTGCTGCCGGTGGTGTGGATCGGCATCCTGCTGTCGGTGTTCCAGCAGTTCGTCGGCATCAACGTGATCTTCTATTACTCGTCCATGCTGTGGCATTCGGTCGGGTTCAGCGAAGCCGATTCCTTCACCATCACGGTGGCGACCTCGATCGTGAACGTGCTGGTGACGCTGGTCGCGATCGCATTGATCGACCGCATCGGCCGCAAACCATTGCTCGTCATCGGTTCCGCCGGCATGGCGATCACCCTTGCGCTGATGGCGTGGTGCTTTTCGCAGGCCACCGGTCAGGGCGCGTCGCTCAACCTGCCCGCACCATGGGGGCCGGTCGCACTGGTCGCTGCCAACCTCTACGTGATCTTCTTCGGCGTGAGCTGGGGTCCGGTGGTGTGGGTGCTGCTGGGCGAGATGTTCCCCAACCGCATCCGCGCGATGGCGCTTGCGGTTGCCGCCGCCGTGCAATGGCTGGCCAATTTCGCCATCACCGCCACCTTCCCGCTGCTGGCGGAAACCGGGCTGGCCTTCGCCTACGGCCTGTACGCGGCGTTCGCCCTAGTGTCGCTGCTGTTCGTGATGTACCTGGTGCGCGAAACCCGTGGCATGGAACTGGAAGAAATGCACGAGTGACGCGCGTCACCATCCTGCGCCTGCGCTGGCCGCGGATGGCAGGGGTGAGCTAGGATCACCGCGCGCAGGGCCGAACGGCACTTGCACAGCATCGCGGCAAGAGATCCCGGCCAGCGTGAAGGCGAAGAAGAAAATCACCTCGCTCGACATCGCCTATCTTGCGGGCGTGTCGCAAGCCACCGTGTCGCGCGCGCTCAGCGGCAATCCCTCGGTGAACGAGGAAACCCGCCGCCGCGTGCTGGCCGCGGCTGAATCACTCAAGTACACGGTCAACAAGAATGCCTCCAGCCTGCGCCGCAAGCACGCAGGCACGCTGGCGCTGCTGTTCTTCGAGGACCCCACTGCCGACGATTCGCACATCAATCCGTTCTTCCTCTCCATGCTGGGCTCGATCACCCGCGCCTGCGCGCGCCAGGGGTTCGACCTGCTGATTTCGTTCCAGCAACTCTCGCGCGACTGGCATGCGGATTTCGCCGAAAGCGAAAAAGCCGACGGCATCATCCTGCTCGGCTACGGCGATTACCTCTCCTACTGCGATCGGCTGGAACAACTGGTCGCCCGCGGCACCAGTTTCGTGCGCTGGGGAGCGGTGCAGCCGGAGACGCCCTACGTCACGATCGGCTGCGACAACTTCCAGGGCGGGCGGGCGGTTGCCGCACACCTGCTGGAACAAGGCTGCCGGCGTATCGCGTTCCTCGGCACCGCATCGAGCCACTATCCGGAATTCTTCGAACGCTATCGCGGCTACGCGCGCGCGCTGGAAGAGCGCGGCATCGAAATCAATCCGGCCTTGCAGGTGGACGCCGAGAGCACGCAAAGCTCGGGCCAGGAGGCGATGGAAATGCTGATCGCCAGCGGCGAGAAGTTCGATGCGGTGTTCGCCGCGAGCGACCTGATCGCGATCGGCGCACTGGGCACGCTGTCGAATTACGGAATGCTGGTACCCGAGGAAGTGGCGCTGGCCGGTTTCGACGACATCCCCATGGCCGAGTTCGTGAATCCGCCGCTCACCACCGTGCTGCAGGACACCCGCCAGGCCGGGGAGGCGCTGGTCGGCGCATTGCTGCAGCTGATCCGCGGCGAGCCCGTGCAGAGTTCGGTGCTGCCGGCCAGGCTGAAAGTGCGGCGTTCCAGCCTGCATTCGGAAGCCGGCCCTTCCAGATACTGACGCGGCGCACGGCGTTGCGAACGGGGGCTCACGCCCGCCGTTTTGACGTTATCCTTGACGCTTTTGCGGGACGATGTGCGCATGGCACGACGCGTGGATCAACCGGGCCTGATCGGCGACATCGGCGGCACCAACGCGCGTTTCGCGCTGACCGACCTCGCTTCGCCCGTGCCGAACATCCTGCACGAGCAGACTTTCGGCGACGATCGTTTCACGACGCTGCGCGAGGCTGCGTTGCATTACCTCGAGCAGGTGGGCGTGAAACCGAAGCGCGCGACGCTTGCCGTGGCCGCGCCGATCGGCAGCGACGAAATCAGCTTCGCCAACCGCGCCTGGTCGTTCAAATGCAGCGAGCTGCAACGTGCGCTCTCGCTCGATCACCTGCAACTGATCAACGACTTCGGTGCAATCGCGTGGGCGGCGCCACAGCTCGACATCTCGCAACGCGTGCCGATGCATGGTGAAGTGCATCGGACCTTGCAAGGTCCGGTCACCCTGGTCGGTCCGGGTACCGGGCTCGGCATCGGACTGCTGGTCGGTTCGCAGGAGCAAGGCTGGCGCGTGGTGGAAACGGAAGGCGGCCACGCCTCGTTCGCGGCGACCGACGACGAGGAACGCGAGATCGTACGCTGGATCGCCGCGCGCCACCGCCGCGTATACAACGAACTGCTGCTGAGCGGCAGCGGCCTTTCGCGCATTGATGCGGCCCTGCGCGGCATCCCGCCGGTGGCGCTGCCGGAGCCACAGCCCGGACTGCGCACGCCGAAGGAAATCGTGGATGCGGCGCTGCGTGGCGGTGATGCCGACGCACGACGCGCGCTGGATCGCTTCTGCAAGAGCTTCGGCGGCACGGCCGGAGATGCGGCGATGTGCCACGGTGCGCGCACCGTGCTGATCGCCGGCGGCCTGGTGCTGCATTTCCTGGATTGGTTCCGCAGCAGCGGCTTCATGCAGAGCTTCACCGACAGGGGCACCTACACCTCGTACATGCAGCGCATGGCCGTGCAGGTGATCACGCATCCCAATCCCGGCCTGCTCGGCGCAGCGGTGGCGTTGCGCAAAGGCATGTAATGACGCTGCTTTCGCGGCGGTCCCATGAGGATGCGGTAACCTGAACCGCCCAGCGAGGAATCGCATGCCGTTGGCGCACCGCCAGCTCGAAGGCGAGTTGATGGACGACCCCGCGCTCGCGGTGCACGCGCATCACGCCGCCCTGCACGGATTGCAGCGGATCAACCGGGCCAGCCGCACGGCGGCGGCGCTGTGGCCGGGGGTCGAGCGCATCCTTTCGGCGCGGCCCGGCGCGAGTGCATCGCTGCTGGATGTCGCCTGCGGCGGCGGCGATGTCGCGATCGCCTTGGCGCAACGCGCGCGCCGGCGCGGCCTTGCGCTCACGGTGCAGGGTTGCGACATCAGCGATACCGCCCTGCAGCACGCCGCGCTGGATGCATCCCATGCCGGCGAACTGGTGAAGTTCTTCCATGCGGACGTGCTGGCCGAAGCGCTGCCGCAACGCTACACCATCATCACCAGCACGCTGTTCCTGCACCATCTCCACAATGCGCAGATCATCGCCTTGCTGCGCAAGCTTGCCGCGAACGCCGATCACCTGCTGATCAGCGACCTGATCCGCGGGCCGGCCGGTTACACGCTGGCCTGGGTCGGCACGCGGTTGCTGTCACGCTCGCACATTGTCCACGAGGACGGCCTGCGCTCGGTGCGGGCCGCGCTCACCCTGGACGAAGCGCGTGCGCTGGCGGACAAGGCCGGGTTGCGCGGGGCGCGTTTCGCGCGGCACTGGCCGCGACGTTTCCTGATGACGTGGTCGCGGCAACCGGATGCATTGCATGCAGGATGATCTGCCGCGCACGTGGGACGTTGTGGTGGTCGGCGCCGGAGTGGCCGGCGCGATCAGTGCGCTGCATCTTGCACGTTCGCCGCTGCGCGTGCTGCTGGTCGAGAAATCGCAATGGCCGCGCGAGAAAGTGTGCGGCGGTTGCTTGAATGCAGCGGCGCTGCGCGCGCTGGCCAATGCGGGAGTCGCGCTGAAGGACGGTTGCGATTACACCCGCATGCGGCTGGCGTGCGGCACACGCGCGGCGGAGTTTCCGTTGCCGGAGGGCTTGGCGATTTCGCGAAAGCGTCTGGATGCGATGCTTGTCGAGCTTGCCGCCCGGGCCGGCGCGCGTTTCGTATCGGATACGCGTGCGAGCCTTGGCGACGTCACGCAGCATGGCCGCGAAGTGTTGCTGAAAACCGGCGCGGCAGTCTCCAGCGTCACCGCAAAGGTCGTGCTGGACTGCGGCGGACTCGCCAGCCGCCTGCTGCCGGAGATCCCATGGCAGGTCGCGCCGCGGGCGCGCATCGGCGTGGGCGCGAGTGTTCGCGACGTGCCGGCGTGGTACCGCCCAGGCGTGATCCACATGGCTTGCGCGGATCACGGCTACGTCGGGTTGGTGCGCGCGGAGAATGGCACCATCAACATCGCCGCCGCGCTGGATCCCGCGTGGTGTGCAGAGGTCGGCGGGCCTGAGCACGCGATCGCACGGTTACTCGATTCGGCCGGCTTCCCTGCCGCGGCGGCGTTGCACGACGCGCACTGGCACGGCACGCCGCATCTCACCCGCACGCGCCGCGCGCTCGGCGCCGAACGGGTGCTGATCCTGGGCGACGCCGCGGGCTATGTGGAACCGTTCACCGGCGAAGGCATGGCGTGGGCCATCGCGGACGCGACCATGGCGGCGCGACTGGCACTCGAAGCGGTGTCGCAGTGGAGCGATGACATCATCGCGCGCTGGAGCACGCTTCACGTGCGCAACGTGCGCGCCCGGCAGCGCGCGTGTCGTGGCGTGTCGCGAGTGCTGCGCCGCCCAGGGCTGTTGGGCGCGGCCTTGCCGGTGATGAACGCCGCCCCTGCCCTGGTGTTGCCGCTCTCCGGGTGGCTGAATCGCGACTTCAGGTTGACCGCGATGGTGCACCGGTGAGCGCGGTGCGCGTTGGCGGGCTCGGCACGGCGACGCCGGCCGGCTCGTTCGCGCAGGAAACCGCGATCTCCCTGGCGGCTGCTCGCTGCTGCCGCAATGATCGCGAGCGCGTGTGGCTCGAGCGCATCTATCGCGCAGCGGGCGTGCAACGGCGCGGCAGCGTGCTGCTTGATCGCGATGATGACGCCGCGTCGATCGAGGCGTTCTATCCGCCGCGCACTTCCACCGACGAGCGCGGGCCGACCACCGCCGCGCGCCTTTCACGCTATGCGCAGGAAGCCGGCAAGCTCGCGGCCCGCGCCTGTGACGCCGCTTTGCGCGATGCGGCGATCGAGCGAGCGCACATCACGCACCTGGTCACGGTCTCGTGCACGGGCTTGTTCTCGCCCGGGCTGGATGCCGAACTGATCGCGCAACTCGGCTTGCCGCGCAACGTCGGCCGGCTGAATCTGGGCTTCATGGGTTGTCACGGCGCGCTCAACGGCTTGCGTGCGGCGTCCGCGCTGGCGCGCAGCGCACCGGATGCGCGCGTGCTGCTGTGCTGCGTGGAATTGTGCAGCCTGCACTTCTGTTACGGCTGGAACCCGCAGCAGGTGGTGGCGAACGCGTTGTTCGCCGATGGCGCGGGCGCCGCGATCCTCTCGCCTTCCGACGACCCCGGCTTGCATTTGCACGACACCGCCAGCCTGCTGACGCATGACTCGGCCGATGCGATGACCTGGCGCATCGGCGACCATGGTTTCGAAATGGGCCTGTCGCTGGAAGTACCGCGGCGCATCCGGGCCTCCCTGCGCGAATGGCTGGAGCCGTGGCTTGCGTCACACGGATGGACGATCGACGACGTCGCGCACTGGGCCATCCATCCCGGCGGCCCGGAAATCATCCAAGCTGCATTGGACTCACTCGGCCTTGCGGCCGGTGCAGGCGATCATTCGCGCGCGGTGCTCGCGGAGCACGGCAACATGTCCTCTCCGACCGTGCTGTTCATCCTGCAACGCATGCGCGCGAACGGCATCGCCGGCCCGATCGTCGCGCTCGGCTTCGGACCGGGGCTGATGTTCGAGGCGGCGTTGATCATCTGAGTCGCGCTTGCTACTGCATCAACGCCCGGTCTTTCACCCGCTTGATCTCGTCGCGCAGGTGCGCGGCGTCCTCGAACTCCAGGTTCTGCGCGTGCCTGTACATCTGCACTTCCAGTTTCTTGATCAACGCGGCGGCGCTGTGCGCGTCGAGGCTGGTGTAGTCGGCCGGATCCTCGGCGACCATGCGCTCGGTCATGCCGCGTTGCTTGCTGCGCGCGCGACCGGGTGCCGGCTCGCGGGCGCCTTCCATGATGTCGGCGATCTTCTTCTGCACCGACTTCGGCGTGATGCCGTGTTCGAGGTTGTATTCGACCTGCTTGGCGCGGCGGCGGTCGGTCTCGTCCATCGCCGCCTGCATGGAACGCGTGATCGAGTCGGCGTAGAGGATGGCCTTGCCGCGCAGGTTGCGCGCGCAGCGGCCGATGGTCTGGATCAGCGAGCCGGTCGAACGCAGGAAGCCTTCCTTGTCGGCATCGAGAATGGCGACCAATGAGACCTCCGGCATGTCCAGGCCTTCGCGCAAAAGATTGATGCCGACCAGCACGTCGAACTTGCCGAGCCGCAGGTCGCGGATGATTTCCACACGCTCGACCGTTTCGATGTCGGCGTGCAGGTAGCGCACGCGGGTGCCGTGCTCGTGCAGGAAGTCGGTGAGGTTCTCGGCCATGCGCTTGGTCAGCGTGGTGATCAGCACGCGATCGCCGAGCGCGACACGCTGCTTGATCTCGCCCAGCACGTCGTCCACCTGGCTGCGCGCCGGGCGCACTTCCACTTCCGGGTCAATCAATCCGGTCGGGCGCACCACCAGCTCCACCACACTGCCGCCGGATTTCTCCAGCTCGTATTTGCCGGGCGTCGCGGAAACGAAGATCGTGCGCGGCTCGCGGCGTTCCCATTCCTCGAAACGCAGCGGGCGATTGTCCAGCGCGCTGGGCAGACGGAAGCCGAACTCGACCAGCGTTTCCTTGCGCGAGCGGTCGCCCTTGAACATGCCGCCGAGCTGGGGCACGGTGACGTGCGATTCGTCCACCACCAGCAGCGAATCCGGCGGCAGGTAGTCGAACAGGGTCGGCGGCGGCTCGCCGGGCGAGCGGCGCGACAGATGCCGCGAGTAGTTCTCGATGCCCGAGCAAAACCCG
This sequence comes from Rhodanobacteraceae bacterium, assembly GCA_051961995.1. Classification (GTDB taxonomy): domain Bacteria; phylum Pseudomonadota; class Gammaproteobacteria; order Xanthomonadales; family Rhodanobacteraceae; genus 66-474. The sequence continues at coordinate 92,069 of JBQCCR010000014.1, read as the reverse complement.
ATCTCGCTCAGCATCTCCAGGTCATAGCGCGTGCGCTGCTCCAGCCTCTGCGCCTCGACCAGCTTGTTTTCCTTGCGCAGGTGTTCCAGCCAGTCGGTCAGTTCCAGCTTGATCGTCTCGATCGCGTTCAATACCGACTGGCGCGTGCTGGCGTAGTGCGTGCGCGGATAGACGGTGTAGCGCGGGATCTTGCGGACCGTTTCTCCGGTCAGGGGATCGAACAGCGCGAGGCTTTCCACCTCGCCGTCGAACAACTGGATGCGCAGCGCTTCCGATTCGTTCTCCGCCGGGAACACGTCCACCACTTCGCCGCGCACACGATACGTGCCGCGATGCAGCTCCACCTCGTTGCGCGTGTATTGCAGTTCGGTGAGATGGCGGATCAGCTCGCGCTGGCCGATGCGCTCGCCGGTGGAGAGGATCAGGCGCAGCGACAGATAGTCTTCCGGATTGCCGAGGCCGTAGATTGCCGACACCGTCGCCACGATCAGCGCATCCTTGCGTGACAGCAGCGCCTTGGTGGCGGCCAGCCGCATCTGCTCGATGTGCTCGTTGAGCGACGAATCCTTCTCGATGTAGGTGTCGCTGGAAGGCACGTAGGCTTCCGGCTGGTAGTAGTCGTAGTAGCTCACGAAATACTCGACCGCGTTGTGCGGGAAGAACTCGCGGAACTCGCCGTACAACTGCGCGGCCAGCGTCTTGTTGGGCGCCAGCACCAGCGTCGGCTTCTGCACTGCCTGCACCACGTTGGCGATCGTGAAGGTCTTGCCCGAGCCGGTGACGCCCAGCAGCGTCTGCGCGGCGAGCCCCGAATCGAAACCTTCGATCAGCCTGGTGATCGCCTGCGGCTGGTCGCCGGCGGGTTTGTAGGGCGCAACAAGCTGAAACACGTCGTCGCTGCGCTGGTTGCGGTCATTCATCCATACATTATAGATAGGACCATCGGGCGCCGGCGGCGGCGCGAAACCGTGCGCTGCATCACATTTGGAGTAAGCTCGACCGGCCAGTGGGGGGCTTCGGCATGACCACGCTTCCGGTTGCGGCTGATTCGCTGCAGAACTTCGACGAAGACGCCTGGGACGATCTCCTCAATTACATCGAGGAGCACCGCGTCATCCCGATCATCGGCCCCGATCTGCTGCGCGTGCAGACCGATACCGGCTTGCGCCCGCTGTACGTGTGGCTGGCGGAAAAACTGGCGGCGCGCTTGTCCGTGGACACCGCCGGATTGCCGCAGCCGCTCACGCTCAACGATGTGATGTGCTGTTACCTGGGCCAGCGTGGACGCCGCGAAGAGGCTTACACGCGCCTGCGTTCGATCATGCGCGAAGTGCAGTTCGAGCCGCCGCCGGCGTTGCGGCAACTGGCGCAGATCACCGATTTCGATCTGTTCGTCACCACCACTTTCGATCCGCTGCTGGAGAACGCAGTCAACCTGGAGCGCTACGGCGGCCAGCCCTCCACGGAAGTCATCTCCTACACGCCCAACCGTGTCGCGGACCTGCCGGCCGAACGCGGCGAACTGCGCCGCAGCGTGGTGTACCACCTGCTCGGCCGGCTGTCCGCTTCGCCGACGTACGTGTTGTCGGACGAGGACATGCTGGAGTTCATCTGCGCGCTGCAGTCCGAACACCTGACGCCGGAAAAGCTTTTCCACGAACTCGAACACAACCACCTGCTGCTGATCGGCAGCGACTTTTCCAATTGGCTGGCGCGGCTGTTCCTGCGCATGGCCAAGCGCAAGCGGTTGTCCGATCCGCGCGACGTCACCGAAGTGTTCGCCGATGACCACACGCTGCAGGATGCGCGCTTGGTCGCGTTCCTGCAGCAGGTCAGCATGCGCACGCGCGTGTACGGCGGGGCGGAATCCTTCGTCGCCGAACTGCACCAGCGCTGGAGCGCGCGCCAGCGGCCGGCGCAATCACAGCAAGGGTCCAGCGCACCGCAGCGGTTCCTGCCGCCGGCGCGCGAAATGCCCGAGAACGCGATCTTCATCAGCTACGCGCGCGAGGACCTGCCGGCGGTGCAGCGGCTGAAGGCCGGGATGGACGCGGCCGGGCTCACCACCTGGTTCGACCTCGACCGCCTGGAAAGCGGCGACGACTACGACCGCAAGATCCGCGCGAACATTGGGCGCTGCAGTTTCTTCGTGCCGGTGATTTCCGCCACGACCCAGCGTCGCCACGAAGCCTACTTCCGCCGCGAATGGAGCTACGCGGTGGATCGTGCACGCAACATCGCCGAAGGCGCGGTGTTCATCCTGCCGGTGTGCATGGACGACACGCCGGAAGCCGCGGCGCTGGTGCCGGAAAGTTTCAAGGCAGTCCACATGACGCGGCTGCCCGGCGGCGAGCCCACGCCGGAATTCCTGCACCGCTTGCGCGAACTGTTCAGCGGGAGAAGCGCATGAACGACATCACTGCCCTAGCCGGCGACGCGGTGATGCTGGATCCGGAAAATCCCTGGCTGGGACTGTTTTCCTACTCCGAGGAAACCCGCGCCTATTTCCATGGCCGCGACGAGGAGGCCGCTGAACTTGCACGCCGGGTACAACGGAAGTTGCTGACCGTTTTATTCGGGCAATCGGGGCTGGGCAAGACCTCGCTGCTGCGGGCGGGCCTGGTGCCACGCCTGCGGAGCGAAGGCTACTGTCCGGTTTACGTGCGGATTGACTACGCGCCGGCATCGCCGCCGCCTTCCGAGCAGATCAAGCAGGCGATCTTCCGCGCCACATCGGAAGCGGGACACTGGACGCGGCCGGGCAGTTCGATCGAAGGCGAATCGCTGTGGGAATTCCTGCATCACCGCGGCGACCTGTTGCGCGATCGCGACGGAAACACGCTGATGCCGCTGCTGATCTTCGATCAGTTCGAGGAGATCTTCACGCTCGGGCAGGCCGACGATGCGGGCCGCCTGCGCGCCAAACAGTTCCTGGAGGATCTCGCCGACCTGGTCGAGAACCGCCCGCCCGCGGCGCTCGAGAAACGCCTCGACGAGGACGACGAAGCCGCCGGGCAGTTCGATTTCGCGCGCGCGGACTACCGCGTGCTGATCGCGCTGCGCGAGGACTATCTCGCGCATCTGGAAAGCGTCAAGGACATCATGCCGTCCATCACCCAGAACCGCATGCGGCTGGCGCGCATGAACGGCGCGCAGGCGCTGAGCGCGGTGGTCAAGCCCGGCGGGCGGCTCGTGTCGCAGGAAGTTGCGGAAGCCATCGTGCGCTTCGTCGCCGGGGGTTCGGAACTCGCCAATGCGGAAATCGAGCCCTCGCTGCTGAGCCTGGTCTGCCGCGAACTCAACACGGTTCGCCAGGGCCAGGGACGCCGTGAAATTTCCGCCGATTTGCTGGCCGGCTCGCGCGACACGATTCTCTCGGAGTTCTACGAGCGCGCACTGGCCGATCAGCCGGCCGGCGTGAGGCGCGTGGTCGAAGACGAGCTCCTGACCGAATCGGGTTATCGCGAAAGCCTTGCCGAAGAACGCGTATCGAAAGCGCTGGCCGCGGCGGGTGCGGCGCCGGATGCACTGGCGACGCTGGTGAATCGCCGCCTGCTGCGGATCGAGGAACGCCTCGACATGCGCCGCGTGGAACTGACCCACGACGTGCTGTGCAGCGTGGTGCTCGCCAGCCGCAACCAGCGCCACGCGCGCGAGGCGCGCGAAGAAGCCGAACGCCAGCTCGCCGCGCAGCGTGAGCGCGAGGCGGCCATCCATCGCGCGCTGTTGCGCGCGCGAACGATCGCGACCGTGTGCATCGTGCTGATGCTGCTGGCCATCGCCGGCGCGATCTTCGGCCTGGTCAACATGCGCCGCGCGCGTACCGCTGAACTGGAGGCGCAGAAATCGCGCAGCGATGCCGAAAAGCTCGTGAGCTTCCTGATCGAGGATTTCTACACCGAACTCGCGCCGACCGGACGACTCGACACCCTGGGCAAGCTCGCGCACATGACGGTCGGCTACTACGACAGCCTGCCGTCGGAACTGGTCACAAAACAGACGCAGGCTTATCGGGCGATGGCGCTGTTGCGGGAAGGCGACGCGCTTTTTGGCAGCGGAAACATAAAGGCTGCCTACCAGCATTTCGCCGAGGGCCAATCCATTTTCGAAAAATTGCGGGCCGCCGGCAATCGTGGCGAAGCGACGACCTACGGGCTTGCGCTGGCCTGGTACTACCAGGGGCAAGGCGTCGTCGGCGGTGGTCATGGCCGAGCAACCGCAAAACAGTTGAAGGATGCGGCCAACCTGCTGCGCCCCCTGGTCTACGCGCCCAATGCCAGCCGTCGCGTGCGCCAACTCTACGCGCAGGATCTGGACTATCTCAGTCATGCGCTGCCACCGGAACAGGGCGTCGCGACGTGCGACGAGGGTCGCAAGGTACTCGTCGGCCTGGGCGCGCTGGACCTCTCCGACCTGGATGCCACTTCCGAGTATGCCGACACCGCGGACTCGGAAGCGCGCGAGCTGGTCACGCTCGGACGCAACGAGCAGGCGCAGCAGCTCGAACAGCAGGTTTATGAGCTTGCCGAGAAGATCATCGCGCGCCGCCCCGGCGACCTGCACGCGATGCAGGACCGGGCGTGGGCCGCGGGGCTGCTGAGCGACCTCGCCCGGCTCAGGCACGACGATGTCGCGCGAACCGATTTTGCACGGCGCGCCGCGCAGGCCGGCGAAGACGAGGTCCGCTTCAATCCGTCCGACCTGAGTGCATGGTGGCGCTGGACCCTCGGCTTCCAGTTCATCGCCGAAGGACAGTTCGACCGCGGCGAAATTGCGCAATCAATCGCGACCCGGCGCAAACTGCTGGCGCTCGAACAGGACAAACGCCTGCCATCCAGCCTCGGTCCGGTCGTGTGGTACCAATGGATCGCGCTTGCCCACACGCAGGCGGGAACCGGCGATGCGGCCGCTGCCGCGCAGTCGCTCAAAGGATATACGCGCGACGCCGCGGAGTACGTGGCGGGTTTCGCCGCCGACGATCCTCGACGGAAGTTGCTCGCCATAGGGCCGCACGTGCTCGACGCAGCGCTGAAACTCGAACAGGGCAATGCGCAGTCCGCCTTCGCCGAGGCCACGGATGCCACCGAACGGATCGCGTCGGTTGCCTATTCCAGGGACGACATCAACACGCAGTTCTTGCAGCGCACTCTGCTCTCGGCGGATTTGTACACCGCGTCGTGGGCCGCCATCCAGCTCGGACGCTATGCACAGGCCGAAGCCCTCGCCCGTCGCTGGCTGACCATCCCCTCCGACCCGACCAGCAGCGCGGCCGATTCGGAGAATCGGAGATCGGAAGTACAAAGCACCCTCGCCCATGCGATCGTCGGCCAAGCCCGGCTGGAGGAAGCCCGCTCGACCCTGCAGCCGGCGCTGGTCTGGTATCGCAAGCAGCTGGCGGCGGGAGCGCACGAAACCGGATTCCGCGGCGATTTCGCCTATGCGTTGTACGTGGATGCCATCGCGCAGTCGCCCGATGCCGCCGGCCGCAGGCAGCGCGCCGCGGATCTGGATCAAGCGGCGAAACTGATCGCCGGCGCCTCGGCGGAAGCGCAGAAACTGGCAGACATGCGCGAGGTATCGAGCCTGATCGCTTCGGCCAGCGCTTCCACGCACTGAAAGGGGCGCCGCCCGCCGCGAGCTTACACGCCGCGTAGGCATCCACCGACACGCAACGGCGCTGCGCGCCGCTGCCGCGCGATCCGCGATGTAAGCACCATTCCCCTTCGCTCACCGTTGGGGAATGGGCCATGTCCACCGCGTTGCGTTCGCAGCAAAAAGGATTCACGCTGATCGAACTCATGATCGTGCTGAGCATCGCCGGCATCCTGGCAGCGATCGGCATGCCCGCACTCGGCTCGATGCTGGCGCGCTCGCACCAGCGATCGGCCGAAGGCGCGCTGCAAGCCAGCCTGATGCATGCGCGCGAAATGGCGATCATGCGCAACACGCACGTGATCGTGTGCCCGAGCTCCGACGGCGCGGCATGTTCCGGCGGCGCGGATTGGCAATTCGGCTGGTTGGTCGCGGCGGATGCCGATCACGACGACCAGCCAGACCACGGGTCCTCGGTGGCCGTGTTCAACGCAATGCCGAGCGGCATGCGCATCCTCGCCAGCCGCGGCCGCCCGCGCATCGTGTTCCGGCCCGACGGCAGCGCCTCCGGCACCAATGCGCGGCTCACCATTTGCCACACGGGTGATCCGCATGCCGGGGTTGCCGTGGTGGTGTCCAACTCCGGGCGCGTGCGCGTGGCCGATGCGCAACCGGACCGCCTGCAGGCCTGCCTGGGCGGCGCCGGGTGACTGCGGTCAGCGTTTCGCGGCGAGCACCCGGATGACGACCGGATCCTCGTCGCCGAACACCGCGAGCCCCTTCGATTCCACCTGCTCCAGAATCTCGAAGCCCTGCTTTCGCAGCTTGTCGAGAAGCTCTGTCAGCACGATGAAGCGACGGTAGTGGCCGGCGATACGTTCATCCGGGCTGAGCACGTCGCCGGCGCGCGCCAGCGGATCATTGATCGAACGGCACTCGATGCAGAAGGTTCCGCCCGGCGACAGCAGGTCGTGTGCGGCGGCGATTGCACGCTCCTCTTCCGCGCGGGTCATCGCGTGCAGCGAGAACCGGCTGTACACCACGCCGAACTGGCCGTTGACCCGATCGGCGACATCCACCACGTCGCAGCAGATGTATTCGATGCCGCGGTCGTTGCGCTCCAGTCCCGCGTCAATCGCGGCCTGCGACTTGTCCAGCGCGGTCACCTGGAAGCCGTTCGCGGCAAAGAAGGTCGCATCGCGGCCGTTGCCGCAGCCGATTTCCAGCAGGCGCTGCGGGCGCGCCAGCTTTCCGAGGCAATGTTGCGCGAACGGCGAAGGCGCGGTCACCGCGACGTGCTTGCGATAGAAGCCTGCCCAGTGATCGTCGCGGCCGTAGTCCGCCGCGCGTTCGATGTGCTGGTCGAACGCGGCGACCACATGCGCAGCGGCGGCATCCGCATGGGTCGCGCCGAAGTTGTCTATCACGAGATCGGCACCCGCCGGTTCGGTGTAACCCTCCATGCCGGTCCCGTCCCTGTAGACGCCCTTGGTGCGACGATCGCGCGCCAGCCGCTCTTCCAGCGGCACGCGCAGATAGACCTCCAGCCCGTGTTCGATGTTCTGATGGAACCAGTTCCGCGCCTCGTCGAACATCGCCACCGCGGAGATGACCACGATTGCGCCCTGCTTGGAGAGATGGCTGCACAGCCGGAAGTAGGTGCATGCCAGCTCGATCCGCTCCTCGTTCGAATAACCCCACTTGTGCGCGAAGATCGCGCGCAGCTGGTCGCCATCGAGGAAGATCGCGTTCCTGCCGCGCTCCAGCAGCAGCCGCATCACGCAGCGCCCCACCGTGGTCTTGCCGGCGGCGGAGTAGCCGGTGATCCAGATGACGCCGCCTTCGCGGTCGGTTTGCACGGTCATGCCTGTTGTTTCCCCTCTGCGAGCAGCGCGTCAATGTTGGAGAGTATCCCGGCGGCGCGTTGCGCGGAATTGCCACGGAAATCGGCGAAATACTTCCCGGCCAGTTGCGCAGCGCTCGTTTCCTGCGCGCGCCAGTACGATTCGTCTTCCAGCAGCGCAGCGATTCCATCCGCGCGATCCGGGCCGAACGCCGGATAGTGCTGCGCCAATTCCAGGTTGGAAGCATTGCGCACCGTATACCAGTCGCGCGCGCCCGGCACCTCCAGCAGCACCATGCGCTTGCGCAGATACACCGCGCCGAACGCGCTGCCGCCGTAATCGCACAGCATCACGTCGGTCAGCTTCAGCAGCTTGTTCATGTCGCGCGCGGGCTGGTCATCCAGCAGGAAGCCGAGCGAGCGCAGCAAGGCGATTTCGTCAGGACTCTTGCGAAACGACAACGGATGCGGGCGCACGATGAAGTTGTAACGCTCGCGCAGCGGCGCCAGCGCACGCGCGAAATGCGGGATCGAACACGCGCCCTTGCCGAAGGTCGGCATCCACAGCAGCGTCTTGCGCGCGGGATCAATCGAGAATTCGCGCGCCTCGGCCGAGGTATCGAGCGCCGGTGAAAAATAACCGTCGTAGCGCGGGTAACCCATCTGGAACGTGCGGCCTTTGAAGCGCCTGGCCAACTGCTGTGCATCGTTAGGTCCGTGGCACAGGAATGCGTCGTAGATTTCGTTCCACGGCGCCAGGCTCCAGCCTTCGCCGACATCGGCGCCGTACATGAAGCGGATCTGGATCTCGCCGATCTGCAAGGGCCAGTACTGCTTCGGCGCGAAGCCGTGGAAACCAAACCGTTCCGGCCGTCCCAGCGCGGTGCACACGCGATTGATGCCGCGCTTGATCGAATGATCCAGCGCGTACAGCGCCTGCACGCGCGCGGACGCGGGCCGGGTGCTGTCGCCGCGCATCTTGTGGTTGCTGACCAGATGGCGGTACTTCGCGCCGCGCCGGATCAGCTCGTCGGCCCACACGGTTTCGTAACCGGCCGCTTGCGTGCGCGCAAGAAATTCCATCACGCCGGGCTCGGGGCGCTTGCCACGCGGCGCACGGAAGCGATTGGTCAGCACGATGGCGAAGCGGCCCGGCTCCAGCTTTGACCAGACATTCGAGTAGTGCGTCCACAAGGTCGGCTCGTGGACCAGGAAGGCGATCTTGTCGAGGCTGGGCGTGGTCACGATCTTGCGTTCACGATTGTTCACGATTCAGGGCCCGACCGGGCGGCGGATGTATGGCATGACTTCCGGCAGTGGCACATTTCTTGATCTTCTCACCCGAGCCAACGCGGTGTTGGCGCCGGACAGAGGGTAGACCATGAAACGCGCACTGATCACGGTGCTGGCTCTTGGGCTCGCCGCCAGCTCTTTCGGTGTCTGCGTCGCCGGGATGTTCTGATCGGCAACGCACACCGGAATCCGCACCATCCCCACGCACATGCGGCCCGCACCGGCCGCCGCCAGACAGCCGCCGCGCGGCTGCCGTCGGGTCGCTGTGCACCAGGGCGGCATGAACGGATCGCATCGCGGGAGTGCCGGCATCGAAGCGCCTCAGATGTCCGCCACGCCTTCCAGATAGAACACGCACTCGCCTTCCAGCTCGACGCGATCTCCGGCCTGTCGGCAGACGATCTCGCCGCCGCGGCGCGATGCCTGATACGCACGAAAGGCCGTCTTGCCCAACCGCGTGGCCCAATACGGCACCAGCATGCAATGCGCGCCGCCGGTGACGGGATCTTCAGGAACGCCCTTGGCAGGGGCGAAATAGCGGCTGACGAAGTCGTAGCCATCATCGCCGGCAGCAGTGACGATCACGCCACTGCGATCCAGCCGCGCAAGCGCCGCGAAATCAGGAACCAGCGCCCGCACGGCTTGCGCGCCATCGAGCAGCGCGAGGTAATTGAAGGTGTTTGCGAAAACCTCGCACGGGATCATGCCCAGGGCTTCGGCGAGGCCCGCAGGCGCCGCGACCGCCTCGGAGAGGCGCGCCGGGAAATCCATGCAGTAGCCCGTTTCCGTACGGGTCACCGTGAGCGGGCCGCTGGCCGAATGGAACACCACCTTGCGGCGGCCCGGCTCCAGCCGTTCCATCACCACGGCGGCGCTGGCCAGTGTGGCGTGGCCGCAAAGCGGCACCTCGACGGCGGGCGTGAACCAGCGCAGACGGTAATCATCGCCGTGCGGAACCAGAAAAGCCGTTTCGGCCAGATTGTTTTCCGCCGCAATGGCCTGCATCAACGCCTCGTCCGGGAAATTGTCCATCGGCATCACCGCAGCGGGATTGCCGGCGAACCGGCGAGCGGCGAAAGCATCAACCTGGAACAGCGGCGTGCGCATGAAACTCTCCCGGAAACTTGCGCGTGCGAGGGCGGGACGCGAAAGGTGACGGCACGAAGAAAAAACCCGCGGCGAGCGCGGGTTTGGAATTCCAGGTGGCGCCCGAACTTGGACTCGAACCAAGGACCCCCAGATTAACAGTCTAGTGCTCTAACCAGCTGAGCTATTCGGGCACCGGGAACCGCAAATTATCGCGGGCCTCGATTTGCCTGTCAAAGCAAATCAGCCATGCGGAACCCGCTCACGCCTTCACCGGCTCCTCCGCCCCGATTCGGTAGCACGGTACGTACTCGCGACCCGGCAGCTTCATCCGGTGCTGCGCAATGAAACCGCGCAGCAGCGTGTCCAGTGCATGCATGATTCCCGGATCGCCGTTGATCACGAACGGACCTTTCCTGTCTATCTGGTGCAGGCCTTCCTCTTTCACGTTTCCGGCCACGATCCCTGAGAACGCGCGACGCAGGTCGGCGGCGAGCAGGTGCGGCTCGCGGCCGGGGCGCAAATCGAGCGCCGCCATGTTCTCGTGCGTGGGCACGAACGGCACCTGGAGTTCGTAGGGGATCTTCAAGGCCCAGTTGAAGAAGAACGCGTCATGCTGCTCGATTCGCTGCCGGCGCACGCGCTCGATGCCGTCGCGGATTTCGTGCGCGACTTCGATCGGATCGTCAATGATGATCCGGTAATGCCGGCTGATGCCGTCGCCCAGCGCCAGGCGCAGGAACGCATCAATCTGTTCGAAATACGGCGCGGCCACCGCCGGACCGGTGAACACCAGCGGGAACGGCACGTGCACATTTTCCGGATGCAGGAGTATCCCCAGCAGATAGAGGATCTCCTCGCAGGTCCCCACGCCGCCCGGGAACACGATGAAGCCGTGGCCGATGCGCACGAACGCTTCCAGCCGCTTCTCGATATCCGGCAGGATCACCAGGTTGTTGACGATCGGGTTCGGCGACTCGGCCGCGATGATGCCGGGCTCGGTCAGGCCGACGTAGCGATTCTTGAAATGCCGCTGCTTGGCATGCGCGATGGTGGCGCCCTTCATCGGCCCCTTCATCGCACCCGGTCCGCAGCCGGTGCAGATGTCCTCGCCGCGCAGGCCAAGCTGGTAGCCGACCGTCTTGCTGTAGTCGTATTCCTCGCGCGAGATCGAATGCCCGCCCCAGCACACGACCAGATTCGGATTGGCGCGCGCGCGCAGCACCCGCGCATTGCGCAGGATGTCGAACACGGCATGGGTGATGCCGCTGCTATCGTCGAGCTCGAACTGCCCGGCCTCCAGTTGCGTGGACACATACACGATATCGCGCACCACCGCGAACAGCAGCTCGTTGGTGCCGCGGATGATCCTGCCGTCCACGAACGCCTGCGCCGGCGCGTTGATCAGTTCCAGTTGAACACCGCGGTCCTGCTGCAGCACCTGGATGTCGAAATCGCGATAGCGGTCCAGCATGGTGCGCGCGTCGTCGTGGACCTCGCCGGAAGTGAGCACTGCCAAGGCGCACGAACGCAGCAGCGCGTGCAGGCCGGACACGGTGGCATCGCGCAAGCGCGCGATTTCCTTGCGCGAAAGCACATCCAGCGTACCGGCCGGCGTGACGCGGGCGTTGACGGTTTGCGGGGGTGTGCGGGGCAGTGCGTCGTTCATGATGGAAAGTTGTTCGCCGGGGCGATCAGCCCGCAAGCATGGTTGCGATGCGCCATAGCGGTCAAGCCGGATGAAGATAAGCCGCGATACCACTCAACACCATCTGCACCGACAGTGCCACCAGCAGCATGCCCATCAGCCGTTCCAGCGCAGTCAATACACTTTCACCCAACCAGCGGAACAGATAGGTCGAGGACATCAGGATCACCGCGGTCGCCAGCCACGCGGCGAACAACGCGATGCCCCACTGCGCGGTGTGCCCTGGCTGCGAATTGGTGAGCAGCAGCAGCGCGGCCATCGCGGAGGGGCCCGCCACGCCGGGAATTGCGAGCGGCACGATGAAAGGCTCGCCCTCGCCCGCCGGCCCGAAGATGCCGCCGTCGCGCGGCGGGAACACCATCTTGATGCCGATCAGGAACAGCACGATGCCGCCACCGATGCTGACCGATTCCTGCTTCAGTTGCAGCGAGTGCAGGATGACCCGGCCACCGAGCAGGAACGCAACCAGCACTGCGAGCGCGATCAGCAGTTCACGCGCCATCACCCAGCGCCGCCGCTGCGGCGGCACGTGCTTCAGCAGGGAAAGGAAGAACGGAATGTTGCCGAGCGGGTCCAGGATCAGGAACAGCAGAATCCCGGCCGACAGCGTGGTCATCTGGGTTTCCATCGCGCTCCCCAAGCCGACTGGATCGTCTCTTCGTCATTCGGACGACGCGTAGCGGAATCCGGAATGGCGGCTCTGCTGACTCGCGTTCCTGCAAGTTCCCGTCATGCCCCGCGCAGGTCGAGCACCTTGCCGCGCGCCTCAACGGCCTGCGGCGAGAGAAGATACACGACCGCACCGGCGGCGGCTTCGGGCGTGTCCACCGCCTCCGCATCCTCGCCGAACCAGGCCATGCGGCGGAGTGCGGTACGCATCGGGGCCGGCAGCAAGGCGTGCACGCGCAAGCTCGAGCCTTCGGTTTCCTCGTGCAGGATCGAGGCGAAACCTTCCAACGCGGCTTTGGCCGTGCCATACGCGCCCCAGTGCGCGCGGCCCATGCGTTCGCGATCGTCAAGCACGAACACCACCGCGGAATCGGCGCGCTCCTGCAACAGCGGCATGCACGCCTGCGTCAACAGAAATGGAGCGCTGACGTTGACGTGCAGCGCCTCGACCCATTCCTTCGGCTTGTGCATCGCAACCGGCGTGAGCCCGTCGAAACGCGCAGCCGCGTGCACAATGCCGTCCAGCCGGCCGAGTTCGCCGGCGATCATTTCCGCAAGTGATTCGTAATCCGCGGGCGTGGCGCCGAGCAGATCCATCAACTGGATGATCGGCGGCGGTGCGCCCGGCTGCGCGGCGACTTCGTCGTAAACGCGCTCCAGCGCGCGCCGCTTGCGGCCGGCCAGCAGCACCGTCGCACCCGCGCGCGCGCACGCACACGCGGCGGCACGGCCCAGGCCGCCCGCCGCACCGGTGACCAGGATGACACGATCCTTCAGCGCATCGGCGGCCGGCGCGTAGTCGGCCGGCAGGTGCGCAACCGGCAGACTCATTGCGCGGCCGGTTTACCGGCGTCTTGCACCATGCGCTGCAGTTCGCCGGACTGGTACAACTCCAGCGTGATGTCGCATCCGCCGATCAGCTCGCCGTTGATGTAGAGCTGCGGAAAAGTCGGCCAGTTGGAGTAGCGCGGCAGGTTGGCACGGATCTCCGGGTCTTCCAGCACGTTCACCGAGAAGAACTCCGTCGCGCCCGCGGCAGCCAGCGCCTGCGAAGTGCGCGCGGAGAACCCGCACATCGGGAATTGCGGCGTGCCTTTCATGTACAGCACGATCGGGTGTTCCGAAAGGGTGGCCTTGATGCGTTCGTTTATGTCCATGGGTGTTGGAGCTACAATGGAGAATGGCGTTGCGCCGAGATCCGCAATTGTAGCAGGCGCGCGGCCTCATTCCCTGGACATCTCGCAAGGAGCAGGACCCATGGCGATCGAACTTCCTCCGCTGCCCTACGACCGCAACGCGCTGGCACCGCACATTTCCGCCGAGACGCTGGAATACCATCACGGCAAGCACCACAAGGCTTACGTGGACAACCTCAACAAGATGATCGAGGGCACCGACTTCGCGGACATGAATCTCGAAGACATCGTTCGCAAGGCCACGGGCGGGATGTTCAACAACGCCGCGCAGGCTTGGAACCACACTTTCTACTGGAACTGCCTTTCGCCCAACGGCGGCGGCGAAGCCACCGGCAAGCTGGCCGACGCGATCAAGAAATCCTTCGGCAGCTTCGACAAGTTCAAGGAGGAGTTCAGCAAGGTCGGCGCGACCACCTTCGGCTCCGGCTGGGCATGGCTGGTGCAGCGCGCCGACGGCTCGCTCGGCCTGGTCAGCACCTCCAATGCCGGCACGCCGATCACCGGCAGCGACCGCCCGCTGCTGACCTGCGACGTGTGGGAACACGCTTATTACATTGACTACCGCAATGCGCGCCCGAAATACATCGAGGCGTTCTGGAACGTGGTGAACTGGGACTTCGCTGGCACCCAGATGGGTTAGAACGCGCGCTTGCGCGATGCAAAGTAATGCACGCGCGCGCGTTCTGACACCCGCACAAGGATGTGCGCCAGTTGGCTCGACTCCGCTGCGCTGCTCGCCGTCATGCGGCGGCGGCGAAGCTCGCTCGTCGACGGTCGTCCATGGCTTGCGTTTTCGCGCCGCGAATATCTCCGCGCTGAATGGCGTGGGAGCTTCGCGCCGCAATGGTTTGAGCCCCGCGCCCCGGTGACTTAAGCTTCGCAGGTTTTGCGCGATCGCCGATCGCGCCGGGAATTCGCTTGAACGCCGAACCGACCGCCGAACGCCGCCGCCCGCGGCTGCTCGCCTTGCTTGCGGCTTTCGTGCTGGCCCTGATCGTGGCCGCACTGAATTTCGTGCTGTGGGGCGTGGCCGATCGTCCGACGCGCGTCGAGACCTGGCAGGGTCAGGTCAGCGGCTTCGCATTCAGCGCCTACCAGCGTTACCAGAGCCCGTTCAACGACACCCATCCCAGCGACAGCGAGCTGGACAGCGATCTCGCGCTGCTGTCGAAGTACAGCCACCGCATCCGCTCCTATTCCTCGCTGGAAAGTCCGTCCATTCCGCGGCTGGCGATGAAGCACAATCTCGAAGTGCTCGCCGGTGCATGGCTGGACCGCCGCGATGACAACAACGACCGCGAACTCGCTGCGCTCATCTCGCAGGCGCGGCGCTGGCCGGACATCAAGCGGGTAATGGTCGGCAACGAGGTGCTGCTGCGCAACGACATGTCGCCGCAGGAGCTGATGGCGTATCTGGATCGCGCGCGCGCAGCGATCAAGCAGCCGGTTTCAACTGCGGAACCCTGGCACATATGGCAGAAGTATCCGGAACTGGCCCGGCACGTGGATTTCATCACCGTGCATCTGCTGCCGTACTGGGAAGGCGTGCCGCGCAAGGACGCGATCGGCGAAGCACTGATGCGCTACGAGCAGTTGCAACGGCTGTTCCCGGACAAGCACATCGTGATCGGCGAAATCGGCTGGCCTTCCAACGGCGATCGCTTCGAGTACGCGCAGCCGTCCATCGCCAACGAGGCGATCTTCCTGCGCCAGTGGTTCAACGTCGCGCGCGCGCGCGGCATTGATTACTACCTGATGGAAGCGATCGACCAGCCCTGGAAGGAAGCACTGGGCGGGCGGCGCGTCGAAGCCTACTGGGGCATGTTCGACTCCTATCGCAGACTGAAATTTCCTCTGGCCGGACCGGTGCTGGAGGACGTGAACTGGCCATGGAAAGCCACCGCAGCCGCAGCGCTGGCGTTCCTGCCGATGCTGTGGTTTGCGTTCGCCTTCGCGCGCTTCAGGCTGGTCGGGCGATTCGTGTTTCTTGCACTGATCCAGCTCGCTGCCGCACTGATCGTGTGGTCGGCGACGGTGCCGTTCTTCTTTTACCTGGATGTCGTGGACTGGGGCATGCTGGTGCTGCTCTTCCCCGCCCAGCTGGCCATCCTCGCGATCCTGCTGATCAACGGCTTCGAGTTCACCGAAGTGCTGTGGCGCAAGCGCTGGCTGCGGCATTTCGGCCTGCTGCAAGCCGATCCGCCGGAGCGGCAGCCGTTCGTTTCGATCCACCTGGCTTGCTACAACGAGCCGCCGGAGATGGTGATCGCCACGCTCGATTCGCTGGCCGCGCTCGACTACCACAACTTCGAAGTGCTGGTGCTGGACAACAACACCAAGAACGAGGACGTGTGGAAACCGGTGCAGGCGTACTGCGAAAAGCTTGGCCCGCGCTTCCGCTTCTACCATCTCGACCCGTGGCCGGGCTTCAAGGCCGGCGCACTGAATTTCGGCCTGAAGGAAACCGATGCGCGCGCGCAGGTGATCGCAGCGATCGATGCCGACTACGTGGTCCGCACCGACTGGCTGTCGGCGCTGACCGGCTATTTCCACGATCCGAAGATCGCCGTCGTGCAATGTCCGCAGGCGCACCGCGAGTGGGAGCACAACGCATTCCGGCGCATGACCAGCTGGGAATCCGACGGATTCTTCCGGATCGGCATGCACCACCGCAACGAGCGCAACGCGATCATCCAGCACGGCACCATGACGATGGTGCGGCGCTCGGCGCTGGAAGGCACCGGCGGCTGGGCGGAATGGACGATCTGCGAAGACGCGGAACTCGGCCTGCGCCTGATGCACGCCGGTTACGACCTGGTTTACGTGGACGAGGTGATGGGCAAGGGACTGACGCCGGCGGATTTCGCCGCCTACAAGTCACAACGCAATCGCTGGGCATTCGGGGCGATGCAAATCCTGAAAGGACGCTGGAACTGGATGGTGCGTCGCGGCCCGCTCTCGGCTGGCCAGCGTTTCCATTTCCTCACCGGCTGGTTCTCGTGGTTCGCCGACGCACTGCATCTGGTATTCACGCTGATGGCGCTGGCATGGACGGTCGGCATGCTCGCCGCGCCTCAGGTTTTCAGCCTGCCGATGCAGTTGTTCCTGATCCCGGTGCTGGGCTTCTTCGCGGCGAAGACGCTGTTCGGCATCGTGCTGTTCCGCGCGCGCGTGCCGTGTTCGTGGCGCGAGACGATCATGGCATCAATCGCCAGCATGGGTCTGTCGCACGCCATTGCACGCGGCATCTGGCGCGGCCTGTTCAAGAAACAGGGCGTGTTCGTGCGCACTGCCAAGAGCCGCCGGCTGACGAAGAAGAAACCCAGCGCATTCACCCCGGTGCGCGAAGAGCTGCTGATGGCCGTCGCACTCTCGCTCGCCATCATCGGCATGGCGATTGATTACGGCGGCCGGTATCTCGAAGGCCAGCTGTGGATGCTGATCCTGGCCGCGCAGGCAATCCCTTACCTGTCCGCGCTGACAGGGGCGTGGGTGGCGAAGCACTCAAGCGAGAGCTGAGGTCTAGCGCTTCCTGAGCGCCTCGACCACGGGCGCAACTTGCTGCTCGCGGCCCAGCGCCGCTCCCACCCGCTGCAGACTCGCCGCAAGCGCCGCATCGTCGCGCGCGCGCAGGGTGGCGTGGCCGACCTTGCGGCCGGCGCGCGGCGACTTGCCGTAGTCGTGCCAGTGCGCGTCGGATTCATTGAAAATCGCGCGCGCGTCCGGCAGTTCGCCGATCCAGTTCAGCATGCAACTGCGGCCAAACGCAGCGGTGTCGCCCAGCGGCAGCCCGAGCACCGCGCGTACGTGGTTTTCGAATTGCGAGGTGATCGCGCCTTCGATCGTCCAGTGCCCGGAGTTGTGCACGCGCGGCGCCATTTCGTTGCCAAGGAGCTTTTGGCCATGGACGGCATCTTCATACACGAACAGTTCCAGCGCGAACACGCCGACGTAATCGAGCTTTTCCGCAATCGTGCGCGCGTGCGCAAATGCCGCCTGCGCGATCGCATCATCGACAGGAGCAGGCGCAAGACTGGCGGAAAGAATCCCGTCTGAATGCCAGTTGCGTGTCAGCGGCCAGGTACGGAAATCGCCATCGCGCCCGCGCACCGCCACCACCGAAACTTCGCACTCGAACGGCACGAAAGCTTCCAGGATCAGCCCGTGTGCATTCGCGCCCAGCGCCTGCCAGGCCGCATCGGCGTCGGCGATCGAACGCAGGCGAAACTGGCCCTTGCCGTCGTAACCCAGCCGGCGCGTTTTCAGGATCGCCGGCGCGCCGATTTCGCGCAGCGCGGCATCCAGATCGGCACGCGTATCCACCGGTGCGAAAGCCGGCGTACCCAGTCCGCACTCGCGGAACAGGGTTTTCTCGGCCAGCCGGTCCTGCGCGGTGCTGAGCGCGCGCGGGTTCGGAAACACCCGCGTGCGTTCGGTCAGCCACTGCGCGGTGTCGGCCGGCACGTTTTCGAAATCAAAGGTCGCGACGTCAACCTGCTGCGCGAATTTCTCCAGCGCGTCGAAGTCGCGCCAGTCGGCGCGGATCAGCGGCGCGACTTGTCCGGCGCAAGCGTCCGCCACGCCATCCACGACCAGGAAGCGCGCGCCCAGCGGCGCCCCGGCCAGGACCAGCATGCGTGCCAATTGGCCACCGCCAAGGATTCCGACCGTGCTCATCGGATCAACGCTGCTTCGCCGCTTTGCGCGGATCGGGATTCTTCAGGACCTGCGCGGTCTGGTTCGCGCGGAATTTTTCCAGCGCCTTGGCGACCTTCGCATCGTTCAAGCCGATGATCGCCGCCGCCAGCAGCGCGGCGTTGATTGCGCCCGCCTTGCCGATCGCCAGCGTGCCGACAGGAATACCCGCGGGCATCTGCGCGATCGAAAGCAGCGAATCCAGGCCCTTCAGCGCCTTCGACTCCACCGGCACGCCCAGCACCGGCACGCGCGTCTTGGCCGCGAGCATGCCGGGCAGGTGCGCGGAGCCGCCAGCTCCCGCGATGATCGCCTGCAATCCACGCGACGCGGCGGATTCCGCATAGGCGAACAGCTTATCGGGCGTGCGATGCGCGGACACGATCTGCACTTCGTGCGCAATGCCGAACTGCGCCAGCGTCTGCGCGGCGTGCTGCATCGTCTCCCAGTCCGATTGCGAGCCCATCACCACGCCGACGCGCGGAGTTGGTTGTCTGGCCGTCATTGGTCGGATCGCCCCAAAACGGCTATTGTACGCGAGCCGCGCGGGTACCCGCTCTCCGGCCCCGTCAAGGGGCGCCAGGTCCGTGCCGTGGGAGCGCGACACCGCGGATATGCGCGCTGATGTTTTCAACTAGAGAGATGTTTGTATGGACAAGCGGCTGCTCGACATCCTCTGCGACCCGGTCAGCAAGACCCCGTTGCGCATGCTCAATCCGGCGGAACTGGGTGCGCTCAACCGCGCGATTGAAACCGGAACCCTGGACACCGTACGGGGCGAGAAGGTCGCCGACCGCCTTTCCGCGGGGCTGATCACCGTGGACGGCAAGCTCGTCTACCGCATCGAGGATGACATCCCGGTGATGCTGCCGGACGAGGGAATCGGCACGTTGCAGCTCACTGATTTTCCCCATTGAAGCAGTGTGAAGCCCGTCACGTTTTGGCAACGGGGCGCCGCCATACTTTGTAACAATTCGCCCCGGTCAAGGCAGGCGCCGCATGAGCAGCCCGCAGAACGATCTTCGCCCAGATAACAACAAGGTCGTCGAGCTGACGGGGCGCGGTGATCCGCGCACCGAGCGTGTCGGCGAGCTGCTGGGCGGGGTGCGCGCGCTTGCGCTCAAACGCAGTCACGACCTGGCTTCCACGCTGCTCGACAACGTGGATGATGCGCTGTTCGACCTTGCCGAGAAGGCCGAGAGCAATGCCGCGCAGACACAGTTCTTCGACGGCATGCGCGAGATCCGCAAGCGGCGTCCGCTGCTGGAACGCCTGTTCGGCGAACAGGTCGCGCGCAACTTCAACGAATTCGCCTCCGGCCAGCCTCGCACAACGCGCAGCAGTTCCGGCGCGGTGACGCGCACCGGCGAACTGTCGCTGGTGGATGACCGCGAACTGGAGGAATCGCTGGCGATCGCCAGCATGGTCAGCAAGGCCGACGGCCGCCTCAACAGCCCGCTGCATGCGTTGAACCAGCGGCTGGGCGTGATCTGCGGCGGACACAAGATCGAAGATGCCACCAATCCGCTTGGCCCGGCATCGCTTGCGCACGCGTTCCGCAGCGCGCTGCGCGAGATAGACGTGGATATCAAGGTACGGCTGATCGTCCTGAAGCTTTTTGAACGCTATGTGTTGAACGGGTTGGACGCGCTGTACCACGACGTGAACCTGCAACTGATGCAGGCCGGCGTGCTGCCGCACCTTCGGCACGTGATCGCCCGCACGCCCTCCTCCGCGAATCCGGAAGCCACGAAGGAGGCGACCGCGGCGGAAGCCGATGCTGCAACGGCCGCAAGGGCCGGTGCGAGCACCTCGCTGGCCAATGAGGCAACCGGATTGCACGCCGAATTGATGCACACGCTCACCGCGTTGCTGGCCTCGCGACGGCAGGGCCGTACATTCGAAGTGCCGGCCGGCGCGGTTGGCGGCGGGCCGACGATCGCCTCGCTCACCCCGGCCGAACTGCTCGGCGCGCTCACGCTGCTGCAGGGCGAAGCCGCACCGCTGCCGGCGCAACCCATGGTGATTGATCCCAATGCGGCGGTCAGCATGGTGCAGCGCCTCAAGGACGAACTGATGGCGCAGATCCAGCGCCTCTCCGGGCAGGCACAAGCCCACGTGTCCGGCGCCGACGAGGACACGATTGATCTGGTCGGCATGCTGTTCGAATACATCCTGCAGGACCGCACCATTCCGGCCCAGATGCAGGTACTGCTGTCGCGCCTGCAGATCCCCTATCTCAAGGTCGCAATCCTCGACCGCCGCATGTTTGCGCACGCATCGCACCCTGCGCGCAGGCTGCTCGATCTGCTCGCCGACACCGCCAAGGGCTGGTCGGAGGAATCCGATCGCGACCACCGGCTGTACGACAAGATCAAGCAAGTGGTCGAGGCCTTGTTGTCGGAGTTCGACGACGACGTCGGCGTCTTCGAGCATCAGCTGCAGGATTTCGGCGCGTTCGTCGAGAGCAGCCGCAAGCGCGCGGAACTTTCCGAACAGCGCGCCGCCGAGGCCGCGCGCGGCCGGGAGCGTCTGCAGGAGGCGCGCCGTCGCGCAGCGCGCGAGATCGTCACCCGGCTCGAAGGCCGTCCGCTGCCGGCGCTGCTGCAAAGCGTGCTGACGCGGCCGTGGGCGAACTACCTGGTTCTGGTGCTGTTGCGCCAGGGCGAACTGTCGCAGGAATTCACGGCCGCCCTGCGCTTCGTGGACGACTTCGTCGAGAGCGCGCAAACGCCGGCTGACGATCGCGCCCGCTCGAAGCTGCGCGAAATGATTCCTTCCCTGGAAAAGACGTTGCGCCACGGTCTCACCACGGTCGCCTTCCAGGAACCGGATCTGCGCCGCCTGCTGGACGACCTGCAGGAATTCTGGCGGCGTCAGCTGGGTGAGGAACCCGCCTCGGCGCAACCCGCATCCGCCGAAGCCGCTGCCGACGAGCTGCCGATTCCCGCGCACGTGGAAACGATTCTCGACGGGGACGCGGCGGAGACGCCGCCTGCGACCGAGGCGGCGGTGTCGGTGGACGATCTCGAATCGGTCCAGGCGGTGCGCGCGCTGAAGGTTGGCGCTTGGATCGAATTCGTGGACGAGGCCGGCGCCAGCGAGCGCGCCAAGCTGTCCTGGATCAGTCCGATCAGCGGCAAGTTCCTGTTCGTGAACCGGCGCGGCCTGAAGGTCGCCGACCGCAGCCTGCAACAGCTCGCGGCCGAAATCCGCGACGGCCGCGCAGTGGTGCTGGAGGAAGTGCCGCTGTTCGATCGCGCGCTGGATGCGATCGTCGAACGGCTGCGGCAGGCGCAGGCGGAGCGGCAGAACGCATAGGGATCAGGAGCGAGCAGCGAGGGCGCTCCGCCCATCTGCATCGCAAGATCCGCCCTCGCCTGTTCTTCCTGTCAGGCGGATCGCGCTCTTGCGTGCGTCCGGTTTTTGGCGCCCTCGGTACTGATCCTGCTTTTCCGCTGCGCTTGCGGCTGCGACAATCTCGAAAATCTTTCGAGACCGCCATGCCCGAACTGAAGCCGCCTCCGCCCGATCAGGTCGAATCCGATGTGCGCCGCGCGCTGGCGGAGGATTTCGGCAGCGGCGATGTCACCGCCGATCTGATTGATCCGGATGCACATGCTCATGCGCGCATTGTCTGCCGCGAGGAGGCCGTGATCGCGGGTATTCCGTGGGCACAGGCGTGCTTCCGCGCGCTCGACCCGGACGTGCGGATCGAGTGGGCCTGCGGGGATGGCGATCGCCTGGCGGCCGATGCAGTGCTGTGCGGCATCGAGGGCAAGGCGCGCGCGCTGGTCGGCGCCGAGCGCTGCTCGCTGAATTTTCTGCAGACGCTTTCCGCGACCGCGACCGTGACCCGTGCCTATGCAGATGCGGTGGCCGGCACCCGCGCAACAATCCTGGATACCCGCAAAACCCTGCCCGGGCTGCGCATCGCGCAAAAGTACGCGGTGCGCTGCGGCGGCGGCGCCAATCACCGGATCGGCTTGTATGACGCGATCCTGATCAAGGAAAACCATGTCGCCGCGGCCGGCGGCATCCTGCCGGCCGTGGCCACCGCACGCGAACGTCATCCCGACCTGCTGCTGGAAGTGGAAGTGGAGTCATTGAGCGAACTGGCGCAGGCACTGAGCGCTGGCGCAGACCGCGTGCTGCTGGACGACTTCACGCCCGGCATGCTGCGCGAAGCGGTGGCGCTCACCAATCACCGCACGCCGCTGGAAGTATCCGGCAGCGTGGACCTGGCCCGCGTGCGCGCGATCGCCGAGTGCGGCGTGGACTACATTTCGATCGGCGCGCTCACCAAGAATATCCGCGCGATTGATCTTTCGATGCGGTTCGAGTGAGCGCGAATCAGAACAGCCCGGCGAAATGCGCCGCCGCGGCCGCCAGGCCCGACACGATCACCGCGCTGATCATCCAACGCATGCCGTTGCCGCGCCGGCGCGCCGGTTCGGCGGGAGCCGCTGCGGACACCGCTTCCGCGCCCGGTACCAGCAGCATGAAACGAACCGTGTCCAGCGCCAGTTCCTCACCGGGATGCAACAGCCCGCTGCGAATGCGCTTGCCGTTGATGTAGCTGCCGTTGGCGGAATCCAGGTCCTCCACCAGCACCCCGCCGTTCGCAGGCCTGACGCGGGCATGGCGGCGCGAGATTTCGTTGATCGGGATACATACGTCGCAATCAGCCTGGCGGCCGAACACCATCTCGCCGCCGACGCCGAAGCTGCGTCCGAAGGTCGGGCCGGAGACGCCGCGCAAGACGTAACGGGGTACCGTGGCACGCATCCGCGTGCTGCTGTCTTCGAGCCCGGCTTCAGCGGCGGTGTTGACCGCGCGACAGCGCACATCGGCGAATTCCAGCGTGTCCCCGGCCTTCAGCACGATCGCATCGCGCACCGGCCGTCCGTTCAGGCGCACTGGATCCGCGCAGGGCTGCAACTGCACTCGCGCGCCATGGCGCTCGATCTGCGCATGGCGCGGGGCAATGCCAGGTTGCGACAGCAGAATCCCGGCGTCCGCCGCCGTGCCCACCACCGTGATCCCATCGGTCAGCGTCACTGGACCGTGCTCGCCGCCCGCGAAAACCAATTTCATTGTTTGCCCCTTCGATGCGCGTATTCTTCCCTGAGGCGCTTCTGCCAGCGGACTCACCCCTGCCGGAAGTCACGCTTGTTTACAATCCTGCGCATATTATCCGAAATTCCATGGACCAAGCACTGCTTCCGCTCTCGATTTGCACTGCCGCCGGTCTGCTCTGGTACGCGGCCATGCGCTCGCGCGAACTGGCGATCCTGCACGCCGGGCGGCTGTGCGCCGAGTACGGGGCGCAGATGCTGGACCAGAGCGTGGCCCTGCACAGCCTGAGACCGCTATGGCGCCGCGGCCCGCCACGGCTGGCGCGAAGCTACCGCTTCGAGTTGAGCTACGAAGGCGATGACCGCCACCGGGCCAGCCTGACCCTGATCGGCGATCGCCTGGTGGACTTCAGCCTGCCGGCACGCGAGTACGAGTCACCGCCTCCGCCGGCCCGCCCCGCGGCCGCGCCATCGGCCTCTGCGGAACCGGCGCCCATGCCGGTTCTATCCTCCGGCGGCAATGTGGTGCCGATCACGCGCGGGCGCCGGACGCTGCACTGAAGCGGGATGGAGACGGCGGCAATGCGCGCCTGCTTCCGGTTCGACTCCGCCACCGACGCGATCGCGATCTTTGAGCAACTGATCCGGTGTCACCGCACATCCATGAACTGAGCGCTCAGCTCTGGATTCCGGCCCAACTTACGTCCATGTGCCCGCGGGGATGACCCCTTCTGCGGTCACTTGATTACCCTCAGTTTCGGTGGCCCCTTGGGCGGCGGCTCGTCGGGCGAGGGGGGTGACGGTTCATCTTCCGATTGATTGAGGGACGCAACCGGCTGCAGCGACGGATGTGGCGCAGGAACCTGCTCCGGTGCCTCGACAGCGGTCGGTGCGGCGGTTTCCGCGTCTTCCGGCGGAAACATCATGCCTTGCCCGTTCTCCTGGGCGTAGATCGCCTGTACCGCGGATACGGGCACGTCGAGCGGCTGGCTGACGCCTCCGAAGCGGGCCATGCAGCGGATCCGATCATTGCCGAGTTCGAGATTGGCGACCGCGCGCATGGCGATGTTCAACACCACCTTGCCGTCGCGGATCGCGCTGGCCGGCACGCGCACCCCGGGCCGTGCGGCGTCCACCAGCATGTACGGCGTGAATCCGTTATCGCTGATCCAATCGTAAATCGCCCGCAGCAGGTACGGGCGATTGGAAGTCATCGCGGATTGATCGTCAGTCATTGCGTTGTACCGCTGTGCGCCTTTGGGTGAGGATCAGGCCGCGCGCGGCGAGTTTCAACCTGCCGCTTCGTGCAACGTTCTTTCATCGGGCGTCAGGCTGCGTGCAAAGCCCTGCCCGCGGAAGATGCGTTCGCCGTAATCCAGGATAGGCTTGCCCTCGCGCGGCAGTTGCACGTTGAGCATCGGCAGCCGCCAGATCACCGGCGCGACCAGGCAGTCGGCCAGGCTCATTTCCGGATTGAGGAAGAACTTGGAAGCCTTGAACAGCGGCAGCGCGGCCATCAGCGCATCACGCAGGCGCTTGCGTGCGGGCTCGGCGGTGCGGCCGCCGGCCTGGATGGCCTCGATCAGCGGCAGCCATTCGCGCTCGATGCGTACGCAGGCCAGCCGCAGCCGCGCACGCGAGAGCGGATCCACCGGCATCAGCGGCGGGTGCGGATAGCGTTCGTCGAGGTATTCGCAGATCAGCGCCGGCTGATACAGCACCAGGTCGCGATCCAGCAAGGTCGGCACGTCGCCGTAAGGATTGAATTCCAGCAGTTCCTCGGACGGCTTGCCGAGCGTCACGTCCACACGGTCGTAGCCGACGCCCTTGGCCGCCAGCACCATGCGCACGCGATGGCATTGCACGTTGTCCGACGCGGTGAACAGCGTGAGGATGGAACGCGAACGAGCGGATTGGGTCATGCCTGCGGTCCCCTTTTTGGTTCTGGCGAGTCTGTCCGGGACTTGCCAGAACACGCCGAGTCGGGCACTTCATGCACGTCCCTGCGCATTCAAGCGGGCTCAGGCCCGCATTCTCATTGGGCTCGGCCCGACAGGATCAGGCGTCAGCCGCCAGACCCACGGGCAGTCCACCCACCCTGACCAAACTGTGTTGCCACGGGCGTGTTTTCGCACACCCGCCGCCGCGGATCAATGCACGTCCTTCCAGTATTCCTTTTTCAGGATCAAGGCGATGAGGGTGAACAGCGCCAGGTAGATCAGCACCCAGGCGCCCATGGCGGTGCGCTGCATGGCCGCGGGCTCGGAGGCATATTGCAGGAAGGACACCAGGTCGCGCACTGCCTGCGCGTACTGCACCGAGTCCATGCTGCCGGGCTGCTTGATTTCCAGCTTCTCGACGACGGGCTCCTCGCCCGGCTTGGCCGGCGCCGTCACCGCGGTCTGCACACCCTGCAGCTCCGACATCGGGAACGGCATCGAGGCGTTCGGGAACACCGTGTTGTTCCATCCAACCGGACGCGCGGGGTCCAGATAAAACGAGTGCAGGTAGGCGCTGACCCAGTCGGCGCCCTTGGCGCGCACTTCCAGCGACAGATCCGGCGGCGCCTTGCCGAACCACTTCTCGGCATCCGCATCCGGCATCGCCGAAATGACCGGATCGCCGAACTTGGCGCCGGTGAAGTTGAGGTTGTCCATCACCTGCTGTTCGGTCAGGCCAAGGTCCGCGGCCATGCGCGAATAGCGCAGGTACTTCAGCGAGTGGCAGCCCACGCAGTAGTTGAAGAACAGCTTGGCGCCGCGTTGCAGGGACGCCTTGTCGCCGATCCCGGTGTTGGCGTTCGGATATTCGCTGACCTCCGCGAACGCGGCGGACGTGCCGGCCAGCAGCACCAGTGCGAACAGGATGGACTTCAACATTTTCATCGGCAAAGCTCGCAATTCAATCGCGCATGGCGCGCGTTTCCCAAGGTGCAACCAAGGTGCTGTCGCACGGCGGCTGCTTCGATTGCTTCCAGACGCTCTATCGCGCTAGTGCTGCACTACCGTGACCCGCTCCGGCACCGGCTTGGTCTTTTCCCAGCCGAAGTAGGTGTAGGCCCACAGGAACACGAAGAACCCGAAATACAGCACCGTCAGCGTGCGTCCGAAGGCGTTTTCAATCGTGGTCAGGTCCGCGTTCGGTCCGAAGATTTCCGGAATCCACTCGGTGGTCTTGCCCGCGCCGATCGAACCCAGCAGCACGAACACGATCGCGAAGATGACCAGCGCAACCTTGTAGCCCAGCCCCCGGTAGCGGATGGACTTCACCTTGCCGCGATCCAGCCATGGCACCAGGAACAGCACCACGATCGAGGCCAGCAATGCGATCACGCCCAGGCCCTTGCTCGGGATCACGCGCAGGATCGCGTAGAACGGCGTGAAGTACCACACCGGCTTGATCTCGGCCGGCGTCACCAGATTGTTGGCCGGGATGAAGTTGTCGTGCTCCAGGAACCAGCCGCCGACGGTCGGCTCGAAGAAGATGATGAAAGCGCAGATGATCAGGAAGATGCCGACGCCGAACAGATCCTTCACCGTGTAGTACGGATGGAACGGGATGCCGTCCAGCGGATGGCCGTCCGGGCCTTTCTTCTGCTTGATCTCGACGCCGTCCGGATTGTTGGAACCCACTTCGTGCAGCGCGGCGAGATGCAGCACCACCAGCAGCAGCAGCACCAGCGGCAGCGCGATCACGTGCAGCGCGAAGAAGCGGTTGAGCGTGGCGTCCGCGGGCAGGAAGTCGCCCATGATCCAGGTCACCAGCGTGTTGCCGACCACCGGGATGGCGCTGAACAGCGAGATGATCACCTTGGCGCCCCAGAACGACATGTTGCCCCACGGCAGCACGTAGCCCATGAAGGCTTCCGCCATCAACGTCAGGAAGATCAGCATGCCGAGCAGCCAGACCAGCTCGCGCGGCTTCTTGTAGGAGCCATACATCAGGCCGCGGAACATGTGCAGGTACACCACGATGAAGAACATCGAGGCGCCGACTTCGTGCATGTAGCGGATCAGCCAGCCCCACTCCACGTCGCGCATGATGTATTCGACCGACGCGAACGCACCCGCTGCGGACGGGTTGTAGTTCATCGTCAGGAAGATGCCGGTGACGATCTGGTTCACCAGCACCAGCAGCGCCAGCGAACCGAAGTAGTACATCACGTTGAAGTTCTTCGGCGCGTAATACCCGGTGGTGTGCGAGGCCGTGAACGACAGGATCGGCAGCCGCTCCTCGACCCAGGCCAGCACGCGGTTGCGCGGACGAATCCTTACCTGCTCGGTCATGTCGCGGCTCCATTCGGGTCCACGCCGATCTGCACGTGGGTGTCGTCAACGAAGTGGTACGGCGGCACCACCAGGTTGGCCGGTGCCGGCACGCCGTCGTACACGCGCGCGGACATGTCGTAACGCGACTTGTGGCACGGGCAGTAGAAACCGCCCTTCCATTCCGGATCCCACGGTTCGGGCTTCACTTCGCCCTTGTAGTCGGGCACGCAACCCAGGTGCGTGCAGATGCCGATCACGATCAGCCATTCCGGCTTGATCGAACGATATTCGTTCTGGCAGTAGGTCGGCTGCTGGTCGGTGTTCTGGCTCTTGGGATCCTTCAGGCGCGAATCCTGCGCCGGCAACGCCGCCAGCTGCTGCTGGGTGCGGTTGAGGATGAACACCGGCAGGCCGCGCCAGGCATGGCGGATCATCTGCCCGGCTTCGATCTTGCCGATGTCGACGGTCACCGGCGCGGCGGCGGATTTCGCGCGCGCACTCGGCTCCCAGGATTCGATGAACGGTATCGCCGCGACCACTACACCGACCCCGCCGAGCACGGCGGTGGTGCCGGCCAGGAACTTGCGTCGGCCCTTGTCAACCACTTCACTCGCCATCAGGCACTCCAATTCAAACTGCACGATCGGGCATTCGCGCGTCCACGCACCGGGCCGAGCCGTCCTTGACTCGTTCAGCGCTGGCGGGTCAGCCCGGCCCCAAAATCGTGATAGTTTAACGATCGCTTACGCCGCGCACAATGGAATGCGGCTCGCAAGCACCTCGGAGCGAACCCGTTCGCCCTGAGCACAGGCCCCGGCTTGAATGGAGACGGGCCGGAGTCGAAGGACATTGCGCTTCGACTCCGCGGGCTGCGCCCGCTACGCTCGGCGCGAACGGGCTTCAAGTTTTTGCCCCATGCCACGCCTCGCTCATCGCATTTCATTCATCGCCAGATTCGCGATCGCAGGCCTCGCCGCCGCGTTCGTGATCGGCCTGCTCTGGCCCGGCGTGGGCGTGCGACTGCGCGCCCATCTGGGCCTGTCCGCGCCCGCGCCGCAGGCGCAGGTCGCGCCCGCGCACGTGCCGGGTGTTTTGCCCGAATCCGGTCCGGTGTCCTATGCCGATGCGGTCGCCAACGCGGCGCCGGCGGTGGTCAACATTTATGCGGACAAGATCGTCACCGAGCGCGCGGTCAAGGTGTTTCCCGACCCGCTGATGCAACGGCTGTTCGGCGGCGAAACCGGTCCCGCATTGAAGCGCCGCGAGCAGAGCCTGGGTTCGGGCGTGATTTTCACGCAGGATGGTTACGTGCTCACCAACAACCACGTGATCGCCGGCGCGGATGACATCCAAGTCATGCTCTACGACGGCCGCGTCGCGCATGCGCGCGTGATCGGTTCCGACAACGACACCGATCTCGCGGTGCTGAAGGTGGATGCCGGCAGGCTGCCCTCGATCAGGACCGCCTCCGCAATGCCGCGCGTGGGCGACGTGGTGCTGGCGATCGGCAATCCGTTCGGCATCGGCCAGACCGTGACCATGGGCATCGTCAGCGCGATCGGCCGGCAGTTGAGCCTGTCGCCCTACGAGGATTTCATCCAGACCGATGCGGCGATCAACTCCGGCAATTCCGGCGGCGCGCTGGTGAACGCGCGCGGCCAACTTGTCGGCATCAACACCGCGATGCTGGAACGCGGCGTGGGCGCCGAGGGCATCGGCTTTGCGATCCCCGTACGCACCGCCAAGATGGTGCTGGAGCAGATCGTCGAACACGGCAGCGTGGTGCGCGGCTGGCTCGGCGCCGATTACGCCGGCGTCGCAGTCGCGGCCGATTCGGGCCTGCCCGCCGCAGCGGCGCGCGGCGCGACCGTCACCGATGTCTATCCCGGTGGCCCGGCCGCCAAGGCCGGCCTGCAGCCGGGCGATGTGCTGCTGCAACTGGGCAAGGGTCCGATCCTCGATCCCGCCGACCTGCGCAACCGCGAAGCGCAAATCAAGCCCGGCACCACGGTGGAAGTCTCGGGCTTGCGCGACGGCGCGCCGTTCCATGCCGATGTCGTGCTGGCGCGGCGGCCGGAGATGGCGAGAGGGGCGGATCGGGGTTGATCCGGGTGGAGCGGAACCGGTGCAGCCGTGCCATCAATCCCGAGTGCCAAACATCACGGCGGAAGCCGCCGGCGGATTCTGCTACGCGGGTTTCGCCGCCAGGCGTTGCATGATCAAGAGATCCAGCGGCTCAGGTTCCACGACCCCGACAATGGTGAGGATGGCGTGGGCCTGGCCGCGATGATGCGTCTGATGATTGAATAAATGCGAGAGTATTTCGCAGATGGGTTGCCGTTGCGGCGTTCCATTCAAAGTGCGGTAATCCAGGACCTCGCCAAACCTCGACTCGTCAAGACTTTCCACGAAGTCGAGGATGCGCGCATCCTCGGCGGTTCGCGCCGTCTGCAGAGATGCAAAATCGTCGAATACGATCGCGTTCAATTTGTCGGGATGGTCACCCACTCCGGTAAGCCTTCGCATCCAGATTCGATCTGTTGCAAGAATATGATTCAAGGTGCCATGCAGGCTCTTGAAGTACGCGCCTACCTCACGCCGGTACGAGCCGTCAGGCAAGCTTGCGGCCATTTTGTAGAGCCTTGCGTTCGCCCAAGCGTTGTAACGAGCCATCATGGAGAAATGCGATTTCACTTGACCCTCCATCGGCTCAATACGAAGCAATCGCCAATCCGGGAAGCAGCGTTGGCGGCGCACTGCAGCTCGCGCAGGTTGGGGTGAGCCGCTCTCTGCAACCCCACATTCATCGCACATTCGTTAGGGTTCGCGAAAAAGCGTTCACCCCAATCTACAGATCATTGCACGCCCGCTGCCGCCAGCGCAGCGGGATGCAGCGCTTTCAGGTAGCGGTCGCGCAGGATCGCCACGCGTTTCACGTACACCTGCGTCTCGTCGTAGGGCGGCACGCCGTTGTATTTGCGCACGGCACCCTCGCCCGCGTTGTAGGCCGCCGCGGCGAGCGTCGCGTTGCCGTTGAAGTCCCTCAACAATTGCGCGAGGTATTTCGCACCACCGCCGATGTTCTGTCTCGCATCGAACGCATCGGTCACGCCCATGTCGGCGGCCGTGCCCGGCATCAATTGCATCAAGCCCTGTGCCCCCTTGTACGACAGCGCACGCGGATTGAAAGCGGATTCGGCGTGGATGATCGCACGCAGCAACGCTTCACTCACCCCGTTCTTCGCTGCGGCGGCATGGATCGCATCGCCGTAATCGTGGAGGTGCAACGCCACGGTGTTCCAGTCCACCCGCGAGCGCAGGTTGCAGGCGTAACAGGTGATGATGTACGTGAACAGCGTCGTCGCGTTCGCGCCCTGCGCGCGCGCGGCGATATTGGTGTACTCGACGGTGCCGTCCTTGCGCGTGATCCGGTACACCGCGCCACGCTTCGGCGCGGGCGAAGCCCCATCAACGGATGCGCTCAGCGGCGCCTTGGTGGATGCAGACGCGGGTTGCACCAAGGACGAACGCGCCGGTGCCGCCGGTTCCGGTTGTGACGGTTCCAGCAGCTTCGGCAGCCAGACGGTGGCGAGCGCATCCATCACCGCCATCGGCCATGGCTTGGCGATCGGCAGCACGCCTTGTGCCGAGGGCAGCGCGCTGACCACCGGCGCGCTTGGCGCCTGCAGCGGCGTGATCTGGATCACCGCCGGATTGGCTTTGACTTCCTTCTGTACGGGTTTGGACGGCTGCATCGGCGTGGAGGAAGCCCGAACCAGCGAGGCCGGAACGGCCTTGGCTTCGTCGGGCCTCGCAGCAGCGGGCTTCGGCGACGAGTGCCGCGGGCCGCTCACCCACTTGCAACCGTGATATTCCGAAGGATGGCTGGTGAAGACCGTCTCGCCCTGGGCCCCGCTGCATTGATAAAGCGCAGCGGCGTGCCCAGACAGCGCATACGCTGCGCAGACCAGCAACACGAGCACCCATGCCGCCCGCATCGGGAACGGGATCTGCGTGGCAACCGACCGCGCGCAACGGCCGCCCGTCTCCCCATGGTTTACGGCGGTCTTCATGGCGAGGAAGTTTGCGCCCGCCCGGATGTGATGCCAAGCGGCTTTTTGTGGCAGGTTCCGCAAAAGCGGCTGACCGCATGCGCTTGCGGCTTTAAACTAGTGAATCCCGCCTCATTCCGATACACCATGTCCGGCAAGTTGTTCATCAAAACCCACGGCTGCCAGATGAACGAGTACGACAGCTCGCGCATGGCCGATGTGCTGGCCGAGGCGCACGGACTGGAGCTGACGACGAACGAAGCGGAAGCCGACGTGATCCTGGTGAACACCTGCTCGATCCGCGAGAAGGCACAGGAAAAGGTGTTCTCGCAGCTCGGCCGCTGGAAGGAACTGAAGCAGGCCAACCCGCAGGTGCTGATCGGCGTGGGCGGGTGCGTCGCATCCCAGGAAGGCGAGGCGATCGTCAAGCGTGCACCGTACGTGGATCTGGTATTCGGCCCGCAGACATTGCATCGCCTGCCGCAACTGATCGAGGCGCGCCGCGAAACCGGTGCGCCGCAGGTGGACATCAGCTTCCCGGAAATCGAGAAGTTTGACTGCCTGCCCGAGCCGCGCGCCGAAGGTCCCAGCGCGTTCGTCTCGATCATGGAAGGCTGTTCGAAATATTGTTCCTTCTGCGTCGTGCCCTATACGCGCGGCACGGAGATTTCGCGGCCGTTCGACGACGTGCTGGCGGAAGTCGCCGCGCTCGCCGAACAGGGCGTGAAGGAAATCAACCTGCTCGGCCAGAACGTCAACGCCTATCGAGGACCGATGCATGAAGGCGGCATCGCCGATCTCGCGCTGCTGATCCGCGCGATCGCGCAACTGGACGAGATCGGCCGCATCCGCTTCACCACCTCGCATCCGTTGGAATTCTCGGACGCGCTGATCGCCGCGTATCGCGACGTGCCGAAACTGGCCAATTATCTGCACCTGCCGGTGCAATCCGGTTCCGATCGCATCCTCGGCGCGATGAAGCGCGGCTACACCGCGCTGGAATTCAAGGCGAAGATCCGCAAGCTGCGCAGCGTTCGGCCCGACATTTCCGTGTCGAGCGATTTCATCGTCGGCTTCCCCGGCGAAACCGACGCGGATTTCGAGCAGACCATGAAACTGATCGAGGACGTCGGCTTCGACCAGTCGTTCTCTTTCATCTATTCGCGCCGGCCCGGCACGCCGGCCGCCAACCTGCACGACGACACGCCCAATGCGGTGAAGCACCAGCGGCTGGAACGCCTGCAGGCGACCATCAACGCGCACGCGGCGAAGATCAGCGAGGCGATGGTCGGCAGCGTGCAGCGCGTGCTGGTCACCGGCCCGAGCGCGCGCAATCCGAATGAACTCACCGGCAAGACCGAGAACATGCGCTCGGTGAACTTCCCCGGAGATGCGCGCATGACCGGGCAGTTCGTGGATGTGACGATCACCGCCGCGCTCACCAATTCGTTGCGCGCGCGGATCACCACGACCGATGCGCAAGCCGCATGACCGACGCCCTAACCCAGCGCGATCTGGTGCTCGAACCCGACGATGCCCAGCGGCTCGCGAACCTCTGCGGCCCGTTCGACGAACACCTGCGCCAGATCGAATTGCGCCTCGGCGTGGAGATCAACAACCGCGGCAACATCTTCCGCGTCATCGGCGAAGATTACGCGGTGCAAGCGGGCGAGCGCGTGCTGCGCGACCTGTACGCCAGTGCGGGAAACGAAACGCTGACCGGACAGACGATCAACCTGCGTCTTTCCGAGTCCGGCGTGGACGCACTGGCCGAACGCGCCGCCGAAAACGCGCAGGAAGTGATGATCAAGGTGAAGCGCGGCGTGATCCGCGGCCGCGGTCCCAACCAGGTTCGCTACCTGCACGCAATCGCCACCCACGACATCAACTTCGGCGTCGGCCCGGCCGGCACCGGCAAGACCTATCTTGCGGTGGCGAGCGCGGTCGAGGCGCTGGAAGCCGGCCGCGCGCAACGGCTGATCCTGGTGCGCCCCGCGGTGGAAGCCGGCGAGAAACTGGGTTTCCTTCCCGGCGATCTTTCGCAGAAGGTGGATCCGTATCTGCGCCCGCTCTACGACGCACTGTACGAGATGCTCGGCTTCGAGAAAGTTGCGAAGCTGATCGAGCGCAACGTGATCGAGATCGCCCCGCTCGCCTACATGCGCGGTCGCACGCTCAACGACTCGTTCGTGATCCTGGACGAAGCGCAGAACACCACCGTCGAGCAGATGAAGATGTTCCTGACCCGCATCGGCTTCGGTACCGTCGCCGTCGTGACCGGCGACGTCACCCAAGTGGATCTGCCGCGCAACGCGCGATCAGGTTTGCGCCACGTGATCGAGGTGCTGCGCGGCGTGGACGGCATCAGTTTCACGTTTTTTACCTCGCGAGACGTGGTGAGACATCCGCTGGTAGCGAAAATCGTGCGGGCTTACGAGGCCGCGGAACAGCGCGATGCCAATGGCGCCGATTGAACTGCATCTTTCGTACGCCCAGCCCCGCCGCGGCATTCCTTCCGCCACGAGCTTCCGCCGCTGGGTGCAAGCCGCGCTCGCCGGTGCGCGCCATCGCAAGCCGGCGGAACTCTCGATCCGCATCGTCGGGGCGCGGGAGGGCCGCGCGCTGAATCACCGCTACCGTGATCGCGATTACGCCACCAACGTGCTGTCGTTCCCGGTGGAGCTGCCGCCCGACGTGCCGTCGCCGCTGCTGGGCGACATCGTGATCTGCGCGGATGTGGTTGCACGCGAAGCGCGCGAGCAAGGCAAGGAGGTGCGCGACCATTACGCGCACCTCACCGTCCATGGCGTGCTGCACCTGCTCGGCTTCGACCACCAGAACGACAACGATGCGGCGCAGATGGAAGCGCTGGAAACGCGGGTGCTGGCGACGTTCGGAATACCTGATCCGTATCGGCAGTAGGAACGCGCCTGCACGCGACACTGCCGCATTCGCCCGCGCGCAGAGCGCGCTCCTACACGAAAAACGCGGTCTTGCTACACTTGCAACTCCGCCCCTTCGGGGACGTGCCATATTCCATGTCCGCAGAACCCCCAAGTAATTCCGGCCCCGCCCACCGTTCCTGGTGGGACCGACTGGGCCACATGCTTTCCGGTGAACCGCGCAACCGCGAGGAATTGCTCGCCGAACTGCGCGAGGCGCAGGCCAATGGCCTGCTGTCACCCGATACCTACGCGATGATCGAAGGCGCGCTGCGCGTCGCCCACCTTTCGGTGGACGACGTGATGGTGCCGCGTGCCCAGATGGTGATGTTGGCGATAGACGACGATCCGGCCGCCATCCTCGCCACGGTCATCGAGTCCGGCCACTCACGCTTTCCCGTGCACGGCGAAGACAAGGACGAAGTGCTCGGCATCCTGCTTGCCAAGGATCTGCTGCGCGGCTGCGCCGGCGGTCAGACCGCGGATATCCGCGCACTGCTGCGGCCGGCGGTGATGATCCCGGAATCCATGCGCCTCAACGTGCTGCTTGCGGAATTGCGCCGCTCGCGCAATCACATGGCCCTGGTCGTGGACGAGTACGGCGGCGTCGCCGGGCTGATCACCATCGAGGACATCCTCGAGGAAATCGTCGGCGAGATTGACGACGAACACGACATCGACGCGCCGCCGCAACTGATCGTGCCGGCGGGCGAGAACGAGTGGCTGGTGGATGCGCTCACGCCGATCGGGGAATTCAACGGGCAGCTCGGCAGCCGTTACTCCGACGAGGAATACGACACCATCGGCGGCATGGTCACCGCCGAGATCGGGCACCTTCCGGAACCCGGCGAGGAAGCGACGCTGGAGGGTTTCACTTTCAGCGTGACGCGCGCGGATGACCGGCGGGTGCTGCAGTTCCGGGTTCGCAAGGGAACCGCCGAATAACGTCCGTCACTCCGGCGCAAGCCGGAATCCAGTGACTTTGCTCTTATGATGCGATGTCGCCACTGGGCCCCGGCCTGCGCCGGGGCGACGGATCAAAGCATGTCGTTTCGCGATTGCGCCGCGCGTTTCGCGCTCCTCGCATTGTTGATCTTCACCGGCTGGGCGCCATGCGCCCGCGCCGACATCGCGAACGCGCCCGGCGCCGAGCTGCGCGTGGATCTCTACACCTACGGACCCGGCGAGATTTACTGGGAACGCTTCGGCCACGACGCGCTGGTGCTGACCGATGTGCGCGACGGCCAGGCGATCGCCTTCAACTACGGCCTGTTCGATTTCAACGAGAAGAATTTCATCTTCAACTTCGCGCGCGGCCGGATGAATTATCTCGCCGCCGCGTGGCCGGCGTCGGACGACCTCACGACTTACGAAGGTGAAGGCCGCTGGATCGTCGCGCAACGGCTGAATCTCACGCCCGACCAGCGCGCGCGGCTGCGCGACTTCCTGGTCTGGAACGTGCAGCCGGCGAACGCACGCTATCGCTACGATTACTACGTCGCCAATTGCACCACGCGCCTCCGCGATGCATTGAATGACGTGTTGGATGGCGCATTGCGCCCACAGATGCAGAAGCCGTTGCGCGCATTCACCTATCGCTCGCAAACCGATCGCCTGATGGCGGGCCAGCCATGGCTGATGCTGGTGCTCGATCTTGGCCTGGGGCCATTTGCCGATCAGCCGTTGAACGGCTGGAGCGGATCATTTCTGCCTGCGCAGCTCATGCAGACGCTGCGCAGCGTACGCACGCCCACCGGCGAACCGCTGGTGACCTCGGACACGCGACTGGCGGAGGCGCGCATTCCTTCACCGCCCGATACGCCGCCCGACCTTCGCTGGCCGCTGCTCGCGATTGGCCTGTTCTTCGGGATCGCACTCGCGTTGGCCGGATGGTTCCGGCGTTGCAGCCGGGCCGCGCGCTATGGCTTCGCTTTCGGCGGCGCGCTGTATGCCCTGCTCGCGGGGATTGCAGGCGTCGGCATGACCATCCTGTGGGTCTTCACCGCGCATCGTGCAGCCTGGGCCAACCAGAACCTGCTGCTGTTTGATCCGCTGGCGCTGCTGCTGATTCCCGGCATGCTGAAGCTCGCGCGCCGCGATGCCCGTGTTTCGCGCCTTGTGTTCGTGCTCGTGTTCCTGATGACGCTCGCCGCGATCGCCGCGCTGGTCGTCAACCTCACCGGCTGGCTGCCGCAGCGCAACCTGCCGTGGATCTTGCTGGCGCTGCCGATCTGGCTGGGGTTGTTGTGCGGAATGAGCAACCCTCTGGAGCAGCAGTCCGCCAATCAACGCAAAGAACGCGAATAAAGACCGAGCCTTTGCGTTTACGCGTCCACTCGCGGACTGCATTGCTCTTGTTCCCCTCCGCGCGCATCATCCGCGCATGGATACGCCCGCCGGTTCCAATCCGATGGTTGCCAACTGCGTCGCCTACGGCGCCCACGGCAACCGGCTGCGCAACATCACGCTCGATGAAATCAGCGACGTGCTGGCCGAACCGGACACGTTCGTGTGGGTCGGCTTGGTCGAACCGGATGAGCCGCTGCTGGAGAAAATGCAGGAGGAATTCGGCCTGCACGAACTGGCAGTGGAGGACGCGCATACCGCGCACCAGCGACCCAAGATCGAAGCCTACGGTGACTCACTGTTCATCGTCGCGCAGACCGCGCAGCTGATCGGCGGCAACATCGCCTTCGGCGAAACCCACATCTTTCTCGGCAAACGCTACTTGCTGACGGTGCGCCACGGTTCCTCGCTTTCCTATGCGCCCGCGCGGCGCAATTGCGAGCAGTCGCCCGCGCACCTGGCCTGCGGACCCAGCTACGGCCTGTACTCGGTGCTGGATTTCATCGTGGACAACTTCCTGCCGATCGTGGAGGAGTTCAAGAAGGAATTGCAGGAGCTGGAGCAGGACATCTTTGCCGAGGCCTACAAGCGCGACACCATCAAGCGCCTGTACGACATGCAGCGCGAGCTGCTGACGCTGAAGCTCGCGGCCGCGCCGCTGCAGGACATCCTCAACCAATTGATGCGGCTGCATCAGGATCTCATCCGCGACGAGGTGCGCGCGTACTTCCGCGACGTGCACGACCACGTGTTTCGCGTCAACGAGGCCATTTCCGGCATGCGTGAAATGCTGGGCGCGGCGATGAACGTCAATCTCTCGTTGATCACCGTACGCCAGAACGAAGTGGTCAAGCGCCTGGCCGGCTGGGCCGCGCTGCTGGCCGCGCCCACGCTGCTGGCGAGCTGGTACGGCATGAACTTCCGCCACATGCCCGAGCTGAACCATCCGCTCGCCTACCCGGTGATGATCGCGGTGACTGCCAGCATCTGCACGCTGCTGTTTGTGGTGTTGCGGCGCGCGAAGTGGTTGTAGGGCGGGGTCTTGACCCGCCGTTCGACCGGCGGTTTCGAAATGGGACGCAGGCGGGTTGAAACGCCTACGCTGCCGCTCCGTTTTCGACCACTTCCATCCGCGCCACCGGCGCGCTGCGCGACATCCACAGCAGGATCACGCCGACCACGATCAGCGGAATGGACTGCACCTGGCCCATGGTCAGCCAGTGCGTGCCGAGCAGGTAACCGAGTTGCTCGTCGGGCATGCGCACGAATTCCACCGCGAAGCGAAACACGCCGTACATCAGCGCGAACAGGCCGGATACCGCGTAGCGCCGGCGCGGCTTTGTCGAATAGACGAACAGCACGGTGAACATCACCACGCCTTCGAGGAAGAATTCGTACAGCTCGGAAGGTTGCCGCGCGTAGGCGTCCAGTGCCCCGGTCTGCCAGAGCTGGTGCAGTTGCGCCACGCTGTATCCACTGAGCTGCGGCTGCTCCTGCAGGGCGTGCGGGAAAATCATCCCCCATGGTTGCGAAGTGAGCTTGCCCCACAGCTCGCCGTTGATGAAGTTGCCGATCCGCCCCAGGCCCAGCCCGATCGGCACCAGCGGCGCGACGAAATCCACCACGTCGAAATAGTGCACGATCGTGTCACGACGCTTCGCCCACCACCAGAGGCTGGCGACCAGCGTGCCCAGCAAGCCACCGTGGAACGACATGCCGCCATCCCAGATCCGGAACAGCGCGAGCGGATCGGTCCAGATCCAGTGGATCGGCTGGTACGAAAGCATGTACCACACGCGCCCGCCGATGATGATGCCGAGCATCACGTAGAAGGCGAGATCGGCCAGCGCATCGCGACTGACCGGAAAGCGCCCGAGCTTGCGCCGATGATTGCCCAGCACCCATGCGCCGACGAACCCTCCCAGGTACATCAGCCCGTACCAGTGCACGCCGATCGGCCCGAGGTTGAAGGCGATCGGGTTGAAATCAACGAAATAGGGATGGGTCATGGGCGGTGAGCGGTGAGCGGTGAGCGGTGAGCGGTGAGCGGTGAGCATAACAATTTCGCCCTTCCGGGACCGCGCGCGGCGCGGATCCCGGAATCCGCTGTTCAACGAGATGCTTGTCGAAGAAAAGCAGGTTCCGGATGGCCTCTTCGCGGCTTCCGGCATGACGACGGGAATTGAATCATGCGGGTAGAACCCGGCACACGAACCCCTTCAGGTAATCGGTTTCCGGAATCGCCGGATGCACCGGATGATCGGGCGCCTGCTGCAATGACATCAGCACCTGCACGTTGCGGTCCAGATGGCGCGCGCCCTGCTGCACGCCTTGCAGCAGCGCCTCGCGCGGCATGTGATACGAACACGAACACGTGACGAGAATGCCGCCGCTCGAAAGCACCTGCATCGCCAGTTCGTCGAGCCGGCGATAAGCGAGCGCGCCTTCCTTGAGATCCTTCTTGCGCTTCACGAACGCGGGCGGATCGAGGACCACCACGTCGTAGTGTTCGCGCTGCTCGCGCAACGCTTTCAGGAAATCGAACGCATCCGCGCGCTCGGCACGCACGCGATCGCCCAACCCGTTGCGGCGCGCGTTGTCGGCGATCATCGCCACCGCCGGCGCGGATGCATCCACGCAGGTGACTTCGCGCGCGCCCATCGCCGCGGCGCGCACACCCCATGCGCCGAGATACGAGAACATGTCCAGCACGCGCGCGCCTTTGACGAAAGTAGCGAGCGCATCGCGGTTGGCGCGCTGGTCATGGAACCAGCCGGTCTTCTGGCCGCCGATGGGATCGAGCGCAAATTCCAGTCCGCCTTCGCGCACGATCAACGGCGCAGGCACCGCACCGAAAGCGATATCGGCGTAACCCGGCAACTGTTCCAGCGCACGGATACCGGCGTCGTTCTTCCAGATCATCGCGCGCGGGGCGATCACCTTCTGTACCGCGGCCTCGACCTCCGGCTTCAGTCGCTCGATGCCGGCGGTGGTCGCCTGCGCCACGATCACATCGCCGCAGCGATCCAGCGTCAGCCCCGGCACCCCGTCCGACTCGCCGTAGAGCAAGCGGTAATACGGCTCCGCATACAAACGCTCGCGCAGCGCAAGGGCAATCTCCAGCCGACGCCTCAGCAGCGCCGCATCCAGCGCATGATCCAGCCCGCGCGATACCAACCGCGCGCAGATCAGCGAATGCGGATTGACGTAGCCGACGCCCAGCGGCTTGTCGCGCGAATCCAGGATCGCGCACGGTTCTCCCGGCTCGAACGACGCGAGCGGCGAACGCGCCACGTCCACTTCGTTGGCGAACACCCAAAGATGCCCCGCGCGCAGGCGCGCATCTTCGCCGCGCTTCAGATACAGCGCGGGATATTCGACGCCTTCGGGTTCGCTGGTGGCCATGCATTTCGTGCCCGACAAACCAGGCACGATAGCCGATGCGTGCGCGCAGCGGCAATTGTGCGTGGCTTCTCGCGTAAACTGCGCGGATGAAAAACGAGCTCGCCCGCGCCTCCAGCCCCTACCTGCGCCAGCACGCCGGCAACCCGGTGCACTGGCAACAGTGGAACGACACCATGCTCGCGCACGCGAAGCAGACCGACACGCCGATCCTGCTCTCGATCGGCTACAGCGCCTGCCACTGGTGCCATGTCATGGCGCACGAGAGTTTCGAGGACGAGGCGGTCGCTCAGGCAATGAACAACCTGTTCGTCAACGTCAAGCTGGATCGCGAGGAACGGCCCGACCTGGATCGCGTCTACCAGCTGGCGCATCAGGCGCTGAGCGGACGCGGCGGCGGCTGGCCGCTGACCGTGTTCCTCGATCCGCAGGACCTCACCCCATTCTTCGTCGGCACTTACTTCCCACCGGCTCCGAAACACGGCCTGCCCGGTTTCGGCGACCTGCTGCAACGCGTGCGCGCCTTCTACGACACGCATCGCGACGAACTGCGCAAGCAGAACGCCGAACTGCGCACGTGGATCGCCCGCGCGGGCGAGAGCGCGGCCGGCGAAATTCCGGCAATGGGTGCGATCGCGGCCGCAGTGCAGCGCATTGCCGCGCGTTTCGATCCGGAGAATGGCGGCAACGCCGGCGCGCCGAAGTTTCCGCACGCGGGCGAACTGGAATTGCTGCTGGCGTGCGCAACGGATTCACCGCTGCCGCAAAGCGACGACGACCATGCACTGACGGCCGGGGATTGCGCCGCCATGGCGATGTTCACGCTGCGCAGCATGGCCGCGCGCGGGCTGCAGGATCATCTTGGCGGCGGGTTCTTCCGCTACTGCGTGGATGCGCGCTGGACCATCCCGCACTTCGAGAAGATGCTGTACGACAACGCTCAGTTGTTGCCTTTGTATGCGGAAGCTTCGGCAGCATCCGGCGACTCCGCCTGCGCGCAGGCCGCAACCGGCATCGTCGAGTGGCTGCAACGCGAGATGACGGCCGGCAACGGCGCGTTCTTCAGCGCGCTGGATGCCGACAGCGAAGGGGCCGAAGGCCGCCTTGATGAAGGCGCATTCTACTTGTGGACGCGCGAGCAACTGCGCGCTGCACTGAACGCCGGCGAGTTCGCCGCGATCGAAGCCGGGTACGGCCTGGATGGCGAACCGAATTTCGAAGGTCATGCCTGGCATCTGGTCAAGGCGCGCACGCTGGAGCAGATCGCGCAGCAGCTCGATCGCACGCAGGACCAGGTGAAACACGATCTCGCGTCGGCGCGCTCGAAATTGTTCAACGTGCGTTCGCAGCGCGCGCGGCCCGGCACCGATGACAAGATGCTGACTTCCTGGAACGCACTGATGATCGCCGCGCTGGCGCGTGGCGCGCGTGCGCTGCGACGTCCGGAATGGCTCGACCCCGCCGACAAGGCGCTTGCCGCCTTGCGGGAAGGCGCATGGCTCGATGGTGCGTTGTACGCCAACATCGCCGATCCGAACGCGCGGATTCCGGGTTTTCTCGATGATCATGCGTTCCTGTTGAACGCATTGATCGAACTGCTGCAATGCCGCTGGCGCGACGAGGATCTGGCCTGGGCGGTCGAGCTCGCAGACGCCCTGCTCGGAAAATTCGAGGATGCCGAGCACGGCGGCTTTCGCTTCAGCGCCGCAAGCCACGCCACTCCCTTGCAGAACCCGCGCACGTTTACCGATGAGGCACTGCCCAGCGGCAACGGGATGGCCGCACTTGCATTGCTGCGGCTGGGCCACCTGCTCGGCGAGACGCGCTGGCTGGACGCGGCCGAACGTTGCCTGCGCGCGGGCAGCGAAGCGCTCCACAAATATCCGGATGCCTGCGCCACCTTGCTGCGCGGCTTGCGCGAATTCCATGCGCCACGCGCGCAAGTGGTGATCCGCTACCGCGATCAGGAAGAACAGGTGTGGCGCGATGCGCTGCACGAAGCCAACGCCGCGCGTGCCGACGCGTTCATGATTCCTGCGGATGCCGCCGCGCTGTCGGGCGTGCTGGCGCAACGCAAGCCGCGCAAGGGCGGCATCGCGTACGTGTGCACCGGCTTGTCGTGCCGCGCGCCCATTCATTCGCCGCGCAAGCTTGCCGCTGCGCTGAAGTAGAAGCTCTGGCGGCGCGCGGACCCCTACAAGGCGATCGGCTGATCCGGCAATTCGCCGGGATGCCCGCCGGGCCGCGGTGGCAAGTGCCGCACCAGCAACGCGTTCATGGCCTTGATGCCGGCCAGCGCGCCGCCGCGCCAGTCGTCCTCGCCGAAGTGCTTGCACATCTGTTGCGCGATGAGTTCCCAGGAACGCGGCGGCAGGCGCAACGCCGCCGCGCGATCGGGCACGATCTCGACCGCACGGTCGGCCAGCAGCACATAAATCAGCACACCCGTGCGCCGCGCCGTATCCCACACGCGCAATTGCCCGAACAGGTCCTCGGCGCGGGCACGTGCGTGATGACCTGCCAGCAATGAACGCAGCGGCAGCCGCGCTTCGACCACGAAGCAGATTTCGGCGTCGTGCTGTTTCTCACCACGCGTGATGGCCTGCTGGATTTCTTCCATGGCCACGGGCGGAAAACGCCGCGATGCCGGCGCGTGCAGCAGATGGCGAATGGCGCGCATGAAGTCCATAAGGCCATTGTAGGAGCCCTGCGCACATCAAGGCCGGAGAGCATGTCCAGGGCCAGGAGCATCGTGCGTTTGCAAGCCGGTCCTGAGCCCGCGAAGGCAAGCCCTACAGGAGTCGCGTTCCGAGAATCAGCAACCAGGTGAGCAGCACGCCGAGCATCGCGATGAACACCGCCGCCGAACCCATGTCCTTGGCGCGTTCGGCCATCGGATGGATGTCCGGGCACACGTGGTCCACCAAGGCTTCGAGTGCGGAATTCAGCAGCTCGGTCGCGAGCACCAGCAGCAACGATCCGGACAGCAGGACCTTCTCGACCGGGCCGTGACCCAGCCAGATGCCGAGGGGAAACAGGATCACGCTCAGGCACACTTCCAGCCGGAACGAGGCCTCGTGCCGCCAACCGGCGCGCAGGCCTTTCAGCGACCAGATCAGCGCTTTCCAGACTTCGCGTGGACCGCGGCGGACGGTGCTGGACATGTCATGCCGCCCGCGTCGCGCCCTTCCAGCTGAGATCGAGTTCTTTCGCTGCCTTCACGTCATCCAGCCGCCGCACCGGCGTGGTAACCGGCGCATCCTTCATCGCCTGCGGATTCCCGCTCGCCAGCTTCAGCAGATCGGTCATCACGGCGACGAACTCGTCCAGCGTCTCCTTCGACTCGGTTTCGGTCGGCTCGATCAGCAGGCACTCCGGCACCAGCAGCGGGAAGTAATTGGTCGGCGCGTGGATGTTGCGGTCGAGCAGGCTCTTGGAGAAATCC
Source organism: Rhodanobacteraceae bacterium (assembly GCA_051961995.1). Lineage (GTDB taxonomy): Bacteria > Pseudomonadota > Gammaproteobacteria > Xanthomonadales > Rhodanobacteraceae > 66-474. The sequence goes on along the minus strand of JBQCCR010000014.1, from coordinate 48,454 downwards.
AGCGCGGTCACGCCGCTCTGTTTCTTCTGCGGCGCGACAGTGACGATGAACTCGTGGCTGGCGCGGCGCTTCGGATAGGCCAGCGTGTAGCCGACGGCCGCCAAACGCTTGGCCAGGTAATTCGCGTTGAGTGTGGCGTACTCGGCCACCCGCACCATGCCTTCGCGGCCGAGCATGCGCGCGTACACGTAAGCGCGCAGCAGCACGCCGGCGTTGCCGGCGAAGGACGTGAGGCGGCCGATCGAAAGCGGACGGTCCTTCTTGCGCACCCAGCCGTAGCTGCCGTTCTCGCGCTTCTCGATCATGGGAATCGGCAGGAACGGCTTCAATCGTTCCGACACGCCGACCGCGCCCGCGCCCGGACCGCCGCCGCCGTGCGGCGTGGAGAAGGTCTTGTGCAGGTTCATGTGGATCGCGTCGAAGCCCATGTCGCCCGGCCTCACCTTGCCGAGGATCGCGTTGAGGTTCGCGCCGTCGTAGTACAAAAGACCACCGGCTTCGTGCACGAGCTTCGCGATCTCGACGATGCGCCGCTCGAACACGCCGATCGTGCTCGGGTTGGTCAGCATGATGCCGGCGGTCTGCGGGCCGAGCGCCTTCTTCAACGCTTCGACGTCAATGTCGCCATCGGCGTTGGTCGGGATCTCGCGCACCGTGCAGCCGCACATCGAAGCGGTCGCCGGATTGGTGCCGTGCGCGGCATCCGGCACGATGATTTCGGTGCGCGCGGTGTCACCTCGATGGCGGTGGTAGGCCATGATCATCGCCACGCCCGCGAGTTCGCCCTGCGCACCGGCCATCGGCGCGAGCGACACGCCGCCTTTCATGCCGGTGACGTCGGCGAGGATTTCCTGCAGTTCGTACATGCAGGAGAGAAAACCCTGCGACAGCGATTCCGGCGCATACGGATGGCGCGCCAGGAAGCCGTCCAGCATCGCCAGCGAATTGCAGGCGCGCGGGTTGTACTTCATCGTGCACGAACCGAGCGGATAGAACTGCGTGTCGATCGAGAAGTTCTTGCGCGACAGGTTGGTGTAATGGCGCAGCGCCTGCAGCTCGGAAACTTCCGGCAAGCCGACCGGCGTGTCGCGGCGGAGATGTTCGGGAATATCGTCCGGCACCGGTACGTCGGGCGGAAGTTGTGCCGCCGCGGTGCGGCCCGGCTGCGAGAGTTCGAAAATCAGCATTTCGGAATGCCTGAAAGCGAGAACGCAATGCCGCGTATGATGCCACAACCACGCTGATTCGATGCCGCAGCGGCGCAAAAGCTCGCCCTTCCGGACGCGGCAAAGCCACGGTCCGGAACCCGGTGACTTTGCTCCTTTTATGAAAGACACTGGATTCCGGGTTCCGCCTTCGGCGGCCCCGAGTGACGAACCGGATTGTCCGGGAGAGGGGATATCGTCCATGCGCAAACTCCTTCCGCTGCTTCTGCTGTTGCCCTTCATCGCCCTGCTCGACGTGCCGTTCTACAACCGCGTGGAGCCGACCGTCGCCGGCTTTCCGTTCTTCTATGTGTGGATGTTCGCCTGGGTGGTGCTGGCCGCACTGCTGACATGGGTCGTGTTCCTCGGGAGGCGAGCATGAGTGCTCCGCTCGACTGGACCGCGCTCGGGGTCTTCGTCTTCTTCTTCGCCGCGGTGACGATCATGGGTTTCGCCGCCGCGCGCTGGCGACGTGGCGATCTTTCGCAATTGCACGAATGGGGCCTGGGCGGACGGCGCTTCGGCAGCTTCGTCACCTGGTTCCTGCTCGGCGGCGATCTGTATACGGCGTACACATTGATTGCGGTGCCGGCGCTGGTGTATGCGGTGGGCGCATACGGCTTTTTCGCCATGCCCTACACCGTGTTCGTGTATCCGATCGTGTTCCTGACCATGCCCCGGCTGTGGAACGCCTGCCGCAGGCACGGCTGGGTGACGGCAGGGGATTTCGTCGAAGGCCGTTACGGCAGCAAGGGCCTTGCGCTGGCCGTGGCGGTCACCGGCGTGCTGGCGACCATGCCCTACATCGCGCTGCAACTGGTCGGGCTGGAAGTGGTGTTCGAGGCGATGGGTTTTTCCGCGCTCGGGGTCGGCAAGGAAACGCCGCTGCTGATCGCGTTCGTGATCCTTGCGCTGTACACGTACTCCAGCGGCCTGCGGGCACCGGCGCTGATCGCATTCGTCAAGGACGCGATGCTCTACATCACCGTGATCGCAGCAGTGATCATGATCCCGATGCACCTTGGCGGTTACGGCAAGGTCTTCGAAGAAGCGCAGGCCGCATTCACGGCCAGGGGCGGCGACACCGGCGTGCTGCTGAAGCCGGATCAGTACTGGTCGTTCGCGACGCTCGCGCTCGGCTCGGCGCTGGCGCTGTTCCTGTATCCGCATTCGATGACCGCAACCTTTTCCGCATCGAATGCCGACGTGATCCGGCGCAACTCGGTGTGGCTGCCGGCGTACAGCCTGCTACTGGGTCTGATCGCACTGCTCGGCTACATGGCGCTGGCCGCGCACATCAAGGTGAGCGACGGCTCGATGGCGGTGCCGGCGCTGATCAACGCCAGCTTCCCGCCGTGGTTCGCCGGCTTCTGCTTCGCCGCCATCGCGCTGGGCGCGCTGGTACCGGCGGCGATCATGTCCATCGGCGCGGCCAATCTGGTGACACGCAACATCTGGCGACCGTACGTCAATCGCAATTTGAGCGACGCGGCGGAAGCGCGCATCGCCAAGATCGTGTCGCTGCTGGTGAAGTTTGGCGCGCTGCTGTGCGTGCTGTACCTGCCGACGAAATTCGCGATCGACCTGCAATTGCTGGGCGGCATCTGGATGTTGCAGATCTTCCCCGCGGTGATCTTCGGTTTGTTCACGCGCTGGCTGCGGCCATCGGCGCTATTGCTGGGCTGGCTGGCTGGCATGGCGGTCGGCAGTGCGCTGGCGTGGGCGAACGGATTGAAGCCGGTCTACATGGTGACCTTCAGCACCGGCGTACACCACGGCATCTACATCGGCCTGATCGCGCTGGCGATCAACCTGTTCATCGCGATCGTGCTGACGCCGGTGGCGGTGGGGCTGCGGAAGAAGGAACCCGCCGATCGCACGCACTCTGGCGATTACGAGGACGCGCCAGATTCCGTTCCTGCGCAAGCCGGAACCCAGTGACTGGAGACTGGGCCTGGCTACGCCTGCGCAATGAGTGGCGCGGCGGTCGCCGCCATGCCGCCGCTCGCTCGCTCGCGCCGCTCCAGATCGCACTCGGTAAACACCTCGCGATAACCCGCCTGCTCGAGCAGGCCGCGCACCGCCGCGCCTTGCTCGAAACCATGCTCAAGCAGCAGCCAGCCACCTGGGCGCAAGTGCGCGCGCCCGTCCCGCACGATGGTGCGGATCGCAGCCAGTCCATCCGGCCCTGAAGCGAGCGCCACGCGCGGCTCGAAGCGCAGGTCGCCTTCGCGCAGATGTCGATCGCCCTCCGCGATGTAAGGCGGATTGGAAACGATCAGGTCGAAGTCGCCCGCGTCACCCAGCGCGGCGCACCAGTCGCCTTGCGCGAATTCGACGTTCGCCAGATCCAATCGCCGTGCGTTGTCGCGGGCGATCTTCAAGGCCGCTTCGCTCGCATCCGTGGCGAGCAGGCGCGCATCGGGACGAGCCCGCGCGATCGCCAGCGCGATGGCTCCCGAGCCCGTACCGAGGTCGGCGATTCTGTAGCCCGGATGGAGTGAAACGGAATCCGGGGCCATGTGCGAAGTCGCGCGCGGAATCCGCTCCAGCGCGAGCTCGACCAGCAATTCCGTTTCCGCCCGCGGGATCAGTACATCCGGCGTGACCCGCAAGTCGAGCGCATGGAATCCGCGAGAGCCGGTGAGGTACGCGATGGGCTCGCCGCGCGCACGCCGCATGATTAGTGCTTCGAATGCCGCGCGCTTTTCATCGCCGATTTCATCCTCCGCATGCGCGACCAGCCACGCCCGCGAGACGCCGAGCACGTGGATCAGCAACAGCTCGGCTTCCACGCGCGCCTCGCCCCCACGCAGGCTGCGCGCGCCGTGATCGAGCAGCGCGCGCACCATGGTCATCAGTGCGGAATCGCGCCGAGCTCCTGCTTCGACTTCAATGCGCTGCATAGCAGGATTTCTTCGTGCGTCTGCGCCAGCCCGCGATCCAGCCCCGGAATCTGCGCCAGCCTGGGTTTGAAGAACGTCTGCAGGCGATCGGCTTCCGCCTGCGAGCAACCGCCGCCACCGGCCACCCTCGGCAAATACGCACCGGAGAACACACCGGTCCGGTCCACGATCTGCTGATAATGCACGGTGAACCAGTTCCACAGGTCGTCGCGCTGCGCACGGGTGTCGCGCTCGCCGCGCAGCACCATGAACATCTCACCGACCTTGACGTTCTTGGTCAATGCGAAGTTGCGCGCGACGTCGGCTTGTGCGCCCTGCGCATGACCGAGCGCGCCAAGCATCGCGTTGCGCCGGGTCGGATCGGTGGTGTTCGGGATCGCCGCGACCAGCGCATCCACCGCCGGCTTGCCCTGCTCTTCCACCGCGACCGCGAGCGCGGTGCGCAGCAGGTCCGGGTTGGCCGCATCCAGATCGAGCTTGCCGTCCTTGCCGGACTTGAGAGCGGCTTCGCCCTGCTTCAGCAACACGCTACGCACCGAGGGCACCTTGAAATCCAGGCCCAGGCGCTCGGTCAGCGAGGAACGCATCAACACGTCATCCGCGGATTCCCCGCTGCGGCGTTCGTAGCCGAGCGCCTGCAGGCGCGGGAGATACGCCTTGGCAACCGCATCGCGGACCGCAGCGCGCTGCGCATCGGTTTGCGCTTCGTGATCGTAGATCCATTCGACGGTGTCCAGCGGCGCCAGCGCGACCTGCCGCACCTTGGAGGGGGCCAGTTCGCGCATCGCGGCCAGCACCTCGTCCGCGCCGATGTCGCCGCGATGGAAGGACGCATCAATGGAATCGGCATACACCAATTGCTCTGCGTCGTTGCGCTGCGCGATCGCCTTCACCAGCGCGGCACGATCCGGCCTGGCCATGCTGAACCGGTAGTAGCCCACGCCGTCGGCGTTGGGCATGTACCACGCCGGACACTGGCCGCCCGCAATCTTCATCTGCGCGGTCTTCGAATCCAGCATCTGGCATTGCGCGCCGTTGGGGAAACGCACGCACACCGGAATGCCCCACTTGCGATTCGGATCGCCGGTGGAGCCCAGCGGCAAATAACGGGTCTGGATCATGTCCAGCACCGCACCACCCTTGTGGTTGCAATCCAGCCTGGTCGAAACCAGCGGCACTCCGGTCTGGTTGAGGAAACTGTCGAATGCCTTGTTGAATTCTTCGCCCTTGCCGGCGGCTTGCGCGATCGCACCCACCAGATCGTCCGCGGTCGCGTTGCCGAATGCGTGCGACTTGATGTATGCGCGCATGCCTTTCTGGAACACATCCGGGCCGACGAAGTGCTCGAACATGCCGAGCACCGACGCGCCTTTCTCGTAGGTAATGCCATCGAATGCAGTCTGGATGTCGCCATTGCCGGTAATCGGCTGGCGGATCATGCGCGCGCTGACCAGGCTGTCGTTCTGCATCGCACTTTCGCCACCCTCGATGCGGCCGAGGTCGGTGCGGTACTCGGGATGGAGTTGCATCGCGACCTTCTGCTGCATCCAGGTGGCGAACGACTCGTTCAGCCAGATGTCATTCCACCACGCCAGCGTCACGGTGTCCCCGGTCCATTGATGCGCGAGTTCATGCGCTTCCACGTTGAAGGTGCTGCGCACCGCGCTGGGAGAAGAGTCCTTGTCCAGCAGCAGCAGCCAGTCGCGATAGGTGACCAGACCGGCGTTCTCCATCGCGCCGGCGGAGAAATCCGGCAGTGCGGCGAGGTCGAGTTTGCCGAACGGATAACCGAAGCCGTAGTAGTTCTCCTCGGCCTCGATGATGCCCGGCACCATCGCCAGCGCGCGCTGCATCTTCTCGCCGTTGCCTGCCGTGGCGATGCCGCGCACCGGCACCGCTTCCCTGCGCCATGGATTGGCGGGAATGCTCGGGCCGTCCACGATGTCCCATGGGCCGACCGCCCACGCGACCAGATAGGTCGGCAGTGGCCTGGTTTTCTCGAAGGTCAGGGTCTTCCAGCCATCAGCGCCTTTCGATTCGCTGATCTGCTTCGTATTGGCGACGGCCTTGTCGGCGGCGGGAATGTTCAGGATGACGGTGAACGGCGTCTTGAAATCCGGTTCGTCGAAACACGGAAAGGCGTACCGCGCGCTGATCGGCTCCATCTGCGTCTGCGCGTAGGCCTTGCCGTCGAACACCACTTTGTAGAAGCCTTCCAGCGTCTGGTTGTAGGGAGCGCTGAACGCAACCTTCAACTGGAGCTTCTGCGGTTGCAGCGTGCTACCGAAGTCAATCCGTGCCACGCCGGCATCGGCGTCCGCCTGCACGTATTTGCCCGTGTGCGGCTTGCCTTGCGCGTCGGTGACCGTGACTTGCGAAACTTTCAGGTCCTTGCCGTGCAGCCACAGGTGATCGGAGGCTTTCTTCAGATCCACCGAGATCGTCACCGTGCCGCTGTAGCCGGATTGTTCCGGATCGCTGCGGAATTCCAGTTGATAGGACTGCGGCACGGCCCAGCGCGGCAACTTGCCCAGAGGCGCGGCTTCGGTGGACTTGGAGCTTGCCGATGCGGGCGGTTTCTGTGCCAGCGCGGGGTGCGCAAGCGTCAGCGAAGTACAGCACGCCAGCACCACCAGTGTGGAAGAGAGGATCAATCGCATCGCGGCCGCTCCACGGGGACAAACCGCGAATGAAACACAGGAACTTGCGCCGGGCAAGTGGAACAAGTCTCGGGGGAGTGGCACGGCCCGTGGTCACGCGATGCCGGGACTGGCCGGTCGCGCTTCGATATCCCGGCGCGAACGGTTGATTGCCGGACTACGCCGCGGCGTCCATCTGTTCCAGCGTCACCGCCACCGCGTGCACGACTGCGGCGATGCGCACGGTGCTCTGGATCGCCTGCGCGGAAACCTCGTGCTTGCGCAGGGTCTTCTCGTGCGACTCCATGCACTTGCCGCAACCGTTGATCGCCGACACCGCGAGCGAGGCAAGTTCGAAATCAATCTTGCTGCCGCCGGGATTGGCCATCACGTTCATGCGCAGGCCGGTGCGCAGGGTCGAGAACTCCTCGTTGCCGACCAGGTGCGTGAAGCGGTAATAGATGTTGTTCATCGCCATCATCGCCGCCGCCGCGCGGATGCCATTCAACTCCGCTCCGTCCGCGTGCTGCGAAGCGAATTGCGCGACGGCCTGCGTCAGCGGCCCGTGCCGCGAGGCGATCGCCGAGGCCAGCGCCATCAGCGCAATCTGCTTCTGCGTCAGCCCCGGTGCGCCGCCTTCGCTCAATACCGAGTCGAGGTTCAGGCGCAGGTCCTTGGCGTAATCGGGCAGCGAGGATTTCAGTTGGTCGAGCATCATGTCCGAAGCCTTGTTGTCGGCTTGAAAGCCCTCCCCCGTCCAAGGGAGGTCTGGGTGGGGAGGGTTCTGAGCAACACCCCCATCCAGCCTCCCGTTGAAGGGGAAGGAGAAGAACACTCACACAAGGGCGAGATCACGCCGCCTTCAGCGTCTCTTCGCCCTGATGCCAGTTGCACGGGCACAGCTCATCGGTCTGCAGCGCATCCAGCACGCGCAGCACTTCCGCCGGATTGCGGCCGACGCTGCCTTCGGTGACATAGACGAAGCGGATCACACCATCCGGGTCCACCAGGAAAGTGGCGCGCTTGGCCACGCCCTCCTCGTCGAGGATGCCGAGCATGCGCGACAGGTCCTTGTTGATGTCGGCCAGCATCGGGAACGGCAGGTCGCGCAGGTCCTTGTGATCCTTGCGCCACGCGTAGTGCACGAATTCGCTGTCGGTGCTGCCGGCCAGGATCTGGCAATCGCGATCGGCAAACTGCGAGTTCAGGTCGGCGAAGCCCTTGATCTCGGTCGGGCACACGAAGGTGAAGTCCTTCGGATAGAAGAACACCATCAGCCATTTGCCGCGATAGGTATCGTTGCTGATCGGGAAGAAGGCCTTGTCCAGGCTCTCGATGGACACGGTGGATTTGAGGTTGAACTGGGGAAACTTGTCTCCAACGGTAAGCATGTGTTGCTCCTGATCCTTGCTGGTGTGAATACGCCACGGTGCGCGGCGAGAAAGACAGGATAGGGCCTGTCCAGTAATCAATCAAATTGATAGTTGTCATAGTATCCATAGGCTATTACTATCATTGCCATGAACCTGCGCGACTTGCGCTATCTGGTGGCCCTGGCGGAGCACCGCCATTTCGGTCGCGCCGCCACGGCCAGCCATGTCAGCCAGCCCACTCTCTCGACGCAGATAAGAAAACTGGAAGAGGAACTCGGCGTGACCCTGGTCGAACGCACGCCGCGGCGCGTGCTGCTGACCGAAACGGGGCGCGAAATCGTCGCGCGCGCACGCGACGTGTTGCACGAGGTGGAACAGATCCGCGGCATCGCGCGGCGCACCCGCGACCCGGAAGCCGGCAGCGTGCGGCTGGGCATCTTCCCGACGCTCGGTCCGTACCTGTTGCCGCATGTGGTGCCGGAAGTGCGCAAGCGCTTTCCCAAGCTGGAACTGCTGCTGGTCGAGGAAAAGACCGGGGAAGTATTGCGGCGATTGCGTGAAGGCAAGTTGGACGCGGGCGTGCTGGCGTTGCCGATCCACGACGACACTTTGCAATCGGAGTTCCTGTTCGAGGAACCGTTTTTGCTGGCCGCGCCGAAGGATCATCCACTGGCGCAGCGCAGTGCGTTGAAGCTCGCCGATCTGGAAGACCAAAGCCTGTTGCTGCTGGAGGACGGCCACTGCCTGCGCGATCAGGCGCTGGAGGTCTGCCGCATGGCCGGCGCCGGCGAGAAGACCGGCTTCCGTGCGACCAGCCTGGAAACCCTGCGGCAGATGGTCGCCGCGGACGTGGGCGTGACTCTGCTGCCGGTGCTGGCGGTGAAGCCGCCGGTCGCGCATGCGCAGAGCATGAAGCTGATCGAATTCCGCGGTCGCGCGCCGAGCCGGCGCATTGCGATGGTATGGCGCAAGAGCTCCGCGCTGGCGCCGTTCCTGAAACGGCTGGCGCAAGTCTTCCGCGAGCTGCCACGTGAATTGCTGGATGCACATTCGGCCGCCTCCCCGGCTTTCGAAAAGCCTTCGCTTCCCCATCACGCAGCTCGTCGCGCCGCCCGCAAACGCGCAGTGCCCGATCGGGGTTAAGCGCCGCCGGGCTTGAAATCCGGTCTGCGCAACCCAAGGACTCCGATATGAATACGGCCTCGCCCTCCATTGTTCTCACCAGCAACGACGTAAGGCGGCTGGAGGCGATGCTGGAATCCAGCCGATTCCGCGATCACCCCGGTGCGGCTTCGTTGCATGCCGAACTGGAGCGCGCGCGCGTCGTGCCGCCCCACGAATTGCCGCGCGACGTGGTGAGCATGAATTCGACGGCCGAATGCGTGGAGGAAGCCAGCGGACGCCAGCGTTCGTTGACACTGGTGTATCCGCGCGAAGCCGATGCCGCGCAGGGCCGGATCTCGGTCCTCGCGCCGGTCGGCGCCGCGCTGCTCGGCATGAAGGTCGGCCAGAGCATCGACTGGCCGGCACCCGCGGGCACGCTGCGGCTGCGCGTGACAGCTGTGCATTATCAGCCCGAAGCGGCCGGCGAACACCACCGCTGAGCAGAATTCCGATAGCTCTCCGCTATCGAGTTCATCGCATCAATCAATTTCCCGAACACCCCTGCGTGCGTTACGCTCGCGCTGTGCAGCCGCGCAATGGCTGAGCCGCGGTCACCGCTGATCGCGAGAATGAAAAGCAGCGCTCTCCCTGAACTTGTGAAATGCGAGGTGCGTCATGGGCAATCTGAAAGGGTCGAAGACCGAGGAAAATCTGAAAGCCGCATTTGCCGGCGAATCGCAAGCGAACCGCCGTTACCTTTACTTCGCCGCCAAGGCCGACGTCGAGGGCTACAACGACGTGGCTGCGGTGTTCCGTTCCACCGCCGAAGGTGAGACCGGACATGCGCACGGCCATCTGGAGCATCTGGAGGCCAGCGGCGATCCGGCCACCGGCTTGCCGATCGGCAGCACCGGCAACAACCTGAAAGCCGCGATCGCGGGCGAAACCCACGAATACACCGACATGTATCCGGGCATGGCCAAGACTGCGCGCGACGAAGGCTTCGACGAGATCGCCGACTGGTTCGAGACGCTGGCCAAGGCCGAGCGTTCGCATGCGAACCGGTTTACGAAGGCGCTTAACGAGCTGGCGTAATTGCCGCTGGTTCGGCACAGTCCACAGCGCCATGGATGGCGTGTCGACGTGAGCTCCATTGGCGAGACCGTCTTGGCGACGCCGATTGGCCGCCGCGCCGCCGGACGGCACGGAAAAGACATGGACGTCGACCAGCAAAGGCACTGGGCCCCGGCTTTCGCCGGGATGACGAAAAGGTGACGTTGCTCCCCAGTCATGTCCAACGAAACCGCCACCTCCCGCGAAGGCAGCCTGGACGCACCGACGCGCCATCCAGTCGAATGGCGGGAAGAAGCGTTCCGGGACCCGCACGCGCTCGACGAGGAACTCGAGCGCGTGTTCAACATCTGCCATGGTTGCCGCCGTTGCGTGAGCCTGTGTCATGCCTTTCCCACGTTGTTCGATCTGATTGACGAATCGGCAACGATGGAAATCGACGGCGTGGACAAGGCCGACTACGCCAAGGTGGTCGAGCAGTGTTACCTCTGCGATCTTTGCTACCAGACCAAGTGCCCGTACGTGCCGCCGCATCCGTGGAACGTGGATTTTCCGCATCTGATGCTGCGCGCCAAGGCCGTGGAATTCAAAAAGCACGGCGTGGATTTCGGCTCGAAGGTACTGGCCAGCACCACCACGGTCGGGAAGATCGCCTCGATTCCGGTGGTCGCCGAGACGGTGAATGCACTCAACCGCAGCAAGCCCGCGCGCAAGCTGCTTGAGAAAACCCTGCACGTGCATCCGGATGCGCGCGTGCCAGCATACCAGCACCCGGGCGGTCGCAAGCGCCTGCGCAAGCTGGATGGACAAGGCCAGGCGCATCCCGCCGGCCGCACGCGCGGCCGCGTGGCGATCTTCGCCACCTGCTATTGCGACAGCGTGCTGCCGTCGATACTGGAAGATCTTGCCGCGGTGTTCGCGCACAACGGCATTGCGGCGAAACTGGTCGAGCGGGAAACCTGCTGCGGCATGCCCAAGCTCGAGCTGGGCGATCTGGAATCCGTAGAGAAGTACAAGAACGAGAACATCCCGGTGCTTGCGCGCGCGGTGCGCGACGGTTACGACCTGAGCGCCGCGATTCCCTCCTGCGTGCTGATGTTCAAGCAGGAATTGCCCCTGCTGTTTCCCGATGATGAGGACGTGCAGCTTGTCAGGCGCGCGTTCTTCGATCCTTTCGAATACCTGATGGAGCGCCACAAGGCCGGGCTCCTGAAGACCGATTTCCGGTATCCGCTGGGCAAGGTCGCCTGGCATGTCGCCTGCCACCAGCGCGTGCAGAACATCGGCCCGAAGACACGCGAGATTCTTTCACTGATTCCCGATACCGAAATCGTGACGATCGAACGCTGCTCCGGCCACGACGGCACCTATGGCGTGCGTACGGAAACCTATCCGCTGTCGCGCAAGATCGCCAAGCCGGTGGAGACGCGAATCAGGCAATCGCAAGCGCCCACGCTCACCAGCGATTGCCCGATGGCCGGCTCGCACCTGGCGCATGGACTGGAAGACCAACCGGCGCAGGTGCATCCGTTGACGTTGTTGCGCAAGGCTTACGGCATTTAGCCCCCTCCCTGCGGGAAAGAGTTCGGGAACTCGCAGAATGCGGGCTTCCGCAAGTTCCGCACCTCACCCGGCGCTACGCCGGAGGGAGGGGAGTCCTCGTCAGGAATATCGTCCGAATGAACCCACTCACCCACTCCGACCTGCTCCCCCTCGAAGCCTACGCCCGCGAACGAGATGCGTTCCGCGCCCGCGCGATCGCGCACAGGAAATCGCGCAAGCTGCACCTCGGCGAACACGTCACCCTGCAGTTCGAGGACCGCCTGACCATCCAGTACCAGGTGCAGGAGATCCTGCGCACCGAGAAGATTTTCGAGCGCGCCGGAATCGAGGAGGAACTGGAGGCCTATAACCCGCTGATCCCGGATGGCCGCAATCTGAAAGCGACCATGCTGATCGAGTACGAGGATCCCGAGGTACGCAAGCGCGAGTTGATGAAATTGCGCGGCGTCGAGCACGAACTTTCATTGCAGGTTGCGGCGCACGCGCCGGTACGTGCCATTGCCGACGAGGACCTGCCGCGCAGCAACGAGGAAAAGACTTCCGCCGTGCACTTCCTGCGATTCGAACTGGATGACGCAATGATCGCGGACTTCAAGCGCGGCGCCGACGTGGTCGTCCGCATCGTGCATCAGGCCTGCCGCGTTGAGCAGCATCTGAGCGTCGAACAGCGTCGCGCGCTGATGGTCGATTTCGATCGAGCGTAGCGCACACTCCGTGTACGATCGTGCGCGGAGTGCACGCTTGCGAGGGGCGCGATGAATCGTGGGTTTGCCTTGCTGGTCTTGGCGGCCGTGCTTTACGGTGGCTGGTCGTGGCTGCACGCCCACCCGGTCCACCATCCGGACGGCGTGGTCGCAGCGGACGATCCGGTGCAGACGGATTTCGACACCGCACAACCGGAAATCGTCTTCAACGACGCCACGCTGCATCCGCTGGCGAAGTTTGTGGTGACCGCACGTGTGCTGTCGCGCGAGGATTACCATTTCGATCCAGAATCGGACATTTCGCCCACCGATCTCGCGCTCGGCTGGGGCCGCATGTCCGACAGTGCAGTGCTGCGCTCGATGGACATTGACCAGGGCGGCCGCTTCTACAACTGGAGCGTGCGCGAATTCCCGATCCCGCGCCGCGAGATCGAAACGCACAGCGCCAACATGCACATGGTTCCGGCCGACGCGACGGTCGCGCGAGCATTGAAGCGCGTGCGCGTGGGTGACGTGGTCACGCTCGAAGGCGATTTGATCGAAGCCGACAAGCCGGGCGGCTGGAAGTGGCGCAGCTCCCTGACCCGGGACGACACCGGCAACGGTGCCTGCGAACTGGTTTACGTGAAGGAGCTGGCGATCGGCACGCGTTGATTCAATACCGCAACAGCGAATGCAGCGGCGCCTGCCCTTCCCAGCGCGCACGACCATTGAGGAAACCCAGTTCGATCACCACGGCGGCGCCGGCGACTTCTGCGTCGAGATGCGCGGCCAGCTGCCGTGCCGCCAGCAGCGTGCCGCCGGTCGCGAGCACGTCATCCACGATCAGCACGCGCGCGCCGGGCTCCAGCGCATCCACGTGTGCCTCCAGCCGCGCCATGCCGTATTCCAGCTCGTAATCCACGCCTATGGTTTTCGCCGGCAGCTTGCCGGCCTTGCGCAACGGCACGAACCCCGCATCCAGCGCCTGCGCGACCGCCGCGCCGAAGATGAAACCGCGCGACTCGATGCCGAGCACCGCGTCTATCCGGCGCGCGCGCCAGGGCGAGCACAGCGCATCAATGCAGATCGCGAACGCACCGGGATCGGCCAGCAGCGGGGTGATGTCCTTGAACACCACGCCCGGCTTGGGGAAATCGGGGATGTCGCGGACGTAATTCGCCAGTGCGGGCATCGGCGGCGATTTGGCAAACACGATGTGGGACACGTTCATGCCGGAAGGATTTGCAAACCGGATGCCAAGTCTCCGCGGTCGGCTTCGGCGCGGGCGTCGTTCAGCATTTCCACGACCTCACGCACGTGCGGTTCGGCCGCTTCCACGCACACGTCCGGCACGCTGACCGTAATGAAGTCGCGCGCCGGCAGCTGGCCCACGCCGCCGATCAGGTACTCGCCGCCGATGAAGGCCGGAATGCCGGCCTGGTCCAGCACGTCCTTGACCAGATGGGCGTCCACCAGATTCTCTGCGCGGTAAACAATTCGCATGAGAGGCATTATGCGCTATCCCTGCGCGTGGGGCGGCCCTCCCTGGCCGCTTTTCACATAAAGCCCGCTGCTTGCGCAGCAGCGAGGCGGGACCCCCGTTAAACTTGTTCTTTTGCCAGTGCCCAGAGCAATCGCATGGCTGCCGACGCGCCTCCCGTCAACCACTTCATCCGCCAGATCGTGGCGGCCGACAATACCTCCGGCAAGCACGGCGGAAGCGTGGCCACGCGCTTTCCGCCGGAGCCCAACGGCTACCTGCACCTGGGCCATGCCAAATCCATCTGCCTGAACTTCGGCATCGCCGCGGAGAACACCGGCACCTGCAACCTGCGTTTCGACGACACCAATCCGGGCAAGGAAGACGTCGAGTTCGTCGAGGCGATCAAGGCGGACGTGCGCTGGCTGGGTTTCGACTGGACCCTGCTGCGGCACGCTTCGGATTATTTCGAAGTGTTCCATCTCGGCGCGATCAAGCTGATCAAGCTCGGGCTTGCCTATGTGGACGACCTCTCGCCCGAGCAGGTCCGTGAATACCGTGGCACGTTGACCGAACCCGGCCGCGAATCGCCGTTCCGCAGTCGCTCGGTGGAAGAAAATCTCGAGCTGTTCGCGGCGATGCGCGCAGGCGAATTCGCGGACGGCTCGCGCACGCTGCGCGCGAAGATCGACATGACCTCCGGCAACATCAACCTGCGCGACCCGGCCGTCTACCGCATCCGCAAGGTTGCGCACCAGAACACCGGCGATGCCTGGCCGATCTATCCGATGTACGACTACGCGCATTGCGTGTCGGACGCGGTGGAGGGCATCACCCATTCATTGTGCACGCTGGAGTTCGAGGATCACCGGCCGTTGTATGACTGGTTCCTAGAACAGCTCGATCTGCCGAATGATCCTTCGTTGACCCAGCCACTGCGCGACAAGGGTCTTTGGTTGCAGCCGAGCAAGCCACAGCAAATCGAATTCGCGCGCGGCAACCTCGACTACACGGTGATGAGCAAGCGCAAGCTGCTCGAACTGGTGACCGAAAAGCTGGTGGACGGCTGGGACGATCCGCGCATGCCCACGCTTTCCGGCGTGCGCCGCCGCGGCTTCACCCCGCGCGCGATCCGCACGTTCTGGGAACGCGCGGGCGTCAGCAAGCAGAACAGCGTGATCGAGTATGGCGTGCTGGAGAACAGCGTGCGCGAGGATCTGGATGCGCACGCGCCGCGGCGGATGGCGGTGCTGGATCCGCTGAAGCTGGTGATCGCCAACCTGCCGGAAGGTCACGCCGAGACACTGACGTTCCCCAATCACCCAAAGAACGAATCGTTCGGCACGCGCGAAGTGCCGTTCTCGCGCGAGCTGTGGATCGAGCGCGAGGATTTCATGGAAACCCCGGTGAAGGGTTTCCATCGCCTCGTGCCCCACGGCGAGGTGCGGCTGCGCGGCGTGGGCATCATCAAGTGCGAGGAGATCACCAAGGATGCGGACGGCGCGATCACCGAACTGCGCTGCACGCTCGACCCGCAATCCCGGCAAGGCATGGAAGGCGCCAACCGCAAGGTGAAAGGCACCATCCACTGGGTCAGCGCGCAACACGCGATCGAAGCGGAAGTGCGCCTGTACGACCGGCTGTTCGATGCCGCCGACCCGGACGACGATATGGACGGCAAGACCTACCGCGACCACCTGAACCCGGACTCGCGCCGGATCGTGCGCGGTTATCTCGAACCTTCACTCGCCGAGGCTGCGCCGGAAACGCACGTCCAGTTCGAGCGGCTGGGCTACTTCGTGGCCGACCGCCACGATCATTCGCGCGAACACCCGGTGTTCAACCGCGCGGTGACGCTGCGGGATACCTGGGCGCAAAAAGCCGGTTGAGGCTCAGGCTTCCACCCCGAAGCGCGCGCGCAATTCGCGCTTGCCAGCGGGCGTGATCGAAAGCGCGCGGCTGTCCAGATCGCGCGTGATCCATTTGCGCCGCAGCGCGACATCCAGCAATTCGGCGCCGATCGCGCCGGCCAGGTGCGGGCGGCGTTCGCTCCAGTCCAGGCAGGCGCAGGCGAAGCGACGGCGCGCGACGCGTGCGGCTTGCACGTCCACGCCCAATGCGCCGAGTGCCTCGGCACCACTCGCCGTCACCGCGTAACCGGCATCCCCGTCGCGCGTCGAATCCCGCTTCAACCAGCGCAGCGCAAACAACTGATCGTGCAGCGCCACCGCCAGCGCGCCGGCCATGTGGTCGTAGCAGGTGCGCGCGGCGCGCAATCGATGCGGAGTGTTGGGTTCGAAGCGTTCGCGCGGCTGGCCCGCCACCACGCTCAGCGCTTCCAGCGCGGCCGCAACCTGCGCATCGGCGAGACTGAAATAGCGATGCTTGCCCTGCGCGTGCATTTTCAGCAGCCGCCGTTCGCGCAGGCGGGCCAGATGCACACTGGCGGTGGAGGGGCTGACCTCGCCCACGATCGCCAGCTCCGTGCTGGTGCGCGCGCGTCCGTCCAGCAGCGCGTACAGCATGCGCGTGCGCGCAGGTTCCGCAATGGCTGCGGCGATTCCGGAAACCGGTGCGTCAGCGCATTCGACATCCATCATTTCATGGTAGACGAAGTGTGCATGCCACTCAAGCGCGATGCTGTTGCCCGATGAAACCCGAATCGCCACCGCCGAGTAATCCGGAACAATCGCGACTGACGCGCCGCACCTTCCTCGCGCACGGCGCCGCGTTGGTTTCGGCCAGCATCGCCGCTCCGCACGGACTCGGCGTGCTCGCTCACCCGTTCCTCTCGCCGGATGCGATCAGATCGCAGTCCAGACACCAAGGCCAGACCATGCGCATCGTCTGCATCATCCGCTATGAAATCGATCCATCGCAACGTGAAGCCTTCAAGCGCTACGCGCAGAACTGGAGCCCGGTGATCCCGCGTTGCGGCGGCGAACTGATCGGCTACTTCCTGCCGTGGCAAGGCACCAACTACGTCGGCTGGGGCTTGATCGCGTTCGACAGTCTGGCTGCCTATGAGGCGTATCAACGCCGCTTGCGCGAAGATCCGGAGGGCCGCGAGAATTTCCGGTTCGCGCAGAAGGAACGCTTTATCCTCAGGGAAGAACGCAATTTCGTGGAAGTGGTGGACGGCACGTTCGAGATCCCCGCCGTGGCATGAAAATCATCGCACCGCATTGGCTGTTTGCAGTTGCTGCGCTCGCGCTGCCGTTCGGCGTGGCGGCGGATGCACCGGCCGGCTTGCAGCACGCCGCGGTGTTCACCGCGTACACGCCGCTGGCGGGCAGCGCCGAGCAAATGCGCCGGTTGCTCAGTCCGCTGACGACCTGGCGAATGCGGCAACAGTTGCTCCGGAACCACCAGCGTCTGGACGAACAGGCCATCGACCTCGCGCAAGAACGCTTCGTCTTGTACGTGCCCCCGCACGCGCCGCCGCCGGAAGGGTACGCGCTGCTGGTCTTCGTGCCGCCGTGGCGAGAGACTCGCGTGTCCCCTCAATGGATTCCCGTGCTCGATCGCCGGGATACGATCCTCGTCAGCGCCACGCATTCCGGCAACGATGCCGACGTGCTCAATCGCCGCGAGCCGCTGGCCATCCTGGCCGCTTACAACGTGATGCAGCGCTACCACGTTGATCCGCAGAGAGTGTACGTCGGCGGCTTCTCCGGCGGTTCGCGGGTCGCTCTTCGACTGGCGCTGGCGTATCCCGACCTGTTCCGCGGCGCGCTGCTGGAAGCCGGAAGCGACCCGATCGGCAGCGCACAAATCCCGCTGCCGCCTCCCGGCCTGATGAACCGCTTCCAGCAGGAGAGCCGGGTGGTGTATTTCACCGGCGAAGAGGATGTCTTGCATCAGGCGGAGGATGCGCGCAGCCGTGAGTCGTTGAAAACGTGGTGCGTGTTCGATATGGATGTCCAATCCATGCGGCGCACCGGGCACGAGCTCGCCGACGGCCAGAATTTCAGCCGCGCCCTGGAATCGCTGCAAAAACGCGTGACACCGGATGCCGGCAAACTCGCCGCGTGCCGCGCCGGGGTCAGGCGATCCGTCTCTGCGCAATTGGACCAGGCGGAAAAGTTGGCCGGGCAGGGCCAGCCGGACGCCGCCCGCAAACTGCTCGAACAGATTGACGAGCATTACGGCGGGCTGGCCGCGCCGCGCATCATGATGCTGATGCAGCGCGTCACGCCGGATCGCTGATACCTATCCGCCCCGCTCCCGCAACCATGCGCGCGCGGCATCGCCGTCCATCGGCCGGGCGATGTTGAACCCTTGGGCCTGATCGCATTGCAGTTCCGCCAGGGCCTGCAATTGCCGTTCGTTCTCCACGCCTTCGGCCACGGTGGTGAGATGCAGCGCTTTGCCCAGTGCGATGGTGATGGCGACGATCTTGTCCGCTTCATCGGAGCCGAACATCGCCGCCACGAACGATTTGTCCACCTTGATCTCGGAGAACGGCAGTTGCGCCAGCTGCACCAGCGACGAATAGCCGGTGCCGAAGTCGTCGATGCTGAGCTGGAAGCCTTTCAGGCGCACGCGGGTGAGGATGTCCATCGCATCGGCGGTGCGCTGGGTGGCGCTGGTTTCGGTCAGTTCCAGGACGATCCGCGCCGGGTCGATGCCCAGCAGCGCGCATTGTTCGTTCAGCACGTCGGTGAAGATCACGTCGGTCAGGCTGCTGCCGGCGATGTTGATCGCGAGCGTCAGCGCGTTGCCGCGTCCCGCTTCCGCGAACCACGCCAGACCCGTCTCGATCACGCGATAGGTGAGCAGATCCATGTTGCCGGATTGCTCCACCAGCGGCAGGAAGCGGTCCGGGGACAGCAGCCCGAGCGCCGGATGCTGCCAGCGCACCAGCGCTTCCACGCCAGCCGGTCTGCCACCGGCAAGAAAAACCTTCGGCTGGTAATGCAACACGAACTGGTCGGTGCGCAATGCAACTTCCAGCTCGCCCAGCGAAACTTCGTGGTCAGCTTCCATCACAGCGCCGATGCGCGACGGCGGCTGCGCGTCGGCATCCAGCAGCGCGCGCAACTCCGCCGGCTTGAAAGGCTTGGGCAGGATGCCGCTGATGCGCAACCCGCGTTCGAGGCCTGCGCGCTGCGCCGATTCCAGCACCTTGGCGCCCATGCCGCTCATCATGATGATGTTCGCCTCGCAGCCGAGCGCGGCGAGGTTGCGCAGCACTTCCACGCCATCCATGCCGGGCATCAGCAGGTCAATGATGATGTGGCTGGGCGAGAAGCGCGGGACGTCTTCGAAGAAATCCTTCGCCGAGTCCGTCAGTCGCACCAGGAAACCGTGCCGTTCGGCAGCGAACGCGACGGTCTGCGCCACCGTGCGCTCGTCATCCAGGATGAGCAGCCGCTTGGCTTTTTCCATCAGGGGTCATCCTTGAAGTGTTCCTCGCTCAGCGCCGCGCGGACCTTGGCAGCCAGTTCCGGCCGGCGGTACGGCTTGTGCAGCAGATTCACGCCGGGATCCACGCGACCATGATGGACGATCGCGTTCTCCGTGTAGCCGGAGGTGTACAGCACGCGCAACCCGGAGCGCAGCAGGCGCGCCGCTTCCGCGAGCTTGGGCCCGGTCATGCCGCCGGGCATGATCACGTCGGTGAACAGCAGGTCGCAGCGGACGCCTTTGCGCAGCAGCTCGATTGCCTCGGGGCCATTGTTCGCCGTGGTGACCGTGTAGCCCATGCTCTGCAGCAGGCGCGTCGCGTGCTCGCGCACCAGATCGTCATCTTCCACCAGCAGGATGCTCTCGCCGCGTCCCGTGATGTCGTCCGGTTCGGCCGGTTTGACCGACTCGGCGGTGCCCTGCACCTGCGGCAGGTACAACGTCACCACCGTGCCGTGGCCGAGTTCCGAATAAATTGCCACGTGCCCGCCGGATTGCTTGGTGAACCCGTACACCATGCTCAGCCCCAGGCCCGTGCCCTTGCCGCGCGGCTTGGTGGTGAAGAACGGATCGAATGCGCGCGCGGCGTCTTCCGGGCTCATGCCGGTGCCGGTGTCGGACACGGAGATTCGCACGTACGGGCCCGGCACCACGTCCACGCGCTGCTCGGCGTAATGCTCGTCCAGCACCACATTGCTGGTCTCGACGATCAGCCGTCCGCCGCCGGGCATCGCGTCGCGCGCATTGATGCACAGGTTCAGCAGCGCGGATTCGAATTGCGCCGGATCCACCGGCACCAGCGATACATCCGGCGCATGCACGATCGAGAGCTCGATGTTCTCGCCCAGTGTTCGCCGCAGCAGTGTGCGCATGCCTTCCACCAGCTCGCTGGGCCGCACGTTCTTCGGTTCCAGCGCCTGCCGGCGCGCGAACGCCAGCAGATGATTGGTCAAGGCCGCGCCGCGCTCGCCGGCTGCGCGGATCATCTCCACCAACGGGATCAATTGCGGCTGGCCCTCGAGTTCCTCCAGCAGCGTGTCCGCGTTGCCGCCGATCACCGTCAGCAGGTTGTTGAAGTCGTGCGCAATACCGCCGGTCAACTGACCGATGGCTTCCAGCTTCTGCGACTGCGCCAGCCGGTGCTCCAGATCCATACGTTCGGTGACATCGGTATGGATCTTCAGCACCCCGTTCGGAGCGCCCTGGTCGTCGCGCAGGAGCGTCCAGTGTGCTTCCACGGTGATCACTTTCCCGCCCGCGGCGGTCTGCCGGAGATGCCCGGACCATTCCCCCTTTTCGAATACCTGGGCGTCGGCCCGCTCGAATTCGGCGAGGTCGTTGTAGACGACGATCTCCTCGACCATCCGTCCGATCGCCTGCTCGCGCGGGATGCCGTACATCCCTTCCGCGGCCTTGTTCCAGTAACGGATGCGATGGTCCAGTCCGCGCACCAGGATGGTGTCGGTCGCCCGATCCAGCAGCGTCGCCTGCTCGCGCAGCCGGTCCTCGCGAAGCTTGCGATCGGACAGGTCGGTCATGGCGCCGACCACGCGCACGGCGCGTCCGTCCGCGTCACGTATCACGAAGCTGCGGTCATACACGAATGCGTAGCTGCCATCCTCGCGCCGGAAACGGTATTCGCCGGACCATTGCTCGGCGCCGCTCTTGATGGCCTGGGCCACGCCCGCGGCAACTTGCTCGCGGTCATCGGGGTGGATGCGTTCGCGCGCCCATTCGAGTGTGTTGCCCGCCCGTTCGGGAGGTATGCCGAACAGCAATTCCAGATTGCCGTTCCACCAGATGGTGTTCTCGCGGATGTTCCTGTCCCAGACTGCATCCTCGGTCGCGCGCGTGACGTAATCAAAACGGTCCTGACTCAATCTCAGATCCGCTTCCATCCGGGCTCGCGCGGTCACGTTTTGGGCCAGCACCAGACGCGCCTGCTTGCCGCCGAACACGATGTCGTCGGAAGTGATCTCGACATCGATCAGCCTTCCATCTTTCCTGCGGTGCTTCCACAAGCCCAACTGGCGATGGCCCGACGGACCGGTGGAGCGCACTTCGTTGAGGTGCCTGCCCTCTTCCGGCGGCCGGATATCGGAGATGGTCATCGCGAGGAATTCTTCCTCGCTGTAGCCGTACTGCGCGCAAGCCTGCGCGTTGACCGCCAGAAAGCGCCCACCGTCTATTTCGAACACCCACATCGGCAGCGGGTTCGCGACAAAGAGCAGTTCGTAGTACTCGCCGCGCTGCGTGTGCGCGTTGCTTTCTGCCATCTTGCCCCCTCGGCTGGCACGGATTGCAGTCACCGGCACCTTAAAATACGGATGGGTACTGTATACCCCAACCCGCAGCACCACGCCATGACCATCGGCAGGGGGCCGGGGCCGATTGCCCCGCGCGGTGATTTGCCTGGCGCAGTCACGTCACATACTTTTGCAATTCCCTGGAGCGGAGAACACGCGCATGAGCACGCAACGGCAAAAGGCCGACCACTTCCGCGCACTGCACGCGCGTGACGAAGCTTTCATCATTCCCAATCCGTGGGACCGCGGCGGCGCGCGTTTGCTGGCACAGGCCGGCTTCGAGGCGCTGGCCACCACCAGCGCCGGCTGCGCGTTCTCGCTCGGCTTGCAAGACAATCAAGTCGGCCGCGAGCGCATGCTGGCGCACGTGGCCGCACTCGCCGCGGCAACCGATCTGCCGCTCAGCGTGGACCTGGAGAACGGCTTCGGCCACGATCCGGAAACCGTAGCCGAAACCATTCGCATGACGGCGGAAGCCGGTGCAGTCGGCGGCTCCATCGAGGATGCGACCGGCGATCCCGCGCATCCGCTTTATGATCTCGATCACGCGGTCGCGCGCATCCGCGCCGCGGTGCAGGCCGCGCGCGCACTGCCGTTTCCGTTCACGCTCACCGCCCGCGCGGAGAACTTCCTGGTCGGCAAACCTGATCTCGACGACGCGATCGCACGATTGCGCGCTTATCAGGAAGCCGGCGCGGACGTGCTGTACGCGCCGGGTCTGCGCACGCCGGAACAGATCGAGGCGGTGCTGCACGCGGTGGATCGTCCGGTCAATGTGCTGGCGACGGCTGCATTCGACCGCGACATGCTCTCGAAGATGGGCGTGCGCCGCATCAGCGTCGGCGGCGCGCTCACCCGCGTGGCCTACGGTGCTTTGCTGCGCGCGATCGAGGAGATGCGCGAACGCGGCGGGTTCACCTACTTCAACGATGCGGTGCCCCACGGAGAGTTGCAGAGGAGATTTGCGCAGGAACGCGATTGACGTCCCACGTGCGCACAAGGGTATGCTTGCGCATTGACTCCATCAGCGGGCGCGTATCCATTCCTCATGAGCCGACTGCGCGCCGTCCTGCCCCTGGTAGTGTTGATGGGAATCGGCGTGGCGCTGTGGGCGACCGGTGCACTGGATCGTTTTCGGCCACATGAACTGATCGCGCAGCAGCATCAACTGCACGAGACGGTCAACGCGCATCCGCTGCTGGCGGTGTGCGTGTACGTGGCTGCGGTGGCGCTGGTGATCGGCACCGGCGTGCCGGCTTCGTGGGTGGTGATCCTCGCCGGCGGCATGTTGTTCGGCGTGTTGTACGCGACCTTCCTCACCGCCACGGGCGAGTTGCTCGGGTCGTTGCTGCTGTTCTTCGCAGCAAGGCATGCCTTCAGCGCGGGCACGCGCCCGCCGCCACCGATGGCCGAGCGCGTGCGCCGCGGCTATCTGCAGCATCCGGCCGGCTACACGCTGTTCCTGCGACTGGTGCCGGTGCTGCCTTTCGGCGGCGTCACGGTCGCCCTGGCCTGGCTGCGCTGCCCGTTATGGTTGTTTGCACTGGCGACGTTTGCGGGCGGCTGCGTGATGGCGGTGTTCGAAACCGCGATCGGCGCGGGTCTCGCGCGCTCGCTGGCGCACGGTCAGGAGATCGGACCGCACCTGTTCACGCAACCGCGCGTGCTCGGCCCGATCATCGCATTGGCGCTGCTGGCGCTGGTGCCGGTGGCGATCCAGCGCCTGCGCTCGCGCCGCGCGGCGCGGCGCGTGCAACTTTCAGACGATCAGAGGAAATCGCGATAGCGACTGCGGCCGATGAAGAATCCGGCGAGCAGGCAGCCGATGCCGGCGAGCACGAGGCCGGTTTCCACCGGACGCCGGGTGACCACGCTGCTGACTTCGTGACCGAAGCGGCGCAGTCCGTGGGCTGCCGAATCGGTGAGGTCACCGGCGTTGTCCGCCACCCAGCCTGCTCCGCGTTTGACCTTGTCGGCGGCGTTGCCCAGCGCATGCGCGCCGTTCTGGATGGATTCCCTGCTTTGTTGCGTAACGTCCATATCGTGTACTCCGTGACGAGCGATGGTTGGCGGAAGCCCGATGCTACGCCCCACGCGTCATCCTCGCGTTAATGGTTCGCGAACGAGACGCGGACGTGCGCCACGCAATCACGTATGCTGCGTGCATTTTGCGGTTTGTACGGCGTGCGTATAATTCCTTGAACCGCGATGGGGACCCCTTCATGCGCCTGGTGACTTGCGGTGGCAAAGGAGCGGCAACGTGAGCGGCCCGAAGCGTGCGCACCGGCGCAGGCGCGGCGCCGGTGCATTCATATTGCTGGCATTGCCCGCCGCAATCGCTTTTGCACAACCCTCTCCGCAGGACCTCGGCGATCTCTCGCTGGAAGATCTCGGCGAAGTCGTGATTACCTCGGTGAGCAAGAGCCCCGAACCGCTGAGTGACGCGCCCGCGGCGATCTACGTGATCAGCCACGACGACATCCTCCGCTCGGGCGCAACCACGCTTCCGGAAATGCTGCGGCTGGCTCCGAATCTCGGTGTCATGCAGCTCAGCCCGAGCAATTACATCGTCACCTCGCGCGGGTTGAGCGGCAATCAGCCGGCACAGAATTTTCCCAACAAGCTGCTGGTGCTGATTGATGGGCGCAGCGTGTACAACACGCTGTTCTCCGGGATCGGCTGGGATGCGCAGTACGTGTTGCCGGAGAACATTGATCGCATCGAGGTGATCAGCGGGCCCGGCGGCACGCTATGGGGCGCCAACGCGGTGAACGGCGTGATCAACATCATCACCCGCAACACGGCGGACACCCAGGGTGGTTTCGTGCAAATCGGCCTCGGCACCCACGAGAGCAACGCCTCGATCCAGTACGGCGGCCAGCTCGGCGAGCACGCGTCGTACCGGTTTTACGCGCACGATTTCCATCAAAGTTCATTCGACGACAGCACGGGCCGGGATGCGCACGACGGCTGGAGCGCGCCGCAGGCGGGCTTCCGCGTGGACTGGGAAGCCGGCAGCGCCAACCTGATCACGCTGCAGGGCGACGTGATGAACGGCCGCGAAGGACAAGGCGCGGACGAACCGGATCGCCGCATCGCCGGCGCCAATCTGCTGGCCCGCTGGCGGCATGCGGCCGAGGATGGTTCCAGTTTCCAGTTGCAGGCCTATTACGACAACGAGCGCGACTGGAATGCGCTCCTTTCCGGCGCGGTGGATCTGAACACCTGGGATATCGAGGCGCAGCAGGATTTCACGCTGGGCGCCATCCACCACATCACCTGGGGCATCGGCGATCGCATCTACCACTATCAGATCGCGGACGACGTGCGACCCGACGGTTCCTTGCTGTTCCGACCCAACGCCGGCACGCAGAACCTGGCGAATGCGTTCGTGCAGGACCAGATCGCGCTAAGCGCACGCACCGAGGCGACGGTCGGTTTGAAAGCCGAGCACGATCCGTTTTCGGGATTGTCCTGGCTGCCCAGCGCGCGACTCTCGTTCAAGCCGGATGACAAGCTGCTGCTGTGGGCCTCGGCGTCGCGCGCCGTGCGCACCCCCACGGTGTTCGACGAAGACGTGGTGGAAATCCTGAACCTGCCTGGCGGACCGCTCGACGCGCTCAACGGCAACCCTGATTACCGCTCCGAGAAGCTCACCGCCTACGAAATCGGTTTGCGTACGCAATGGGCCACGCGCGCCTCGCTGTCGGTTTCGCTGTATTACAACGTCTATGATGATTTGCGCACCCTCGAACCATCCCCCGATTTTTTCCCGTTGATGTTCGGCAACGGCATGGCCGGCCACACTTACGGCGCGGACCTCTGGGCCAGTTACTCGATCGCGGACTGGTGGCGGCTCGGCGCGGGCGTTTCGGAGGAACGCGAACACCTGCACTTGAAGCCCGGATCGAATGGCCTGCTCGGCGTTGCGGAAGCCGGCGACGACCCCAGCCATCGCGGCTTCCTGCGCTCCTCGATGAATCTCGGCCAGCACTGGACCCTGGACGCCGACCTGCGCGAAGTCGGCGCACTGCCGGACCCGCACGTGCCCGCCTACACCGAACTCAACGTGCGGCTGGGCTGGCAACCGAACGATCGGCTGGACATTTCGCTCTCCGGCTTCAATCTGCTGCACCCGTGGCACCAGGAATACGTGTTCGCCGGCAGTGATCGCATTGGCCGCAGCGTGTTCCTGAGTACCCGCGTGAAATTCTGAGGGACAAGTTCGACCGGACAACCACCGCAAATCCCGCCAATGCCATCCATGCGCCAGCGCGAATCGAACACGCCAAGCCCCGTGCGGGTCGGCGCGCCGCATGCATCGCGGGCGTCGCGCCGCATGCGATTGGCCGAGGGCGTCATCGCGCTGGCATTGCTGTGCGCAAGCTGCGAGTCACTGGCGCAGCCGACACAGGTCTCGCTGGAATACGCGGTCAAGGCGACCTATCTTTACAAGCTCGCGCCATTCGTGAACTGGCCGCCGCGCACCTTCGAGGCACCGAATGCGCCGTTCGAGATCTGCATCGTCGGCGACGATCCCTTCGGCGATTACCTGGAGAAGGCGATCGCCGGACACAGCCTCGGCGCGCATCCGTTCGCCGTGCGCAGGATGGAGAAGCTGGAGCCCGACACCGATTGCCAGATCGCCTTCATTGGCCATCTTTCCACGCAGAGCCTCGGCGATGCGCTGGCGGCGGTAAACGGCAAACCGGTGCTGACCGTCACCGATTCGGATATCACCAACGATGGCGGCAGCATCATGCAATTCGTGATCGAGCGCGGCCGGGTGCGCTTCGACATCAACACCGGCGCGGCGGCACGCAATCACCTTGCGATCAGCTCGAAGCTGCTGCACCTCGCACTGGCAGTCAAGGAAGATCGGTAAGCGACCATGAGGAACGCGACCCGAATCCAGCGTTTCCTGCTCAGGCCCGCCACGGTGGTTGCGGCCGCGGTGATACTGCTGATCTTTGGTGCGCTGGCGGAGATCTACCAGTACGAGGCCACGCGCATCGAACAACGCCGCCAGCTCACGGTTCAGGCCAGCGTGCTTGCCGCCTCGGTGACCGCGGCGATCGCCTTCAATGATCGCCCCACCGCGCAGCAATACGTGAACGCGTTGATGCTGGATCCGCGCCTGGATGCCGCGGCGATCTACAACGAATCGCACCAGGAAGTGGCCGGCTTCTACCGCCCCGGCAGCAAGCCCATTCCCGACCTGTTCGCGCACAACGGCCGGTTGCCCCGCGATCGCCCCTTGCTGGTGGGACTGCCGGCGCGGCAGGGTTCCACCATCGTCGGCACCGTGTATCTGCGTGGATCGGAAACTCCGCTGCTCACGCAACTGGCGCGCTTCAGCGGCATGGCGCTGCTGACCATCATGGCGGTACTGATGCTTTCGCTGCAGTCACTGGCACAGCGCGCGCTGACGCGCGCCAATGCGATCCTGCACCGGCGCGCGCAGGAACTTGCGGAAGCCAACGAGCGGCTAACTTCCGAGATGGAGCGGCGCTCGCGCACCGAAGAGGCGCTGCGGCAGAGCCAGAAGATGGAAGCGGTCGGCCAGCTCTCCGGCGGCATCGCGCATGACTTCAACAATCTGCTGATGATCATCAAGAGCAGTCTGACCTTGTTTCACAAGAAGCTCACGCAAAACGATCCGGCGCTGGAGCACCACGCCGAGGCCATGCGCGAGCGCGTTGCCGCAGGCCCGGACCAGGATGCGGCAAGCCTGCTGGCACTGATGCAGAACGGCCTCGACATGCTCGATCAACGCAAACAGCGCAACAGCCAGATCAAGCATTACCTGGATACCGCGTACGACGGCATCGAGAAGGCCGCCAACCTCACCCAGCGTCTGCTCAGCTTCGCGCGCCGCCAGCCGCTGTCGGCGAAGTCGCTGAATCTCGACACGCTGATCCGCAGCATGCAGCCGCTGCTGGACCACTCGGTGGGTGCGAACGTGAAAATAAATTACAAGCTCGAATCGCATTGGCCCGTTTTATGCGACGCCAATCAAATGGAGAACGCAATCCTGAACCTTGTGATCAACGCCCGTGACGCAATGCCGGACGGCGGCAACGTCACCGTGCGGACCGAGGATGTGCGCGTGGACACGGAACATCCACTGGACGATTTGCAACATGGCGACTACGTACGCCTGTGCGTGGATGACGCCGGCATGGGCATGAGCGAAGAAGTTCGCAGCAAGGCTTTCGATCCGTTCTTCACCACCAAGCCCGTCGGCAAGGGCACGGGTCTGGGGCTCAGCACCATCCTGGGCTACGTGATGCAGTCCAATGGTCACGTCAACATCGAGAGCGAAGAAGGCAAGGGCACCACCATCAACATCGTCATGCCGCGCGCAACGAACGCCATCGCATCCGAGGTCGCATAATGCTTGCCGCTCAAACCGTCACACCCAACCGCGTCCTGCTGGTCGAGGACGAAGCCGTGCTCCGCGAACTGGCCGCGGAAAACCTGCTGGATGCCGGCTTCAGCGTGATGGAGGCCGGCGATGGCACCGAAGGCCTTGAAGCACTGCGTTCGGACATCCGCATCGACGTGCTGCTGAGCGATATCAAATTGCCGGGCATGAACGGCTACGAGTTGGCCGAAGCGGCGAAGGCGCTGCGCCCGCAACTGAAGGTGATCCTGATGACCGGCTACGCGCCCACCCCGCTGCCGCCGGCACTGGAGCGGGTGGTCTATCGCGTGCTGCAGAAGCCGTTCGAGATCGAAGCGCTGCCGGCCATGATTGCGGACGCGCTGCAGGCATAGCAGCAATTCGGCCGACGACACAACGAAGCAGCAGGGGCAAACAATCCGCAAAGGCGCGAAGCGCGCAACGATGAGGACTGCCTCGCTTCTTTTGATGGTGGGCCGTGATGGGATCGAACCATCGACCAACGGATTAAAAGTCCGCTGCTCTACCGCTGAGCTAACGGCCCACGCAAACCGCGCATTCTAGCTGGCCCGGCCGATCAACGATAGCGCGTCGGGTCGGCCACACCGGCATCGGCGAAGCCCTGCGCGCGCAGACCGCAGGCATCGCACTGCCCGCAGCCACGGCCTTCGCTGTCGGCGCGGTAACACGACACGGTCGCGGAGAAATCCACGCCCAGGCGCATGCCTTCGCGCACGATGCCGGCTTTCGAGAGCGCGATCAGCGGTGCGTGCACATGCAGGCCATGGCCTTCGACGCCTGCCTTGGTGGCAAGGTTGGCGAGTTTCTCGAATGCAGCGATGAATGCCGGCCGGCAATCCGGATACCCGGAATAATCCACCGCATTCACCCCGCAGAAGATGTCATCGGCGCCGAGCACCTCGGCCCATCCGAGCGCGACCGACAGCATGATGGTGTTGCGTGCGGGCACGTAAGTGACGGGGATCTCGTCGGCCGCATGCACGCGTTCGTGCGCGGGCACGGCGATATCGGCCGTGAGCGCGGACCCGCCGATGCTGCGCAGATCCACGTCCACGATCTTGTGCTCGATCGCACCGAGCATGGTTGCAACGCACGCGGCAGCTTGCAGTTCCGACGCGTGCCGCTGGCCGTATGCCACGCTCAGCGCATGGCAGGCGAAACCATGCTCGCGCGCCAGCGCCAGCGTCACCGCCGAATCCATGCCGCCGGAGAGCAGTACGACCGCGCGCTTCATCGCCCCGGCGCCTCGCCCCACAGGACCTTGTGCAACTGGATCTGCAAGCGCACCGGCAGCCGGTCTTGCAGAATCCATTCGGCCAGCGTGCGCGGCTCGAGCTTGCCGTACACCGGCGAGAACAGCACCATGCAGCGCGCGGCGAGCTCGTGTTCGCGCAGTACCGCGACGGCCCAGTCGTAATCGGCACGGTCGGCGAGCACGATTTTCACCTGATCGCGTGCAGCGAGATGTTCGAGATTGCCCATCAGATTGCGCGCGGATTCACCCGATCCCGGCGCCTTCAAATCCACGACCCGGCGCACCCGCGGATCCACAGGCGAAATATCCAGTGCGCCGGAGGTTTCCAGTGAAACCTCATAACCGGCATCGCACAAGCGCGCGAGCAGATCGAGGCAGCGCTTCTGCGCCAGCGGTTCGCCGCCGGTCACACACACGTGCCGCGCACCATACCCGGCGACTTCCGCAAGGATCTCATCGAAGGTGCGCCATGCGCCGCCTTCGAACGCGTAGGCGGTGTCGCACCACACGCAGCGCAACGGGCAACCGGTGAGCCGCACGAACACGGTCGGCCAGCCGACCGCATCGGCCTCGCCCTGGATCGAATGGAAGATTTCACTGATGCGCAGCCGCGGCGCCACGGCATCGGCCGGCGCTGACGCGCTCGCGTTCATCGGATCAACCGCCGTTTTCTTGCAACGCAATCGCGCGCATGCGGCTTTGCGCCAGACGCGAAACGGTCGTGCCTGGATATTTGTTCATCACCGCGGTCAGCGTGGCCTTGGCGTCGTCGTACTGTTTCATCTCGGCCTGCGCGTAACCGATTTTCAGCAGCGCGTCGGGGGCCTTGTCGCTGGCGGGATAGTTCGCCAGCAGCGACTGGAACGTCTGCAGTGACACCTGGTAATTCTGGGTGACGTAATAGGACTCGCCCAGCCAGTAATACGCATTCGGCGCCAGCGCGCTGCCTGGATACTGCTGGATGTAGGCGCGGAAGCCGCGCGCGGCCGTGACATAGTCGCCGCTGGTCAATGATTTGAATGCCGCGCTGTAGGCGGCCTGCTGATCCGCGGTCGGGGGCGGTGGACTCGCCGGTGCAGCGGCTTGTGGCTGCGGCGGCACAGAAGCCGCGCCCGGTGACGGGGCCGGGGCCGCGCTGGAGGCAGACTCCGGCGTGGCGCTCGAAGCCGCTGCGGCCGGCACGCCGTTCGCAGGCTTGCCGCCTTCGAGTTTGCCCAGGCGTGAATCGAGATCGGTGTATTGCGTCTTGTTCTGATCCTGCAATTGCTGCACCTGGTGCTGCAGCTGCTCAACCTGCCCTTGCAGTTGCTGCACCTGCGATTGCAGGTCGGCCATCTGGTTGACCAGCCCCACGCCGCCGGGCGCCTGCTGCTGGGCCTGCTGCTGCTCCAGTCGCGCGACACGCTCGGCCAGGCTCGAGGTCTGCGCGACGGCACCGGACGCAACGAAAGCGGCGGCCGCAAACGCGACCGCCGCCTTGATGCAGAAACGCAGACTGCTTCGGGTCATCACCAACGCTTACTTCGCCGTGTACACGATCTCGGCGCGGCGATTCTTGGACCAGCAATCCTCGTTGTGCTCGCGGCACACCGGACGCTCTTCGCCATACGACACGACGTTGATCTGCGAAGCGGATGCACCGTCGGCTTCCAGTGCGCTCATCACCGCGTTGGCACGACGCTCGCCCAGACCGAGATTGTATTCGCGCGTGCCGCGCTCGTCGGTGTTGCCTTCCAGCGTCATGCGCGCCATCGGGCGATCACGCAGATACTTGGCGTGGCAGGCGATGATCTGCTGGAACTCCGGCTTGATGTCGCTCTTGTCGAAATCGAAGTACACCACGCGCTGGCGCAGGCAGGCGTCGGTATCGAGATCGGCCGGGGTGTACAGACCGGCGGTGGTGGTGGTTTCAGTGGTGGCGGCCGGCTGTTCCGGCGGAGGCGCCTTCACTTCCTGCTTCTTGGCGCAGGCAGCGAGACCTGCGCACATCAACGCGGCCAAAGTGATGCGGACGGTAACGTTCATGGCGAATCCTTGTACTAGAACGAGGTTGAGGATGATTCGGTTGTTGTGCTGCTTTTGTTCGATTACCTTCAATGCTGCCTCGTGAACGGTTGCTGTAAACCGTTCATCAATGCTGCCGATAGGGGCCCCAGGCGGGTTCGCGCACATCTCCATCGCTAAGCACCAGCCGCTGCCGCACCCGCCCGTCGGCCGACACGGCGTAAAGCACGCCGTGCGAGCCTTCAGTGGATGCGTACAGAAGCATGCTGGCGTTGGGCGCGAAGCTCGGAGACTCGTCCAGACTGCCCGGAGAGACGAACTTCACCTGGCCGCCCAGGCTCTTGTCCATGATCGCAATACGATACACGTTTCCGTTGCCCTGCACCATCGCGAACTTGGTTCCGTCATAGCTGATCGAAACATCCGCGTTGTATTGACCCTGGAAAGTCAGCCGCGTGGGCGTCCCGCCACTCGCGGAAATCTGGTAGAGCTGCGGCTTGCCTGAGCGGTCGGACGTGAACACCAGACTGCCGCCATCGGGCATCCACTCGGGCTCGGTATCAATGGACAGGCTATGGGTCAGACGGGTGACTGCGCCGCTGCCCAGATCCATCACGTAAATTTCCG
The DNA here is from genome assembly GCA_051961995.1 of Rhodanobacteraceae bacterium. Lineage (GTDB taxonomy): Bacteria > Pseudomonadota > Gammaproteobacteria > Xanthomonadales > Rhodanobacteraceae > 66-474. The sequence goes on along the minus strand of JBQCCR010000014.1, from coordinate 16,399 downwards.
GGTTGCCTTCGAACGACAGGCTCATCGCCAGTCGTCGACCATCCGGCGAAAACTTCGGAGCGCCGTTGATGCCTTTTTTGGCCGACAACAGCCGGCGCGAACCGGTGGTGACATCCTGCACGTAAATCGCCGAATCGCCGTGCTCGAAGGACACGTAAGCGAGCTTGCTGCCATCCTGCGACCACGCCGGCGAGAGCAGCGGTTCGCGCGAGCGCACCACGGTTTGCGGGTTGTAGCCATCGGAGTCGGCGATGATCAGCGAATACTGCGTGTTCTGCCCCGTGCCCACCGCGGTGACATACGCGATGCGCGTGTCGAAGGCGCCCCGCACGCCCATGATCTTCTGGTAGATCTGGTCGGCAATCTGGTGCGCCACGCGGCGCAGGTCGCTGCCCTGGCCGGTGATGGACAGCCCGAGCAGGCGCTGCTGCTTGTTGACGTCCCACAATTCGAAATCCGCGCGCAGCGCGCCGCCACCGGCCTCGCTGGTGCGACCGACCACGATGTAGTCCTGCTTCAACTGCTGCCAGGTCGGGAACTTGATCTCGGCACCGGTGGTCGGCGCCTCGACGATCTCGCTGCGCGGCAGCGAACGGAACTTGCCGCAGCGATCCAGATCCATCCGCACCACGTCGGCGATGTCGGTGGAAGGCGGCGGTCCGGCAGCCTGCCCGAACGGCACCACCGCGATCGGAATGGCCGAAGGCACGCCGTTGACGATCTGCACGGTCAGGCCCTGCGCCTGCGTCTGCGCCGCGAACAATCCGGTGCAGAGCAGCAGCAACAGGGCGAAAAGGAATCTGCGGTTTCGCATGGCCACCATCCTTACTGCGAAGACAAAACGGTGAAGTTGAAAATGATCCGACGCTGGAATTGATCCTCGAAGCCCTTGTAAGGCAAGGGCGAGGAACGCAGCACCGCGGCTTCCACCGAGTGCCTGCCGATGTCGTTGAACGGGCAACCCGGCAATACTTTGGCGGAAATCACCTGACCGCCGGGTATCTGGATGATCTCCACCGGGCAAACGACGCCATCGGGGATATTGTCCGGACGCAGCCAATTCTGCGTGATGGCGTTCTGCAATGCGGCGACGTAGGCATTGTTGTTGGTGCCGTTCTGGCCCGTCATCGCCTGCTTCGCCGCCGGCACGGTGTCGTTGGCTTCCGGGTTTTCCGGCGTGTTCTTCAAATCCGCAAGTTGCTGCGCCTTCTGCTGCGCAAGCTTGATCTGCTTCTCGGTGGCCTGGCGCTGCGCCTTGATCTTTTCCAGTTGCTTGAGGATGCGGTCGGCCTCCTGCTCGCGCGTCAGCTCCGCCATCCGCTGCTTTTCCTTTTCTTCCTGCGCCTTCTGCTGATCGGCCTGCTGCTGCGCGACGTCGGCGATCTTCTCCTGATCCTTGATGTCGGGATGCTCGGGCGGCGGCGGCAACACTTTGACCGGCGCGGGCTTGGGCAGTTCCGGCTTGGGCAGGTTGCGCTGTTCCGGGGGCGGATTCGCCGGCTGCGCGCGCTTGCTGTGTTTCGGTTGCGGCGCCGCGGCCGGACCGACCAGGGTGGCTTCGATCACCGGGCCGACCAATGGCTGGAGCGGTTGCGCACACGTCACCGGATTCGGCAGGTGCAGGAAATCCGTCACCGTTTCCCAATCGGTGCAGTTGAGCATCGCCAGCGCAAGGAAGCCGACGATGCACAGATGCAGCAGCGCGGAAAGGGTGACCGCGCGCGACGTGGCGTTACTTGCTTCCATGGCCGTTCGACGCCGGCTGCGGCTGGCTCATCAATCCGACCTTCGGCACGCCGGCCTCCTGCAGCAGCACCATGGCCTGATACACCTTGCCGTAATCGGCATCCACGTCGCCGCCGATCAGCACCGGCACTTGCGGATTTTCTTTCACGAACGCGGCGACCTTGGTCTCCAACGCATTCGCATCGATCGGCTCGCGCTTGCCACCGGAGAGCGTGAGATACAGCGAACCGTCCTTCTTGACGCTCACCAGGACCGGCTGTTTTTGATCGTGCAGCGCCTTCGCCGCCGATTGCGGCAGATGGATGTCCACGCCCAGATTCAACAGCGGCGCCGTCACCATGAAGATGATCAGCAGCACCAGCATCACGTCGATGTAGGGAACGACGTTGATCTCGGCCTTCAGCTTGCGGCGTTTGCGCGTTCGCAGCGGTTGCATGTCAGGTCACCCGCGACGAAGCATCACGCTTCATCACTCTGGATTTGGCGGTGCAGGATGGATGAGAACTCCTCCTGGAAAGTGTCGTAGCGCACCGTGATCCGCTCGAGCCGCGTGGCGTAGCGGTTGTACGCCCACACCGCGGGAATCGCGGCGAACAGGCCCATCGCGGTGGCGACGAGTGCTTCGGAAATGCCCGGTGCGACCATCGCGATGGTCGCTTCCTTGATCGAACCCAGGCCCTGGAAGGCGACCATGATGCCCCACACGGTGCCGAACAGGCCGACGTAAGGACTGATCGAACCGACGTTCGCCAGGAATTCCAGGTTGTGTTCCAGCTTGTCCACCTCGCGCGTGCCGGAGACGCGCATGGCGCGTTCGCTCGCTTCCAGGATCGCGCGCTGGTCGCCACTGCGGCGCTGGCGCTGGCGTGCGAATTCACGGAAACCCGCTTCGAACACCGAAGCCAGGCCGCCGGCGTCCTCGCCGCGCGCACTGACGTCGCGGAACAACGCGGCAAGATCGGCCCCCGACCAGAAGCGCTGCTCGAAGGCATCGGCGTCGCGGGTGGCGGCATCCAGCATCGCCCATTTGCGGAAGATGATCACCCACGAGGCGAACGAGAAGACCACCAGGATCAGCAGCACCAGCTTCACCGGCAAGCTGGCGTGCAGCACCAAATCGAGGATGTTGAGTTCACCGTTCATGCGTGCCCTTGATTACTCCGGTTACATGCTCCGTTCGCGTTGGGCCCTTCGACAAACTCGGGACGCTCAAGGCGAACGGACTTCAATGCAAGTTGTCTTCAATCAAATTCGCCACCGCTTCCGGAATCCTGCACGGCTGCCAGGTGTCCGCTTCCACGCAGGCCACCCGCACCTGCGCGCGGGTGAGGATTTCGCCATCCGGCACACGGCGCAGGCTTTGCTGCAACTCCAGACTCGCGCTGCGCGAACGCGCAAGTTGCACCGTCGCGTCCAGCTCGTCGTCCAGCCGCGCCGGTTTATCGAACGCAGTGGTGATCTCGCGCACCACGAACAAGACTCCGTGCCGCTCGCGCAATTCCGTCTGCCCCAACCCGCGTGCGCGCAACCACTCCGTGCGCGCGCGCTCCAGAAATCTCAAATAGCCGGCGTGATACACCACCCCGCCGGCATCGGTATCTTCCCAATACACCCTTAGCCGCCAACTGAACACCGGCTCCGAAAAGCGGTCAGCGTGGCTTTTCTCCAAGTCCGAAGCATCCGGCCCGCCGGCAGGCGATGGAACAGTCACGCTGATCCCCTTTCGCTCACTTGGACACCTTTTCGGTGAACAGGTTCAGCGCCGGATCGCCGCCGGGCGGATTCCAGCCGAAATGCCGCCAGGCGCGCGCGGTGGCCAGCCGTCCGCGTGCCGTGCGCGCGAGATAGCCCTGCTGGATCAGATACGGCTCCAGCACGTCCTCGATGGTGTCGCGATCCTCCGCGAGCGCGGCGGCCAGCGATTCCACGCCCACCGGTCCGCCTTCGAACTGCTCCATGATCGTGCGCAACAGGCGGCGATCGAGATCGTCGAAGCCGCACTGGTCAATCTGCAACATCGCCAGCGCGTCCACCGCCGCCTGGCGCGTGATCGTGCCCGCCGCGCGCACCTGCGCGAAGTCGCGGACCCGCCGCAATAGCCGGTTGGCGATCCGCGGCGTGCCGCGTGAGCGGTTGGCGATTTCGTCCGCGCCGTCCTCCGCGCAGGCGATGCCGAGGATCTTCGCCGAGCGCTGCACGATCGCCGCAAGTTCGGCCGGCGTGTAGAACTCCAATCGTTGCACGATGCCGAATCGATCACGCAACGGGCTGGTCAGCATGCCCGCCCGCGTGGTGGCACCGATCAGCGTGAACGGCGGCAGGTCCAGTTTGATCGAACGCGCGGCCGGGCCTTCGCCCAGCATGATGTCAATCTGGAAATCCTCCATTGCCGGATACAGCACCTCTTCGACGACCGGCGAAAGGCGATGGATCTCGTCAATGAACAGCACGTCGCGCGGCTGCAGGTTGGTGAGCAATGCCGCGAGATCGCCGGCGCGCTCCAGTACCGGACCGGAAGTGCTGCGCAGGTTCACGCCCATTTCGTTGGCGATCACGTGGCTGAGCGTGGTCTTGCCCAGGCCCGGCGGGCCGAACACCAGCACGTGATCGAGCGCGTCGTTGCGTGCGCGCGCAGCCTCGATGTACACGCCAAGCTGTTCGCGCAGCGCGCGCTGGCCGATGTACTCGTCGAAGCGGCGCGGCCGGATCGTGGCTTCGATCGCGAGTTCCACGCGATCGGCGTTCGCGTCGCTCAGGCGGGTTTCCGTCATGGGGGAATTATGCCGGAAAGCAGGTCGCCGGTTGTCAGTCGTCGATGGCCGCTCCCCAACAACCGGCAACCGACAACCATGCTTCAGATTTCCACTTGGGTTCCAAGCTCGACCAGCCGGTTGCCGGGAATCCGGAAAAACGCCGTGGCAGCCAGCGCATTGCGCGACATGAGGGCGAACAGCTTGTCGCGCCACAGCGCCATCCCCTCGCGCGGGCTCGCCACGATGGTTTCGCGCGACAGGAAGAAGGTCGTATCCATCATGTCGAAACCCCTGCCGTTGATCGAGCAATCCGCCAGCGCGGCGGGCACGTCCTGGGTTTCGGCAAAACCGAAGCGCAAGGTCAGCACATGAAAGGCATTGCCGAGGTCGTGCAGATCCATGCGTTCGTCCGCTTCGGCGACCGGCGTCTCCAGCGTCTCCACGCTTAGGATCACGTTGCGCTCGTGAAGCACCTTGTAGTGCTTCAGGCTGTGCAGCAGCGCATGCGGCACCACGTTGCCGTTGGCGGTCAGGAACACCGCGGTGCCCGGGACACGATGCGGCGGATGCTGGCTGATGCTCTCGATGAACGGCGTCAGCGCCAAGCCGCTCTGCCGCAATTGGCGCAACAGCAGTTCGCGCCCGCGTCGCCAGGTGGTCATCAGGATGAAGACCAGCAGCCCGAGAATGAGCGGGAACCAGCCGCCGTGCTCGACCTTGATCAGGTTGGCGCCGAAGAACGCCAGGTCAATGCACAGGAACACCACGGCGGTGGCGATGATTGCGAGCCACGGCCAGCGCCACAGCCTGCGCTCCACGACCAGCGCCAGCAGCGTGGTCACCACCATCGTGCCGGTGACCGCGATGCCGTAGGCCGCACCCAGGTTTTCCGAGGAACGGAAGCCGATCACCACCAGCACGACCAGCACCAGCAGCATGCCGTTGATCCACGGCACGAAGACCTGACCCGACAACATGCGCGAGGTGTGCACGATCCGCATGCGCGGCGCGTACCCGAGCTGGATGGATTCGCGCGTCATCGAGAACGCGCCGGAAATGACCGCCTGCGAGGCGATCACCGTGGCGATCGTGGCCAGCCCGATCATCGGATACAGCAACGGCCGCGGGACCAGGAAATAGAACGGGTTGCCCACCGTGGAAGGATCGGCAAGCAGCAGCGCGCCCTGGCCGAAGTAATTCAGGAGCAACGCCGGCAGCACGAAACACAGCCATGCCGCGCGGATAGGGTTCCTGCCGAAGTGGCCCATGTCCGCGTACAGCGCCTCGGTTCCGGTCACCGCCAGCACCACGCCGCCCAGCGCGATGAACGCGCCACGACCGTGAGTCTGGAAGAAACGGATCGCATAGGCCGGGCTCAGCGCCGCCAGCACCTGCGGCTCGCGCACGATGTGATACACGCCGAGCAGCGCGAGCGCGGCGAACCATACGCACATCACCGGCCCGAATACCGCGCCGATGCCGGCGGTGCCGCGCCGTTGCACGAAAAACAGCAGCAGCAGGATCGCCACGCTGATCGGCACCACCCAGCGCACGAGCGAGGACTCGGCGACCTTCAGGCCTTCCACTGCGGAGAGCACGGACATCGCCGGTGTGATCACGCCATCGCCGTAGAACAGCGCCGCGCCGAAGATGCCCAGCACCGCAATGATCCAGCGCAGGCGCGGCTCGCCACGCGCGCTGCGCTGCGCCAGCGCCATCAGCGCCATGATCCCACCCTCGCCCTTGTTGTCGGCGCGCATGATGAAGGTCACGTACTTCAGCGTGACGACCAGGATCAGCGCCCAGAAGATCAGTGACAGGACGCCGAGCACACTGGCATTGCTGACGTGCAGGCCGTATTTCTCGCTGAAAACCTCCTGCATCGTGTACAGCGGGCTGGTGCCGATGTCGCCGAAGACCACGCCGATCGCGCCGAGCGCGAGCGCACGCAGGGAAGGATGAACACGCAAATCTGCAGCGGTAGCGTTCATGCTTTCGGTTGCCGGTTGTCGGTTGCGGGGTCACATTGCCGGCAACGGCAGCCGACAGCCCGCCTTTCAGATTTCGACCTGGGTGCCGAGCTCGATCAGGCGATTGCCCGGAATGCGGAAGAACGCGGTGGCGGGCAGCGCGTTGCGCGCCATGAACGCGAACAGCTTGTCGCGCCACAACGCCATGCCGGGTCGCTCGGTGGCGACGATGGTTTCGCGTGACAGGAAGAAGGTGGTGTCCATCATGTCGAAACCGAGTCCCTTCGCGCCGCAACGCGCCAATCTGCGCGGCACGTCGGGATCCTCCGCAAAACCGAAACGCAGGGTGACGCGGTAAAAGCCGTGGCCCAAATCCTCGATCAGCGTCCGCTCGCCGGGTTCGGCGAAGGGCTCTTCCAGCGTTTCACCGGTGAGGATCACGTTGCGTTCGTGCAGCACCTTGTTGTGCTTCAGGTTGTGCAGCAGCGCGTGCGGCACCGCTTCGGCGTTGCTGGTCAGGAACACCGCCGTGCCTGCGACGCGGGTCGGCGGATGTTCGCTGATGCTGGCAATGAACGGCTCCAGCGCCAGGCCGCTCTGCTTGATTTCGCGTATCACCAGTTCGCGTCCGCGCCGCCATGTGGTGAGGATGATGAACAGCGCGACTCCGAGCACCAGTGGGAACCAGCCGCCGTCGGGGATTTTCAGCGTGTTGGCGCCGAAGAACGAGAGGTCAATGGTGAGGAACACCAGGCCGATCACGAGGATGCGGCGGATGTTCCAGTTCCACATCCGCCGCGCGACGACCAGGAACAACGTGGTATCTATCGCCATCGTGCCGGTCACCGCAATGCCGTACGCACCCGCCAGCGCATTGGAGGAACCGAAGCCGATCACCACCAGCACCACCGTGAGCAGCAACAGCCGGTTCACCCACGGCAAATAGATCTGTCCGATCGCCTCGGTCGAGGTGTGGACCACCTGCATGCGCGGGATGAAGCCGAGCTGGATCGCCTGCCGCGTGATCGAGAACGCGCCGGAGATCACCGCCTGCGAAGCGATCACCGCAGCCGCGGTGGCCAGCACGATCATCGGGATGCGGCCCCATTCCGGGATCGCGAGATAGAACGGATTCTGCGCGGCTTCCGGATGGTGCAGCAGCAACGCGGCCTGGCCGAAGTAGTTCAACAACAACCCCGGCATCACGAAACCGAACCATGCGATCCGGATCGGGCGCCGGCCGAAGTGGCCCATGTCGGTGTACAGCGCTTCCGCACCGGTCACGCACAGCACCACCGCGCCGAGTGCGAGGAATCCGCCCCAGCCGTGGTGCATGAAGAACTGGATCGCGTACCACGGGTTGAACGCGCGCAGCACCAGCGGATGTTGGAAGATGTTCCATGCGCCGATGGCGCCGATCGCGGCAAACCACAGCGCCATCACCGGGCCGAACACGCGCCCCACCCTTTCCGTTCCGTGCTTCTGGAACCAGAACAGCGCGAACAGCACGATCACGGTGAGCGGCACCACGTAATTCGACAGCGACGGCGCGCTGACCTGCAGGCCCTCGATCGCCGACAGCACCGAGATGGAAGGCGTGATCACGCCGTCGCCATAGAACAATGCCGCGCCCAGGATCGCGAACAGCACCACCATCTTGCGCGTGCGCGGATAACCGCGCGTGGCACGCTGGGCCAGCGCCATCATCGCCATGATGCCGCCTTCGCCCTTGTTGTCGGCGCGCATGATGAAGGCGACGTACTTCACCGCCACCACCATCACCAGCGTCCAGGTCACCAGCGACAGGATGCCCAGGATGTTGAGCGTGCCGACCGGCATGCCGTGCGGGCCGTAGAAGGCCTCCTTCATCGTATACAGCGGGCTGGTGCCGAGGTCTCCGAATACCACGCCGATCGCGCCGATCACCAGCGCGCGCCGCGCAGCCTGGTTGCGATCGCCTTCGGCGCCCACCATCGGATGCTGCTGCTGCATCTGCGTGCCCATCGCGCTCAGCGCCCCAACGCGGCGCGCAGCGCCTTGCGAATGATCGCTTCGGCATCGTCGCCTTCGGCCGCGGCTTCTTTCGCCAGCCGCGCGGCCTCGACCGGCTTGTAGCCAAGCTGTTGCAGCGCGGCGATCGCCTCATCCTGCGGCGTGCCCGGTGCGTGGCCCGCGCGCGGTTGCGCGGCGAGCGCGCCCGCATCCACACGATCGCGCAATTCCACCACGATGCGCTCGGCCGTCTTCTTGCCGATGCCGGGAATGCGCGTCAGCGCGGTGATATCGGCATCGTGCACCAACCGCGCGAATTCATCCGTGCTCACGCCGGACAACACCGCGAGCGCAATGCGCGCACCAATGCCGCTCACCTTCTGCAGGTTGCGGAACAGCGCACGTTCCTCCTCGCGCAGGAAACCATACAGCGCGGCGGTGTCTTCCTTGATCGCGTAATGCGTCAGCAGCGTGACCTCGCGGCCGGCATCCGGCAAGTCGTAGAGCGTGGACATCGGCACTTCCAGCTCGTAGCCGACGCCCTGCACGTCCAGCACGATCCACGGCGGACGTTTGGCGATCAGCGTGCCGCGCAGGCGGCCGATCATCGCCGCCGCCTCCATGCGAGTGCGGGGATGCCGATGCGCTGCGTGCTCGCGCGCGTGTGCGCGTGCGTGATCGCCACGGCCAGCGCATCGGCGGCGTCGGCCTGCAGCGCATCGCGCACGCCGAGCAGCACGCCGACCATGTGCTGCACCTGCGCTTTTTCCGCGCGACCGCCGCCGACCACTGCCTGCTTGATCGCGGTCGGTGCGTATTCGTGCACGGGCAGCGCGCGGCCCACCGCCGCGCAAATCGCCGCACCACGCGCCTGGCCGAGCTTCAGCGCGGAATCCGCGTTCCTGGCCATGAACACGCGCTCGATTGCGGCTTCCTGCGGGCGATATTGATCAATGATGGCCGACAACCCTTCGTAGATGCGCGCAAGGCGCTGCGGAAAATCATCCTCGCCGCCAATATGCAGCGTGGTGTGCAGCACACAGCGCAATTTGCCGTCGGCATCCGCTTCGATCACGCCCACACCGGTGTGCAGGCTGCCCGGATCGATCCCGAGAATGCGGAGGCTTTGCATGGACGCCGGCTGCCGTGCAGGCCCGTTGTTCACGCGCGCGGCAACGCCGCGTTCGAATACACATCCTGCACGTCGTCGAGTTCTTCCAGCCATTCGAGCAAATGAGTCACCTGCTCGGCGTGCTCGCCGGTTACCGCGACCATGTTGTCGGCGCGCAGGGTGACGTCCGCACCATCCACTTGCAAGCCGGTGGATTGCATCGCGTCGCGCACGCTCTCGAAAGTGTCCGGATCAGTCAGCACGTCCAGCGAACCATCCGCATTCGCGATCACGTCTTCCGCGCCCGCCTCGATGGCGGCATCGGTGATCCTGCCTTCATCAGCACCGCTGGCGAACGAAATCACGCCGCGCTTCTTGAACAGATACGAGACCGAACCTTCGGTACCCATGTTGCCGCCGAATTTGCCGAAGGCATGGCGCACGTCGGCGACGCTGCGCTGGCGATTGTCGGTGACGCAATCCACGATCACCGCCACGCCGCCCGGCGCGTAGCCTTCGTAGCGCACTTCCTCGTAAGTGACGCCCTCGAGCTCGCCGGTCGCCTTCTTGATCGCGCGCTCGATGGTGTCCTTGGTCATGTTGGCGTCGAGCGCCTTGTCTATGGCAGTGCGCAGGCGCGGGTTGCCCGACGGATCGCCGCCGCCTGCGCGTGCGGCCACGCTGATCTCGCGCGACAACTTGGTGAACATGCGGCCTCGACGCGCGTCTTCCGCGTTCTTGCGGCCTTCGATGGAAGGACCTCTACCCATACAATTCCTCGGCAATGGTGGTGCAGTCTGGCGCCGCAAACTCTGTCATGCACCCGCAACCCCCGGCAATCCCTGCGGGATGGCCTGCCCACTTTACCCAAGGGGGCGAAAGCGCCGCCGCAACGACACCGGGATCCGGAAAGCCAAGCGGCGGATTTTAGCCGGTCGCGCGTATCCGCGCTTGTGCAGAGCCGGGCCAAGCGCTCCGCGGCCGGGCCCCGGCCGAGCACGCAGGCTCCTACTTTTCAAAATGCCCGTTTCGCAGGAACGCGACGGTCTGCCGCGCCGCCGTCGCCGACAGCAGCAGGCCGGTATGCGTGGCCTGCACCACGCAATGATCGGCGATGCCGGGCAGCCGTGTTTCCGCGACGGCGACGGTCCCGTCGTGCGCACCGTCGAAATGGGTGAGGTGCGCTCCCAGCCCGTGCGGCAGGCAACCTGCGATCACGCCGACCTCGCGTGAGCCCTTCCATTCGGCCACTCCATCGAGCAGAGCCTGCATGCTGAAGCCGAGCATTTGCGCGCCCATGGGCCAGTCCAGCAGCCCCCGCGCCGCGGCACTGCCGGTGAGCGGCGTGCCGAGGCAGACGATCCGACCCGGCGGCAAGTCCTCCACGCCATTCACGCATTGCAGCGCGACGATTCCGCCCAGACTATGCCCGACCAGATGCACGCGCCGTGGCGCCGGGCGCTCCTTCATCAGCGCGCGCATGGCCGAGCGCAAGCGCGTCAGCGAGCGCTGCGGCTGCGCGACCACGCTGGCGTATTCGAAGCCGTGCACCGCGAAGCCGGCGCGCAGTAGGCGCTGGCGCAACGCCAGCATCGAGAACCCGCGCATCCACAGGCCGTGCAGGAGGATGATGTGCTCGGTCACCTGGTTGCAGCGTCTGTCCGCACCCGCACGTGCAGTTCCTTCAATTGCGCCTCCGGCACGCTGGACGGCGCATCCGTCATCAGGTCCTGCGCGCTGGTGGTCTTGGGGAACGCGATCACGTCGCGGATGGATTCGGTGCCCGCCATCTGCGCGGCGATGCGGTCAATGCCGAAGGCGATGCCGCCGTGCGGCGGTGCGCCGAGCGTCAGCGCCTTCAGCAGGAATCCGAATTTGGCCTGGGCTTCTTCCGCGCCGATGCCGAGCAGTTCGAACACCGCACTCTGCATCTCCGGGCGATGGATGCGGATCGAACCGCCGCCGATCTCGGACCCGTTCAAGACCATGTCGTAGCCGCGCGACACCGCAGTGGCCGCGCGCGCGCGCAAGTCCTCGACGTCGTCCACCGCCGGCGCGGTGAACGGATGATGCAAGGCCACGAAACGCTGTTCGGTTTCATCCCACTCGAACATCGGGAAATCGGTGACCCACAGCGGTTTCCAGCCGTTCCCGACCAGGCCGCGGTCGCGCGCGACCTTCAGCCGCAGCGCGCCCATGAAGTCACTCACGGTTTTCCACTTGCCCGCGCCGAACAGCAGCAGGTCGCCGCTTTCCGCATTGGTGAGCTCGAGGATTTTTGACAACGCCGCATCGTCCAGGAATTTCGCAATCGGCGAATTGACACCCTCGCGGCCTTTCGCGGGATCGTCTACCTTCATCCACGCAAGCCCTTTCGCGCCGAATTTCGCCGCGTAGGCCGCCAGCTCGTCGAGTTGCTTGCGCGACAAATCCGCGCCGGCCGGCACCCGCAGCGCAGCCACGCGGCCATTCGGATCGTTTGCGGGTTCGGCGAACACCTTGAACTCGATGTGCTTCACCGCGTCGGCGATGTCCACCAGCTCCATCGCGATGCGCAGGTCGGGCTTGTCGGAACCGTAACGCCGCATCGCTTCCTCGTACGTCATGCGCGGGAACGGATCGGCCAGTTCCACGCCGATCACTTCCTCGAACACGTGGCGGATCAGCGCCTCCACGCAATCCTGCACATCGCGTTCGCCGACGAATGCGAACTCCATGTCCAACTGGGTGAATTCCGGCTGGCGATCGGCGCGAAGATCCTCGTCGCGGAAGCAACGCGCGATTTGATAGTAACGGTCGAAGCCGGCCATCATCAGGATCTGCTTGAACAACTGCGGTGACTGCGGCAGCGCATAGAACTGGCCCGCATGCACGCGCGACGGCACGAGGTAATCGCGCGCGCCCTCCGGCGTGGCCTTGGTGAGGATCGGCGTCTCGATGTCCTGGAACCCGCGCGCATCCAGCCAGCGCCGCAGCGCCTGCACCAGCTTGATGCGCGTGCGCATCATCTTCTGCATTTCCGGACGGCGCAGGTCGAGGTAGCGATACGTCATCCGCAGGTCTTCGTTCGGATTCTCGTGCAGCGCGAACGGCAGGTTTTTCGCGGGATTCAGCAGCTCGATCTTTTCCGCGATGACCTCATAGCGACCGGTGGCGATCTTGTCGTTGGGCGTGACGCGCTCACGCACCGTGCCGGTCACGCGCAAGCAATCCTCGTATCCGATCCTGGACGCGATCGCGAACACGTCCGCGCGGTCCGGGTCGGCAACCACCTGCACGATGCCCTCGTGGTCGCGCAGGTCGATGAACACCACGCCACCGTGGTCGCGGCGCGCGTCGGCCCAGCCGCACAGGCTGACGCGTTCGCCGAGCGTGCGCTCGCCGATCTGGCCGCAATAATGGGTACGCATGGTGCGCTCGACTCCGGGTGATCGCCGCAAGGCTGAGGCAAACCGGAAATGCTAAGCGGTGTGATGCTGCGCTGCAAACGAAACACCCGCCGGGAGGCGGGTGTTTCGTTCGCACTCAAGTGAATCACCAGCGGCGATCCACCCCGAAGCGCCCCTCGCAACCGCGGTCCACCCACACGCCGGCGCGATTCCAACCCCAAGTGCTGCCTTCCACGCAGGCCGAACCCGAAATCTGGCGTCTGAGGTACACCCGGCCCCTGCGGCCAACGTCCACCTGGCAGAAGTTGTAGTGGTAATCCTGGCTGCCGCAGGAGACCTCGAAGCGGCGATCCCATCCCGGCGGGGGCGCCCATCCGCCCGGACCCGGTCCGTAGGCCACGGCGGCGAAACGCGCGCGGCAGCCCTGATCCACCCACACGCTACGGCCGCGCGTGCCCCAGGTCTGTCCGCGCACACAGGCGCTGGATGAAAGTTGCTCGACGATCTGCGCGCCGCCTTCCCAAGGCAACCGGCAGCGATTGTAGTGCCCGTCCTGGCTTTCGCAGACCACCGTTTCTCCGCGGTAATGCCGCGCGGGCTGACTGTGCGCCGGCTGCAGCGCAGTCGCGGCAAGCAGCGCGGTCGCCGCGGCCAGATAGAAGGTAATACGCATGGCACGACTTCCTTTCGCGATTGACCGCATCCAGTTTTTACGCTTCGCTCTGAACGGAAGCTGGCGCGCGTACGCTGCACTGCGGCAAGGTTCAGCCGCCGCCGGTCCCGCTCGCTGTCGAAGACGCAGCCGGCGTGGCTGGCGACTTGGACGTGCTGTTTTCCGCCGGCTTCGATGCAGCCGCATCAGACTTGCCGCCGGCGGCTTCTTCCTTCTTCTTCGGCGGCTCATCCGAGCCGGCCAGATTGCGCTTCTTGTCCTTGTCGGACTTGAAATCGGTTTCGTACCAGCCGCTGCCGGCCAGCCGGAACGCCGGCGCGGTCACCTGCCGCTTTACCGCCGTCTTGCCGCACCCCGGACATTCGGCGGGGTCGGGATCCGACAACTTCTGCAGGCGATCGAAGCTGTGCCCGCAGGCTTCGCAACGGAACGCGTAGATGGGCATGGGAGCTCCCCGAAAAACTTCCACAGTGGGGCATTGTCGGCTGCAAATCAAGCACCTGCACCGGTGAACCCGGCCTGCGGCTGAGCCGCAATTGGGCAGCTTCTGACATAGAAAACGGGCAGGCCCGCGTTTCAACATGCGGCGAGGCATCCAGCGCCGCATCACCATGAAGAGAGGAGGCAACATGAAACGCGCAGCTTTGATCCATCTGGCCACCGCCCTGGCACTGGCCTTCAGCGCCGGCGCATTCGCCCAAAGTTCGCGGCCGACCGTAGCCGTGATCGATTTCACCAACGACGGCAGTGGCGCAAGCTGGTTCCATGGCGATGTGGGCCATCAGCTCGCCAGCGTGCTCAGCAACGAACTGACTTCCACCGGCGATTTCAACGTCGTCGAGCGACAGAAGGTCAACGCGGTACTGGCCGAGCAGGATTTCGCCACCTCCGGGCGCGTGCGCCGCGGCACCGGCCCGAAGACCGGCAACATCACCGGCGCGAAGTACCTGGTCACCGGCACGGTGACGTCCTATACGGAGAACACTTCCGATACCGGCGGCGGCGTCAGCTTCGCCGGTTTCCACGTCGGCGGCGGCAAGAGCGAGGCCTATGTCGCGATAGACCTGCGCGTGGTGGATGCGGAGACCTCGGAAGTGGTGTTCTCGCGCACGGTCGAGGGCCGCAGCACCGACAGCAACGTGGATGTCGGGGGCTCGACCTGGTACGGCCTTGGCGGGGATTTCCATCACGCACGCAACACACCGGCCAGCAAGGCGGTACGCGCGGCGCTGGTGGAAGCCTCCAATTACCTGGATTGCGCAATGGTCAAGCGCGATGGCTGCATGTCGAGTTTCGATGCCAAGGAGCAGCGCCGGCGCAGCAGCGATGCGAATGCATTGAACCTGGACGGCGGCTGATCGCGGGCCCATCCCCCGGTGCGCTGTGCATCGGCGCGCCTTTCAAGAAAGGAAATCGAAATGAAGCTTCGCAACTCGATTGCGCGCGCACTCATACCCGGCGCGCTGGCCGCGATGATCGCGCTGGCATTCAGCGCGACCGCGCAGGCCCAGTACACCTATCCCGGCACCGCCAGCAGCAGCCAGTCGGGCAGCGGCTCGGGCTCGCCCTCCACCGATGCCAGGCGCCATGAAAGTCATTCGCAGCATTCGGGCGGCGGTTACGGAGCACCGGCTTACGGCTATTCGCCGCCGTCCGGCTCTACCGACGCCAAGCGGCACGAAACCCACTCGCAACAGCAGGGCAGCGGAGATGCTTCGGGCCATCACGGCCGTCGTGGACACCAGCCGCCGCCCGGCGGCAGCAGCGCGCATCCGCCCGAAGGTTGATGCGCGCACCCCATCCGTTGGATCAAGGAGATCACGATGAACGCGCAATTCGAAATCAGGCGAGCCAGGTCGGCGTCTGCCGCATTGAGCATCGCGATTGCACTGGCGTTTGGTTTGAACGCGCCCGCGCAGGCGCAATACAGCTATCCCGGCACGGCGGCCAGCAGCGGACATTACGCCAACAGCATCCACCCGATTCGTGCCGGCGGTGTGGAACGCGGCGGACGGCAACCGCCCGTTTCGGGCGCGGGCTATGCACCCGGCAACCCGAGCATGCGGCGCGGCGAAGCGTGCCCGCCGGGGCATCCGTGCGCCACGCCTGTTCCAGCCCGCGGCGGTGACGGCAGCGGCTCCGGTCATCCGACCGGCGGCTACGGCGCGCATGAAAGCTACGGCTACGCCGCATCACCGATGCAGACGCACCGGAACGCAGCCGCGGGCGGCAAGGCTTCGATCGCTCCGGTACGCGCAGGTGGACGCGCCGCACTGAATTACGGTCCGTCGCAAAACTCGAACACCAGTTTCCGCAACTCGGCGACCGGCAAGTCGAGCGGTCCCAGCGTGAACACCGCGGGCCAGCAGACTTCGTTTACCGGGCCGAACGGGAAGAAGGTGAGCATGGGCGGCTCGCAAACTTTCATGGGGCCGAATGGGAAAAAGCAGACGATCGGCGGTGGCCCCGATTTGAATAATCTCGGCGGCGGCTACGGCCATCAGAAAGGGAGCGGCATCAAACAGGGGATGAGTTATTCGGCCGACGGGAACGGCTCGATCAGCGGAACGCGAACGGGTAGTGCACCGGGCATGGCCAGCGCTGGCGGGATGAACATGAACAACGGCGGCACGTCGGGGGTGTCAGAACAAGCAGGAGCTCCGGACAGTGTTCGCGAATGGGGGCACCGGCAGCTCGCCGACAGCGACCCAAACGTCGTGAGTACCACGAGCTCCGACAAGGGAACCGTGACATGGCACGGCGAC
>JBQCCR010000013.1:0-19765 GCA_051961995.1 Rhodanobacteraceae bacterium | reverse complement strand
TGTTGAGCGAGCGGCACAACGTCACCAGGGTCGGGTACTCGCCGAGATTCTCGATGCCCAGCTTGGCGCCGACTGCGCTGGCAAACGCGGGTGTGGTCAGCGCGTTCACCAGCTCGTTGATCGCCGGCCCGCATTCCTTTTCGTCATACGGAAAGAAGCCCGCGCCGGAATATTTCGGGAAGTCGCGATCCAGCGGTTCGCGCGCTTCTTCCGGCAACTGCCCGTGCGCGAGCAGGAACGCGAACGGCTCGTGGCGGACCAGCGTATCGGGGCGCTGCAGGCGGGCGGGATCGAGCAGGGCGGCGGGCATTGCTGCTTCCTCGTGTGAGCACGCATTGTAGCGCGCGTGGTCTTGCGCTCATCCATGAGTGCGGGATCAAGGAACCGCCACGTGGGCTGGGCCATCGGTGACGGCTGCCACTCGATAGAACACGCGAACGGCTGAATCGGAGTCGAGGTTCTGCTATCATTCCGGCTCGCCCGATCACCCTTCCCTCAGACCCGCTTTGCGTGGCCTGCGGGTCCACTTGCACCCGGACGATATGAAACTACCCGCATTGTTAGCGCTCGCCGATGGAAATGTGTTCCACGGCGAGTCCGTTGGCGCGCCCGGCGGCGCAACCGGCGAGGTGGTATTCAACACCGCGATGACGGGTTATCAGGAAATCCTGACCGATCCGTCCTATGCGCGGCAGATCGTCACGCTGACCCATCCGCACATCGGCAACACCGGTTGCAATCCGGCCGATGATGAATCGGTGCGCGTGCAAGCTGCGGGCCTGGTCGTGCGCGACGTGCCGCGGCTTGCCTCCAGCTGGCGCAGCGTGGAATCGCTCACCGATTACCTGCGCCGCCAGAACATCGTCGCGATTGCCGGGATCGATACGCGCAAGCTGACCCGCATCCTGCGTAGCACCGGCGCACAGAACGGCTGCCTGCTCGCCGGCGAAAACCTCTCCGCGGACGATGCGCTTGCAAAAGCGCGTGCAGTGGCGAGCTTGAACGGCATGGATCTGGCGAAAGAAGTCTCGGTGCGCGCATCCTATCCGTGGCGCAACGGCACTTACGATCTCGATGCCGCCGCACTTCGCAAACCGGCGACGCGCTTCAAGGTGATCGCCTACGACTACGGCGTGAAGCTCAACATCCTGCGCCTGCTGGTGGAGAGCGGTTGCGATCTCACCGTGGTGCCCGCGCAGACGCCCGCGCGCGAAGTGCTGGCGCTGAAGCCGGATGGCGTGTTCCTCGCCAACGGCCCCGGCGATCCTGCGGCCTGCGATTACGCGATCGCCGCCACGCGCGAATTCCTGGATGCACGCATCCCGCTGTTCGGCATTTGCCTGGGCCACCAGTTGATGGGCCTCGCACTCGGCGCCCGGACCCTCAAGATGAAGTTCGGCCACCATGGCGCCAATCATCCGGTCAAGGATATGGACGACGGCCGGGTGCTGATCACCTCGCAAAACCACGGCTTCGCGGTGGATCCCGCGACGCTGCCGGCGAACACGCGCATCACGCACACATCGCTGTTCGATGGTTCGCTGCAAGGCTTTGCGCTGACCGACCGCCCGGCGTTCTGCTTCCAGGGACATCCGGAAGCCAGTCCGGGGCCGCATGACGTGGGGTATTTGTTCGAGCGATTCGCGAAATTGATGGAGGCCCGCTGATGCCCCGCCGATCAGACATCAAGACCATCCTGATCATCGGCGCGGGACCGATCGTGATCGGTCAGGCCTGCGAGTTCGATTATTCCGGCGCGCAGGCGTGCAAGGCGTTGCGCGAGGAAGGTTATCGCGTGGTGCTGGTCAATTCGAATCCGGCGACCATCATGACCGATCCGGAGATGGCCGATCGCGTCTATATCGAGCCGATCAACTGGCGCACGCTGGAACGCATCATCGAGAAGGAAAAACCCGACGCGTTGCTGCCGACCATGGGTGGGCAGACCGCGCTGAACTGCGCGCTCGATCTGGCCGATCACGGCGTGCTGGAAAAGCACGGGGTGGAATTGATCGGCGCTTCGCGCGACGCGATCCGCATGGCCGAGGATCGCCAGTTGTTCCGCGAGGCGATGGACGAAATCGGCCTGGCATCGCCGAAATCCGAAGTCGCGCGTTCGCTGGACCAGGCGCGCGCGGCGCAGATCAAGGTCGGGTTCCCGACCATCATCCGCCCGAGTTTCACGCTCGGCGGCAGCGGCGGTGGCATCGCCTACAACATCGAGGAATTCGAGGAAATCGTCGCGCGCGGGCTGGAGCTCTCGCCCGTGCACGAGGTGCTGGTCGAGGAATCGGTGCTCGGCTGGAAGGAATTCGAGATGGAAGTGGTCCGCGACAAGGCGGACAACTGCATCATCGTCTGCGCAATCGAGAACCTCGACCCGATGGGCGTGCACACTGGCGACTCGATCACGGTGGCGCCGGCGCAGACGCTCACCGACAAGGAATACCAGCGGCTGCGCGATTTCAGTATCGCGGTGCTGCGCAAGATCGGCGTTGACACCGGCGGTTCCAACGTGCAGTTCGGCGTCAATCCGGAAAACGGCCGCGTGGTGGTGATCGAGATGAACCCTCGCGTGTCGCGTTCGTCCGCGCTGGCGTCAAAGGCGACCGGCTTCCCGATCGCGAAGGTCGCGGCCAAGCTCGCGGTCGGCTACACGCTGGACGAGTTGAAGAACGAAATTACCGGCGGCAAGACGCCGGCGTCGTTCGAGCCGAGCATTGATTACATCGTCACCAAGATTCCGCGCTTCGCCTTCGAGAAATTCCCGGCGGCGGACGCGCGCCTCACCACGCAGATGAAATCGGTGGGCGAGGTGATGGCGATAGGCCGCACCTTCCACGAATCGCTGCAGAAGGCGCTGCGCGGCCTGGAAACCGGCAGGACGGGATTCAATCCGGGCGGTATTGACTGGTCGAACGACGAAGGCATGGAAGCGCTGAAGCGCGAGCTGCGCCAGCCGGGGCCGGATCGTCTGTTCCATGTCGGCGATGCGTTCCGCGCCAGCCTGTCACTGGAAGATGTTTACGCGCTGACGAAGATCGATCCGTGGTTCCTCGCCGCGATCGAGGACATCATCGCAACCGAAAACGAGGTGCGCGAGGCCGGCATCGCCGCGCTGGACGCGCCGCGCATGCGCGAACTGAAACGCATGGGCTTCTCGGATGCCCGTTTGGCGCAACTGCTATCGTCCGACGAAAAATCGGTGCGCCATCTGCGCCACACGCTGGGGGTGCGGCCCGTTTACAAGCGCGTGGATTCCTGCGCGGCGGAGTTCGCGACGACCACCGCCTACATGTACTCGACCTATGAGGAAGAGTGCGAGGCCGAGCCGACCCAGCGCAAGAAGATCATCGTGCTCGGCGGCGGGCCCAACCGCATCGGCCAGGGCATCGAGTTCGACTACTGCTGCGTGCACGCGGCGCTTGCGCTGCGCGAAGATGGTTTCGAAACCATCATGATCAACTGCAATCCGGAGACGGTGTCCACCGATTACGACACTTCGGATCGCCTCTACTTCGAGCCGCTGACGCTGGAAGACGTGCTCGAGATCGTCGAGCTGGAAAAGCCCAAGGGCGTGATCGTGCAATATGGCGGGCAGACGCCGCTGAAGCTGGCGCGCGCGCTGGAGGCCGCGGGCGTGCCGATCATCGGCACCTCGCCGGATTCGATTGACCTTGCCGAAGACCGCGAACGTTTCCAGCAACTGATCGAGCGCCTGCACCTGAAACAGCCGCCGAATCGCATCGCACGCAACGCCGACGAGGCGATCGCCCTGGCGAACGAGATCGGTTATCCGCTGGTGGTGCGGCCGAGCTATGTACTGGGCGGTCGCGCGATGGAAGTGGTGCACGCGGATGCGGATCTCGCGCGCTACATCCGCGATGCGGTGCGCGTGTCGGAATCCTCGCCGGTGTTGCTGGACCGCTTCCTCGACCACGCGGTCGAGGTGGACGTGGATATCATCGCCGACGCCCGTGGCAACGTGCTGATCGGCGGCATCATGGAACACATCGAGGAAGCCGGCGTGCACTCGGGCGATTCGTCGTGTTCGCTGCCGCCGTATTCGTTGTCGCCGGAAACCCAGGACGAACTGCGCCGGCAGGTCACATTGCTCGCGCGCGAGCTGCGTGTGATCGGCCTGATGAACACGCAATTCGCGATCCAGAGCCATGACGACGGCACGGACGAAGTGTTCATCCTGGAAGTGAACCCGCGCGCCTCGCGTACGGTGCCGTTCGTGTCCAAGGCGATCGGGCGCCCGCTGGCCAAGATCGCAGCACGCTGCATGTCCGGCAAGACGCTCGCCGAGCAGGGTGCCACGCACGAATTGATACCGGACTATTTCTCGGTCAAGGAAGCGATCTTCCCGTTCCTGAAATTCCAGAACGTGGATCCGATCCTCGGCCCCGAGATGCGCTCCACCGGCGAGGTGATGGGCGTGGGCCGCAGCTTCGGCGAAGCGTTTGCGCGCGGACATGAGGCCGCGCACATCGCTCCGCCCGTGCCGGGCAAGGCATTCCTTTCCGTGCGCGATGCCGACAAGCAGCGCTTGCTGCCGGTCGCGCATGAGCTGCTGCGGCGCGGATTTTCCCTGATCGCCACCGGCGGCACCGCCGCGTTCCTGCGCGAGCACGGCGTGCAGTGCGAGCGCATCA
Source organism: Rhodanobacteraceae bacterium (assembly GCA_051961995.1). GTDB lineage: Bacteria > Pseudomonadota > Gammaproteobacteria > Xanthomonadales > Rhodanobacteraceae > 66-474. The sequence continues at coordinate 15,107 of JBQCCR010000013.1, read as the reverse complement.
ACAAGGTGCTGGAAGGCCGCCCGCATATCGTCGATGCTATCAAGAACGGCGAAATCTGCTATATCGTCAACACCACGGAAGGGCGCCGCGCGATCGCCGACTCGTTCTCGATCCGGCGCGAGGCGTTGCAGCAGCACGTCACCTACTCGACCACCGTGGCCGGTGCGCGTGCGATGCTGCATTCGCTGGATTTCCGCAGCGGCGGCGAGGTGCTGAGCCTGCAGGAGCTGCACGCACTGGTGCCGAACGAGCTTTCGGCATAATTGCAGTTGATCAACCGTTTGTGGTGGTGCTTCGACGAGCTCGGCGCGGGTAAGCTTTGCTTATCGAATCCACGAATGGTTATTTTTGCGTGTCCCTCGATACCCAGGGCGAATGGTTGGAGAAGAAGGCAAGCCAATGAAACGAGCCCCCATGACCAAAGCCGGCGCCGATCGTCTGCGCGCCGAACTGGAGCGCCTGAAATCGGTGGAGCGGCCGAAGGTGATCGCCGCGATCGCCGAAGCGCGCGCACACGGCGACCTCAAGGAGAACGCCGAGTACCATGCCGCGCGCGAACAGCAGGGCTTCATCGAGGGCCGCATCAAGGAACTGGAAGCGGGCTTGTCCACCGCCGAAATCATTGATGTCTCGCGCCTCAACGCCGGCCCGCGCGTGGTGTTCGGCGCCACCGTCGAACTCGAAGACGAGAACGGCGGGGATGCGATCGTCTACCAGATCGTCGGCGACCTGGAAGCCGACATCAAGCAGTGCCGCATCGCGGTGTCCTCGCCGATCGCGCGCGCGCTGATCGGCAGGAATGAAGGCGATTCGTTCGAGTTCGAGGCGCCGGGCGGAAAGCGCTGCTACGACATCATGAGCGTGAAGTACGAGGTTTGAACGCGGGTCGGCCGCAGCGTCAGCGAAACCCGACGCTGTGAACCGAAGATCGCGACTTGCCGACGCGTATCCGCTCCCGCATCCTCGCCGCATGTATTCCCAGCATTTCCTGCTGCCGCCGCTGGCGCGCCTTGACGGCGCGCCGGCGCTGAAGCGCTGGCTCGCGCGCGGCGATCGTTTGGCGGATGCACCACGCGGGCGCGAGGCGCAGCTGCGCGAAGTGTTCCAGCTGCCCGGTTCGCCGCTGCCGGTTGCCGCATTGCTGCGTGAAAGCATCGCGCACGACGCCGGAGAAACCCCGTGGCTGTGCGCCGATCCGGCTTACGTCCGCGTGGAAGCCAACGGCGCGCGGTTGCTGGCCTGCGGCGACGAACTGCAATTGACGCGCGAGGAGGCGGAAAGCCTTGCGCAACCGCTGCGACCATTGTTCGGCGATGCCGGCATGCCCCTGGAAATCATGACCCCATCGCGTTGGGCGTTGCGCCTGCCGCAAGGTTCGCAGTTGCCTGCGTTCGCGGCGCCGGAGGAAGCGCTCGGCGCGAACCTGCTGGAACAGCTGCCGCAAGGCGATGGCGGCCGACGCTGGCGCGCGTTGTTCAACGAGGCGCAAATCACGCTGCATTCGCATCCGGTCAACGCCGCCCGCCGCGAACGTGGCGCGATGCCGATGAACGCGCTGTGGTTCTGGGGCACCGGCGCGCTGCCGTGGGTGAAGTCGTCCTTGAAGCTGGCGGTCAGCGACGACGCGCTCGCTTGCGCGTTGGCGCAGCGCGCAGGCGTAAAGCGTTCTCCGCTCACGTCCGATGCCCTGGATGGAGTCCCGCGCGGCTCTCCGGTATTGCTCGACCTTGCCGCTCTCGATGCGGCACAGATCGAAGCCGCATGGTTGCCGCGCATCGAACGATTGCCGCGGCGTGGTACGGAGTTGCATCTTGCATTCGCCGGCGGCGAGCGGTTTCGCATCAGGCGCTGGCATCGTTGGCGTGTGTGGCGGCGCAGCGCGTGAGAACGCTCGATCTCCGCTTTTCGTCATTCCGGGGCGGCTGCGGGCGCAATCTGCAACCCGGCGACCGTGGCGGTGCGACCATGGAGTCACCGGGTCCCGGCTTTCGCCGGGACGATGCCAGGAACGGTGGCACCGCAAAATCGTCGTGCAATCGCGCTCGGCCGTGGCGCAATTGAAAATCATCCGCCGCCAACCCGCCGGTGTACCCGGTGGCTGGCCCGAGCACGTCCATCCGGTGCTGCGGCGCGTCTATGCTGCACGTGGCGTGCTGTGTGCGAGCGATGCCAGGCATCGGCTCGCCTTGCTGCTTTCGCCGCACGAACTTTCCGGCATCGAACGTGCGACCGAACTCCTGGCCGACGCGATCGCGAAGCAACGGCGCATCATCGTCGCCGCGGATTTTGATTGCGACGGCGCCTGCGGCGCGGCGCTCGCGGTGCGCGGGCTGCGGATGCTGGGTGCGCAACAGGTCGGCTACGTGGTGCCGCACCGCATACGCCACGGTTACGGCCTCACGCCCGCGCTGGTGGATACGCTGCAGCCCGCGCCGGACCTGATCGTCACCGTGGACAACGGGATTGCCAGCCACGCCGGAGTGGCGGCGGCGAAGGCGCGCGGGTGCACGGTCATCATTACCGATCACCACCTGCCCGGCGCCGGGTTGCCGGCTGCGGATGCGATCGTGAATCCGAATTCGGCCGACGACAAGTTCGGCAGCAAATCCCTTTGCGGCGCGGGCGTGATGTTTTATCTGCTGCTCGCGCTGCGTGCCAGGCTCCGCAAGCAAAACGCCTTTCCAAATCGCGAAGAGCCTGATTTGTCCGGCCTGCTCGATCTGGTCGCGCTCGCCACGGTTGCCGATCTCGTTCCGCTGGACCGCAACAACCGGATCCTGGTTGAAGCCGGTTTGCGCCGCATTCGCGCCGGCCGCGGTTGCCCGGGAATCAATGCACTGATCGAAGTGGCCGGCTGCGATCCGGCGCGATTGGGGGCGAGCGATCTCGGCTATTCGTTGGGGCCGCGCGTCAACGCAGCGGGAAGACTCGAAGACATGACGCTCGGCATCGAGTGCCTGCTGACCGAGGATGCCTCGCATGCGCGCGAACTCGCGGCGATCCTGCACGGGATCAATGGCGAGCGCCGCGGCCTGCAGGACATCATGACCGCGGATGCGGAAGCGATGCTGACCGGCATCGGCGACGATGGCGCGGTCGGCGTCACGTTGTTCAATCCGGATGGGCATCCCGGCGTGGTCGGGCTGGTCGCCTCGAAGATCAAGGAACGCCTGCATCGTCCGGTGGTGGCCTTTGCGCCCGCGGGCGGTGACGATGCATCAATGCCTTTGCGCGCTTCCTGTACGCAACAATCGACAAGCGACGAATCATCGCCGCGCTTTCCAATGCTGCGCGGCTCCGCGCGCTCGATTCCCGGCTTCCATATCCGCGACGCCCTGGCCGAACTGGACGCACGCGAGCCCGGCCTGATCCGGCGCTTCGGCGGACACGCCATGGCGGCAGGCTTGAGCCTGTCTGCGAACGACTTCGCCCGCTTCGCGGAATGTTTCGATGCGATCGCGCGCGAACGCATCACACCGGAAGCACTGCAGGCACAGCTTCACAGCGATGGCGAACTGGCGCCCGCCGATTTTGATCCGGAACTGGCGCGGCAACTGCGCGCAGCCGGCCCGTGGGGGCAGGGCTTTCCGCCGCCACTGTTCGACAATGTGTTCGAGTGCGTCGGCTGGCGGCGCATCGGCGCCGGGCAGCGGCACCTGCGCGCCAACCTGCGCGATCCGCGCGACGGTCGCGTGCATGCCGCGGTGCACTTCAATGCCGAAAGCGATTGGCCGTTGGCGCCCGGCGTGCGCATCGTCTACGAGCTGACGGTTGACGATTGGCAAGGCGTGGAGTCGCTGCGGTTGATCATCCGTCACGTCGAGCCGGTTTCCGTGCCAGCGCCCTGAGCCGGCATGACTTCCGCTGCTGACGCCCCGGCGCGTTCTGTCGTACGCTCGGCGCGGTCTGACTGGGGAAACCACCATGCTTGTGCGCAAACCGCTGATCCTGTGTGCTGCCGCCTTGCTCGGCTGTGCATCTTCCGGCGTTGCCGGCGCCGCGAACGCGAACACCTTCCGGCTCGAAGACCTGCGCAAGATCATCTCCTTCAGCGATCCGCAGATTTCGCCTGACGGCACGAAGATAGCGGTGATCGTTTCCACGCCGGACTGGAAGGCCGACAAGCGCCGGCAGGAAATTGATCTGGTGGATGTTGCGACCGGCGCCAAGCGCGCGCTGACCTGGAAGCGCAGCGGACTGGGTTCGCTGCACTGGTCGCCGGACGGCACGCGGCTGGCGTTTCTCGCCGATGACCACGGCGCGCAGGACGGGTCCGATGCTAGGGACGACGATCCGGACAAGGACAACGACGGGAAGGCACAGATTTTCGTGATGCCGATGGACGGCGGGGATCCGGCGCGCATCACGCACACCAAGGGGGGCGTTGACGAATTCTCGTGGAGCCCGGACGGCAGTCGCATCGCCTTCATCACCGCCGACGAAGCGAAGAATGCGAAAGCGATCAAGCACCACGACGATGCCTTCCAGGTCACCGACAACAATTTCCTGCAGCGCGCGGCGCTGACGCCCGATCACTTGTGGGTGGTGCCGAGCCATGGGGGTGAAGCGAAGCGCTTGACCGAAGGCGAGTTCAGCCTGCAAACCGACCAGCAGGATTCCGCGCCGGTGCCGGAGTGGAGCCGTGACGGCCACGACATCGTGTTCACGCGTTTTCCGGGTCCGTGGTGGGGCCCGTCGTTCCAGTCCGTGATTGACGAAGTGGATGCCGACGGCGGCAAGCCGCGCGCGCTGGTCACGGCGCAGGGCTCGGGCGACCTGAAGTTCGCGCCACAGGGCGACGCGTATGCCTTCATGCGGCCACGCGACGGTGACCAGAACAATGGCAACGCGGTGTACATCGGCGAGGGTCGTGGCGATCCGCGTGACGTCACCGCCGCATTGGCGCGCAATATTGATACGTACGAATGGTTGCCGGACGGCAAGACGCTGCTGCTGGCCGGCAGCCTGGGCACGCACGCAACGTTGTGGGTGCAGCCGCTGGATGGCGTGGCGCGCGAACTCGAACTTGGCGACGTGCAGGTCAATCCGGAGTTGAGCGTTGCGAACAATGGCCGTATCGCGTTCATCGCCAGCACGGCCGGTCATCCGGGCGAGTTGTACGTGCTGGATTCGATAAACGCCAAGCCGCGCCGACTCACCGATCTCAATGCCTTCGTGGATCAGATGAAACTCGGCCGCAGCGAGGCGGTGCAGTGGAAGAGCGCTGACGGCTTCGACGAGGACGGCGTGCTGACCTGGCCCGCGGATTACAAGTCCGGCAAGAAGTACCCGCTGGTGCTGGTGATTCATGGCGGCCCGGAAGGTTCCTCCGATCTGCGCTTCTCGCCGCTCATTCAATTGTTCTCCGCGAACGGGTTTCTGGTGTTCCAGCCGAACTACCGCGGCAGCACGAACCTGGGCGACAAATACCAGCACGCGATCTTCCGCGACACCGGCGACGGTCCGGGCAAGGACGTGATGGCAGGCCTGGCTGCGGTCGAGCAACTCGGCATCGTGGACACCCATCGCATCGGCGTGTCCGGCTGGTCGTACGGCGGTTACATGACGACCTGGCTCACCGGTCATTACGACAACTGGCAAGCGGCGGTGGCCGGTGCGGCGCTCACCGACTGGGTGATGGATTACACGGTGTCGTACTACCAGACCGGTGACACCTATTTCTTCGGCGGCTCGCCGTGGACGGCCAAGTACCATGACATCTGGCGCGAACAATCGCCAATCGCGTATGCCGGCAACGTCAAGGCGCCGACGCTGATCATGGGCGACGTGGGCGACCCCAACGTGCCGCTGATCAATTCCTACGAGTGGTTCCATGCGCTGCGCGACGCGGGCGTCACCGCGCAGTTTTACGCCTATCCCGCTGACTCGCATTTCCCGCACGACATCGTGCGCACTACCGATGTGTACCGCCGCTGGGTGGGTTGGATGGAGAAATATCTGCAGTAAGACGGCGTCGATCCGCCTTTTGCGGATCTGATGGACCCATGCTCGTCAGGGGGAAACCATGATTGGCACACTCAACCTCGATCCCCAATGCACGGCGGTGCTGTGCATGGATTTCCAGGTCGGCATCGTGCAGAACTTTGCCGGCGCGGATTCGCAAGCCTTGCTTGAGCGCACCGCCGCCTTGCTTGATGCGGCGCGCCAGGCGGGTGCGAAGGTCGGTTACGTCAAGGTCGGCTTCCGTCCCGGTTACCCGGAAGTGAGCCCGAACAACCTGGCCTTCAGCACGATCCGCTCGTCGGGCCGATTCGAAGGCGATGCGCCGGGTGCGGAAATCCATCCGCAGGTTGCGCCGCGCGAAGACGAATTCATCGTCACCAAGCACCGCTACGGCGCATTTCCCGGTACCGACCTCGACATGATCCTGCGCGCCAACGGCATTGACACCTTGGTGCTTGCCGGCATTTCCACCAGTGGCGTGGTGCTGTCCACCGTGCGCCATGCGGCGGATGCGGATTACCGTATCGTGGTGGTGGCCGATTGCTGCGCCGATCCGGATCCGGAAGTGCACCGCGTGTTGACGGAGAAGGTGTTCCCGCGGCAGGCGCGGGTAGCGAGCGGCGCCGAGATGATCGCCGCGTTGCAGAAGCAGGGCGCGGCAGGCAGGACGGGTGCGTCGTAGGCGGGGTTCGACCGGCCGCTTTTTGTAGGTCGGGTTGGAACCCGGGTTTCATCCGGGCACGACCCAACAGGCGGAATGTCGGGGTTCGCAGAAGGCGCTCACATCAATCTGCACAAGCGCGCCGTCATCCGCAGCAGCCGCTTTGTCCGGCCTGCACCGGCGGGCATTTCACCGTGCCGTAGGAACAGAACACGCAGCAGTCGCCCGCCAGCGGGCGCAGCAGCTCATGGCAGCCCTGGCATTCGTAGAAGAAGATGCACGCGTCGGTCGGCATCGTTTCCTCGCGCGCATGCCCGCAATGCGGACAGGTAATGAGCGACGTCGGTTCAATGGCGGAAGACATGTTGAAGTGCAGCACCAGAGGCCACATCGGTCGTGATTTACAGCTTTGGCAGGCTGGGTTGGGTCCGGCTGCTTCGGGCGCAACCCGACGATTATGGCGAGCCATGTTGGGGTTCGCAAAAAACGTTCACTCCAACTGACGCGGGCTCTTTCCATGTCGCAAAGAGTTCGAGGTCGATCGAGCCTCCCGTCGGGACTTTGACCCGACCAGAGCCGCTTCGGAGTAGCCTAGTGGTTTCGCGTCAGGAGGACTCGCCATGTTGCAGCGGACTTGCTTGAAGGTGGTGATTTTCGCATTCGCCGGTGTGCTGTGCGCCGCGAGTGCCGCTTACGCGGGGGACAGCGGGCCGATCGCGGGGTCGGGCGACGCTGCCACGCAGTTGAAGGCTGTGGTGAGCGGCAGTTGGCGTTCGGAGGCCAACAAGGCGCGCGACCAGTATCGGCATCCGGTCGAAACGCTGACGTTCTTCGGCATCAAGCCGGACATGACCGTGGTCGAGCTCGACCCGGGCGGCGGCTGGTACACGGAAATCCTGGCGCCGCTCCTGTACGCAAACGGACACCTGATCGAGGCCTCGTCGCCACCGCGCGCAGGCCGGCCGGACAGGTTCGGGCAGAAACTGAAATCCGATCCGAAGGTGTATGGGCACGTCGCCAAGGTGATTCCGTTTTCGCCGCCGAAGCAGGTGGCGCTCGGCCCGGACAACTCGGCCGACATGGTGCTCACCTTCCGCAACGCGCACGACTGGTTGAACGACAGCCCGCAGACGCTGGATGCGGTGTTCAAGGCGGCATACAAGGTGCTGAAACCGGGCGGCGTGCTGGGCTTCACCGACCATCGCGCCAGGCCGTTCGCGGACGCGGTGCAAAGCTCCAAGGCGCTGCACCGGATTCCCGAGGATTACATCATCGAGGCTGGCCTGCGCGCCGGTTTCCGCCTGGCCGGCATGTCGGAGATCAACGCCAACCCGAAGGATCCCGAGGACATCAACATCCATCGCCTGCCGCCGGACTTGTCCGGACCGGACAGCGAGCACGCGAAGATGAAGGCGATTGGCGAATCCGACCGGATGACAATGAAGTTCGTGAAGCCTCTCCGGGCCGTCGAATAACCTGCTGCGCTCGGCAGCTTGCGTGCCGGCGGTGCTCGCCATGCTCACGTACTGACGTGTACGCTCCGCTGGCTGCGCTCGGCCACGGATGGCTGCCTTCGCTCGCGACGGTTCTTCAACGGCCCGCTGTAGCCCCGTCATTTCTGGCATTCAAGGAAGGAGGCATTCATGGCAAGCTCAATGAAAGTCGCGGTGCTGGTCGGCAGCCTGCGCAAGGATTCGATCAACAAGCAATTGGCGCATGCGCTGCAGGGGCTCGCAGGCGACAAGCTTGCATTCGAGTACATCGCCATCGGCGATCTGCCGCTGTTCAATCAGGACAACGAGCAGAACTACCCACCGGCGGCGACGAAGATGAAGGAGCAGATCAGGAACGCCGACGGCGTGCTGTTCGTGACGCCGGAATACAACCGCTCGATCCCCGGCGTGCTGAAGAACGCGATTGACACCGCCTCGCGGCCTTACGGCACAAACGCGTTCGCCGGCAAGCCCGGTGCCGTGATCGGCACGTCGCAGAGTTCCGCCGGCACTGCCCTGGCGCAGCAGCACCTGCGCAATATTTGCGTGTTCCTCGACATCCCGATGCTGCAGCAGCCGGAGTCGTTCATCCAGTACAAGCAGGGACTGTTCGCGCCGGACGGCAGCGTCACCGTGGACAGCACACGTGAATTCCTGCAGAGGTTCGTGGAGCGTTACGTGGCGTGGGTGCAGCGGTTCAAGGGATGAGCACAAGCCTGCGAACGCGGGATTCCATGCCCCGCGAAGTGAAGGCGGCTCGTTCTGCCAAAGCGGCTGTCGCAGGTGCGCGCGCCTGCGCGCGGCCGGAAAACCGGCGATGGCGCATGCGGCTGCCCGGTCGCTTTGCTAACATCACGCATCTTTTTCGCACCCTCCACGGCCATGCTCGAGACCAATCCGATCCACGCCCAGATCGCGGACCTGCGCGGGCGCGCCGAATCCTTACGGGGGTATCTTTGACTACCCGGTCCGGCGCGAACGTCTCGAGGAAGTAAGCCGCGAGCTGGAGAATCCCAACATCTGGGACGATCCGCAACGCGCACAGGAACTCGGCCGCGAACGCGCGCGGCTGCAACAGGTCGTCGAAGGACTGGATGCGATCGGCTCCGGCCTGGACGACGCCGAGGAATTGCTGGAGCTGGCCGCTTCCGAAAACGACGAGGCCTCCGTGCGCGGCGTCGCCGATGACGTGCGCGCGCTGGAGTTGCGCATCGGCAAGCTGGAATTCCAGCGCATGTTCTCCGGCGAGATGGACGCCCACAACGCATTCGTGGACATCCAGGCCGGCGCCGGCGGCACCGAGGCGCAGGACTGGGCCGAGATGCTGCTGCGCATGTACCTGCGCTGGTGCGAGAACAAGGGCTGGAAGACCGAACTGCTGGAAGCCAGCGCGGGCGAAGTCGCCGGGATCAAGTCGGCCACCTTCCGGGTCGAGGGTGATTACGCCTATGGATGGCTGAAGACCGAAATCGGCGTGCACCGGCTGGTGCGCAAGTCGCCGTTCGATTCCGACAACCGCCGGCACACCTCGTTCTCTTCGGTGTTCGTCAGCCCGGAAGTGGACGACGACATTGACATCGAGATCAACCCGGCCGACCTGAAGACGGACGTCTATCGCTCCTCCGGCGCCGGTGGCCAGCACGTCAACAAGACCGAGTCGGCGGTGCGCATCACGCACATGCCTTCCGGGATCGTCGTTGCATGTCAGACCGAGCGCAGCCAGCACGCCAACCGCGATCGCGCGATGAAGATGCTGAAGGCCAAGCTCTACGAAATGGAGATCCAGAAGCGCAACGCGGAGAAGGCCGCGCTGGAAGCCACCAAGTCCGATGTCGGCTGGGGCAGCCAGATCCGCAACTACGTGCTCGACCAGTCCCGCATCAAGGATCTCCGCACCGGCGTCGAGCGTTCCGACACGCAACGCGTGCTGGACGGCGATCTGGATGAACTCGTCGAAGCGAGTTTGAAGATGGGTCTGGAAGCCGGTGCCAAACGCGCCGACGCTTCGTGAATGCTTGCCCGATCTCCCACTAATCTATTGAGCCATGAACGACCAGGCTGACAGTTCTCCCGCCCAGGACGAAAACAAACTCATCGCCGAGCGGCGCGAAAAACTGCGTGCGCAGCGCGGGCAGGGCATCGCGTTTCCGAACGACTTCAGGCCCGATGCATTCGCCGGCGATTTGCAGCAGGAGACGGAAGGCCGGGACGCCGCCGCGCTCGCCGCGCAGGCGTGCCGCGTGCGCGTGGCCGGGCGCCTGCTCGGCAAGCGCGTGATGGGCAAGGCCAGTTTCGCGCGCGTGCAGGACATGACCGGCTCCATCCAGTTGTTCCTGCAGGCCGGCGCGCTGGGCGAGAGCTATGACGCGTTCAAGGGCTGGGACGTGGGCGACATCGTCGGGGCCGAAGGCACACTGATGCGCACCAAGACCGGCGAGTTGTCGGTGGCGGTGGAATCCATCCGCTTGCTGACCAAATCGCTGCGGCCGCTGCCGGACAAGTGGCACGGGCTGGCCGATGTCGAGCAGCGCTATCGCCAGCGTTACGTGGACCTGATCGTGACCCCGGATGCGCGGCGCGTTTTCGCGCTGCGCTCGAAAGTGATCGGTTTCATCCGCAAGTGGCTGGAGGCCAAGCCGCGGCGCTTCATGGAAGTGGAAACGCCGATGATGCACGTGATCCCCGGCGGCGCCACTGCGCGGCCGTTCGTCACCCATCACAACGCGCTGGACATCGACCTCTACCTGCGCGTGGCTCCCGAGCTGTACCTCAAGCGCCTGGTGGTCGGCGGCTTCGAGCGCGTGTACGAAATCAACCGCAACTTCCGCAACGAGGGCGTGTCCACGCGGCACAACCCCGAGTTCACGATGCTGGAGCTGTACCAGGCCTACGCGACCTACAACGAAGTCATGGACCTGACCGAAGCCATGATCCGCGAGACCGCGAAGGCGGTGCTCGGTCGCACCGCGTTGACCTGGGAGGGGCGCGACATTGATGTCGGCCCGGCGTTCAAACGCTGGTCGCTGGCGGATGCGGTGCGTGAGCACAATCCGGAAATCGGCGAACCTGAGTTGCGCGATGTCGCCGCGTTGCGCGCGCATTGCGCGCGGCTGAAGATTCCGGTCAAGAACGAATACGGCTGGGGCAAGCTGCTGCTGGAAATTTTCGAGAAGACGGTCGAGCACACCCTGGTGCCGCCGACCTTCATCACCCAGTATCCGACCGAGGTCTCGCCGCTGGCGCGCGCCAACGACCACGATCCGGAAGTCACCGACCGCTTCGAGTTGTTCGTCGGCGGCAAGGAACTGGCGAACGGATTTTCCGAATTGAACGATCCGGAGGACCAGGCCGCGCGCTTCCGGGCGCAGGTCGAGGCCCTGTCGCACGGCGACGACGAAGCCATGCATTTCGATGCCGACTACATCCGCGCGCTGGAATACGGCCTGCCGCCCACCGGCGGCCTCGGCGTGGGCATTGACCGCCTGGTGATGCTGCTGGCGGACGCGCCTTCGATTCGCGACGTGCTGCTGTTTCCATACATGCGGCCGGAAACTTAGACCTCTCGTCTCGTCATTCCGGCGCAAGCCGGGCGACCGCAAATTTACGCACTGATCGGAATGCCTATGTGGTACGCCATTCTTGGCTACGACAACGAAAACTCTCTCGGCGCGCGCCAAGCTGCGCGCCCTGCGCATCTCGCGCGCCTCAAGCAATTGCTGGACGAAGGGCGCCTGCTGCTGGCCGGGCCATTCCCGGCGATCGATGCGGAAGATCCCGGCCCGGCTGGATTCGAGGGCAGCCTGATCATCGCCGAGTTCGAAGATGTCGAAGCCGCGCGCACCTGGGCGCAGGCTGATCCGTACATCGCCGCGGGTGTGTACCGCGAGGTCAGCGTGCGGCCGTTCCGCCAGACGCTGCCATGAGTGCGGCCCGCATCGAGGACATCCGCGCCAAGCTCGCGATCGCGCTGGATCCGCAATCGTTGGAAGTGATGGACGAGGGCCACCTGCACATCGGCCACGCGGGCGAGGGCAGCGGGCATTTTCGCGTGCGCATCATCAGCGATGCTTTCGCCGGCAAGAACGCGATCCAGCGCCACCGCCTGGTGTATGCCGCGTTGAACGACCTGATCGGCCAAGGCATCCACGCGCTGGCGATCGAGGCGCGGACACCCGAAGAGCATCGCATCGCATCGCTCTGAGTCGCGTGCACCTTGTGCGCGATCTGAAGAACCAAGGGCTTCAATCCGGCAAGAACGCAAAGAGGATCAAACGCATTCTTCGCTTCTTTCGCGTCCTGGGCATTCATCGCGGACAAGGCGCTTCAAGCTCATTGCCGCGGTGCATCATGCCTTGCAAGCACTTGAAGATTAGCATCCAAGTAGCTGATTTCAGGGTGTTAGGCAAGTTTTCATTGCGCCCGGGCGCCGGGCTTGGCAGAGTGCCCCATTCGCCCGGCATGGATGCCATTCCACGAGCGATCTGAGAGCGTCGCGAGCGAAGGCAGGTTGCGCGTCGCCGGAGCGCAGGAACCGCAGCGTACACGTCAGTACGTGCGGATTCCGAGCACCGCCGGCGCGCAAGATGCCGAGCGCAGCAGCTTTCAGACCGGTCGTCCAACCAAGCGGTAAACCATGCGCCTTACCACCATCAAGCTGGCGGGTTTCAAATCCTTCGTTGACCCGACCACGCTGCACCTGCCCACCAATCTCACCGGCATCGTCGGGCCCAACGGCTGCGGCAAATCCAACATCATTGACGCAATCCGTTGGGTGATGGGCGAGAGCGCGGCCAGCCGCCTGCGCGGCGAGGCGCTGACCGACGTGATCTTCTCCGGGTCGTCCGGTCGCAAGCCGGTCGGCCAGGCCACGGTCGAACTGGTGTTCGACAACTCGGATGGTGCGATCGGTGGCGAGTACGCCAGCTACAACGAGATCTCGGTGAAGCGCGTGGTCGGGCGCGACTCGCAATCCGATTACTTTTTGAATGGCGTGCGCTGCCGTCGTCGCGACATCACCGACCTGTTCCTCGGCACGGGTCTTGGCGCGCGCAGCTATTCGATCATCGAGCAGGGCGTCATCTCCGACATCGTCGAGGCGCATCCGGAACAGTTGCGCATGCATCTGGAAGAGGCCGCCGGCATCTCGCGCTACAAGGAGCGCCGCAAGGAAACCGAAAGCCGCATCAAGGCCACGCGCGAGAACCTGGATCGCGTGCGCGACGTGCGCGAGGAAGTAGAGAAGCAGCTCGACCATCTGAACCGGCAGGCGCGCGCGGCCGAGCGCTGGAAGAAGCTGAAAGAGGAGCACACCCATCGGGAGGCGGAATTGCGCGCGCTGAGTTACCGCGCGATCGCACAGGAACTGGGCGCGCACCGCGAAGCGTTGCGCGAGGCCGAAACCGGAATCGAGAAGCAGCTCGCGGAGCAGCGCCATCTGGAAGCGGCGATCGAAGCCGGCCGCGTGAGTCATCAGGAACACAACGATGCGCTCAACGCGGTGCAGGCCGAGGTCTATCAGGTCGGCGCGGAGCTGGCGCGCGTCGAGCAGCAGATCCGCCACCATCGCGAGCTGGGCGAGCGTTTGCGGCAGGCGCGCGAAGAGGCCGAACGGGCCTGGAACGAGTTGAACGAGCACATTGCCGCCGATCGCACGCAGCACGAGTCGGTGCGCGCGGCGCTGGCCGAAGGCGAGCCGGAACTGGAGCGCCTGCGCGACGCCGAGGCGCGTACCACTTCGGCCTTGCGCGACGCCGAAGCCGCGCATGCGGCATGGCAGGAGCGCTGGGAAGCGCACGGCGGCGATTCGGCCACGACCTCTCGCGAGGCCGATGTCGAACGCACCCATATTGATCACCTCGATCGTCAAGGCCTGGAGCTGGCGCGCCGCCGCGAAGCGCTGCAGAAGGAGCGCGAGAACTACGACCTGGATGCGCTGCATCAGGCCGCCGAAGCGCTGGAGTCCGAACACGCCGCGCAGCGCGGCAGGATCGAGTCGGCCACCGAGCAACTGGAGACGCACAAGGCCGAGGCCGAGCGTCTGCTCGGCGAGGAACGCCAGTCGCAATCCTGGCTGGCGGAAGCGCGTGCGCAGGAGCAGTCGCTGCGCGGACGCATCGCTTCGCTGGAAGCCCTGCAGCACGCGGCGCTGGGCCAGGACCGCGACCACGCGCGCGAGTGGCTGCAGAAATTCGGCCTCGCCGACGGCGCGCGCCTCGGTGCGCAACTGAAAGTGGAGAACGGCTGGGAACGCGCGGTGGAAACCGTGCTCGCCGGCCTGCTGGAAGGCGTGCTGGTGGACGATCCGCTGCACCTTGCCGCCGAGATGGCCGCGATCGAGCGCGCCAACATCAGCCTGATCGGCGCGGAGGGCGCATCGGTTGCGAATGTCGAGGGCACGCTGGCCGCGCAGGCGCGCGGACCCGCTGCCGCGCTGGCGTTGTTGGCGCAGGTGCGCACCGCCGAGACGCTGGAACAGGCACGCACGCTGGCCGCTTCGCTGGGTGCGCCGCACACGGTGATCACCCGCGAAGGCGTGTGGCTGGGCGCGGGTTTCGCGCGCGTGCGCCGCGAGGAAGGCGGCCAGATGGGCGTGCTGGCGCGCGGCCGCGAGCTGCAAACGCTGCACGATGAATTCGAACAATTGCAGACGCGCCTGCGCGAGCTGGCGCATCGCGCCGAGGAGGTGCGCGCGCAGCGGCTGGCCGCCGAGCAGGCGCGCGATGATTTCCAGCGCGAGTTGTACGGCGCGCATCGGCGTCTCTCGGAACTCGCCGGCGAACTGCAGGGCAAGCGCGGCCGCATTGACAGCGCGCAGGCCCGTTTGCAGGCGCTGGATGGCGAGCTCTCCGAAATCGCCAAGCGCGAGGCGGAGAACGAAGAACAGGCGCGTGCCGCGCGCGCGCGCATGGAAGCCGCGATCGCGCGGATGGGCGAACACGAACGCGTGCGCGTGGAACTCGAAAGCGAGCGCCGGCAGTTGCTGCAGGATC
>JBQCCR010000012.1:0-4203 GCA_051961995.1 Rhodanobacteraceae bacterium | reverse complement strand
TGATTTCCACCCTTGATCGCGTGATGCACAACCCCTCGCCGGTGGGTGAGGTGGACGACATCCTGCGCCCGGCGTCCGACAATCCGGTGATCCAGCGCGGCTTCGCCACCACTTCGGTGGATGCGCTGCTGAACTGGGCTCGCACCGGTTCGATGTGGCCGATGACCTTTGGTCTGGCCTGTTGCGCGGTGGAGATGATGCACGCCGGCGCGTCGCGCCTGGACCTGGACCGCTACGGCGTGATCTTCCGCCCTTCGCCGCGCCAGTCCGATGTGATGATCGTGGCCGGCACGCTGGTCAACAAGATGGCGCCGGCACTGCGCAAGGTCTACGACCAGATGCCCGATCCCAAGTGGGTGATCTCGATGGGTTCCTGCGCCAACGGCGGCGGCTACTACCACTATTCGTATTCGGTGGTGCGCGGCTGCGACCGCATCGTGCCGGTGGACATCTACGTGCCGGGTTGTCCGCCGACCGCCGAAGCGCTGGTCTACGGCATCCTGCAATTGCAGAAAAAAATCCGCCGCACCAACACGATTGCGCGCTGAGCACATGAGCGAAGAGAACAAAACCTCCCTCGCCGACCGTCTGCGCGCGCATTTCGGCGATCGCGTCAGCAACATCGTCGAACGGCTCGGCCAGACCACCGTCGAGGTGCAAGGCGCGCACTGGCTGGAAATCGCACGCGCCTTGCGCGACCAACCGCAGTTCCATTTCGAGCAGTTGATAGACCTGTGCGGCGTGGACTACCTCGGCTACGGCGAAGACGAATGGGCGACTTCGGAGGAAGCGACCTCCGAAGGTTTCTCGCGCGGCGTGGAAGGCGCGACCGGTCCGGGTCGTTTCAGCTGGAGCACGCGCCCGCGCCACGCGCAGCATTTGCGCCGTTTCGCTTCGGTGACGCACTTGCTCTCGCTGAAGAACAACGAACGCCTGCGCGTGCGCTGCTATGCGCCGGAAGATGCGCTGCCGGTATTGCCGAGTGTCATCAGCGTATGGCCGGTGGCGGACTGGTTCGAGCGCGAGGCGTTCGACCTGTACGGCATCATCTATGAGGGCCATCCGGACCTGCGCCGCATCCTCACCGATTACGGATTTGTCGGTCACCCGTTCCGCAAGGATTTCCCGCTGATCGGCAACGTGGAGGTGCGCTACGACCCGGAAGCGCAGCGCGTGGTCTACGAGCCGGTGAGTTCGGTTTCGCCGCGCGTGCTGGTCGCGCGCGTGGTGCGCGAGGATTCGCGCTTCGCCACCGCGCGCGAGGAAGCCGCCGACGACTGGAAGGACAACTGACGTGGCCGCTTCGGAAATCCGCAATTACACGATGAACTTCGGCCCGCAGCACCCGGCCGCGCACGGCGTGCTGCGCCTGGTGCTGGAGATGGATGGCGAAACCGTGGTGCGCGCCGATCCGCATATCGGCCTGCTGCATCGCGCGACCGAGAAGCTCGCCGAATCCAAGCCGTACAACCAGTCCATCGGTTACATGGACCGGCTCGATTACGTCTCGATGATGTGCAACGAGCACGCTTATGTGCGCGTGATCGAGACGCTGATGGGGATCACGCCGCCCGAGCGCGCGCTGTGGATCCGCACGATGTTCGACGAGATCACCCGCATCCTCAATCACCTGATGTGGATCGGGTCGAATGCACTCGATCTCGGCGCGATGGCGGTGTTCCTGTACGCGTTCCGCGAACGCGAAGAGCTGATGGACGTGTACGAAGCGGTCAGTGGGGCGCGCATGCACGCCACGTATTACCGTCCGGGCGGCGTGTATCGCGACCTGCCTGCGCACATGCCCAAGTACAAGGAATCGCCCTGGCACAAGGGCAAGGACCTGAAGGCCTTCAACAGTGCGCGCGAAGGCACGATGCTGGATTACCTCGATGCGTTCTGCGCGATCTTCCCCAAGCGCGTGGACGAGTACGAAGAGCTGCTCACCGATAACCGCATCTGGAAGCAGCGCACCGTCGGCATCGGCGTGGTTCCCCCCGAACAGGCGATCGCCTGGGGCATGACCGGCCCGATGCTGCGCGGTTCCGGCGTCGAGTGGGACCTGCGCAAGAAGCAGCCTTACGCGAAATACGCGGAAGTGGATTTCGACATCCCGGTCGGCGTGACTGGCGACTGCTACGACCGGTATCTGGTACGCGTCGAGGAGATGCGCCAGTCCAACCGCATCATCAAGCAATGCGTGGACTGGCTGCGCGCCAATCCCGGCCCGGTGATCCTGGAAAACTACAAGGTGATCCCGCCGCACCGCGAGGAAATGAAGGAGAGCATGGAGGCGCTGATCCACTGGTTCAAATTGTTCACCGAGGGCTACCACGTGCCGGCCGGCGAAGCCTATGCGGCGGTGGAAGCACCGAAGGGCGAGTTCGGGGTGTACATGATTTCCGACGGCGCCAACAAGCCGTTCCGGGTGAAGTGCCGCGCGCCGAGCTTCGCGCACCTGTCCTCGATGGATTCGATCATCCGCGGCTACATGCTCGCCGACGTGGTGGCGATGGTCGGCACCTACGATCTGGTGTTCGGGGAAGTGGACCGATGAGAGCGACCGGCAATTTCGACAAGGTCAAGGACGTTGACCCGAACGTCGTGCTCACCGACGCGACGCGCGCGCACATCGAGCACTGGCTGGCGAAGTTTCCCCCGGACCGCCGCCGCTCGGCGGTGATCCAGGGCCTGATGGCCGCGCAGGAACAGAATGGCGGCTGGCTTACCGACGAGCTGATCGCCGCGGTCGCCAGATATCTGCAGATTCCGCCGATCTGGGCCTACGAGGTCGCGACGTTCTATTCGATGTTCCAGCTGGAACCGGTCGGCCGCCACAACGTGGCGATCTGCACCAACATCTCGTGCTGGTTGAATGGCGCCGAAGGCATCGTGCGCCATTGCGAGAAGAAGTACGGTATCAAGCTCGGCGAGAGTTCCGCCGATGGCCGCGTGTACCTGAAATGCGAAGAGGAGTGCCTGGCTGCCTGCGCCGGCGCGCCGATGATGGTGGTGGACGGGCATTACCACGAGAAGCTCACCGCGCAGAAAGTAGATGAAATTCTCGACAAGCTTGACTAGGGATTGAACAGTGCGGCCCGGGAATGGCCGCTGTTTGATCTCGCGATCAGGGATGATCGCAAATCCAATCTTGACGAGATCTGGGCGGATTGAAGTAAGAGAGTTCGGTTGCTGGTTGTCGGTTGTTGGGTTACCGGAAGAGCCGGCAGCCCGGGGCCGGGCCAGCGACCCTGACCAGCAACCGAGAACCGGCAACTGACAACCCCATGGCATACGGTCCTGCACCACAAGAACACCAGATCGTCTACACCACGCTGCATTTCGATCAGCCGTGGACGCTGGAGAATTACCGCAAGACCGGCGGCTGGCAGGCGTGGGAAAAAATCCTCGCGGAGAAACCCGATCCGCAGACGATCGTGGACGAGCTGAAGAAGAGCTCGCTGCGCGGTCGCGGCGGCGCGGGCTTCCCGACCGGCACCAAGTGGTCGTTCATGCCGCGCACCGCGCCGGGCCAGAAATACATCCTGTGCAACTCCGACGAATCGGAGCCGGGCACCTGCAAGGACCGCGACATCCTGCGCTTCAATCCGCACGCCGTGCTCGAAGGCATGGCGATCGCCTGCTACGCCACCGGTTCCACGGTCGGCTACAACTACCTGCGCGGCGAGTTCCACCACGAACCGTTCGAGCACATGGAACAGGCGTTGCGCGAAGCGCGCGAAGCCGGCCTGCTCGGCAGCAATTTGAAGGGCAGCGGCATTGATTGCCAGATCCACAATGCACTCGGTGCGGGCGCCTATATATGTGGCGAAGAAACCGCGCTGATGGAATCGCTGGAAGGCAAGAAGGGCTGGCCTCGCTTCAAGCCGCCGTTCCCCGCCGGATTCGGCCTGTACGGTCGGCCGACCACGATCAACAACACCGAAACCTTCGCGTCGGTGCCGGCGATTTTGCGCCGCGGCGCGGACTGGTTCCTGAATCTCGGCAAGCCCAACAACGGCGGCCCGAAGATCTTTTCGGTGTCCGGCCACGTCAACAAGCCCGGCAACTATGAAATCCGCCTCGGCACGTCCTTCAAGGATCTGCTGGAGATGGCCGGCGGCGTGCGCAACGGCAACAAGCTCAAGGCGGTGATCCCCGGCGGTTCCTCGATGAAGGTGCTGCCCGCCGACGTGATGATGGAAT
>JBQCCR010000011.1:0-20392 GCA_051961995.1 Rhodanobacteraceae bacterium | reverse complement strand
ACTGCAGATACCGCAAGTGAGATGGTGGCGCTCAAAAGCAGCCCAAGTACAACACCAGCAGTTAAGCGCAACATATGTTGCAACCCCCTAACGCTTGAATTTAGCGGCGCGCGTAGCGCGTCCGCTGGAATGAGTAGTTAGGCTGCATTGCTGTAGTAACCGCGCATGCCAAAGCCCATTGTGGAAAAGTAAGGAGCTTCAGTTGACCGCCAGAGCGAAAGCTCTAGCGAAGGAAAAATTATGCTGGAGCCATACTCTTGGTCGGACACGTCCGTGGCCGCGCGCCGCATGAAGTGCTCTATGACAGAGCCGGCCGGTGTGTCGAACACAGAGATGCCACAACAGGAAAGCCCCAAATCGTTCGTGCGTGATAACTCAATGTATTCGACTGTGCCAGTAGGCCCGAAGAAAACTTGGAACGCATTGTTGTGCCAAGCATCGACAGTTTGCGCCGAAGTAGCCGCCTTTTGAAGGCTTCTAGGGCTGCGACCAAGTTGAGCGTGAACCTCATGGCGAGCCATGCCGAAAGTTATTGGGCCAACTCCTTGGAGCGGTATAGCCTCGTACGTTTCCATGCTGCCTAACGCCTAAGTTAAGCCGAATTGCAGCGCGTAGCTGGCGACATGGCAAGCTGTACCTGCCATGTTGACGGCGTAGCGATGCAATTTCGGCTTGAACGCACTGTTAGCCATCAAGCCGTGGACATATAGGTCATTTCATCCCACGGATACAGGCCGACTCTGGAATGAATGAACGTTCTGACTTCATTGTTGCTACGGATCGATAGACGACCAACAAGATCGAAGGCGTTCAACACGTCTTGCTTACGGACACTGGTTGAGTTCTTGACCCGGTGGGCAATACTACAGCGAAGAGTGACTAACGAATCTAGCGCTGAAACCGCTTGCGCAGATGTTCTGCCGGACCACTTCCAGGTCTTTGAGATTTCCTTGCGTCCGATGGTTTTAGCAAACAGCTCGTCAACTTGCGCGGCTCTTGGAGTGTTGAGAGTTCCAGTGGTCCTCGCCAAAACTTCTGTGAGATTGTCGGAGAGTGCCTGCTTCCATCCCTCGCCCGCTAACGTCCAAGCCTTGAGCCCATTGTTTTTTGAAGCAACACGTTCCAAGACGACTTCAGGGAAGGCCTTGTGATCCGCTGCATGCTTGATCATAAACTCCAAGGATATCTTGGCGAGATCTTCGACATACGCTTCCCAGCAGGCGACTACGAGAACGATGGCGCTTTTGTTTAGAACTTCAATTCCGCGTCGCCTACCAGGCCCCGTTCCCCCAACTGCATTATGGATATCGAGAAGACTTGCTGTTTCCCCGACGTTGCTAAGCAACTCTTTCAAATGCGGCGGTGGATTCGAGATTGGCATTTGTGCATCCCCCCGATGCGAGATATTTGGATCTGATGGCTAACGCCTGAATTTAGCGGCGCCGGCGCCGCAAGGTTTGTAAGAACGCGAGCGATGGACCGGCGTCCGCTGGAATGAGTAGTTAGGCCTTGTTGCGGCCATAAATGCGATTTACCAGCACCCAGATGGATGCGATGCAAAGCACATACACAAAGGCAGCATTAAACAAGATTTGACTAAGATGATACGAGTTTGCAGCCAACTGGTTGAGGTAACGTGTGGAACCCTTAAAGATTACCCCGACCGGCTGTAGCTTCGTGGGAGCGTAGGCGGCGGTGGAGCCAACCAAATGCTCTTGCCACATAGCCCAAATGCCCGCCGAGAAAAACGGCGGCAAAGCCACAAAGCCGAGCAATGTGTCATACGGACCAGGTTGCACTGCTGCTTTCATACAAGGCCTAACTACAAGTAGGTTTGAAAGCGGAGTGTAGACCCGCAGCCTAGCGCCTTCAAAAACCGTGAGGTCTTTGGCTTGGGCCTAGACTAATCATCGTCTTGCACCAACCCTGCCGCCTAATCCTGCAGTCCAATCTTACGGCCTTTCCCGATGTGACTTGGAGACGCAACATTCCGTGCGCGCGCTTAGGGTATCCGAAAGCCCGAACGTCAGCCGTTAGCCGATCCATTCGCGTTGTTTGCGCAGCGCGGCGGCGGCGGCGCGCAGCATCGCCCGCGTGCCCCCTTTGCGAGCATTGCGTGCGGCGCGGGCCTTCGCAGCCGTGCGCGGGCCGGTCGAGCGGTTCCACGGTTACCGCCAAAGTTACTGCCAAAGCGGCGCGCGGCATGGATCGCTTTTTTATAGCGTCCAAAAACTCACTTTGCGCGCGTACTCTGCGGAAACTCTGCGCCGTTTCCAAACGCGGATATTGACAACAAAAGACAACATCGGGGGTTGTGCGGCGGGTCATGGCAGCTTACGGGTAAGGCGAGCCGCAGTACGATGGCGGGGGTGGGGGAACCAAGGGGAGTCCATGAAAACCATCATCATTGTTGCGGCCTTAGTTTTGCTGGCGGGGTGCGTGACCGCGAAGCAAACCGTTGCGCCAGATGGCAAGCCGGCGTATTCCGTTTCCTGCAACGGCGGCACGCATGACCTGGGCGACTGCTATAGCAAGGCCGGCGAGCTGTGCCCAAGCGGCTTTGATGTGATCGCCGGCGAGTCAGGCGGCACAAACTTTATAGGCGCAAGCGGCGGTACGTTCTACGGCGGCACGATACCCAAGCGCACCATCATCGTGGAATGCAAAAAGACCTGACGCGCGGCGCTTGCTTTTGTCACGTCAGAAAATGCGCCTGCAGCGAATGTTCCGCCTTCGCGCGCGCACGCGCGCGCGTGGAGGCGTGAAAAAACCCCCGGAAGCCGTGCGGTAGCGGTGCGGTGTCTGCACGGTTCCAAAAACCGCATTGCTAGCAATGGCAAGCATTTGATTTGCTTGGTCTGGCGCAAAGATGCCTGTTGCGCGGTTTCGGGTGGAAAATCCGCTTCTTTATTCCGGAAGCCGGGGCTTCACTCCCGGTTGCGGATCGCGACAGCGCCGGCCAGCACAAGCGCATCTATCACGCTGGAATAATCCCCGCCCACGCGGCGATGCGTGCGCGCGTCAATGATGGCTTGCGCGTCCTTGCCCGGCTGGTAATCGATCCGGCGCACCTGTTGGCGGCGGTAGCGTTGTCCTTCGATCTTGCGCGTGCGTTTCCATGCCTGCCAGTCCGCAACATCGGCGGCGGTCACTACGGGTTGCCCAGGTTGCCAGGTCATGCCGTGCGCTCCTGCTCGCGCCGCCATTGCGCGGCCTGTTGCTCGATGCGCCGATAGGCCCAGCGGCGGAACGGCACGATGTAGAGCGTGCAGTCGCGGCCGAAGTGTCCGGGCAGGGTGAACCGGCGCACGTCCGGGTTGCGGTTGTTCCATCCGGGCGCGCGATCGCATTCGCGCAAGGCGCGCAGCACGTCAGTCGGTAGCGGTTTGCTTTTCATGTTCGATCCTTTGGCGTTCTCGTCGCGCCGTTCGCGTCCGGAGCGTGAATCCAAAGCTCAAGAGCGGTGTACGGCAATGCGCGCTTCGCTTGGTAATCTATAAAGGTGACCGGAATCCGGGCTTGTGCATGGTCGAAAAGGTGGCTGACTGACACGGAATCCGGGCTTGCGCTCATGCCGCCTTGCTCGCACTGACACGAAAACTGGGCTTGGCTGACACGGATTCTGGGCTGGCGTTTTGTTTTTCGGAAAAGTGCGCGCGCCTCCACAAACCGGAAGGAACGCGCGTGGGCGGCACGTCCAGTTTGCCGCCGCATTCGTCTATCGCGTGCCACGTCAGCGCGTACAGATTGCAGCGGTTCAAGCCACCTTGCCGGGTCAGTTCGATCATGCCGGCGCGCACCAGATCCTTCTCGGCCTCGTCCAGCGTTGCCCGTGATTTCCATCCGCGCGGCTGCATGATCCGCCAGGCTGCACTCAGGTCGCCATTATTGTTGCCGCGATACTGCGCGCCCAAGTCGCATAACAGCTTGACCGCGCGAGTTGGCAAGGCCCGATAGCTTGGCGATGCCGTAACCGCATGGGGCAAGGCGAAATAGCCGCCGCTTTCGGATCGGCCTTTGCGTTTCAAGCGTTGACGGCTCACGCTGCGCCTGCCTTGCGCACACTGGGTTTCTGCGCGCGCGGTGACTGGTGCGGGCTTACCCTTGCCGATGGTGCGCGACGCCCTGCAAACACGAGCGCGCGGGGTCGGGTTGCGTGTTCGGCGCTGGCGCGCTCGCACCAGAATCCGACCGCGTTGCGGATGAAGCCCGCGGCCTGCATCTCCGCCACGCTCATGCAGCGCCGATCCTTGCCGTACTCGCCTACGCGGTGCCGGTCGAATGGCTGCATGCCATTGAAATACTCGCTGCAGGTAGGGCATTGGCAGCGGTTGCCGGTGAGCTTAGGCATGGTCGCCGCCTTGCGCCGACAAGCGCGCGCGAAGCTCGCAAGCCGCGCGCCCGATGCCCAGCGCCAGCGCGTCCAGTTCGGCGGTTTCGTGTTCGCCTACACCATCGCCCAGCGCGAACATGCGATGCGCAAATGCGTCCAGGTGCTCGGCGGCGTTCGCCAGCTCGCCCGCGATGGTGGAAGAATCACGCGGTGCAGGCGGCAGGTTCGGCGGCGTGCATCTGCAAACGGTGCGCGCGGTCATGCCGCGTCGCCTTCGATGAAGGCGGCCAGGTCGGCGCGTAGGTAGCGCACCATCCGCAAACCGCAGCGGCGGACTTTAGGCCCGGTGCCGCGCCATCGCCAATTGCGCAAAGTCTGGACGGCGCAGCCGAGGATGGCGGCGGCTTCGCGCTCGTCCACAAGGTCGCCGGGTTCAAGCTTCGCCGCGACGTGCGGCGCTAGAGGGTTATCGGGTTGCATCTGCATCTCTTGCGGTGCCCGCGTGACGTGCGGGATTGCATGAGATGGTGCGAGCGAAGTGGCGCGTTCATAAGGGGTAATAAACTGCGCGTTCGGTGCAGCGAAGTGTCCCCCTATTGAAAGCGTTGCTCCCGTGCGTGGCGAAGGTGCTGGCCTAACCTTTTTACAACCTGCGGGTCGGCAACTTCGGCGAAAAGCACGTGGTGCATATCTTCGGAATAGGTGCTATCCGCGTCGCGCCGCTTTTCGTTGGCGACGAAGTCTTCCACTAGACGCCGCACGGCGCGCTTTTCAATGCGTTCACCAAAAACGGCATCGCAGGCATGCGTGAGGAAGGCTATGCGGCGGGACGCGATTGGCGAGTCTGATAAGGCTGCAAATAGTGCGCGCAGATACACAGCCCGCGCCGTATGCCTGTCTGGTTTGAGGGGTGGCAATCGCCGCAGGCGCGCTTCGGCCGCACACAGCACGTCTTCGAGGGTCGGAATCTTAGCACCCTGAAATTTCAGCAATTCTTCCACAGCGCTGGCGAATGCCTCTCCGGAATTTGCGCCTGCTTTTAATGCTCGCTCGCGGGCGAGTCGCATCCGTTCTCCACGTTGCATCGTGTGTTCGAGGCTGAAGCGTTCGACGACTCGCCGAAACTTGCGCGACTCCGCACCTTCTAAAAGATCATGCAACCGTAGGCCGCAATCCATGGCAGCCATATGCTCGCGCGCTGCCGTAAGCGCTTTGAGTGTCGCGGTTCTGTGTTGCTCGAATGCGCGCTTTCTGTCCCGTGTTCGATCGCGTTCCAATTCCTGCATGGCCCAGTTTGTTGCGCAGCCGCAGCGGATAGTCCAATGAAAACCGCTTTGCTCGTCATGAATTATCCGCGCCATGTAAGGCCTTGTGCGCGGATCGCCGATTAGGGCAATAGTGGCCCACGTATGCAGCGCTTGGAATCGGCCTATTTTGCGCTGCCATCGAACCTGTTCAGAGGCGCGCATCGCTTCGTAGAAGGTGCGCGCCTTGAACATTGGAGGCGGGATAGCTGGTGAATTTGTTTTGCACCAGCGCCACAGTGCCGGCGGAATTTTCCCGGTCGGATCAGCGTCGGCATCCATGGCGCACCCCTGCGCCCTTCAAAGATAGCCACGGCAGCGGGTGAAGGTTCCCCGTGTTCGGCTGGCCGGCCTAGCCGTGGCGGTTCGGGTTACGCGCGCGCCCGGCGCTTGATCGCGGTTCGCTTGAATGCGGGCCGCTTCATGGTGAAGCCACGTTTTCCGGTTGCCGCTCGCTTCGCTTTCGTTGCGCGCTTGGCGGCTTTCTTCGCTGCCGCCTTGCCCTTGTTCGCGGGCCGCGCGGGTTTGCGTTTCGCCACGCGCGCCGGCTTGGCCGCGCCCGCATGGGTTCGCGCTGCAAGCGATATGCGCAGGTCGCAGCCCACGGCATCGGCATAGCGGCGCAGCGTGGCAATGGAAGGCGCGTGCTTGCGGCTGCCGGCGCTTGATTCCAGCCGCGCAACGGATGCCTGCGCGATGCCCATGCGCTCGGCAACGTCCGCTTGCGTCATGCCCGCTTGCTTGCGTGCGCGCAGCAGTTCTCCCAGGGCGGCGTATTCATCGGCCAACGCATCGTAGGCTTCCGCGAAGTCGGGCCGCTGCATCCAGCGCGCGCGGGTCGCGTCCGCGTCAAAGGGAACCGGATTGTAATGCTCTTGCGTCACGGCCTGATCTCAATTGCCACGCGGCCATTATAGCATCCTTGTTATGCGGTCAGCTTGCCTTGCGCTTGATCGGCACAACCTTGCCCGGTGACGTTCGCAGGCTGTCCAGATAATCCGCCCATGCCTGCATCATCTTGCGACGCTCGGGCAGGTGCGCGGTGCGGTTGTAGGCTCGCCCGTTCGGGTCGCGTACCGCGTGCGCAAGCTGGTGTTCGATGTAGTCCGGGCGGAAGCCCAGGCGCTCGTCCAGGATCGTGCGCGCCATCGCGCGGAAGCCGTGCCCGGTCATGGTGTCTTTGTCGAAGCCCATGCGGCGCAGGGCGGCGTTTATGGTGTTGTTGCTCATGGGGCGCTGGCGCGTGCGCACGCTCGGGAATACGTAACGCCCGGTGCCGGTAAGCGGCAAAAGCTCGCGCAGGATCGCCACGGATTGCGATGCTAGCGGGACAATATGCGGCTGGCGCGTTTTCATCTTTTCGGCGGGGATGTTCCATTGCGCGCCGTCAAGGTCAAACTCCGCCCACTCGGCTTGCCGCAGTTCGCCCGGCCGCACGAATAGCAGCGGTGCAAGCTGCAAGGCGCAGCGCGTGACGTAAGAGCCAGTGAAGCCCGCCATTGCGCGCAGCAGTTCGCCCACGCTGTCGGGTTCCGTAATGGCCGCAAGGTTGCGTTCGGTAGGTGAGGGGATCGCGCCGCGCAAGGCAGGGGTCGGGTCAAGGTGCGTGCGCCCGGTTGCGACCGCGTAGCGGATCACTTGCCCGATATTGGATCGCGCCCGGTGCGCAGTCTCGCGCGCGCCGCGTGCGTCTATCCGCTGCATGATCGTCAGAATGTCCGGCGCGTTCACCGCTGCGATCGGCTTTGATCCGATCCACGGGAACACGTCATTCTCGAACCGGCGCACGATCCGTTCTCCATGCTCGGGAACCCATTGCCCGGAAAACTTGGCCAGCCATTCGCGGGCCACGGCTTCAAACGTCTCCGCGCCCGCCACGCGCTCCGCCTTGCGTTTCTCGCCGGGGTCTATGCCGTCCGCGATCAGCTTGCGCGCGGCGTCGCGGCGCTCGCGCGCCTGCTTTAGCGATACGTCCGGGAAGGTGCCGAGGGAAAGGGTGTTGCGCTTGCCCGTGCCAGGGCGGCGGTATTTGAACCGCCACCACTTCGCACCGCTCGGCTGCACCAGTAGGAACATGCCGCGACCGTCAGGCATGGGATACGGCTCGGCTTTCGGCTTTGCGTTCGCAACGGCCGAAGGCGTGAGCGGATCGGCAAGTTTCGGCATGGTCCTAACCCCCTTACGGCATATGCCGTTGGGACCAAGCTTAGGACCAAGCTTGCGGGATCACAAGGGAAGTTAGGACAGGGTCGTGGGAAGTGCCGGCAAGAAAAAGCCCGCTGTGATGCGGGCTTGAAGGGTGTTGCGGGAACCTATTAGATTCCGGTTTGGTGGAGGCGGGGGGAATTGAACCCCCGTCCGAAGGCGCTCCGCGCCCGGCGCTACATGCTTAGCTCATCGTTGGATCTCGTCTCGAAGCAGCACGATGCGCAAAGCGCACTTCGAAACCAGCCTGCTTGATTTGACCGAGCGCCGGCGGGCGGCAGCGATCAGCGATCCCGTGATAATGACCCTACATCCGCGAGCACGGGCACAAGCGGGTTCGGGGCTAGGCCTTAAGCGGCCAGAGCGTAGACGTCGTCGTTCGCGTCTAGTTTTTTGCCACCGGATTAACGAGGAAGATGACGCCCTCGGCATGCTCCAGGCTACTTTGCTGCCCCCGTCGAAGCCGATCGCCCCCGGGGATGACTAATGTGCGTGCGCGCAGCGGAGAAATCAACCGCTGCTGTTACGATTCAGTATTCGCATTCAGCGCGGCTTTTTTTAACAGTGCGGTCATGGATGACGGCATTTTGATCCTGGCGATCAGGATGATCGCGACTCGTCCCGGGCTTTTATGGGTAACCTCGTCTGGCTGGCCTCCTATCCCAAATCCGGCAATACCTGGATGCGTGCATTCCTGGCGAACCTGATCGCCGATCGTGCCGAGCCGCTCGCTCCGAATGGGTTGAAGAACTACGCGGATGACGAGGCGTCGCCGGGACGCTTCACCGAACTCGCCGGACGGCCGAGCCACGAGCTGAGTTTCGAAGAAATCGCGGAACTGCGCCCGCGCGTGCACGCGCTGATCGCGCAGCGCGCGAGCGGTACGCGGCTGGTGAAGTCGCACAACATGACCGGCAGCTCGGACGGACACCCGCTCTACAACTGGCAGGTCACGGCCGGTGCAATCTACCTCGTGCGCAATCCGCTGGACGTGGCGGTCAGCATGACCCATCACTTCGGATTGACGGTGGATGAAGCGATCGAGCGGCTGGCGAACGAAAACGTTGCCACCGCGAACGATGCGATGTTCGTCTCCCAGATGCTCGGCTCATGGTCGCGGCATGTGGCGGGCTGGGCGGAAGTCGCCGAGCGCCTGGGCCCCAAGGTGCTGGTGCTGCGCTACGAAGACTTACTCGACAAACCTGCCAAACATTTTGCCAAGGCTGCGAAATTGTTGAATATTCATGACAAAGCCCGGATGGAGCGGGCAGTGCGGCACGCCGGATTCCAGACCCTCTCCGCGCTGGAAAAGCGGGAAGGCTTCATCGAGGCGGCCAATGAACAGTCGCGGTTCTTCCGGGCGGGCCGGGCGAACCAGTGGCGCGAGGCGCTGAGCCGCGAACAGGTCGCGCGGGTGATCGGCGACCACCGCGAGCAGATGGCTCGCTTCAAATATTTGCCCGCGGGATTTTGAACGCGCTTACGCGACCCGGTTCTTCGCCCGCATCGTGCGCTGCTTTTCCCGCTGCCAGTCGCGTTCCTTTTCGGTGGCGCGCTTGTCATGCTGCTGTTTGCCCCGGGCAACGCCGATCTCCAGCTTGACGCGATTGTCCTTCCAGTACATCGCGGTCGGAATCAGTGTCATGCCCTGGCGCTCGACCGCGCCGATCAGCTTGTCTATCTCGGCGCGGTGCAAAAGCAATTTGCGGGTGCGGCGGTCTTCCGTGACCACGTGGGTGGACGCGGAGATCAGCGGCGGAATCGAGGCGCCGAACAGATAGATCTCCCCGTTCTTCACCAGTGCATAGGCTTCGCTGAGGTTGATGCGGCCTTCGCGCAGGCTCTTCACTTCCCAGCCTTGCAGCGCCACGCCCGCTTCGAAGCGTTCGTCAATGTGATACTCGTGGCGCGCGCGCTTGTTGAGCGCGATGGTCGAGCTGCCCTTGCCGTCCTTGTCTTTCTTCTTTGCCATGTGCTTTGTTTAGAATGACTCGATGACCCATGTACACCGCGAAGCGCTGGTTCGTCACACGTGCGAGCAGATGTTCGACCTCGTCAACGACGTGGAAGCATACCCGCGACGCTTCACCTGGTGCGC
This sequence comes from Rhodanobacteraceae bacterium, assembly GCA_051961995.1. Taxonomy (GTDB): domain Bacteria; phylum Pseudomonadota; class Gammaproteobacteria; order Xanthomonadales; family Rhodanobacteraceae; genus 66-474. Next base: position 10,452 of record JBQCCR010000011.1, on the reverse strand, counting down.
GGATGCCAGGGTCCGGGAGCGCAGCGAGGATCTTCTGGTCGCGCGCCTGGACCTGCGCTTCGCCGGATTGACCCAGCACTTCGTCACCCGCAACCGGATCGAGCGCCCACACCGCATCGGCATGCAATTCGTCGAGGGACCGTTTCGAACCTTGAGCGGCGAATGGGTGTTCACGCCGCTCGGCGCGGAAGGCTGCAAGACCTGCCTGACCCTGGATTTCGAGATCAGCAATCCGCTGACCGGACTGGCGCTGCGCATGGGCTTCCAGAAACTCGCCGACCGCATGGTGGACGATTTCGTGGCCGAATCCAATCGCGCCCATGCCTGAGCATCCCGTGATCCACGTCAGCGTGGTGTGCGCCGCACCGGATCGGGTATTCCTGCGCGAACTGCAATTGCCGCAAGGCGCCAGCGTCAACGACGCAATCGAGGCCTCCGGATTCCGTCAGGCCTGGCCGGAAGTGGCGGTCGACGCGGGACGGCTGGGGATTTTCGCACGCAAGGCGGATTTCACCACGCTGCTGCAGGAAGGCGATCGCGTGGAAATTTATCGCGCGCTGAAGGTTGATCCCAAGGAAGCGCGGCGGAAGCGCGCGCAACGCGGAGCGACTTAGCCGCCGCTCCCGCCCTGCGCCTTCTTCTCCAGTTCCTGCTGCTCTTCCTTGGTCATGTTGGACGGGTACAACGGCCCGTACTTCCTAGCTTCCTGCAGCAGTGCCTGCGGGGTCTCCTTCATGAAGTCGCCGTCGGTGCGCACCAGCGTATCGTTGTTGAAGTACAGGGTGAGCGTGCGCTCGAGTACCTTGCCGCCGCGCTTCTGCATCGTCGCCACGTAATCCCAGCGATTCTGCGCAAACGGACTGGTGACCGAGGGTGAACCCAGCAGCGCCAGCACCTGCTGCTTGCTCATGCCGGGCTTCAAATCCTGCACGGCCTTGGGCTCGAGCAGGTTGCCCTGCTGGACGTCGGGTTTGTAGATGGCGCTGCAACCGCCGAGTGCAAGACCCAGCAACACGGAACACAGGACAGGAATGGGTTTGCGCATCGGGAAAACTTCAGGGCGGGAGAGGGGCGGATGATACACTAGGTACCATGACGCGGCCTTGTCCATTCGCGTCGCACGGCGCCCACCGTGTTCCTTCACCCCGCCCGCGTGTAACGCAGGCTGCGCCTTGATTCCACCATGCAAACCGGAAACGATTCGGACAACCTGACGGAAACCCGGGAACTGCGCAAGGCGGGGCTGAAGGTCACGCACCCGCGCATGCGGGTACTGGAAATCCTGGAAGCCTCCCGAAGCCACCTCACCGCCGAGGACATCTACAAGCGTCTGCTCGGCGACGACCAGGACATCGGGCTGGCCACGGTTTATCGTGTGTTGACCCAGTTCGAGGCGGCCGGCCTGGTCACCAAGCACAATTTCGAGGGCGCGCAGGCGGTTTACGAACTGGATCGCGGCAAGCACCACGACCACATGATTGATGTGGAAACCGGCAAGGTGGTCGAATTCGTCAACGAGGAGATCGAACGGCTGCAGCGCGAGATCGCCGCACGGCACGGCTACGATCTGGTCGATCACTCGCTGGTGCTGTATGTGCGGCCGAAGAAGAAGGGGACCTCCAAATAACCTGCTGCGCCCGGCAGCTCGCGACGGTTATTGGAAGGTTCCAGCTTCCGCTACATTTCCGACTGCGCTCTCTCCAGCATCTTCTTCGCATGCGCGCGTGCCTCGCGGCCGATCTCCACGCCGCCGAGCATGCGCGCCAGTTCTTCGCTGCGTCCCTTTGCATCCAGCGCGGCGATCTGCGTGCGCGTGGACCTGCCTTCGACCGCCTTGGCGACATGCAGGTGGGCGTGACCCTGCGCGGCGACTTGCGGCAGATGGGTGACGCACAACACCTGGCGTTGCGCGCCGAGCGCGCGCAACTTCGCACCGACCACTTCTGCGACCGCGCCGCCGATGCCGGCATCCACTTCGTCGAACACCATCGTGCCGGTCGCATCGGCGCCCAGCGCGGCGACTTCGATCGCCAGGCCGATGCGCGACAGTTCGCCGCCGGAAGCCACGCGCCGCAATGGTCGTGGCGGCATGCCGGGATTGGCCGAAACCAGGAATTCGCAACGCTCGCGGCCTTGCGCGTCGGGTTCGCCGCCTGGCTGGGCTTCCAGTTCCACCGCGAAGCTGCCACCGGCCATGCCAAGTTCGCCCATCAGGCTGCTGACGGACGCCCCGAGTTTTTTCGCCGCGCTTGCGCGGTCTTTCGAGAGCGTCTTCGCGGCGCTTTCGTAATCGCGTGCAAGCTGCTCGCGCTGCGCGGCGAGTTTCGCCAGCGCGTCGCCAGCGCCTTCCAGTGACTGCAATTCCTCGTTCAATTGTTCCATGCGCGCATGCAGTCCGGACGCGGGGGCGCGATGCCGTCGCGCAAGGTCGTGCAGCGCGGCCAGGTGCGCGTCCACTTCCGCGTAGCGCTGCGGATCGAGATCCATGTCCTGCGCATAGCGCGACAGCGCATCGCTTGCTTCGCCGAGCTGGATGCCTGCGCTGTCGAGCAGGTCCAGCGGCACGCGCAGCCCCGGGTCGAGTTCCGCGAGGCGTTCCAGCTCGCCCTTCGCGCGCGCGATGCTGCGCGCCGCGGCGTATTCGGAATCGCCATCCAGCAATTCGGCAAGCGCGGATGCACCTTCGGCCAGCTTGCCCGCATTGGCGAGCCGCTGGTGTTGCGTTTCCAGTTCCGCCAGCGCTTCGGGCTGCAACGCCCAGCGTTGCAGTTCGGCGACTTCGTGGCGCAGCAGTTCGATGCGGCCATGGCGATCCTCGCCACCGGACAACGCGCGCTCGCGCGCGGCGAGTTCGCGCCACTGGACGGTCAGATCGCGCACCCGCGCGACCTGGTTCTGCAGGCCGCCGAACGCATCCAGCAACTGCAATTGCTGTGCGCGGTCCAGCAGCGCCTGGTGTTCGTGCTGGCCGTGGATCTCCACCAGCCACGCGGCGAGTTCCGACAACTGCGACAGGGATGCCGCACGCCCATTGATCCAGGCGCGCGAGCCGCCTTCGGCAGCGATCACGCGGCGCAACCGGCAGTCGCCGTCCTCGTCGTCCAATGCCTGTTCGGAAAGCCACGCACGTGCTGCGGGCAGGGCGGCGAGGTCGAATTCCGCGGCGAGTTCCGCGCGTTCACAACCGGCGCGCACCATGCCGCTGTCGGCGCGCGCGCCGGAGAGCAACAGCAGTGCATCCACCAGCAGTGACTTGCCCGCGCCGGTTTCGCCGGTGACCACGGTAAGACCCGCGCCGAAGGCGACCTCGGCGGCTTCGACCACGGCGAAATTGCGGACGGAGAGGTGGGTGAGCATGGTGTTGCGCGGGGTGAGCGTGGGTGTGGGCGACGAGCGGCGAAAGCGTAACAACTTTGTCGCCCTTCCGGCGAAGGCCGGAACCCGGTGACTTTAACCGCGCCAGCACGGTCCAGGTCGCCGGGTTACAGAGTCCGCCCATGGACTTCGCCCTCCCCGCTTCTTGCATTCCTTCGCTACAACCCGTATTCATGCACGGTCACCCGCGTGCAACGCATGTCCAGTCCCGCCGCCCATCTCGATGCCCGTTCCCGCCACCTGTTGCGCGTGCTGATCGCGCAATATCTGGAGGAAGGCCAGCCGGTCGGCTCGCGCACGCTGTCGCGCTCCTCCGGGCTGGATGTCAGCCCGGCGACCATCCGCAACATCATGTCGGATCTGGAAGAGCTGGGTTTGATCGCTTCGCCGCATACCTCCGCCGGACGCGTGCCCACCGCGCAGGGGCTGCGCCTGTTCGTGGACAGCCTGCTCGAGATCAAGCCGCTGCCGCGCGAAGCGGTGGCGCAGATGCAGCGCGGATTGCCGCGCGAGCCGGCCACGACGCGCGACCTGCTCGGCAATGCGTCCACGCTGTTGTCGGCGATGACGCACTTCGTCGGCGTGGTGACGGTGCCGGGCGGTTCGGAAGTGCCGCTGAAGCAGATCGAATTCGTGATGCTGGATGCCGGGCGCGTGCTGGCGATCCTGGTGTTTGCGGATGGCCAGGTGCAGAACCGCGTGCTGGCGCCGCGCCAGCCGCTGGATGCGCGTGCGCTGGAGCAGGCTTCCAATTTCCTGAACGAGCATTACGCCGGCTTGCGGCTGGACGAGATCCGCCTGCGCGTGCTGGCGGAACTGCGCGCGGCCGGGTCCGAGCTGAATCGCACGCTGGACGCCGCGGTGGAAGTGGCTGCGCAGACCTTCGCGCCGGAGCCGGAACCGGACATGCTGGTCAGTGGGCAGACCAATCTGATGGGCGGCGAGGAAGCCCCCCACATGGATCGCCTGCGCGAACTGTTCGAGGCTTTCCAGCGCAAGCGCGACCTGCTGACTTTGCTCGAAAGCTGCGCGCGCGCGCCGGGCGTGCGGCTGTTCATCGGCGAGGAATCCGGCTTCGCGCCGCTGGAGGGCTTCAGCCTGATCAGCGCGCCTTATGGAGCGGGCGGTCGGGTGCTGGGCGCGCTGGGCGTGATCGGGCCCACCCGCATGGCTTATGATCGCGTGATTCCTGTGGTGCAGGCTACCGCGCGGATGCTGTCCGGAGTGCTGGGCGGCTCTTGAATAGCGGCCCATCGGCCGCATAACCGACTGTCGTGAGATCCACGCCCGGCGCGGAAGCCGCGGCTGCGTGCAAGGAGGACGAGTGATGACCGATAAAGACAAGCTGGCGGAGGCCGGCAAGGCCGCCGGGGCCGAGCACGCCGCCCAGGTTCCGGGGGACGAGCATGAGGCGCTGACCCGGCAACTCGCCGAAGCCGAGACTACGATCGCCGGCCTGCGCGAGGCGCTGCTGCGCGATCGTGCCGAGATCGAGAACCAGCGCCGCCGCATGCAGCGCGACCTGGAGCAGACGCTGAGGTTCGCCAACGAAAAGTTGCTGCGCGAATTGCTGCCGGTCTATGACGGCATGGAGCACGGGCTGGCCGCCGACACCGCCGATGCCGCCGCCTTGCGCGAGGGCATGCAGTTGACATTGAAGGCGTTGCACAAGTTGGGCGAGACCCACGGATTGACCGAGGTGAATCCGCTGGGCGAGCCGTTCAATTCCGAAACCCAGCAGGCGATGAGCGTGGTGGAAAGCCCCGGGCAGTCGCCCGGCACCGTGGTGACGGTGATGCAAAAGGGCTACGTGCTGAACGGGCGGCTGTTGCGGCCGGCGCTGGTGATGGTGGCCAAGGAGCCGGAGTGATGGTGCCGCAGCGCGCTGCACGCGATGGCATGGGGTCGGTCGCCTGCAAACAGCTCCTGCACGGAACTTGAAACAGGGCCGTCAAGCCCCAGATATCCAAGCATATTGCGGCACGGGCCGCCTACCTGACAAAAGACACTAGGGAGCAAACCGACATGGGCAAGATCATCGGCATAGATCTCGGCACTACCAATTCCTGCGTGGCGGTGATGGAAGGCACCAACGCGCGCGTGATCGAGAACGCCGAAGGCGATCGCACCACGCCGTCCATCGTCGCCTTTTCGAAGGACGGCGAGGTGCTGGTCGGTGCGCCGGCCAAGCGCCAGGCGGTGACCAATCCCAAGAACACCTTCTATGCGGTGAAGCGCCTGATCGGCCGCAAGTTCACCGATGCCGAGGTCAAGAAGGACCTCGATCTGGTGCCTTACAAGATCGTCGCGCACGACAACGGCGACGCCTGGCTGGAGACCTCCGACGGCAAGAAGATGGCGCCGCAGGAAATCTCCGCGAAGGTGCTGATGAAGATGAAGAAGACCGCCGAGGATTTCCTGGGCGAGACGGTCACCGAAGCGGTGATCACGGTGCCCGCGTACTTCAACGACTCGCAACGCCAGGCGACCAAGGACGCCGGCAAGATCGCGGGTCTGGAAGTGAAGCGCATCATCAACGAGCCGACCGCGGCGGCGCTTGCGTACGGCCTCGACAAGGCCGGTGGCGATCGCAAGATCGCGGTATACGACTTGGGCGGCGGCACGTTCGACATCTCGATCATCGAGATCGCCAACGTGGACGGCGAGAAGCAGTTCGAGGTGCTGGCCACCAACGGCGATACCTTCCTTGGCGGCGAAGATTTCGACAAGCGCGTCATCGACTATCTGGTCGAGGAATTCAAGAAGGACCAGGGCATTGACCTGCGCAACGATCCGCTCGCGCTGCAGCGCCTGAAGGACGCCGCCGAGCGCGCCAAGATCGAGCTGTCCTCCGCGCACCAGACCGAAGTGAACCTGCCGTACGTCACGGCCGATGCCTCGGGCCCGAAACATCTGAACATCAAGCTGACGCGCGCGAAACTCGAAGCGCTGGTCGAGGACCTGATCAAGCGCACCATCGATCCGTGCCGCACCGCCCTGAACGACGCCGGCCTGCGCGTGTCCGACATCGGCGAGGTGATCCTCGTCGGTGGCCAGACCCGCATGCCCAAGGTGCAGGACGCGGTCAAGGACTTCTTCGGCAAGGAGCCGCGCAAGGACGTGAACCCCGATGAGGCCGTCGCGGTCGGCGCGGCGATCCAGGGCGGCGTGCTGGGCGGCACCGTCAAGGACGTGCTGTTGCTGGACGTCACCCCGCTGAGCCTCGGCATCGAGACGCTGGGCGGCGTGATGACGAAACTCATCGAGAAGAACACCACCATTCCGACCAAGGCCGCACAGGTGTTCTCCACCGCGGACGACAACCAGACCGCGGTGACCGTGCACGTGCTGCAGGGCGAACGCGACCAGGCGCGCTTCAACAAGTCGCTGGCGCGTTTCGATCTGGCCGGCATCGAGCCCGCGCCCCGCGGCATGCCGCAGATCGAAGTCACGTTCGACATTGACGCCAACGGCATCCTGCACGTCAGCGCCAAGGACAAGAAAACCGGCAAGGAGCAGCGCATCGAGATCAAGGCCGGTTCCGGTTTGTCGGACGAGGAGATCAAGCGGATGGTCGCGGATGCGGAAACGCACCGCGAGGAAGACAAGAAATTCCAGGAACTGGTGGTCACGCGCAACAAGGCCGACCAGTTGGTGCACGCCACGCGCGCGGCGATCAAGGACCACGGCGGCAAGGTCGGCGGCGACGTGATCGGCCGTGTCGAGGAAGCGCTCGCCGATCTCGAGAAAGTCATGAAAGGCGACGACAAGGAAGCGATCGAATCGCGCATCACCAAGCTCGAGGAAGCCGGGCAGTCGTTGTATGCCGCGGCCGCCGCGGGCGCGCAGCCCGGCGCAGAGGCGGGTGCCGAGCAGCCTTCCGCGCAAGATGCGCAGAGCGAGGACGTGGTGGATGCCGAGTTCACCGAAGTGAAAGACGACAAGAGCCGATAAGGGGTACGTCGCGAGCCGGACGGCGTCCGGCTCGCTGTCGATGGTCAAGGGGAAGAGCAACATATTGAGCGGCTTCAGGCATCGCTTGGAGCGCTCATGAAGGTCCAGCGCGCGCGCATCGAGTCATGAGAATCCCGGCTTTTCCCCTTTGCTCTTTCCAGGCGGCACAGCCGCCGGCTTTCCAGGCCGAAGGCCGACTCCACTCGCTATGAAACGTTGCTACTACGAAGTCCTCGGCGTCGAGCGCACCGCTACGCCCGAGGAGATCAAGAAATCATTCCGCAAGGTGGCGATGAAATGCCATCCGGATCGCTGCCCCGACGACCCGCAGGCGCAGGAGCGATTCAAGGAAGCGAAAGAAGCCTGGGACGTGCTGGGCGATCCCCAGCGTCGCGCGATGTACGACCGCCACGGCCACGCCGCGTTCGAGAACGGCATGGGCGGCGGCTCACGCGGCGGCTTCGGCGACGTGGGTGACATCTTCGGCGACATCTTCTCCGACATTTTCGGCGGCGGCCGGCGCGCGGCGCGTGGCGCGGACCTGCGCTACGTGATGGAACTCGATCTGGAAGAAGCCGTCGCCGGCATCGAGAAGAAGATCGAGATTCCGACCCTCGTCAATTGCCATCACTGCAACGGTTCCGGTTCCGCCGATGGCAAGAGTGTTGCCTGCGCGACCTGTCGCGGCATGGGCCGCGTGCGCATGCAGAACGGCATCTTCTCGATCCAGCAGACCTGCCCGCATTGCGGCGGCGCCGGCAAGGTGATCCAGAATCCGTGCAGGGCCTGCCACGGCGAAGGCCGGTTGCAGGACGAACGCACGCTGTCGGTGCGCATCCCCGCCGGCGTGGACAGCGGCGATCGCATTCGCTTGTCGGGGCAGGGCGAAGCCGGGCCATCCGGCAGCGCGCCCGGTGATCTCTACGTGGAAGTGCACGTGCGCGAGCACCGGATCTTCCAGCGCGACGGCGATGATCTGCATTGCGAAGTGCCGATCCGTCTGGCGCAAGCCGCACTGGGCGCGCAGATCGAAGTGCCGTCGTTGGATGGCGGCATCACGATCAGCGTGCCGCCGGAAACCCAGAGTGGTCATGTGTTCCGGCTGCGTGGACAGGGAGTCAAATCCGTGCGCAGCGGGCGCACCGGCGATCTGCTGTGCCGCGTGGTCGTGGAAACGCCGGTTCGCCTGACCCGCGAGCAGCGCGAACTGCTGGAACAGTTCGAGGCCACTTTCGCCGATGCCGACGAAGCCGCGAAACACTCGCCGCGCGCCAGCTCCTTCATGGATGGCGTCAAGCAGTTCTGGTCGAAGATGACGAGTTGACGTAGCCGGCCGGACTACGCCAGTCTCCCGACTGCGCGTGGAGGCTGGATGGGGAATGCATGGTCAAGGTAAGCATCCTTTACCCCGGGGCCGGCGGCGGGCGCTTCGATTTCGACTACTACACATCGAAGCACATGCCGCGATCCATCGAACTGCTCGGAGCCCACCCGGGATTCCGGTCGGTGACGGTCGAGCGCGGCGTCGGTGGAACGGAACCCGGCGCGCCGCCCAAATACGTCGCCGCCTGCTTTTACACTTTCGCCAGCGTCGAGGCATTTCTCGAAGCTTTCATGCCGCACGCCGAGGAGCTTCAGAGCGACATGTCGAATTACACGGATATTCCGGCGGACATCCAGTTCAACGAAATCCTGATCGAGAGAACTGGCGCATTCCATGGCTGAGAAGATCCTCCTCGGCATCACCGGCGCAAACGGCCGCATGGGCCGCGCGTTGCAGGCATTGTTGCAGGATGACCCGCGTTTCACGCTGGCTGCGTGCATCCAGTCATCCGCAGACTGGGATTACGTGCCGGCGCTGGAAGTGGTGATCGATTTCAGTACGCCGGCCGGCTTCGAAGCCGCACTGGCGCATTGCCGCGCGCACAAGGTCGCTTTCGTCTGCGGCACCACCGGACTGGACGCGGCGCAACGCGGCAAGCTGCGCGAAGCTGCGCATGATATTCCGGTCCTGCATGCCGCCAACTTCAGCCTCGGCATCGCCGTACTGACGAGGCTGCTGCGCGATGCCGCGCGCGCGTTGCCGGACTGGGACCTGGAAATCATCGAGGCGCATCATGCGCGCAAGGTGGATGCGCCTTCCGGCACCGCACTCGCGCTCGGCCGCGCCGCGGCGGACGCCCGCAGCCAGGATTTCGATCAGGTGGCGAAGTTCGCGCGACAGGGCCACACCGGCGCACGCGAGAAGGGCGCGATCGGTTTCGCCTCGATCCGGGCGGGCGAAATCGTCGGCGAGCACACTGCGCTGTTGGCGAGCGCCGACGAACGCATCGAACTCAGCCATCGCGCCTATGACAACACCATCTTCGCGCGCGGTGCACTGCAAGCGGCGGCATGGCTGGCCGGCAAGCCGGCGGACGCGTATTCGATCAACAATGTGATTGGCGCGAGCAGCTGACCGCCTAAGCCGTCATCCCGGCGAAAGCCGGGACCCAGTGACTTTTTGCGATTGTTCGAAAGGCGCTGGGTTCCGGATTCCGTTCGCGATGGAGCCGCGAACGGCTCCGGAATGACGGCACAACGTGTATCGTCCCGAGTCCCTATCTTCAATCCCGATGCGCCGCGTTGCGGTCGCGTTGCGCGCCGAGCTTTTTGTCCAGTCGGCCGACAATTTTCTTGAAAAGTCGTGACATCTTGCCGCGCGTGGTCTTGCGTAGTTTTTCTTCCTCGCTGGTAAGCCACGCGACCTGGATCACGCGGCGCTCGCCCTCGTAGGGCAGGTGGCCGTGGAAGGAATTGTCGGCGCGCTTGAAGATCGCGAATTCGCCGTACAGCGGCTTCACTTCCGGCGCGACCATGTCGTCGATATTGTCCGCGCGTTTGAGGAAGCGCAGGCAGCCGTCGCTGGTGTCGGGCCATTGCCTGTTGAGATAGAGCAGGGCGGTCGCAACTTTGGATTTGCTGTCGGTATGGATGGTGCCGTGGCGCCTGTTGAGCGAGCGGCACAATGTCACCAGCGTCGGGTACTGACCGAGATTTTCGATTCCGAGCCTGGCGCCGACCGCGCTGGCGAACGCCGGCTCGGTCAGCGCCAGCACCAGTTCGTTTATCGCCGGGCCGCAG
>JBQCCR010000010.1:0-31547 GCA_051961995.1 Rhodanobacteraceae bacterium | reverse complement strand
GCGATCGCGGTGATCCCGAACGTGCTCAAGGTCGGGCTGGTGTTCGGTGGTCGCCACGGCGCTGGAGTGATTGCGGTGAAGTCGCCCGATGGCACCTGGTCCAACCCGGTGTTCATCTCGCTGACCGGCGGCAGCGTGGGCTTCCAGGCCGGCGTCTCTTCAACCGACGTGGTGCTGGTGTTCCGTACCCGGCGCGGCGTGGATTCCATCGTCAATGGAAAGTTCACGATCGGGGCCGACGCGCATGCGGCGGCGGGGCCGGTCGGGCGCAACCTCAACGCCTCCACCGATGCGGCGATGCAGGCGGAAATCTATTCGTATTCGCGCTCGCGCGGGCTGTTCGCCGGGGTGTCGCTGGATGGCGCCGCGCTGCGGATTGATGACGACGCGGACGCGGCGATCTACGGCCCGGGCATCACCCCGCGGCGCATCTTCGAAGGCGGGGTTTCAAACGTGCCGGCACCGGTGGTGCACTTCCGCGACGAACTGGAGGAGATCACCCAGTAGGCCGGACCGGCAACATGGGACTGAGAACCCGGCAAACATCGTTCCAACCCCCGCTGGAGTAAACTCCGCCGTAGTCAATGCGTTGATTCCAGAGTGGTCGCGCCCTCCCCGGCCGCCGCGCCTTCGCTTCAGAGGTTCCCATGTTCGGATTGGATAGTTTTTGGCACTGGATCATCCTGCTGGTCGTGGTGTTGCTGATTTTCGGCACCGGCAAGCTGGCCAAGATGGGCCCCGATCTCGGCAACGCGATGCGCGGCTTCAAGAAGGCCCTGCACGGCGAGGATCAGCCCGAGGCGGACAAGCCGGCTTCGCCCGACAAGCTGCAGGCCGATCCGCCGCCGGCGCCGCACGCCGCCCCCAGCGAGCAGCGCGACACCAGCGGCATGAAATAAACCGCACGCAGTGTCGCCATGATTGATCTCAGTGTCGGCAAACTGCTGTTGCTGGCAGTGATCGCGCTTCTGGTGCTGGGCCCGGAAAAACTGCCCGGCGCCGCGCGCACCGCCGGCGCGATGCTGCGTCGCGTGCGCCGCGGCTGGGACAGCGTGCGCGCGGAAGTGACACGCGAACTGGAAGCTGAGGAATTGCGCGCCAAGTTGCGCGAAGCGCAGGAAGCCACGCGCGCGGCGATGTCGCAGGTACGCGCGCAATCGGACTCCGTCCACAGTGCGCTCGGCAACGTTGCGCAGGATGCGCGCCAGCTGATGCACTCGACACTGGACGACACGACACTGGCGCAGACTTCGGTCGCGCCATCCGATCCATCGAAACAAACCGGGGCGCACGATGACCGCGCCGGATGACCTGCGCCCGCAGGACGACGAAGCGTCCTCCGAACAGGGCTTCATGAGCCATCTGATCGAGCTGCGTTCGCGCCTGCTGAAGGCGGTCGCGGCGGTGCTGGTGGTGCTGGTCGCGCTGATCCCGTTTGCCAACCGGTTGTATTCCGAGCTCGCCGCGCCGCTGGTCGCGCGGCTGCCGCAGGGCGCGCACCTGATCGCCACCGAAGTGGCGAGCCCGTTCATCACGCCGCTGAAGCTGGCGTTCTACGCCGCGCTGTTCATCGCGATGCCGGTGATCGTCTACCAGCTCTGGGCGTTCGTGCGGCCCGGACTTTATCGCCATGAAAAGCGGCTGGCGCAACCGCTGCTGATCGCTTCCGTGGCGCTGTTCTACGCCGGCTGCGCGTTTGCGTATTTCCTGGTGCTGCCGGCGGCGTTCCGCTTCCTTACCGCGGTGACGCCGCAGGGCGTGGAGATGATGACCGACATCACCCACTACCTCGACTTCGTGATGATGGTGTTCTTCGCCTTCGGCCTGTGCTTCGAGATCCCGGTGGCGGTGGTGATCCTGGCCGCGGTCGGCATCGTGGATTTGCCCAAGCTGCGCAGTGCGCGCCGCTATGCGATCGTGGGCGCGTTCGCGGTATCGGCGATCGTCACGCCGCCGGACATCACCTCCATGGTGATGCTGGCCATCCCGATGTGCCTGCTCTACGAAGCCGGCCTGCTTGCGGTGCGGGTGCTGATCAAGCCGCGCGAGATTTCCGCGTCCACCACTTGAGCCGCCGTCCCGGCGCCGGGCCATACGTCATCCGGCGAAAGCCGGAACCGCAACCCATAGTCCTTCCCACGAAAGCGGAGCCGCAACCAAGTTTCGTCCGGCGCGTGCGCCGTCTTGTCTTTTGCGAAAGCCGGGGCCCAGCGCCCTGGAGTCTTGTCCCCGGCCTTGCTGATTGCCTCAAGCGCGCGTTCCTGTAGGACAATCCCTACACGCACCCGCGGCATGTGCCGCTGTTGCACGCGTGCCGCGCGCATTACGCTGCATCCAACTTGAGGCGTCCACCATGATTGACGTGCAGGGTATAGACCAACTCGCGCAGCGGCTGGCAGCGCTGGTGCCGCCGGGGCTGGATCAGGCGCGCGCGGACTTGCAGGCCAATTTCCGCGATGTGCTGGCGCAAGGCCTGCGCCGGCTCGACCTGGTGACACGCGAGGAATTCGACGCGCAGCGCGCGGTACTGGCGCGCACGCGCGAGCTGGTGGGCGCGCTGGAAACGCGCGTGGCCGAACTGGAAGCCGCTTAGCGTTTCCCGAAGAAAGCCGTTCGAAGCGCGCGAACGGATCATTGATACGAGATGCGAACTTTCCGCACGCGCGGAAGGCCGGGCGGAGCGTTGCCTGAGATTCGAGCCGGAGTGGTTCACCGTCGTTGCGGACACGGAGGCCGCAATCCAGTTGAGGGAACAAAAATGCTGGGTTCCGGAGTGCGCATGGGGACGCCTCCGGAATGACGGAAGGGCGAGCGCCAAGGTGGCGCGGGCGGGAAAGCGGCTCATGGATGACGTCGTTCCTCATTGTCGGAATACCGCTTCATGTCGTCGTCCCGGCGAAAAAGCTTTTGGCCATGGACGGCAGCTGTTTGCCCGGAATCCCGTGACTTTCTCCAGCATGGAACCGTAGATGTCGTTGGCCGTTGCCCTCACCCGCGCACAAGAAGGCGTCACCGCACCGCTGGTGACCGTGGAAGTGCACTTGTCGGGCGGCTTGCCGAACACGTCCATCGTCGGCTTGCCGGAAGCGGCGGTGCGCGAGGCGCGCGACCGCGTGCGGGTGGCGATCCAGAACACCCAGTTCGAATATCCCAATCGCCGGGTGACGGTTAATCTCGCACCCGCCGAACTTCCCAAGGATGGAGGTCGCTTCGACCTCGCGATCGCACTCGGCATCCTTGCCGCCGGCGGACAGGTGCCGCGCGAGGCGCTGCACGACTGCGAATTCCTGGGCGAACTGGCGCTCTCCGGGGAACTGCGTCCGGTCACCGGCGTGCTGCCGGCGTTGCTGCGCGCGCGGAGTGGAAAACGCTGCGTGATCGTGCCGGTGGAGAACGCGCATGAAGCCGCGCTGATCGGCGACGTGGACGTGCGCGTGGCGCGCACACTGGCGGAAGTCTGCGCGCATCTGCGCGGCGCGGAATCGCTGCAGGCGCCGCGGGCGGACACGGCATCCGCGACGGACGACCACACGGATGATCCCGATCTCGCCGACGTGCGCGGACAATTGCACGCGCGGCGCGCGCTGGAGATCGCCGCCGCCGGTGCGCACCACCTGCTGATGATCGGCCCACCCGGCACCGGCAAGTCCATGCTGGCGCAGCGCCTCCCCGGCATCCTGCCGCCGCTGACCGAAAGCGAAGCACTGCAAGCCTGCGCGGTGCGTTCCGTCTGTGGCATGCCGATCGAACCCGGCGCATGGAAACGCAGGCCGTTCCGCAATCCGCACCACACGGCGTCCGGTGTCGCGCTGGTTGGCGGCGGCTCGCATCCGCGGCCCGGAGAAATTTCGCTGGCGCATCACGGCGTGCTGTTCCTGGACGAGCTGCCGGAATTCGATCGGCACACTTTGGAAGTGCTGCGCGAGCCGCTGGAATCCGGCCGCATCGTGATCTCGCGTGCCGCCCGCCAGGCCGAATTCCCGGCGCGCTTCCAACTTGTCGCGGCGATGAATCCCTGTCCGTGCGGTTACGCCGGCGATCCGAACGGCCGCTGCCGCTGCACGCCGGACGCAATCGCACGTTATCGCGGCCGCATCTCCGGTCCGCTGCTGGATCGCATTGACCTCACCGTGGACGTGCCGCGGTTGCCGCTGTCGGAACTCGACGGCCAACGGCGCGAGCAGGACGAATCTTCCGCGAGCGTGCGCGCACGCGTGATCGCCGCGCGCGCGGTTGCGATGGCGCGTGCCGGAAAACCCAACGCCGCGCTCTCCACCCGCGAAATCGAACGCGATTGCGCACTCGGCGACTGCGAACGCGCCCTGCTGCAGCGCGCGCTCGACAAACTCGGCCTGTCCGCGCGCGCCTACCACCGCGTGCTGCGCGTCGCGCGCACGATTGCCGACCTCGCACACGCCGAACACATCGGCCGCGAACATCTGGCGGAAGCACTGCAGTACCGGAGGGTGGAGGCGGTTAGTAACGTTTGACGATACTAACGCGTGACGCTATTATGGACTCGTTCGAATGATTCGATCGTTCCGCGACGAGGCAGCCCGCGCGTTGTTCGAAGGCCGTCGTGTGCGGCGCTGGATTGCGATTGAAGGCACGGTCATGCGCAAGCTGGCGATCCTCCATCGTGCGGAGCGTCTGGAGGACCTGCGGATTCCGCCGGCAACCGCCTCGAAATGTTGCGCGGCGATCGCGCTGGTCAATACAGCATTCGCGTCAATGATCAGATCCGGATCTGCTTCATCTGGCGCGATGGCGATGCTTTCGAAGTCGAGATCGTTGACTATCACTGAGCCGTTCAAATGCGCACCGTTCCCTATCCCACGCCCGGCGAGATCCTGCTGAAGGAATTCCTGGAGCCGATGGGCATCACGCAATATCGGCTCGCCAAAGAAATCGGAGTGCCGCAGCGGCGCATCGGGGAAATCGTGGCAGGCAACCGCGCCATCACCGCCGACACCGGCTTGCGACTGGCGCGGTTCTTCGGGACTTCCGAAGGCTTCTGGACCGGGTTGCAGGACGACCATGATCGTGCGATGGCCAAGGCTGCATTATGCAAGACGCTGGCCGACATCAAGCCGTGGAAGAAGCGGCGCGCCGCGTAGCCGGGTGGGAGCGCGCCTGCGCGCGAACGTTCTTCTGGGGGCCATAGCCGGTTGCCGGCAGGCCGCCGGCTCCTACGACCGGGGCGCGGGCCACACCTTCCCCGCCGGGTCGAACTCCACCGTCACTTTCTCGCTCGCGCGCACTCCGAAGCCGCACACCGCGAGCGGGCCTTCTTCCATCGGTTCCAGGCCGAATGCCTGCTCGATCTCCGCCTCGTTGACCGCCGCGGTGATGAACGCGCCGAGGTTCAATTCCGTCGCTGCGAGATACAGCATCTGCGACAGGTGCCCGGCATCCAGGGTCACCGCGCGATACGCCTTGGCGTGATTGCGGTATTTCCAGAAATTGCGCGGGAAGCGCGACACCAGCGCGATCATCACGTGCGCCTGCGCGTAATACGCCTGCGCGGCGACGAAGCGCTTCGCCAGCGCGGTCGCGGCTTCCGGTTCCAGCGCGCGCAGCGGCTCCAGTGCATGCGCGACCGGGTGATAGTGATACAGCCCCGGCGCCACGCCCTCGACGTTCTGCACCAGCACGTAGGCTTCGGTCGCGTGCAGTCCGCCGGCGGAGGGCACGCCCTTTTTCAGCAGCTGCACGCCCGGCGCATAGTCGCTGACCACGCGCGCGCCGAACGCGCGATACATCAGCGCGGAGAAATCCGCCTGCGACACCGCGCGCGACGGATCGTAATTGCGGCAGGTGACGCGGCGATCCGAGAGTTCTTCCAGCGCGGATGATCCGGGACGTTGCAGTGGAAGGCGCTGCGCGGCTGCAACCCGTTCGTGCACCGGTGGCGGCGAAGGACCCAGCCGTTCCAGGAAGGTCTGTTCGCTGGCCTCGGAGAAACGCCGCTCGGCTTCCTCGGTGTCCACGTCCTTCCAGCGTGTGTGTCGGTGCATCACCGCGGCGAGATCGCGCCAGTGCGCGGCGCGCAGCGCCTCGTCGCGGCGCGCGTGTTCGAGCAGATGTTCGTCTTCGCTGTCCTGGGCGACGATCAGACCCTTCGCCAGCAGCGCATCCAGCGTTTCGCTCGGGTGCTTCTTTGCAAGATCATCGAACGCCACCCACGCGTTCGGCGAAACCGCGCCCAGCAGCGCGACCTCTGGGGCGTCCAGCGGAATCTCTTCATCCAGATGCGCGGCCAGCGCCACCCAGCCCAAGGTCGTGCGCACACCGGTTTCGCCTCCCAGCAGCGCGCCCAGGTCGAAACCGATCGTTTCGCGCGGCTCGATCAGCAGCGTCGCGCAGCGGCGGATGTGCATGCCTGCTTCCCGAAGGTCAAATCGGAGAGATTAGCGAATCCCGCCGGCTCAGCCGACGTCACTCGATAAATCGGTGATAAGGGCGCTCCAGCGCGGCAGATTGGGCCGGCAAGCCCAGTCCAAGCGCTGGGGGGCAGCCCCTCACGATTCCAGATGAAGGAATCGTGAAACTCTGGCAGGGCAATTGCATAATGCCCTCGCCAGTCCACCAGGGGGGAACCACCATGGCCGATTCGACGCTTTCGCGCGAGCATTCGCTCGCCCTGCTGCACAAACTTTCCACCGACGACGACTTCCGCAGCCGCTTCGAGCAGAAGCCCGCCGCTGCGTTGGCGGAAATCGGCGTGCCTCACGAGACGATCGTTAACCTGAAAGCGACCTGCCTCGCGCCGACCACCCTGGCCGACAAGAGCCATCTCGCCGAAGGGCACAAGCAGCTCGCCAACGCTGCGGCTGACGCTAGTCTTGCGATGAACATTCCGACAGTGGGATTGGATTTCGGTGCTTAGAGCAGGCGACGAAACGCCTCAACGTGTTTGACAAGTCGAGCTGACAAACTGTAATGGAGGGCTTGGGCTTACAGCCCAGCCTCGTATCCGTCGTTCGTTGCCTATTTGTGCGCCGCGCCCGCTGCCGGCGCCAGCCGTCGGGCAGCAATATTGGCTGCCGCGACGTTGAACGGCGTCAGCATCTGTTCGACATTGCATTCCATGTAGGCCTGCCCGCGGTGCGCCGATAGCCAACGCGCTTGATTCATTGCGCCGCTCTGGTCGTTCGCGTCGTTATCAGCATCCATGAGTGCGACATGGGTGATGTAAAGTTCGCTGCCATCGAGCAGCGGTCTCAAAATCGAAATCGCCTGTTGCGCGTTCCCCGATGCGCGCGCGATTTCGGCTTGCGCCACTTGGCGCAAGTTATCCAGCACCGGCGTATCCGCCTCCGAGAGCGCGCCGGCAGCGGCGAGTGCGTCCCTGGCGAGTTTCACGTCGCCGGCGCGGGCGGCCAGATAGGCGACCAGCACGATCTGGAATTTGAGTTCGCCGCGATCGCCAAAGTCGGCGTTCGCGAGCGCCTTTTGTTCGTTGCCGATGTAATCGGTGAGCGCCGCAAGCTGTGACTTGGCGGGCGTTCCGTCCAGCGCGTGCATGCTCAGACCCATACCCTCATAACGGCCCACAAAGCGCGGGCCGAGCGACGCAGCTTGCGCCTGGGTGGACTTGAGTATCGCATTGGCTTCCTGCGCATCTCCTTGATCCAGCGCCATCGCAATACGTGTGCTCGCTACGCTGATATCGAAACTGCTCGTACCCGAAAGCTTGCCCTGTTTCAGTACTTTGGCTGCATCCTGGAACTTGCGTTGTGCTGCGTACGCGCTCGCGTAGTAGGCGTTCTGATAATGCGTGCCGTCATTGACCGCACCCTTGAATGCGCGCAACGCATTTTCGTATTTTCCAGACTCTACGTACATCGCGCCCAGCAAGTATTCGCTAGTAGCACGACGAGGGTTTTTGCCGGATTGGGATAGCTTCAGAGGTGGAATTGCGTCCTCGAAACGATTGGCATACTGCCAAAGGAAATAAGCGTACGCATTCAAACCGGAAAAGAAATCTGGATAAATTGATGCAAGTAGCTTCCATTTTTCTAGCGACTTCTTCGGCGCGACGTAGCTCGCGCCCATAGCATCGATGTAAAGAGCATCGCGTGCTGTCAGGCGTGCACGATCTGCCTGTGCCGCGCGAATTTCCCGCATCGCGTTCGCGGGTTGGTCTTCACCATTGAATATTTTCGCGAGCTCAATATGAGCCAGGGCGAAATGTGGATCTATGTGAATCGCCTGTGTGAAATATTCGGAAGCGCTGTTGAAGTCTTGTTTATCGTAAGCGTTCTGACCAAGCGAATAAGCTCTCAGTGCATCGAGATTTGAGGTTGCGACTTGTGCCAGCGGCTGCGATTCCTTGCTGACCATCGCCAGCGCTTCGCCGAGCTTGCCGCGCAACTGTTTGCTGACGCTGTCCAGCGAGGGCAGCACGGATTGCGCGCCGGTGCCGTCGGCAGAAACCGAATACACCGTCGTCTGCGTGTTCGGGTCCACCACTTCCGCGGTCACGCGCACGCGCCCGCCGACCTCGGCCAGCGTGGGCAGGATCAGCGCGCGCGCGCCGTCGCGCAGCGCGATTTCCGAACCGATCACACGGGTCACCTTGGTCTTGTCCGGATCGCGCTCCATGCGCTGCAGCGTCTGCTGCACTGACAGTTCCGGCAGCACGTTGACGTACTGCGACTGTTCCAGGCTGATGTGCAGCGCGGTATCCAGCGACTGGTCGAAGCGGGGGTCACCGGTGAGGTTGTGCAGGTCGCCCACCACCACCCAGTCGCGTTGACCGAACGCCAGCGTCGGTGGGCTTTGCAGCAGGAACCAGACGCCGAAGCCGATGCCGATCGCCAGCATCGCCGCTTCCGCCGCCAGCGTGAGCGGCCGTCGCCACCACGGCAGGATCTTCCTGGCGGTGCGGCCGGAAACCGGCGCGTGCAGCGGCGCGATCTTGTCCTCGCCGACTTCGAACACCTCCAGCGGCTCGGGCAGGCCCTTGAAACGGTAGCGGCCGTGTTCCTTCCAGTGCACGCGCGCGGCGAGGTCGCGGGCGAGTTCACTTTGCGCGCGGCGCGCGATGCCGGCCGCGGCGATGGACATCAGGGTCTGCTGCGGCCGAGCCAGTTGCGCAAGACGCGCGGCCACGGGTTTCACCAGGCCTTCCACCTCGATCGGCTTGGCGCCGCGCGCGACGTCTTCCGGCGCGTTTTCCCAGATCACCACATCGCCCATGTGGATGCCCACGCGTGCGCGCAGGATTACGCCTTCGGCGGCGGAAAGGTGTTTCAGGCCGCGCTGGTAATCCAGCGCGAAGGCGACCGCCTGGATCGGGCGATCGAAGAGGAGAAGAAAACCATCGGTCTTGTCGATCTCGCGGCCACGGTGCTGCTCCACCAGCGCGCGCGCGAGGCGATCGTGCTTGCGGATGATGTTGGCCGCGCTCTGGTCGCCCATGCGCTCGACCAGCGCGGTGGAATCGGCGATGTCGCACACCACCAGCGTGCGCAGTTGCGGTTCGGCGCGATCGCCGGCGCGACGCGATTCGATATTGAGGATTTCAGCGTTCATGGCCCTGTTCCAGTCACGCGAGTTTGTACGTCATTCCGGCACGAGCATGCCCTGAGCATATCGACGGGCCGGAATCCGGCGTCTTTGAGTTCTTCGACTGATTCTGATTGAAGTCACCGGGCCCGGCGCACGCACCGGGTGACGAGAGAAGTGGTCGCCTGCAACCAGGCTCCTGTTGTTTGGAGTTCGCCGCCTTCCGTGGTCGAGAGCTCGCTGGTCGGCCTGCACGCAGGCTCCTGCCTTTGATCGTTTCACATCAACACATGCGCGCCGTCGCCGCCGGAACCCTTGACGTGGTAGAGCGCGCAATCGGCTTCGCTGTACCACACGGCCCAGCCGGCTTCGTCGCGGCACAGCGAACCGCCCACGCTCACCGACACGCACAGGTCCGGCGGCGTGCCGCGGAAACGCAACTGGCGCACGCCTTCGGCGATGCGCAGCGCGCGATCGTTGAGCTCGCGCTGGTCGTGCACCTGGGTGAGCAGGGCGAATTCGTCGCCGCCAAGGCGGCACGGCAGATCGGTTGCGGCGGCGGCGTCCTGCACTTCGGCGGCCACCGCGCACAGCACCTCGTCGCCGATCAGGTGCCCGGCGCGATCGTTGATCAGCTTGAAGTGGTCCAGGTCCACCAGCAGCAGGCCGAGCATGCGCTGGTGGTCGCGCATCTCGCCCATGCTTTCCAGATAGCGGTACAGGCCACGGCGGTTGCACAGGCCGGTGAGGTCGTCGGTGCAGATCTGGCGGCGCGCCAGGTGCAATTGATCCTGGGTCTGGCGCAGCGAATCCAGGGTCTGGATCAGGTCTTCGTTGCGGCGCTTGTAGTTGGCGATCAACTGCTGCTCGCTCGCGACGAGGTACGCAAACGAGCGGCGCATGAACATCGCCACGGTATCCGGTGCGCGCGAGAGCAGTTCGTCGAAGGCGGCCTGTTCGATCACGTAGAGCGTGCAGGGTTCGGCGGCCATCGCACCGCCGGAGCGCGCGTGATTGCCGATGAACAGCGCCAGTTCGCCGAAGTATTCGCGTGGACCGATCAGTTTGTCGGGCAGGTCGCCGGCGAATTCCAGCAACACGCGGCCGGAATCGATCACGAACATCGCGCGGCCGAATTCGCCGCGCTTGAACACGGTCTGGCCCGGCTGGAGTTCGCGGCGCTCGCCACAGGAGGCGAGCAGCGAGAATTCCTGGTCGGACAATTGCCGCGGCAACCGCGTAATGCGCGAAGACGCCTGCGGAACCGGGGTTTCGAGAACTGCCTGGGTTTGAGCGGACACCGCTGCCTCCCCCTTGAGGCAAAGCACACCGGATAGTACCGCAATATTAGGGCTTGTGCGGGCGGAAGTGTGATGCCGGTAGGGGCGCGCCTGGGCGCCACCGCACGTGGCGTGGAACTGGGTCTGCCGCCGGATCGTGGCCGGGTGCTGAAAGTCACTGGGCCGGCGGCCGTCCATGGCCAAGAGCTCCGTCGCCGGGGTGGCGCCAAAACATTTGTTGCGGGCACCTGGTCTGCGCCGCTACGCCGCGCTGCGCGTGAACTGGGCCTGCTCGGTCGAGCCGTGCAGGGCCGACAGCGAGGATGTGCTTCCGGCGATGACCTGATTGAGCGTGTCGAAATAGCCGGTGCCGACCTCGCGCTGGTGGCGCGCGGCGGTATAGCCGTCCGTCTCGGCCGCGAACTCGGCTTCCTGCAATTCCACGTACGCCGCCATCTGCCGCGCGCGGTAATCGCGCGCCAGCGCGAACATCGAATGGTTGAGCGCGTGGAAGCCGGCCAGCGTGATGAACTGGAACTTGTAGCCCATCTCGCCGAGCTGCTTTTGGAACGAAGCGATCGTCGCGGCATCCAGGTTCTTCTTCCAGTTGAACGAGGGCGAGCAGTTGTAGGCCAGCAGCTTGTCCGGATATTTCGCGCGGATCGCCCGTGCGAATTGCTCCGCCTGCACGAGATCGGGTTTCGAGGTTTCGCACCACACCAAATCCGCGTACGGCGCATACGCCAGCCCGCGGCTGATCGCCTGCCCGATGCCCGGTTTGGTTTCGAAGAAGCCTTCCACCGTGCGCGCGCCGGTACAGAAAGCGCGGTCGTTCTCGTCCACGTCGGAGGTGAGCAGGCCCGCGCCCATCGCATCGGTGCGCGCGACGACCAGCGTCGGCACCCCGGCCACGTCTGCCGCCAGGCGCGCGGCGATCAGCTTCTGCACCGCTTCGCGCGTGGACACCAGCACCTTGCCGCCCATGTGCCCGCACTTTTTTGCGGAGGCGAGTTGATCCTCGAAATGCACCGCCGCAGCGCCGGCGTCGATCATTGCCTTCATCAATTCATACGCATTCAGCACGCCGCCGAAACCGGCTTCGGCATCAGCCACGATCGGCGCCAGCCAGTCGGTGTCATCGTTGCCTTCCGCGTGCGCGATCTGGTCGGCGCGCAGCAGCGTGTTGTTGATCCGCCGCACGACTTCCGGCACCGAGTCGGCCGGATACAGCGACTGGTCCGGGTACATCGCGCCGGCCGAATTGGCGTCGGCCGCGACCTGCCAGCCGGAGACATAGATCGCGCGCAGGCCGGCTTTCACCTGCTGCATCGCCTGGTTGCCGGTGAGCGCGCCCAGCGCGTTGACGAACGGTTCCGCATGCAACTCGCGCCACAGGCGCTCGGCGCCGTGGCGTGCCAGCGAATGTTCGATGTGCACCGTGCCGCGCAGGCGCGCGACATCCTCGCCCGAGTAGGGGCGCTGCACGTCCCGCCAGCGCGGGTTGTTGTTCCAGTCCAGGTGCAGTTTTTCGGCGGTGGGAAGAGCGGTGGGTTTGGTCATTGCGAAACTCCGCTTTTGAGCCCCTCTTCCTTCGGGAGAGGGGTTGGGGTGAGGGTTCGGTGGGATCACTTCCGTCCAACCTCGCGCAAGAGCCGAACCCTCATCCGGCGCTGCGCGCCACCATGGAGCTCTTCGCCATGGATGGCTGCTCTCCCGAAGGGAGAAGGGAAGAGCTCACAGTTCTTTCGTACGCCTGCAGCGTCAGGAACTCGGCGAGCTGCGGCGCGTGGGTGAGTTCGGCGATCAGCGCGGCGGCTTCGTCCGCGCGCGCGGCCCCGGGCAGCTCACTGCCGCGCAATTCATGCGCGAACGCCGCGAGTGCGCGATCGAACGCGGCGAAGGTGATCGGCGTGCCGTCGTCGAAGCACAGCGGCTGCGCTTCGTCGTGATGCAGCCACTGCCACAACTGAGCGCGTGCGAGTTCCGCGGTGGCGGCGGCTTCCATCAGGTGATGGATCGGCACGCAGCCCATGCCGTCCAGCCACGCGGCGAGATAGTGCAGGCACACTTCCACGTTGTTGTCGAAACCCGCGCGGGTGATGGTGCCGCCGCACGGCGCGAGCAACGCGTCGCGGGTGACGTGCACGTCGTTGCGCTCGACGTGCAACTGATTGGGCGTGGGCATGTGCGCGTCGAACACTTCGCGCGCCACGGCGACGAGCGCGGGGTGCGCAACCCAGGTTCCATCATGGCCGTCGCGCACTTCGCGCAGCTTGTCCTCGCGCACCTTGTCGAGTGCGACTTCGTTCGCCGCCGCGTCATCGCGGATCGGGATCTGCGCGGCCATGCCGCCCATCGCGAACGCGCCGCGGCGATGGCAGGTCTTGATCAACCACTGCGAATAGCGGCGCAGGAACGACACGGTCATCTGCACCTGCCCGCGTTCGGGCAGCACGCGGTCGCGATGCGCGCGCAGCGTCTTGATGTAGGAAAAAATGTAATCCCAGCGCCCGCAGTTGAGGCCGACCACGCGGCGGCGCAGTGCGTGCAGGATTTCATCCATCTGGAACGCCGCGGGCAGGGTTTCGATCAACACCGTGACCTTGAAGCTGCCGACCGGCAGCTTGAGCGCGCGTTCGGTGTGTTCCATCACCGCATCCCACAGCGCGGCTTCTTCCATGCTCTGCAACTTCGGCAGATAGAAGAACGGGCCGAGCCGGCGTTCGTGCAACGCGGGCGCGTTGTGGAAGGCGAACAGCGCGAAGTCGAACAAGGCTCCGGAAACCGGCTCGCCATCAATTTCAAGGTTGCGCTCGGGCAGGTGCCAGCCGCGCGGGCGGACCATCAGGATCGCGGTCTGCGCGTTCAGCCGGTACTCGCGGCCGTTCGGCGCCTGATACGCGATGTCGCCGTTGACCGCATCGCGCAGGTTGAGCTGGCCTTCGAGCAGATTGGCCCAGGTGGGCGTGGTGGAATCCTCGAAGTCAGCCATGAACACGTTGGCGCCGGAGTTCAGCGCGTTGATCACGGTCTTGCGCTCGGTCGGGCCGGTGATCTCGACGCGACGGTCGGCGAGTACTGCCGGGATCGGCGCGACCGCCCATTCGCCGGTGCGGATGGCCAGCGTGTCGGGCCGAAAATCCGGCAACTCGCCGGCGTCGAAACGTGCCTGCGCGGCGGCGCGTTCGGCCAGAAGCGCCTGCCGGCGCGACTCGAAACGGCGGTGCAAGTCGCCCAGCAGCGCCAATGCCCGGGGTTGGAGGATTTCGGCCTGGGTCGGATGGAGAAGCGTCGGGAATTGAGCGCCCGCGCGGGTTTGCAGCATGTCCATTGCAACCGCCATGGCCGTTTCCTCGCTGAGCTTGTGGCCTTCGAGGGTAGATTCATTGTCAGGAATTGACAAAGCAAACGTGTCAATCAGAAACTTTGATAAAATCAATGTAAGCTTTACCCGCGTATCCACCATGGCCTCCCGGCAACCCAGCGGCAAAGGCAAAAGCGCCCCGTCACCCGAAGGCGAGACGGCGCGTTTCTATTACAAGGGCAGCCGCTACCGGCAACTGCGCGCGTTCGTCACCATCGCCCGGCTGGGTACGCTGGCGCGCGCGGCGGAAGCGCTGTTCCTGTCGCCGCCTTCGGTGAGTCTTCAGCTGCAGGCGCTGGAACGGGAACTCGGCGCGCAACTGGTCGAGCGGGGCCGCCGTCAGCGCATCACCCTGACTCGCGCGGGCCAAACGCTGTTCGAGCAGGCCCGCCCGCTGATCGAAGGGTTGGACGCACTGGATGCGCGCTTCCATTCCGCGCTCTCGGGGTTGAGCGCGGGCGAGCTGACCATCGCCGCGGGCACCTCGACCATCCAGTATCTGCTGCCGCCGCTGGTCGCGGCCTATCGCGAACGCCGCCCTGAAGTGCGCCTGCAACTGGCCAACGTGACCGGCAAGGACGGACTCGCGTTGCTGCGCTCGGATCAGGCGGATTTCGCGGTGGGCTCGATGCTGGATGTGCCGCACGACATCAGCTATCAGCCGTTCCGCCGGTTCGATCCGATGCTGATCCTTCCCGTCGGGCATCCGCTGGCGGAGCGCGAGACGATCCAGTTGCAGGATCTCTCGCCGTACGGATTGATCCTGCCGCCGCAGCGATTGACGACGTATCGGCTGGTGGATCTGGTGTTCCAGCAGCGCAAGGTGCCGTACACCGTGGCCATCGAAGTCGGCGGCTGGGAGATCATCAAGCAGTATGTCGAGATGGGGCTGGGCATTTCGATCGTCACCGGCATTTGCCTGACCGATGCGGATCGGGGCCGGCTGGTGGTGCGCAACATGCGCGCGTATTTCCCGCAGCGCAGTTATGGCGTGGTGATGCGCAAGGGCAAACATCTTTCACCGGAAGCGCGCGCGTTCGTGGACCTGATCGAGCCCGACCTGGCGATGCAGCGCGAGTACGAAGCGGCGCATTCGCAGCGGTGAAGGGGTGGTCCATCTTGTTCGTCAATCCAGGGCCGTTCCGGCATCCGGAACGGAACCCGGCATCCGGCGCCTTGGAATTTTTTGCAAAGGCGCTGGATCCTGGCCTGCGCCGGGATGACGGAGATCACACGTCCCGATGCTTGCCCTTGAACGGTCGGTAAAACGCCCGCAGCGCCGCGATGTCCACTTCCATATCCGGCGTGGTCTCGAACAGCGGCCCGACGCCGATCACCTTGCGCGGATAATCGAAATACACCGGCACGATCGGCACGCCGGCATCGCGCGCGATGTGCCAGAAGCCGCTCTTCCAATGCGCCACGCGCTTGCGCGTGCCTTCCGGTGTGATGCCGAGCCACAGTTTCTCGCGTGTGCGAAAAAGTTCGTGCATCTGTTCGACCACGCCGTGCGCGGCGCGGCGCTGGATCGGGATGCCGCCCAGTTTGCGCAACAGCCAACCCAGCGGGCCCGCGAACAGTTCGTCCTTGGCCATGAAGGAAATATCCACGCCCATCGCAACCTTGAACAGCAGGCCATGCACGCCGTCCCACCACGACGAATGCGGCGCGGCGATCAGCACCGCGCGCGGCACGTCCGGCAGTTCACCTTCCAGGCGCCAGCCGCTCCGGCGCACCAGGGCGCGAAAGATCCTGCGCCAGCCGCGGTCGGGAAACTGCGGCATGCGCGGCGGCGGAAATGGCGGCAATGGCGCACCCGGGCTCTTCCGCGTGGAGGGGTCCCATCCCACTCGCGCTGGGCGCTCGTCTCCTTTCCCCACATGCGGGGGAAGGGCGGGCTGGGCGCGCGTGCGGGAAGGGCTCAATCTTCGCTCCAGCTGCGCGAACGGCCGCGCTTGATCTGGCCGCGCTTCTGCTTGCCCACCAGCCGGCGTTCCTTCGAAGCGCGCGTTGGCCTGGTCGCGACGCGCTTCTTCGGCGCGTGCAGCGCGCCGCGCAGCAATTCGATCAGGCGCTCGCGCACGTCGTCGCGGTTGCGCGCCTGATCGCGAAAGCGCCTGCCCTGGATCACCAGTACGCCGTCTTCGGTGAGCCGGCGATCGCGCCTGCCGAGCACGCGTGCGCGCACGTCTTCCGGCAGCGACGGCGAATGCGCGACGTCGAAACGCAACTCCACCGCACTTTCCGTCCGGTTGACGTGCTGCCCGCCGGGTCCGTCCGCACGCAGGAAGCGCTCGGTCAGTTCGGAGTCGGGGATCTGGATGTGCGGGGAGATGCGCATGGGGGAAATGTAGCCGGAATTGCGGCGAGTGCGCGCAACCAGTGCCCTCATTCCGGCGCAAACCGGGACCCGGTGTCTCTGCACGAAGATCAAAGTCACTGGATTCCGGATTCACTTTCCCGGGCGGAAAAGTGCCCCGGAACGACCACCATCGAGAATGCGGCGCAGCGCGTGCCAGCTAGCGCTTGCGCCACGGCCATGCAAATACGAATGACAGCATGCCGAGGCCAAGCGCGACCGCTTCCAGCCAAGGCGCCCGCGCCGGCGCGAAGGCGAACAGCAGCGCCGCGCACACCAGCATCGCGCCGCCGAAGGAAGCCGCGAGGATCCGGCGCTGCGTGTCGCGTTGCGCGGCATGCAGGAATTGCAATTCCTGCGAAGTCACGTCCACGCGCGTGGTGCCGCGTGCCAGTTGCTGCAGGCCTTCGTGCACCAGGTCGGGAATGCGCGGCGCGATATGCAGCCATTCCGGCACGCGCTTACGCATCTCGCGGGCGAGACGCAGCGGGTTGTAGCGCCGGGCGAGGATCCGTTTCAGCTCCGGATACGCCACCGCCCAGATGTCGATCTGCGGGTCGAGCTGCCGGCCCAGCCCTTCGATGTTCAGCAGCGTCTTCTGCAACAGGATCAGTTGCGGCTGGATGGTCAGCTCGAACTGGCGCGCGGTGTTGAAGAGCTTCGCGATCACCTCGGCCAGCGAGATTTCCGACAGCGGGCGGGTGAAATACGGCTCGCACACGGTGCGCACCGCGCTTTCCAGTTCGTCCATGCGAACCGTGCGCGGCACCCAGCCGGCAGCGACATGCAGGTGCGCGATGCGCTGGTAGTCGCGCTGGAACAGTGCCATGAAATTTTCGGCGAGCCAGTACTGGTCGGCTTCCGGCAGCGTGCCCATGATGCCGAAATCCAGTGCGATGAAGCGCGGCTCATCGATCCGCGAGGTATCCACCCAGATGTTGCCCGGATGCGCATCGGCGTGGAAAAAATTGTCGCGGAACACCTGCGTGTAGAACAGGCGCACCCCCATCGCGGCGAGGTGCTTGCGGTCGATCCCGGCTGCATCCAGCGTGGCGATGTCGTCGGCGGGAATGCCGTGCACGCGTTCCATCGTGAACACGCGCTCGTTGGTGTGCGACCAGAACACTTCCGGCACGTACAGGTCAGGCGACTCGGCGAAATTGCGCCTGAGCAGACTCGCGTTGGCGGCTTCGCGTTGCAGGTCGAGTTCGTGGTAAAGCGTCTTCTCGATTTCTTCCACGACGTCCTGCGGCCGGATCTTGTCGGCCTGCGGATGCCAGCGCGCGACCAGCGCGGCCAGCGCGTGCAGCAGGTCCAGGTCGCGCGCGATCTCCCGCCGGATACCGGGGCGCACGACTTTGACGACGACCTCGCGGCCATCCGGCAGCGCCGCCGGATGCACCTGCGCGATGGAGGCGGAAGCGAGCGGCGTCTCGTCGAAGCGCGCGTACAGCGTGCTGATCGGCGCGCGCAGCGCCTCTTCCACGATCGCGCGTGCCTGCGTACCGGGAAATGGCGGCACCTGATCCTGCAACAGCGCCAGCTCTTCGGCAACATCGTCCGGCAGCAGGTCACGCCGCGTGGACAGCACCTGACCGGCCTTGACGTAGATCGGCCCGAGTTGCGTCAGCGCCAGGCGCAGACGCGCGCCGCGCGGGAGCGCCGCGATCTCCTTGCGCGCGCGCGGCAGGAAGATGCGCGCCCACTGCAGCGGGCGCATGACGTGTGTCTCGTCTATCAGCTCATCCAGCCGGTAACGCACCAGGATCGCGGCAACGCGCGCCACGCGTGGCAGCAGTCGCAGCGGCGTCATGCGGCGCGCCCTCGCAATCTTTGGACGCGCGCCTGCAACCGCTCGGTGCGTTCGCGCAGCGCGTCCACTTCATCCAGGAAATCATCGAGCTCGCCACGCGGCACCACCAGGCGCGCCTCGTCGCGCAGCCAGTCGGCGGTATCGGCGCCGGCGTGTTGCGCGCGGGTGCCCAACCAGCGTCTCGCCTCGCGCAGCGCGCGGGCGATCGCCACGCCGAGCACTTCGCCGAAGGTGCGCGCGAACGCGGCTTCCATGTCCGGCGCGAATTCGCGCGCGAGTTTTTCCAGCCGGCGCGCCAGCTCCGCATCACCCGCGATCTCGACCTTGCCGGGCGGCAGCGTGTCGCCTTCACGCGGCACCGCCAGCGCGAGCAGGGAAAAAGGTGTCGCGGTCACGCGCAGGTCGGGTCTCGTCGTGGCGCTTGCGTCCGCATCGGCCTCCTGTGGCGGCTCGACGCACAGCGCTCCCTGATGCACGGCGAGATCGAAAGCGAGTTCGGCGCCTTGCAGATGCACGCCTATGCGGCGGCCGTCCAGCTTCGCCAGCGCGGCACGCGTCTCCGGATCGAGTGCGACCAGGCGATTGAGCGCCCGCTCCACGGCCCGTCCACCGAACCGGCGCAAGGGCAAGGGCAACCAGTGATTGGCGGGGCGCACGCTCATCCGGCGATTGTAGCCTGTGGTGTGTCCTTCCCTACAGGAGCGCTCGCGCTCGGCGCGCGTCCGTTCCACTCCCTGTGTGGAGTTCCGTGGTCGCCTGCACGCAGGCTCCTGCCACGCTAACCCTGCACCGAGCCCGCAAACCCCAGCTGCCGCCACGCCTCGTACACCGCCACCGCGACCGCGTTGGAAAGATTGATGCTGCGGTTGCCGGGCATCATCGGAAGGCGCACGTGCCGCTCCTGCGGAACCTGCGTGAGCACCGCCTCCGGCAGGCCGCGGGTCTCGCAGCCGAACAGCAGCGCGTCGCCCTCTTCGAAGCGCGTATCGGTGTGCCGCACGTTGCCGCGGGTGGTGAAGGCGAACACGCGCGGCGCCCCGAGCGCGACGAGGCAGGCGTCCAGGTCGTCGTGCACCACCACGCGCGCGAACTCGTGGTAGTCCAGGCCCGCGCGACGCAACTTGGCATGGTCCAGATCGAAGCCCAGCGGGCGGACCAGGTGCAATGAGGCACCCGTGTTGGCGCACAGGCGGATCACGTTGCCGGTGTTGGGCGGGATCTCAGGTTGGTGCAGGATGACATGCAGCATCGCCGCATTATCCGTCACAACGCGCAACGGCCATCCAGCGGGGTCGCGAGTGCGGCATCCAGTTGCGCGCGCGGCACGTCGTCGCGGCGCTCGCTCACCGGCGACTCGATGCGCACGTGCACGTTGTCGCCGTTGCCATCGCGGATGTTGGAAATGCCTTCGTAGCGGATCAGGTGGCGCGAGGCGGTGTCGTACACCACGTACACGTGCGGCAGGAAGCGCCCGAACCAGAAATCGAATTGCATGCGCAGGCGCAACTCGTCCGGATTCGCATCGTCCGCCTTCACGATGCGGAAGTGATAGAAGCGATGCCGGCTTGGCACCAGGTACTGGATCGGGACCTTGTGTCCGGACATCAGTGCGTCCCAATGTGCGGCCGCGTAGGCATTGAAACCATCATCAATCACCGGGTGTTCGGCACCGGGCAGCGGCGCATCCTGCTCGGGACGGTCGGAACGGCGCTGCACGTAGACGATGCGCTGCGCGCCCTCGCCGCGCACGCCTTCGCGGTAGCCGGTCGGCGCGATCTCCAGCGCAAAGTCCGGCGTGTCCGGGTGCGTGCCGTAATCGGAAGCACGGCGCGCGAAGGCATGGCCATCGGGACACGAATACAAGGTGAACCCGCGCGGCTCGCCGGCGTCATCGGCGTACCAATAGTGCGTCTGGGTGAACAGCAACCGGCCGTCGTTGCCGTAAGCTTCACCGCGCGCGCTGCGGATGGGCCCGGCGACCGCGGAACACGTGGGCAGGCCCAAGGAGAAGAACAGCACGAGCCCAAGGGTGCGAAAAAGCAGAGGACGCGAAGGGGAATAAGCTTGCACTCTCGGCGGACGAAGGCTTTTGGACGCGCGCATCGGTGCATCCTTGCACAATGCGCCCGGCCGGTGCCGGATGCGGTCCGCGCGATCCCGTTCACCAGGGCAGCGGCGCACCGTCATAGGCGAGGAATTTCCCGCCCTC
The DNA here is from genome assembly GCA_051961995.1 of Rhodanobacteraceae bacterium. Lineage (GTDB taxonomy): Bacteria > Pseudomonadota > Gammaproteobacteria > Xanthomonadales > Rhodanobacteraceae > 66-474. The sequence goes on along the minus strand of JBQCCR010000010.1, from coordinate 11,009 downwards.
TTCAGGCGTGGCGTGCTCGATGATGCCGAACATCGCGCGCACCGAGGTCTCCGGCGGCAGGGTGGCGCTTTCGCCGCCCATGTCGGTCTTCACCCAGCCCGGATGAAAGGCCATCACCACGATCCCGCGCGAACCGAGTTCCGCGGCCAGCCGTTTCACCGCCATGTTCAGGGCAGCCTTGCTCATCGCGTAACTCAACGTGCGGAAGCCGGAAGCCTGCGCGATCGAAGCCAGCTGCGTGGATACGCACAGCACGCGCGGCTTGTTCCCGCGCAGCAGCAGCGGACTGAGCGCCTGCGTGATCAACAAGGGGGCGGCGGCGTTCACCGCGAAGCTGTGCATCAACGATTCGAATTGCACGTTGCCGAAGCGTTCGCCCGACACCAGCACGCCCGCGTTGTTGACCAGCAGGTCAATCCGCTGCAGATGCTTTGCCGCCACCTCCGGCAACGCGGCAATGGCCTCCGCATCCGCGACATCCAGCGCGTGCACGATCAGTTCCTTGCCATGCTGCTTGTGCAATGCTTCCAGATCGTCCGCGTGCGCCGGATCGCGGCAGCAGGCCAGCACGCGCGCGCCGCGCTCCAGCAATTGCCGGGTGAATTCCAGGCCGAGCCCGCGGTTGGCGCCGGTGACCAGACAACGTTGCATGCGAAGCTCCTTGTCGTCCGCCCAGTGTAATCGCGCCAGCGTTCAGCCGGCGCAAACTATCTTCTGCGTTCAGCCCTGCACGGGAGTTCACGATGAAATCCACTTTGCGCTGGATGCCGCTCGCGGGCGTCGCCCTGCTTTCGGCTTGCACCTACGGCATCGTGCTCGATCCGGGCGGGCAGAGCGTGCGCGTTGCCTGGAACGGCAACACCGGCATTCGCCCGTGCCGTGACATCGGCAAGGTCACGGTGTCGGTGCTGAGCCGGGTCGGGCCGGTGGATCGCAACGACATCAAGGTACGCGACGAACTGGAAATCATGGCGCGCAATCAGGCCGCGCAGATGCACGCCGACACCGTCGTGCCGCTGGGCGAGCCGCGCGACGGCGAGCAATCGTGGGAAGCCTACGCGTGCGGCGTGGTGACGCCGCCGCCGGGCGATCAGGAGCTGCCGCCGCCGGGTTACCACTACGTTCCGCCGGTGGATCAGCGAGCGCCGTCGTCCTCGTATCCCCCAGGTTCCGGCGCGCCGGTCGAGGACGTGCCGGCTTACGGTCCGCCGCAACCGGCCTATCCGCCCCCGCCGCCGGCCGGCACGCCGCAACCCACGCCCTTCAGCGCGCCGGTTCCCGCCGGTGGCGCACAGACGTATCCGGCGTCGGGCAGCAGTGGCTGACCGCCGCGGTAAGATGCGCGGATGAACGATCCGCAATCGCCGCAAACCACGCACTTCGGCTACCGCGAAGTGCCGTTGCGCGAAAAACAGAAACTGGTCGGCGAAGTATTCACCTCGGTCGCCGGCAAGTACGACCTGATGAACGACCTGATGTCGTTCGGCGTGCATCGCCTGTGGAAGCGGCTGTTCGTCGCGACGTCCGGTGTGCGCCCCGGCGACCGCGTGCTGGACCTGGCCGGCGGCACCGGCGACATTGCCGCCTTGCTGCTGCCGCGTGTGGGCGAGAAGGGCGAAGTCGTCGTCGGCGATATCAATGCGGCGATGCTGGGCACCGGCCGCGATCGCCTGCTCGACCGCGGCCTGCTGCAAAGGCTGCGCTGGGCGCAGTTGAATGCCGAGGCGCTGCCGTTTCCGAATGACTCGTTCGACGCGGTGACGATCGCCTTCGGCCTTCGCAACGTCACCGACAAGCAGCATGCACTGGAAGAAATGCAACGCGTGTTGAAACCCGGCGGCCGTGCGCTGATCCTGGAGTTCTCGCGCGTGCAGCAGGAGTGGCTGAGGCCGCTGTACGACTTCCATTCCTTCCAGGTGCTGCCACGCATCGGCAAGCTGATCGCCGGCGACGAGGCGAGTTATCGCTACCTCGCAGAATCCATCCGCAAGCATCCGGATCAGGACACCTTGCGCGTAATGATGGAGACGGCCGGTTTCCAAAACGTGCAGGTGCGCAACCTGTCCGCGGGCATCGTCGCGATCCATCGCGGATACAAAATCTGAGCTTTCGCATCCGGGGGGAATGATGCGCTTCGTTCTGGCGTTGTTGCTGTTGCTGTGTTCTTCCATTGCATCCGCACAGGTCTACAAGTGCACGCACGGCGGGCAGGTCGCCTATCAGGACACGCCCTGCGCCCAGGACCAGCAGTCCGAGACGATGGATGTCGGGTTCGATCCGATCGGTGATTTGATGGGGTGTTTCATGGCGGTGCCGAATTCCGCCGGGACGCGGCAGGACGCCGGTTTCGTCATCGAGGTGCGCACCAGCCTCGACGGTTATGAACTGGTTGCGCGCGGCGGCCTGTATCCGCAGAAGTTCTCGCTTCGGCGAGCCACCCGGCACGAACTCGACGTGGTGGACGAAGCCACCCGCATGCACATGCGCGCGGGGCTGGCTGTGAAGAAATGGAATGCTGACATGGAGCCCGCGCCGGTTGGCGTGTACAAGGGCAAGGATGAGAACGGGCGACCGCTTTACCTTGCGTATTTCCGCAACACCTACGGCCCGGCGTTGAAGATGGCCTGCCCCTGATTCGCGGTCCCAGCGATTCAGCGCGCCCACTGCGCCTTCCAACACAGGCCGCGCCGTCGTGCCACTGGCATACTCGGGGCTTTGCCCATGCCGGAGTCCGCGATGTTGCGCCGTCTTCTTCTTCTCGCGCCGCTGATGCTGTTGCTGCCGCCCGTCGTTGTTGCGGCCGAGCCGCACTCGTATGCGCAACCCGATCAGGTGCAGGTGAAGCACATTGATCTGAACCTCGCCGTGGATTTCGGCAAGAAGGAACTGAGTGGAACCGCCACGCTGGACCTGGACTGGAAGAACCGCCAGGCCACGCAACTGGTGCTGGATACCCGCGACCTGCACATCAAGCGCATCGAGGCGGTGGACGCGAACGGCAAGGCCACGCCGCTGAAGTACACGCTGGCTCCGGCGGACAAGGCGCTGGGCAGCAAGCTGACGGTCGAAATGCCCAGGCGCGCCACGCACGTGCGCATCGCGTACGCGACTTCGCCGGACGCGTCGGGCCTGCAGTGGCTGGATCCCGCACAAACGGCCGGCAAGAAAACGCCCTTCATGTTCTCGCAATCCGAATCCATCCACGCGCGCTCGTGGGTGCCGTGTCAGGATTCACCGGCGATCCGCTTCACCTGGCACGCGGTCGTCACCGCGCCGAAGAACGTGCGCGTGGTGATGAGTGCGCCGAACGATCCCAGGCATCCGCTCGACGGCACCTTCGAATTCACCCAGGCGCATCCGATTCCTTCCTATCTGCTGGCGATCGCGGCGGGCGATCTGGACGTGCGTGAAACCGGTCCGCGCAGCGCGGTGTATGCGGAGCCGAGCGTGGTGCAGAAAGCCGCGCACGAATTCGAAGACACCGAGAGGATGATCGCGACCGCCGAGTCGCTGTACGGGCCGTACCGCTGGGGCCGCTACGACCTCCTCGTGCTGCCGCCGTCGTTCCCGTTCGGCGGCATGGAAAATCCGAACATGACCTTCGCCACGCCGACCATCATCGTTGGCGACAAGAGCCTGGTCAGCGTGGTCTCGCACGAGCTGGCGCATTCGTGGTCGGGCAACCTGGTGACGATGGCGACCTGGCGCGACGGCTGGTTGAACGAGGGTTTCACCACCTACGTGCAGGGCCGCATCACCGAAGCCCTGTACGGCAAGGCGCTGGCGGACGAGGAAGTGCTGCTGGCCGAGCGCAACCTGCAGAAGACCATCGGGAAGATGCCGGAAAACGCGCAGCGGCTTGCGCCGCAACCGCGCAGGATAGATGCGGACGACGAACTGTCCGACGTGGCCTACGACAAGGGCTCTTGGTTCCTGCGCACGCTGGAGCAGCGCTTCGGCCGCGAACACTTCGACGCCTGGCTCAAGGGCTACTTCGACCACTTCGCCTGGCACAGCATCACCACCGAACAGATGCTGGCGAATCTCAAGTCCAACCTGATTGACAAGTATCCGGGCAAGATGAGCTGGGACGAGGTGAAGGAATGGGTGTACGGCGCGGGCATTCCGAAAGATGCGCCGATTCCGGACTCGCCGCGCTTCGATGCGATCGATAAGGAACGCGCGGATTTCCTCGCCGGAAAAGTTGCGGCCGACAAGCTGGGCGCGAAGGATTGGAACACGCAGGAGTGGATGTACTTCCTCGATCGTCTGCCCGATGTGCCGCCGCTGGCGAAAATGCGGCAACTGGACGCGGCCTGGCACCTCACCGGTACGCCCAATGCCGAGATCGGCATGCGCTGGTACGTGCACGCGATCGCCGCCGGCGACAAGTCGGTCTGGAATGCCGCGGCCGGGCACATGACCCGCATCGGCCGCATCTATCTCACCCTGCCGGTGTATTCGGCATTCGCGAAAACGCCGGAAGGCCTGGCGTTCGCGGAGCAGAACTACGCCCGGGCCAAGGACGGCTACCATCCGATCACGCGCACGGCGATCGAGCGCGTGTTCGCGAAGGCGCAAGCGAAGCCGCGGGCCGGGAAAACCGCCAGCAAGTAACCCCACTCGAACCGTTCGCCCTGGGGTATCGAAGGGGAGCGGTTCGTGCTTCGATACGCGCGGCGCGCCTGTGCCGAGCTTGTCGAAGCATCAGCACGAACGGTGCCGGCATGGACGAAAACCAACGCGTGATCCTGATCCGTCGCGTCAAGCAGCGGCTGAAACTGCTCGGCCTGCTGGTCGGCTTGATCATCGCGGCGCTGGCGATCGTCTACTTCGCCGCACCGCAATGGCTGTTGCGCGCAGCGGAGAGGGTTCAGGCGCAGCGCGCGGGCCTGCAGACCAAATCCGTGCAGGCTGGCGATACGCGCTGGGTGTATTACGAGGGCGGCAAGGACAACGCACCGACGCTGATCCTGCTGCACGGCTACATGGGCAACAAGGAAACCTGGTTGCCGATGGCGCCGTTCCTCGCATCGAATTTCCACCTGATCATTCCCGATCTGCCCGGATGGGGCGCCTCGTCGCGCATCGCGAACGGCGACTACGGGTATCCCGCGCAGGCGAAGCGGCTGCGCCAGTTCGTGCAGGCGCTGCATCCGGGCGGTATCGCGTTGGCCGGGCATTCGATGGGCGGGGCGATCGCGGGACTGTATGCGTCGCAACATCCGGGTGATGTCGGCGCGCTGGTCCTGATTGACAGCGCCGGCGTGCCGTTCAAGGACAACGCGTTCACGCGCGAGTTGAAGGCCGGGCGCAATCCGTTCGATCTGCAAAACCGCGCGGATTTCGCAAAACTGCAAAAGAGCCTGTTCGCGCATCCGCCGTGGTTGCCACCGCGCATCCAGGACGTGTTCGTCCATCGCGCGATTCGCGATCGCGATTTCGACGATCGCGTGCTGAAGGAAATCGCCTCACCCGATCAGCGCGACGTGCTGACCGCCGCGCTGCCGAAAGTGACGGCGCCGACGCTGGCGATCTGGTGCCGGCAGGACCGGATCATTGACATTTCTGCGCTGGACGCGATCCGCGACGACCTGAAATCCGCGCCGCAGATCGGCGTCACCGAATTCAGCGACTGCGGGCACATGTCCATCATGGAGCGGGCGCGGGAAAGCGCCGATGCCATCACGCGATTCGTCCTCATGCCGTAGCGATCGCCGGGTCCGTGCGTTCCACGCTACGACAGCAAATCCGACTTCTGGAACATCGCCTTGAACACCAGCACCAGCGCGGTGAAGATCTCCAGGATTCCGGCGACCAGCGGCCAATCCAGCAGGAAGATACCGATGCCGGCGATGGCGAGTGCGACGGCCCAGCCCGTCAGCAGCGCTGCCGCGTCGAGTTCGCTCGCGAACAGCAAGGTGGTGATCAGCAGCATGGCGGCCGCAGTGGCGTGCAACCAGATCTTGTAGGACTGATGCTGCACGACCGCGTGCGAAGGTGAGAACCTCACGCCGATCGGCGTCTTGTCGCGCGCGGTCAAAGGCTCCCACTTGTACACGGGTTTCAGGCCGTCGTAGCGGACCAGCACGCGGTGGTATTCGCCATCCGGCAGATTGGCCGGCAACCCGAAAGCCGGTGATGCACGTGCCGGCCTGGCGTGCGCGATCGCGACCGTTGCTGCCGGCTTCGGGTCCGGCGCGTGCAAGGCCTCCGGGGCGATGCGGTCGTCCATTCGCGCGAACGCCAGCTTGGCGCCGCCGAGTATCGTCCGGGCCGAGTCGCCGTCTTGCGAAATCACGCTGCTCTGCCCGGTCGCGCTGCCATCGGCGCCGAGCAGGTTGACGTGCACCGTCTGGGTGCGCGGGTCTTCATCCAGCAACCGGTAATGCTGCCGGATCGGATGAGCGTCGCCATGCACCAGGATGAAGCTGCCGGTGCCGGTGGCATTCAGCGGACCGTAATACTCGTGGTCGCCGTTGTTGCTCACCCAATGGCCGACCAGCCGTTGCGACGGCGCACCCAGCTGACTCAGATCCGGCTGCTTGTGGCAGGCGGAAAAACACGCGCACGCAACCAGCGCAGCGACCAGCCGCATCCACGAGCCCATGATTTCTCCCCCGACGGACGCACCACCGTGGGTCCGGTCGCGCAACCTAACCGGGTGCGCGTTGGCGCGTCAATCTTCCGGCGCGGTCAGTCGTTCCATCTCGGCCTTCAGGATCGCGCCGTGCTCGCGCAACCAGTCGCGCTGGTCCTGATAATCCGGATAGAGCTTCTCGACCCAACTCCAGAATCGCTTCGAGTGGCTGCGCACCTTCAGGTGACACAGCTCATGCACCAGCACGTAACGCAGCGCGGCGGTGGGTGCGAGCGCGAGCGCGAGATCCAGGGTAACGCGATCGCGTGCATCCAGACTGCCCCACAGGCTCTTCAGCGATTTCACCCGCAGCGCGGTCGGCGCCGCATCCAGCAGCGGCGCGTAATGCGACAGCCAGCGCGACAGGTCGCGGCGCATCTGGGTTTCGAGAAAGGTGGCCAGCAATGTGCGCGCGATCGGCAGCGCATGCGAGAACGGCCGCGGCACGTGCAGGCGCAGTTCGTCCTGGCGGTGTTCGACGTGCGGGTAATCGCTCTCGCGCCAGATCAATTCGACGCTTTCGCCGCGCAGCGGAATCAGGGTTGGCACGCCTACGCGCAACGGCGGCGGCCCGCGCCGCGGCACGTGCAATTCGGAGAGTTTGCGTTCGAGCCAGTCGGAATGTTCGCGCAGGAACGCGTACACCTGCGCCGGGTGGGTGCCGCGCGGATAGGAAATCCGCGCGCCGCGCGGGGTGACGGTGAGGCGCAGCCGGCGCGCGCGCGGGTGCACGGCTTTAAGCACCTTGATGGTGCCGCCGCGCCCCGCCAGCTCGACCCAGTCGCCCGTCATTACGTCACCGACCTCATTCATCGGGTCGCTGCAACCCGAACCACTCGGACAGTCCATGCAACAGCCGCTCCAGCTCGCCGCTCATCAGCGCGAAACGTGCATCCAGCTCATCGGCGGCTGATCCGCCGCCAGAGTTGTCGAGCGTATCCTGCACCACGTCAAGAAAGCGCAATTTGCGAATGGCCAGGTCCTCGCCCAGCACCAGGCCGATCCGGCCATCGTAGGTCAGGCCCAGCTGGAACACCTGCTTGCCGCGCTTGAGATGCTCCCGGACCTCCGCACTTTCCAGTTCCTGGCGGCGGCAGCGCACCACCGCGCCGCCGGCCGGGTCGCGCAGCTCGCATTCATCGGCGAATTCCAGGCTTTTCGGCAACTTGCCATGGGTGAGCCAGCCGGTCATCAGCGCCCGTGGGGTTTCCGAGGGGGCCAGCGGCAGGGCCGGGAAGCTGCCCAGCGCCTCGCGCAGCGCAGTCAGGGCGTTCTCGGCGGCCTTGCGGCTGGCGGTGTCCAGCACCAGCCAGCCGTTTTTCGTATCCGCGTAGGCGTTCAGCCGCGAAGGCCGCACGAAGGCGCGTGGCAGCAGGGTATCCAGCACCTCGGCTTTCAGGCGCTTGCGCTCGCGCCCGCCGACCGGGCGGCCTCGCTTTTCGGCGGCTTGCCGCAGGCGCGAGCCCAGTTCGGCGTTGACCACCGCGGCCGGCAGCAGTTTTTCCTCCGAGCCGAGCGTGAACAAGGTGGCGTGGCCGATCTGGTGCGCCAGCACTTCGGATTCCGGCCCGAATGGCGAGACGAAGCCGCGTGTTACCGACTCCAGCGGCCCGCAGGGGCGCAGAGCGTGCGCGGAGAGTGCGGCTTCGAGTTCGGCCAGCGATTCGGCGACTTGGGGAGAAAAACGGAAGAGCGTGAGATTGCGAAAAAACATTGGGGAATGGGATTGGGGGGTGAGGATCAGAGTCGCATCAGTTCTCGTCACCCCGGCGCAAGCCGGGGCCCAAGGTCTCTGGAATCAAGGGCAAAGTCACTGGGTTCGGGCTTGCGCCGGACTGACGGCAGTGGTTGGATTTGCGCCAGTGTCCGGCGCTTCACCCGCCAGCCACCCATGTGCATCGGCGCGCTTCGCGTCGCCGCGTGCGCCGAGCGAGGCGAAGTCGAAAAGATTGAAGTCCGCCAGTTGCGAAGGCGCGACATTCGTCAGCGCGCGGAACATGATCTCGCTGCGACCGGGATGCTCGCGTTCCCACTGATCGAGCATGCGGCGCACCTGTTTGCGCTGCAGGTTCTCCTGTGATCCGCACAGGTTGCAGGGGATGATCGGGAATTCGCGCCACGTCGCGTACTGCGCGATCTCGTCCTCGCGGCAATAGGCGAGCGGCCGGATCACGACGTGCTTGCCATCGTCGGATTGCAGTTTCGGCGGCATCGCCTTCAGCGTGCCCTGATAAAAGAGATTGAGGAAGAACGTGGCGAGGATGTCATCGCGGTGATGGCCGAGCGCGATGCGGGTGAAACCTTCGGCTTCAGCGAACGCGTACAGCGCGCCGCGGCGCATGCGCGAGCACAGGCTGCACAGCGTCTTGCCTTCCGGGATCACGCGCTTCACGACGCTGTAGGTGTCCTGCTCCAGCACGTGGTAAGGCACGCCGCGCGATTTCAGGTAATCGGGGATCACGTGTCCGGGAAAATCCGGCTGCTTCTGGTCCAGATTCACCGCGACCAGCTCGAAGCGCACCGGGGCTTTCGCCTGCAGCGACAGCAGGACGTCCAGCAGCGTCCAGGAGTCCTTGCCGCCGGACAGGCACACCATCACCTTGTCGCCGTCTTCGATCATGTTGAAGTCGGCGATCGCGCGGCCGACCTGATGGCGCAGACGCTTGGCGAGGCGCGCGGCCTCGTGCTCGCGCTTGCGCGGATCGGCGATGGCGGAAAGGGCGTTCATAGGGCGCTACAGCTCAAGCCGTTCGCCCCGAGGTATCGGAGGGTGAACGGCGGGTTTCGATCCGGTTCGTGGTCCGATACCTCTCCACAAAGGGGCGACCGGGAATGGCAAACAGGGGATTTTACCCGGATTGCGGGATCACCATTCGTGCACGGCGGCGCTAAACTCGGGCAATGATTTCCACCGACCCCGCCGCGCTGGCGCGCCGGCTTGCCGAGTTGCGCGAAGAGCATCGCGACCTCGACGCGGCGATCGAGCGCATGTCGGCCGATTCGCATTGCGACCAGTTGCAGCTCACGCGGCTGAAGAAGCGCAAGCTGAAATTGAAGGACATGATCTCGTATTTCGAAAACAAGCTGATTCCGGATCTGGATGCGTAATTCGGAATTCGGTAGTTTCCCCGCGTCCGGGATCGTGCGCGGCGCGGCACCCGAATCCCTCATGATGTCGATCTTCGCCGCTGAAAGGAATGCATGGATCTGCAGTCGCTGACCCTGGAAGACCAGCACGTCACGCTGGAACCGCTGACGCTTGACCACGTTCCTGCGCTGGAACGCGTCGCCGCCGATGGCGAGCTGTGGAAGCTGTGGTTCACCTCGGTGCCCGCGCCCGGCGGCATGGCTGCTTACGTGGAAGCCGCGCTGCGCGGTCAGCTCGAAGGCCACATGCTGCCGTTCGTGGTGCGCGAGCGTGCAGGCAACGGGATCGTCGGCTGCACCCGCTATTGCCATTACGACCCGGCAGTGCCGCGAGTCGAGATCGGCTACACCTGGTATGCGAAGTCGTGGCAACGCAGCCACGTCAACACGCATTGCAAATACCTGTTGCTGGATTACGCCTTCCAGGGGCTCGCTTGCAGCGCGGTGGAACTCCGCACCGACCGGTACAACCAGGTTTCGCAACGCGCGATCGAGCGGCTCGGCGCGCAACGTGACGGCGTCCTGCGCGCGCACATGCGCCGCGCGGATGGTTCGCTGCGCGACACCGTGGTCTACAGCATCACGGCCAGCGACTGGCCGGATGTGCGCCGGCTGCTGGCGATGAAGATGGATCGCTGAGCGCGATCGCGCCTTTCCCGCGCCCTGCGTGACCGCTGTCCGGACCTGCCATTTCGGCGTGTGAAAGGTTTTGCGGGTTACGCCGCGCGCGCGGCGTCCACCGGTTTTTCCGCCACCACATCCGGCGTGATCTTCAGGATCGAATCGCGCACTTCGCGCGCCAGGATCACCCGCGCATCGCGTGCGACTTCCGCCAGCGTATCGTCGAAATCCAGCTTGCCGTTGGCGTCGGTGCGGATCACGCGCCGCTCGCGCAGTAGCGCGATGAAGCCGCGGAACAGGGCCTTGTCGAAGAACTCCGGCGCGCTCTGCTCGTACAGCAATGACAGGCGCTGCGCGATGAGGTGGCACAGGTTTTCCAGCTCGCCGGTGCTGAGCGTGCCGGGGCCGTTCTTCACCAGCGCCGCGATCGCGATGTAATAGCGTTCGAAGGTCTGCAGCAGGCTGTGCGCCAGCAGCCGCAACTGGAACGCGTCGTCGCCCTGGCCGGGACCGCGCTGCAGCAACCGGCCTTCGCCGCGCGCGGTGAGCAGGCCGCGTGCCACGAGGAAATCCAGGATCTCCTGCACGCGTGCGACAAAAC
>JBQCCR010000009.1:0-2920 GCA_051961995.1 Rhodanobacteraceae bacterium | reverse complement strand
CAGCTTCCTGCTCGCGTCCCTGGATGCGGAAGCCGCCGAACTTGTGCACCGACTGCGGCGTCAGTCCCAGATGTGCGCACACCGGAATCGCGCGGGCGACCAGTGCGCCGATCGCCTCCAGCACATGGGGCGCGGCGCCTTCGATCTTGACCATCGCCGCACCCGCTTCGCCAACCAGACGCGCGCCGGCTTCCAGCGTGTGGGCCGTGTCGCGATCGCTCATGAACGGCAGATCGGCCACCAGCAGCGTCGAGCGCAGGCCGCGGGCGACCGCGGCGGTGTGATAGACCATGTGATCGAGCGTCACCGGCAGCGTGCTGGCATGTCCCTGCACCACCATGCCGAGCGAGTCGCCGACCAGCGCCACGTCCACGCCAGCGCTTTCCAGCTGAAAGGCGAAGCTGGCGTCGTACGCGGTCAACATGACGATGCGTCGCCCCTCGGCCTTCATCGCTCGCAGGCCCGGAACGGTCACCGGCTTGCGGTCGGGGGTACTGGCGTTGTGCACGTACACGAGGCGATCCTGGGTTCGAGCGGGCCGCACATCATAAACCCTCGCCGCCGCAGTGCAGCAGAAGGGCGCGAATCAGGCCAGCGCGGTGCAGCCGGCGCAATCGACCCGCTGCAGCAACTGCGCGACCGTCCCCTGCCCCGGCACCTCCAGTTGCGGCGCAACGTCGGCCAGCGGCGCAAGGACGAAGGCGCGTTCGTGAATGCGCGGATGTGGCAGCGTCAGGCGCGGATCGTCCAGCGTGACGCCGTCCATGTGCAGCAGGTCCAGATCGAGCGTGCGGGGGCCCCAGCGTCGGCCGTCGCGCTCGCGGCCGGCAGCGGCCTCGATCGCCATCAGCGCGTCGAGCAGTTCGTGCGGGGACAGGGCGGTGCGCAACCGAGCCACCGCATTGATGAAATCCGGCTGGTCATGCACGCCCCACGGCGGCGTGCGGTAGAAGCGCGAGCAGGCCGCCACTTCAGTCCCCGGCAGCCGGCCGAGGTCGGTCACGGCCTGCCGGAGCGTCTGCAGCGAATGGCCCAGATTGCTGCCCAGCGCCACGTAGGCATCGCGAGCAGGCGTCGGCGCACTCACGCCGAGCCGGACTTGCCGGATGGCTTGCGCCGACGGCGACGCTTGCGCGGTGGCCGGCCAGCCGCCGCGGCGGCTGGCACGTCCGGCGCGCCGCCGCCGCCACTGGCCGGGAGCGCGGCGGCCAGCACGTCCTGCGGCAGTTGCTGCGCATGCGCCCACCACTGGCCGAGTTCGCGGATCGCCGGCGACTCGTCGGCGCGCAGAAGCAGGAAGTCGAAGGCCGCTCGAAAGCGCGGCTGCGCAAGCAGGCGGAACACCCGCTTGCGCTGGATCTGCTCGAAGCGCGGCTGCAGCGACCAGATCTCTTCCATTGTGAAGGTGAACCGCCGCGGGATCGCCACGCGCTGGCACTGTTCACCCACCACATGCGCCGCAGCGTGCGCCCATGCTTCGGACATATCCATGCCCTGCGCGATCCAACCGTGCGCGTGATCGCGCACCTCACCCCACAACAGCACGGCAAAGAGGAAAGCCGGGGTCACCGACTTGCCCTCGATCACCCGCGCATCGGTATTGGCCAGCCCCTGCTCCACCAGCGAACGCAAGGCTTGGTCGCCGCGCTCCAGCGCCCGCGCGGTGGAAGGAAACAGGAACTTCAGCAGCCCGCACTGTTCGAGCATGCGGAAGCTCTTCAAGCCGTGGCCGCTGAGGAACAGCTTGAGCGACTCGTCGAACAGGCGCGCCGGCGCCGCTTCGGTCAGCAGCGGGCCGAGCGTTTCGAATGGGGCCGCAGCCGGGGCATCGATGCGGAACTCCAGCTTCGCCGCCAGGCGCGCGGCACGCAACATGCGCACTGGATCCTCGCGATAGCGGGTCACCGGGTCGCCAATCAGGCGCAGCACGCGATCTTCCACGTCCTGCATGCCGCCAACGTAATCGCGCACCGAGAAATCGCTGATGTCGTAGTAGAGCGCGTTGACGCGGAAATCGCGGCGCACGGCATCTTCTTCGATCGTGCCCCACACGTTGTCGCGCACGATGCGGCCGTCGACGATGTGGCGATCGCCCTCGCCATCTTCCTCGCCGGTGCCGCGGAAGGTGGCCACCTCGATGATCTCGGGGCCGAACACCACGTGCGCCAGGCGGAAGCGACGACCGATCAACCGGCAGTTGCGGAAGAGCTTCTTGACCTCGTCCGGCGTGGCATTGGTGGCCACGTCGAAGTCCTTCGGGTGGCCGCCGAGCAGGAGGTCGCGGACCGCACCACCAACGAGATAGGCGTCGAAGCCGGCCTCGTTGAGGCGGTACAGCACCCGGAGCGCGGCCTTGCTGATGTTCTTGCGGGAAATCGCGTGCTGGTCGCGCGGAATGATCCGCAGCGCAGGCGCGTCATCGTTCCCAGTCTGGAAGTTCAAGCGGTAAGAATCCCTGCCGATCGGAGAATCCCGGAAGCCTAGCGCACGAGCCGATGCAAGAGCATCCCGCCGGGGGGTGCGACACGCCGGTGTGCCGCCGGGGCGACGCGCGAAAAAAGCGGCGCACTGGAACGATAAAGGCATTGCCGGGCGAAACAATTTCGTTATACTAGCGCGCTCTGAAACAGAACGCTCCCTTCGTCTAGTGGTCTAGGACACCGCCCTCTCAAGGCGGGAACACGAGTTCGAACCTCGTAGGGAGCGCCAATTCAGTCCGGCCCAGCCGCCGGACATCTCGACAGGCCCTCGGCAGCATGACCTTTGTCGTCACCGACAACTGCATCAAGTGCAAGTACACCGATTGCGTCGAAGTCTGCCCTGTCGATGCCTTCCATGAAGGTCCCAACTTTCTCGTGATCGACCCGGACGAGTGCATCGACTGCACCTTGTGCGAGCCGGAGTGCCCGATCAACGCGAT
>JBQCCR010000008.1:0-36712 GCA_051961995.1 Rhodanobacteraceae bacterium | reverse complement strand
ACTGGTATGCGCAATGCGCACGGCATGCTGGGCGTGTACTTCGAACCCGCCGGCGTGATCGTCGCGTTGGTGTTGCTCGGGGAATGGCTGGAATTGCGCGCGCGCGGCAAGACTTCGGCGGCAATCCGGCGTCTTCTCGATCTCGCACCGCGCAGCGCGCGCTGCGTTGATCCCGACGGCAGCGAACACGACGTGCCGATCGAACACGTGCATATCGGCAATGTGTTGCGCATCCGTCCGGGCGAAAAGGTGCCGGTGGATGGCGAAGTCCTGGACGGCGCGAGCAGCGTGGACGAATCCATGCTGAGCGGCGAAGCGATACCAGTGGAGAAACGCGCGGGCGATCGCCTGACCGGCGGCACCGTGAACGCCAACGGCACGTTGAAGATGCGCGCCGGAAAGGTCGGCAGCGATACCGTGCTGGCGCAGATCGTGGCGCTGGTAGCGCAGGCGCAGCGCTCGCGTGCACCGTCGCAGCGTCTTGCCGATCGCGTCTCGCGGGTGTTCGTGCCGGCCGTGATCGCGATCGCACTGGTCACGGGCATCGTCTGGCTCTTCGTCGGACCGGAGCCGCGTCTTGCCTACGCGATCGTCAATGCGGTCGCCGTGCTGATCATTGCCTGCCCGTGCGCACTGGGCCTCGCCACGCCGATCTCGATCATGGTCGCGAGTGGACGCGGTGCCGGGCAGGGCGTCCTGTTCCGCGATGCCTCGGCGATCGAATCGCTGGCGCGGGTGGATACGCTGGTGCTGGACAAGACCGGCACGCTGACGCAAGGCAAGCCGAGTCTTGCCGCGGTGGTTGCGTTCGACGCCGGGGATGAAGACGAGGTGCTGCGTCTGGCCGCAAGCCTGGAAGCCGCCAGCGAACATCCGCTCGCACACGCGATCGTGCAGGGCGCGCGTCAACGCGGCATTCCGATCGCCGCCGGCAGCGATTTCGTTGCGGTGACCGGGCAGGGCGTGCGCGGCCGGGTGGACCGTCGCGAAATCGCGCTCGGCAACGCGGCGCTGATGCGGGCACTGCGCGTGGACGTTCCGGATGATGCGCGTGTGCAGGCGCTGCGCGCGTCGGCGAACACGACGATGTGGCTCGCGAAGGACGGCAAGCTCATCGGTGCGCTCTCCGTTGAGGATGCGATCAAGCCGAATGCCCGGGCGTTGCTGGCTTCCTTGCGCGCCCAGGGCCTGCGCGTGGTGATGCTGACCGGCGATGCGGAGCCGGTGGCGCGTGCGGTTGCGCACGAGCTGGGCATCGAGGATTTCGCCGCGTCGCAGACGCCGCAGGGCAAGGCGGAATTCATCGAGAGCCTGCGTGCGCGCGGCGCGAAAGTGGCGATGGCCGGCGACGGCATCAACGACGCGCCGGCGCTGGCCGCGGCGGATGTCGGGATTGCCATGGGCGACGGCACCGATGTGGCAATGGAAAGCGCGCAGGTGACCTTGCTGAAGGGCGAGCTCGGCGGCCTGCTGCGCGCGCGAAAACTGTCCGCGCAGACGGTGCGCAACATCCACCAGAATCTCTGGTTCGCGTTCGCCTACAACGCGCTCGGCATTCCGGTCGCGGCCGGTGTGCTGTATCCGTTTTTCGGCGTGCTGCTCAGCCCGGTGCTGGCGGCGCTGGCGATGAGCTTGTCCTCGGTGTCGGTGATCGGCAACGCGCTGCGCCTGCGCGCGCAGGAGACGCCGGCCCTCATGCACGGCACGCACGCATGAACGGGAATCCCTTCGACCATTCGCGTCGTCGTTTTGTGCAAGGGCTTGCCATGGGCGGCGCAGCCATCGCGCTCGGCGGCTGGAGCGGTTCGCTGCGTGCCGCGAATGGCGTGACAGGTCAGCCGGTGCTGTCCGGCAATGAATTCGATCTGGACATCGGCGCGCTACCCGTCAATTTCACCGGACAACCGCGGATCGCGCAGGCGGTGAATGGCCTGTTGCCGGGTCCGATCCTGCGCTGGCGCGAGGGCAGCACGGTCACGCTGCGCGTGACCAACCGCCTGCCGGTGCAGAGCTCGATCCACTGGCACGGCATCCTCGTACCGGCCGACATGGACGGTGTACCGGGCATCAGTTTTCCCGGCATCGCGCCGGGCGAGACTTTCATCTATCGCTTTCCGGTGAAGCAGAGCGGTACCTACTGGTATCACTCGCATTCGCAATTCCAGGAGCAGACCGGTCCCTACGGCGCACTGGTGATTGATCCCGCGGAAGGCGAGCGCAATCCGGGCGACCGCGACTACGTGGTGATGCTCAACGACTGGACCGACCTCGACCCGGCACACATTTTTGCCTTGCTGAAGAAGGATAGCGGCTACTTCAACGTGCATAAGCCGACGCTTCCGGAATTCGCGCGCGACGCCTCCATGCTGGGCCTGCGCGGCGCACTGCGCGAGCGCGCAATGTGGGACGCGATGCGCATGAACCCGCGCGACTTGATCGACGTCACCGGGTTCACCTACACCTATCTGATGAACGGCGCCCCGCCCGCCGGCAACTGGACTGGCCTGTTCAAACCCGGCGAGCGCGTGCGTCTGCGTTTCATCAATGGTGCGGCGAACAGCTATTTCGACGTGCGCATTCCCGGGTTGCGGATGAGCGTGATTTCCGCCGATGGGCAGGACGTGCATCCGGTCGAAGTGGACGAGTTCCGTATCGGCGTGGCGGAAACCTATGACGTGATCGTGCAGCCGAAGGAGGATCGTGCCTACACGATTTTCGCCCAATCCATGGATCGAAGCGGCTACGCGCGCGGCACGCTGGCGCCGCGGCCGGGCATGCAGGCCGTGGTGCCGGCGTTCGATCCGGTGCCGGTCCTGACCATGACCGACATGATGGGCGCGATGGCGGATCACGACATGCCCATGTCCGGCATGGACATGGGCGGCGGCATGGTCGAGGCGCACCACGCCCGCACCGAATACCACAACCCCGGCGTGGACATGCGCGTGGACATGCCGCGCACCAGCCTTGACGATCCCGGCCCCGGACTGCGCGACAACGACCGCCGGGTGCTGACCTATGCGGATCTGCGAATGCGCGACGCGCCGGCCGACACGCGCAATCCGGGTCGCGAAATCGAACTGCACCTCACCGGCAACATGGAGCGCTTCGTGTGGTCGTTCGATGGCGTGAAGTTTTCCGACGCCAGGCCGGTGCACTTCAAATACGGCGAGCGGCTGCGCATCGTGCTGGTCAACGACACCATGATGAATCACCCGATCCATCTGCACGGCACGTTCAGCGATCTGGAAAACGAAGATGGCGAGGTGGTCGCGCGCAAGCACACGATCAACGTGCAGCCGGCGCAGCGCATCACTTACCGAGTGAGCGCCGACAACGCCGGTCGCTGGGCGTATCACTGCCATCTGCTCTACCACATGGAAGCGGGCATGTTCCGGGAAGTGGTGGTGGCGTGACGGCGCGCTGGCTGGTTGCGTTCGGTTGCATGCTGGCGCTGCCGGCGCACGCGCAGGATGCGATGCAGGCAATGGAAATGCCGATGCAAAACGGCAGTGCGCCGGCGGGCGCACGCAGTCCCGATTATTCCGACGGCTATCGCTACGGCGCGACGTCAGGCATGGACATGTCCGACCAAAGCGCGCAGGGCATGCTGCGGCTCGATCAACTCGAGTACGCGCACGACAACCATGGCGGCACGGCCGGCTTCGTGGATGGCGAAGCCTGGTACGGCAAGGACTTCGACAAGCTGTGGCTGAAATTCGAAGGACGTTTCGGCGATGAGTTCCGGACCGAGGCGCTGTGGGACCACGCCGTCGCGTCATTCTGGGACACGCAACTCGGGATTCGCCATGATTCCGGCGCAGGTCCGGACCGCACCTGGGCGGCATTCGGCGTGCAGGGGCTCGCTCCGTACCGGATCGAAACGGAGGCGACGTTCTACGTCGGCCAGGACGGCCGCACCGGCTTGCGCGCGCAATTCGAATACGAGCAGGCGATCACGCAGCGGCTGATCCTGCAACCGAAGCTGGAGATCAATTTCTACGGCAAGGACGATCCGCAGCGCGGCATGGGTGCCGGATTGGCCGATACCGAACTCGGCATGCGCCTGCGCTATGAAATCACGCGCCAGTTCGCGCCGTATGTCGGCGTGGTCTGGCAACAACGTCATGGGCGGACCGGAGATTTGATCCGCGCGCGAGGCGAACGCGCGGGCACCGCGCAATTCGTGGCCGGGTTGCGCCTGTGGTTTTGAAGCAGGCACGTGCACTGCACCCACAGGCGGTTCGGCTTACACTCGGCGCAGGATTCGTCACGGAGGGTCGGCCATGCGATTCATCGGCGCATTCATCCTGTGGATCATCATCTTCGCGATTGCCGCGGGCATCTTCATCTGGAGCGGTGCCTACGACATCGGCCAGGATTCACCGCACTGGGGCGTGACCCGCAGCGTGATCGCGACCTTTCGTGATCACTCGACCGAGCATCATGCGCAGGGCATCCAGGTGCCGAAGCTGGACGATCCGGCGATGGTCGCCGAAGGCGCGCGGCATTATGCCGAGATGTGCTCCGTCTGCCATCTCGCGCCGGGCATGCAGGATTCGGAAATCCGCCACGGCCTGTATCCCAGGCCGCCCAACCTGACCCGCTTCGCGCCCGATCCGGGCGAGGCCTTCTGGATCATCAAGCACGGCATCAAGTTCACCGCCATGCCGGCCTGGGGGCCGACCCACAACGATCCGATGATCTGGGACATGGTGGCCTATCTTCAAAAGCAGCCGAAGATGACCGCAGCGGAATACGAGAAGCTGACCGCCAACGCCGGGGAGGAGCACGAACACATGATGCACGGTGCGGCGATGCCGGCCTCCGCGGGTTCTGCTCCGGCGATGCCGGCCTCCGCGGGGACGCAGTGACCTTCTGCATGGAATCCAGGTGTGCGCGCGGTCACGCGTGGAGAAACAGGGTCCCAAGTCGTCACGCAGCGTCCACATGGCGATAACACTCTGACAAAGCCGGCCTCCTAGAATCCCCGCTTTCTTCGCAGGCAAAATCCGGCTGGGGCTGGGCGCCGGAGTTCCGCGCACTGACCACCCGGAAGGAACGCAATCGGATGTCGGATTCCGATCAGCGCCGCACAGCTTTGCTGGCCGAGCGGCGCGATCAACATGCACAGGCCAAGGCTGCCGCGGAACACGCGGGCGGCGAGGCCGCACCCGACTGCGCGAACCACGCGCCGCGCCGCTCGGCGCGCGCGCGCACCCGTGCCGGCAACGGGAATTTACCCATCGGCGGCGGCGAGATGGGCGATCGCATCCGCGCACATGACTGGTCGGCCACGCCGCTGGGTGCGATCGAGCATTGGCCCGATTGCCTACGCACCGCGCTGGACGTGGTGCTGCGCTCGCCGGTACCGATGAGCATCCATTGGGGCGAGCGCGGAACCCTGCTCTACAACGATGCGATGGCGCCGATCATGGGCGTGCATCACCCGCACGTGCTCGGTGCGAATTCGCTGGATGCCTGGCCCGCGCACGCCAAATGGCTGGAAGGACTGCTGCGCCGGGTGCTGGCCGGCGAGAACGCGTCACTGCACAACCAGCGGCTGGAAACGTACCGCAGCGGCATGCGCGAGTACGCATGGTTCGACATTGACTGCTCGCCGATCGTGGACGAGGACGGCCGCGCGCGCGGCATGCTGCAGATCGCGCTGGATACCACCGAGCAGGTGACGGCACTCGGTCAGCGCGAGCGGCTGGAAAAGGAGCTGCGCGAGAGCGAAGCGCGCCAGCGGTTCGTGGTCGCGTTCAATGATCGCGTGCGCCGGTTGACCGACGCGCAGATCGTGATGTCGGAAGCCGTCGCCGCCCTCGGCGCGCAACTCGAAGTCGCCCGCTGCGGCTACGCCGAAGTGCGTCCGGACATGCAGCAGGTGGACGTGCTGGCGGAATGGACGAATGCGCATCAGGTCAGCGCGCTCGGCGTGCAGTCGCTGGCCGATTCCAGCGCTGCGGTCCGTTCGGCATTCCTGGCAGGCAAAACCCTGGTCGTGCGTGATGCGGCCAACGATGCGCGCGAATCCATTCGTTCGCGTGCCACCCGATATCTCGCCTGGGATGCGCGCGCGCTGGCGGGTGCGCCACTGATCCACAATGGCCGTTGGGTCGCGCTGC
Source organism: Rhodanobacteraceae bacterium (assembly GCA_051961995.1). Taxonomy (GTDB): domain Bacteria; phylum Pseudomonadota; class Gammaproteobacteria; order Xanthomonadales; family Rhodanobacteraceae; genus 66-474. The sequence continues at coordinate 30,581 of JBQCCR010000008.1, read as the reverse complement.
TGTACGTGGCCGATTCCAGGCCGCGCGCCTGGTCACCGGCCGAGGTCGGCCTGCTCGAGGAGATGGCCGCGCGCATCTGGGAAGCGGCCGAGCGCGCGCGCGCGGAAACCGCGCTGCGCGACAACGAGGCACGCCTGCTTGGCTTGTTCGCGGCGGTGCCGTCCGCGGTGTTCGTCTGCGATCGCGATGCGGTGATCCAGGACTACAACGCGCGCGCGGTGGAACTGTGGGGACGCGCGCCGATTCGCGGTGTGGACAAGCGCGGCTCGGTGCACCTGTGGTTTTCCGACGGCAGCGAATTGCCGCCCGACTTCACGCAGGTCGAGGAAGTGCTGCAGACCGGCAAGGCGCGGCACGGCGTGGAAATGATCATTGGCCGGCCGGACGGCTCGCGCATTCCGGTGGAAGTGGATTTCTCGCCGCTCAAGGACGCGCGCGGCGAAGTCACCGGCGCGGTGGTCGCCTTCAACGACATCAGCCAGCGCAAGCAACGCGAGTCCAACCTGGCGCTGCTCGCCGACATCGCCGAAGCCACTTCGCGCTGCGACAACGAAGCACAGATGATGCAGGCGGTTTCCGCGCGCGTCGGCAAGCATCTCGACCTGCATTGCTGCTGCCTGATCAGTGTGGACGAGACGCACGAGAACGCGGTGGTGGATCAGGTCTGGTACGAAGGCGAGATCCCGAAGCTGCCGCGCCGCGCGCCGCTGTCGCAATTCGTGATCCCCGGCTTCAACGACGAGGCGCGCGAAGGCAAGCCGATCGTGGTCAACGACTGCCACGCCGATCCGCGCACCGACGGCGAGGCCTATGCGCGTTACGAAGTCGGCTCCTATGTCAGCGTGCCCTGGTTGCAGAAGGGGAGCTGGCGCGGGCTGCTGGCGTTCTGCGACGACGCGCCGCGCGAATGGCGAGAGGCTGAAGTCGAACTGCTGCGCGAAGTGGCCCACCGGGTGCTGCCGCGCTTCGAGCGCCTGCGCGCGCAGAGCGCCTTGCGCGAAAGCCGATGGCAGTTGTCCGCGCAAGTCTCCGATCTGGAACGCCTGCACGGGCTCGGCACGCGGCTGATGAAGCAGGACAATCTGGAAGCCGTGCTGCGCGAAGTGATGGCTTCCGCGCGCGAGCTGCTGGATGCCGACAAGGCCACCGTGCAGGTTTGCGAGAACGGCCGCCTGAAATTGATCGGCGCCGTCGGGCTTTCCGACGAGTTCCTCGATCCCTACCGGAGCATCGGCTGCGATGGCATCACCACCTGCGCTGAAGCCTTGCGTACCGGCAAGCGAGTGGTGGTGGAGGACTTCAAGGATGATTCCCGCTTCGCCGAACTGGCCGAAGTGTTCGCGCCGCTGAATGTGCGCGCGGCGATCTCCACGCCTTTGCGCGGCGAAGACGGCGCAGTCGTGGCGATGTTCACGCTGTACTTCGATCACGCCTGGCATGCCAATCTGCACGCATTGCGCATGCTGGATCTCTACGCGCAGCAGGCTGCGGTGCAGATCGAACGCGCACGCCAGAGCAGGGACGCCGCGTGGTTGGCGGCGATCGTCACTTCTTCGCACGATGCCATCATCAGCAAGGACCTGGGCGGCATCATCATGACCTGGAACCAGGGCGCCGAATGGCTGTTCGGCTACACCGCGGAAGAGGCGATCGGCAAGCCGATCACCATCCTGATGCCGCCGGACCGCGTGAACGAGGAGCCGCGCATCCTGGCGCGCATCCGTGCCGGCGAGATCGTGGACCATTTCGAGACCGTGCGCCAGCACAAGGACGGCACGCTGCTGGATGTCTCGCTGACGATCGCGCCGATCCGTGATGCGCAGGGGCGCATCATCGGTGCTTCCAAGATCGCGCGCGACATTACCGCGCGCATGGCAGCGGAGCGCGAGCGCAATCTGGCCCTGGCGCGCGAACAGGAAGCGCGTCGGGAAGCGGAAGTCCTGGTCGAGTCCGCGCGCCTGCTCTCCGGCGAGCTGGAATTCGACGAACTGGTGCAGAAGCTGACCGACCTCGCCACCCGGCTCACCGGCGCGCAATACGGAGCGTTCTTCCACAACGTCACCGGCGAGCGGGGCGAGCCTCTCACGCTTTACGCGCTGTCCGGCGCGGACAAGTCGGATTTCGCCGACATGCCGCTGCCGACCAATTCTCCGCTGTTCAAGCCGACCTTCGCCGGGCACGGCGTCGTGCGTTGCGGCGACGTGCGCCAGCATCCGGATTTCGGCAAGGGCAAACACCACGGACCACCACCCGGTCATCTTCCGGTTTGCAGCTTCCTGGCGGTGCCGGTGCTATCGCGCAGCGGCCGCGTGTACGGGGGGCTGTTCTTCGCGCATGCGGAACGCGATGTCTTCGACGAACGCGCCGAACGACTGGTGCTGGGCATTGCCGCGCAGGCGGCGATCGCGCTGGACAACGTGCAGGCCTACCGCGAGGTGGCCGAGTCGGAGGCGCGCTTCCGGCAAATGATCGACGCGCTGCCGATGCCGGTCTACACCACCGATCGCGAAGGCCGCATCACCCACTTCAATCCCGCCAGCATCCAGTTCTCCGGGCGCACGCCGCAGGTCGGGAGCGACCAGTGGTGCGTGAGCTGGAGGCTCTACCGTGCCGACGGCTCCTTCCTGCCGCACCACCAGTCCCCGATGGCAGTCGCGTTGAAGCAGGACCTTGCGATTTACGGCGGGATCGAGGCGATTGCGGAACGGCCGGACGGCACCCGCCGCTGGTTCACGCCGTATCCGTCGCCGCTGCACGATGCCAATGGCAAGTTGGTCGGCGGCATCAACATGCTGGTGGACATCACCGATCGCAAGCGCGACGAGCAGGCGTTGCGGGCCGCGCACGCGCGCACCGAAAGCCTGCGCCGGCTGTACGAAGCGATCCTGGACAACACGCCCGACCTTGCCTACATCTTCGATCTGGACCATCGCTTCGCATACGCCAACGACATGCTGTTGAAGACGCTGGACAAGTCGTGGAGCGAGGCCATCGGCAAGACCTTTCTCGAACTCGGGTACCCGGAAGAGCAAGCCGCCATGCACGATCGCGAGATCGAGCAGGTGATCGCGACCAAACTGCCGGTGCGCGGCGAGGTGCCGTTCACCAGCACTTTCGGTGAACGTGTCCACGACTACATCTTTGTGCCGGTGATCGGGCCGCATGGCGAAGTCGAGGCCGTCGCCGGCACGACCCGAGACGCGACCGAGCAGAAGGACATCGAACGCACCCTGCGCGCCGACGAGGAACGCAAGACCTTCCTGCTGGCCCTGGGCGACGCGATGCGCGGGGAACACGATCCCGAAGCGGTGCAGCGGATCGCCTGTGAGGCGCTGGGGCGGCATTTCGGTTGCGAGCGCGTGTATTTTGCCGATGTCAACGAGGGTGAAGGCTACGCGCTGGTGCACTCCGACTATCATCGCGAAGAGCAGTCCAGCGCGGCCGGCCGCTACGATTTGGCCGGCATGGAAGAGTTCATCGCCGGGTTGCGCTCGGGTGAGCCGGTGGTCATCGACGATGTGGCGAACGCGCCGCTGCCCGACTCGCTGCGTGCAATGCTGGAGCCGCTGGGCGTCCGCTCGGCGGCCGCGGCGCTGCTGGTTCGCGAAGGCAAGCTCAGCTGGGCGTTGATCGCTGCCTACGGTGTCGGCCACGAATGGACGGGAGGCCAGGTTTCGCTGCTGACCGAAGTCATCGAGCGCACCTGGGACGCGGTGCAGCGCGCGCAGGCAGTCGCCGCACTGGACGAGGCGCGCGTGCGCGCCGAGCAGGAAGCGCGGTTGTTCGAGAGCACGCTGTCGTCGGTGCTCGATTTCGTGTTTCGTTGCACCCTGGACGGCCGCTTCATCTACGCCAACCAGGCCCTGCTTGACCTCTGGGGCGTGTCTGCCGAGCAGGCGATCGGCAAGACCCGGGCGGAGCTTGGGTACGCGCGGGAGGCCGAACAGCAAATCACGCGGGACATGGAGCACGTGGCGGAAACTGCCACGTCGGTCGAGAACGAGGTCTTCTACACCAATCCAGCCGGCGTGGCGGGCTACTTCACCTACAAGCTCGCGCCGATCTTCGACAGCGAAGGCAAGGTCACCCAGATCGCCGGTACTGCGCTGGACATCACCGGCCGCAAGCAGAATGAACTCCTGATCGCCGAGCAGAAGAGCCTGCTTGAACTGATCGCCACCGGCTGCGACCTGTCGCACTGCCTGAGGGAAGTCACCGCCTCGGTGGCGCGACTGGATGCGCACACCCGCGCGGCAGTATTGCTGGCGAACGAAGCGCGGAGCGGCCTGGAGCAAGTGTATTCGGCCAACATGCCGCCCTGTTTCAGCCGGGAGGTGCAGGGTACGGCGGTTTGCGATCTCGCCATGGGCACCTGCGGACGCGCGGTGTACACGGGCCAACCGGTCATCTGCACCGATATCGCCAACGACGGGCAGTGGGCGTCGGAGTGGCGCGACGAGTGCCTCTCGCACGGCGTGCGCGCTTGCCATTCCATGCCGATCTTCGACGCGCACGGCAGGTCGATCGGCTCGTTTTTCCTCGCCTTCGACCATATGGGCGAGCCGGATTCGTGGCATCGCCGGATTGCCGAGTTCGGCGCGCACGTGGCCAGCATCGCCATCGCCAACAGCCGCGCGGAAGCCGCTGTGCGTGAAAGCGAGGCGGAACTGGCGCAGGAGCTCTCCGACACGCGGCTCCTGCAAGGTGTCAGTACCGAGTTGCTGAGCGAGACCGATCCGGACGCGCTATATGCGCGGATCGTGGATGCAGCGTCGGCACTGATGCGTTCGGATTTCGCCAGCCTGCAGATGTACCACCCGGAAGCGGGCGACGGCGGCGAATTGCGGCTGCTGGCGCATCGCGGTTTCGACGAGCAGGCCGCGAAGCTGTGGGCGCGGATCAGTGTGGACCAAGGCACCACCTGTGCGATGGCGCTGAAGAGCGGCAAGCGGGTCATCATCAAGGACGTGCGCAAGGCCGCGGCGATGCTGGGCGACGCCATAATGGCCGAATACGACCGGTCCGGAATCCGCGCGATCCAGACCACGCCGTTGTTCGCGCGCAACGGCAAGCTGGTCGGCATGCTCTCCACGCATTGGAGCGAGCCGCATGAACCCTCGGCGCGCCGCATGGGCTTGCTGGAAGTGCTGGGGCGCCAGGCCGCGGACCTGATCGAGGGCCGCCGCGCCGAGCAGAAGTTGCTGGAGCTCAACAATTTCCTCGAGCGACGCGTGGTCGAGCGCACGACCGAATTGGTGGAAAGCGAGCAGCGTGTCCGCAAAATGGCCTCGCAGCTCACCATGGCAGAGCACGCCGAGCGCCGCCGCATCAGCCAGATCCTGCACGACGACCTGCAGCAGCAGTTGCACAGCATCCAGATGAAGCTCGCTTCCGCGCGCAGTTCGCTCGGGCGCGGTGATGAGGCGCGCACGCTCAAGCATCTCAACGATGCCGAGCAATGGAGCGGAGAGGGCGTGGAAACCGCGCGCCGCCTGACCGTGGACCTGAGCCCGCCGATCCTGAAGAGCGAGGGGCTTGCCGAGGCGCTGGACTGGCTGATTACGCAGATGCGCGAGATGCATGGCCTGAATGTCACGCTGAGCGGCGACCGCGACCTGCGGATGCACGACGACGCGAAGCGCGTGCTGATTTACCAGATCGTGCGCGAACTGCTGTTCAACATCGTCAAGCACGCCGGCACCGATCAGGCGCGCATCGAGCTGCATCGTCATCACGACATGCTGGATGTAAGCGTGCTGGACGAAGGCCGGGGTTTCGATCCGGAACAGTTGCGCAAGCCGCGGCCGCGCAGCGCCGGCGGCTTCGGCCTGACCAGCGTGCAGGAGCGCCTGCACCTGCTGGGCGGCGGCATCGAAGTGGATTCCGCGCCGGGCCTCGGCACCTCGATCGTGCTGCACGTACCTTGGGGGCACAGGGCCGAGGATGATCTGGAGGAAGACCCGACCCCGGCGTCGGATACGGAGGATTTGTTCGGGTGAGCACCTATTCAGACCCACGGAAGCGCACATGAGCAGCAACGTCTACATCGTCGAGGACAACGACCGCATGCGTACATTGCTGCGCGAATGGATTGACGAGCTGCCGGGCTTGAGCGTGTGCGGTGCGGCGGCCACGGCGGAAGCCGCGTTGCAGGAACTGCCGGGCTTGCAGGTGGATCTTGCGGTGATAGACATGTCGTTGCCGGCGATGGGCGGCATCGAACTGGTCGCGAGGCTGCGCGAGGAACAGCCGCAGACGCGCTGCCTGATCCTTTCGGGCCACAACGAGAAGAGTTACGTGGAGCGGGCGCTGGCCGCCGGGGCGCAGGGTTATCTGCTGAAAGGCGAGCCCGCCGAGATCGAAAACGCGATCACCCGCGTGCTGTCGGGCGAGCAGTATCTGAGCGCGAGCTTGCGAGGCGGCGGCGTGAGCCAGCGCGCTTAGCCGCTCCGCTGACGAACGACCCACCCGCAAGGCCAGATGCCTTCAGCCCTCCTCAAGGGGGGGAAGCGCGCGTCCCCCACTGCGGCGAAAGCCCGAGCCGCCGGCCAGCAGGCTCCTACTTCGCGAAAGGCTTGCGGAAGCGCCCCAGCCCTTTGCCTTTCTGCCCGGCTTCTTCCTCGGCCGGCGGCGGTTCGTCGCTCTCGACCGCCAGCCAGCCGGCGGCCTTGCTGGCATTGATGTAGTCAATCACTTCCGCGACCGGCACGCCGCTTGCGGCGGCGAGATCCGCCGGCGTCGCGGCTTCCTTCATCATTGCGGTGGCGATGCGGAAATGGCGCGGGAATTCGCGTTCGGTCTGCGGCCAGCGCGCCAGCTTGTAGCGTTCGTCCCTGGCGAGGCCATGTACCAGCGCGCCGGGCGTGGCGACCAGACCTGCGAACCAGCGCAGCCGCGCGAGCGGGAGCGGCTTGCGCCCGCGGGCGCTGGCGAGCGCTGCGGCATCCAGTGCGCGCAATGCGGAAGGTTTGTGTTCCAGCAGTTCCTTCAGGGGCTTCAGCGCGTCATCGGCGTAGTAGACGTCGCGCTCCGGGTCAATCACCAGGTCGGAATCGGCAACGCGCATGGCGGCCGAGGGGGGGCGCCGGACCAGCAGGTCGGCGATGTTGATCGGTTCGGGTTCGCGCACGGGTTCGGGAGCGGCTGCAACCGGCACGGCCTGCGGCGCCGGCGATTTCACCGGGGGCGGCGGGGCGTCAGCCGCGGCAGCGAGATTCATCACGTTCGCGGTGCGCGATTCCGTGGCCTTCGCGGGCTTCGACGCGGGCTTCGGTGCCGATACGGCTGCAAGCGCGGGGGCAGGTTGCGCCACCGGCTCCGTGCCGCGCAGGGCGGCATCGCCGTGCTCCATCGAACCCGCCGCCTGTTCCAGCACCGCCGCGAAAGCGTCGTCATCCAGCGGTTTGGCGAGCACCAGATCGGAACCCTGCACCTTGCCCGAGTGCGCGAAGGTGATCACGTGCTTGCCGGCGCCGTGCGCCTTCAGCCAGGCCATGTGTCCGAACATGCTGTCCATGTCCACGATCACCAGATCGGCATGCGCGAGATCGGCCCATTCCCAGTAATGCGAGAGCCGCAAGGTCAGCCGGCCCAGTGCCGCGCGGAACAGCTCCGCATCGTTGGCCTCGAGTTCGGAGAGGGCGATTTTCAGGCGGCTCATTCCGAGTGATTCCTTTTTCTTGAAAGCTGGCAGGGTCGCGGGCATTGTCTATGGTTCCTCTTTGATTGGCCAGAACCGGTGCTGCCGGTTTGGCCGAGGGGACGATTGCTTACGTGCAGCAATCATGCCGGGCACACCGTGACGCGCCTCTCGGCGACGGTGAACAAACGTAAAGGAACCCGGTCAGACGGCCTCGGATTGCGGTGCGCGCGCCTGCATCGCCCAGAGCGCGGCATAACGCCCGTTGCTCGCGAGCAGTTGCGCGTGCGTGCCGCGCTCGACGATGCGGCCGTGGTCCAGCACCAGGATCTCGTCGGCATCCACGATGGTGGAGAGCCGGTGCGCCACGATCAGTGTCGTGCGGCCGCGCGCGATCTCGGACAGCTCCGCCTGGATCACCTTCTCGGTGCGGGTGTCCAGCGCGGAAGTCGCTTCGTCGAAAACGAGAATGGCCGGGCGTTTCAACAACGCGCGCGCGATCGCCACGCGTTGCTTCTCGCCGCCGGAGAGTTTCAGGCCGCGCTCGCCGACCTGCGTTTCGTACTTCTGCGGCAGCGAGAGCACGAAGTCGTGGATATGCGCCGCGCGGGCCGCCGTTTCCACTTCCTCGCGCGTCGCGGAAGGACGGCCGTAGGCGATGTTGTAGTAAATACTGTCGTTGAACAGCACGGTGTCCTGCGGCACGATGCCGATCGCCGCGCGCAGACTCTCCTGCGTCACGTGACGGATGTCCTGGCCGTCGATCGTGATCCGTCCGCCGGTCACGTCGTAGAAGCGGAACAGCAGGCGCGAGAGCGTGGACTTGCCTGCGCCGGTCGCGCCGACCACCGCCAGCGTGCGACCGGAAGGAATCCCGAAATCCACATGGTGCAGGATCTGCCGTTGCGGGTCGTAGGCAAACGACACGTTCTCGAAACGCACGTTGGCGCCGCGCAGCTGCAGCGGCTTCGCGTCCGGTGCGTCGCCGATCTCGGCATGTTCGTCCAGCAGCGCGAACATGCGTTCCATGTCAATGATGCCCTGCTTGATCTGGCGGTAGGTGAAGCCGAGCATGTTGAGCGGGATCGCCAGCTGCAGCAGCCAGCCGTTGACCATCACGATGTCACCGACCGATAGGGTATGCGTGGCCACGCCGCTGGCGGCCATCGCCATCAGCAGGGTCAGGCCGAGCGCAATCACCAGTGCCTGCGCGCCGTTCAACACCGCGAGCGAGGATTCGGTTTTCACCGCCGCGTCTTCGTAGCGGCGCAGTGCGGCGTCGTAGCGGCGCGCCTCGAATTCCTCGTTGCCGAAGTACTTGACCGTCTCGTAATTCAACAGGCTGTCCACCGCGCGCGCGTTGGACAGGCTCTCTTCCTCGTTCATGACGCGCACGCCGGCGGTGCGCCATTCGCTGATCCAGATGGTCGCGCCGATGTAGATGCCCATCGTCACCAGCGTCACCACCGCATAGCGCCAGTCGAACTGGCGCAGCAGCAGCGCGATCACGATCAGGATCTCGAACAGCGTGGGCACGATGTTGAACACCACCCAGCCCAGCAGGTTGTAGACGCCACGCGTGCCGCGCGAAATGTCGCGGCCGACGCCTCCGGTGTGGCGATCAAGATGGAAGCGCAACGACAGTTGATGCAGGTGACGAAACGCATCCAGGCCCGATGAGCGCATCGCGCGCTGGCTGACGCGCTCGAACACCGTGTCGCGCAACTGCCCGAACAACGTGCCGATCAGGCGCAGCACACCGTACAGCGCGATCAACGCGATGGGTACCGTGAGCATCGCCACGCGCGGATCGAGATGATCCACGATCTCCTTGAACGCGACCGGCACGTACACGGTCGCGACTTTCGAGATCACCAGCAACGTACCGGCGATCAACATGCGGCCTGGAAAGCCTTTCACATACGGCCACAGCATGGCCAGCACGCGGCGGGTGCCGCCGCGGGGAATGCGGGGTTCGTCTGCTGTTCGGCCGGCTTTCGTGCTGCGTGACGTGGAATCGCCTTGCGATGCGAGGGTGGCGGGGGACGCGGCAGGCGTGTCCTCGCCCTCGGCGACGGTGGCGGTTTCATCCTCGCTGCGCGGTGCCGCCGTGGCGTGCGGTGTCACCGCACCCTCCGGTTTGTCGGCGGGATCGGTTTGAGGACCGTTGGGCTGGGATGTCATCCGGGGATCATGGGGGCGAGGCATCAAGGCTTCCAGTGTGATCCGCTAAACTTTCGGTTTTGCCGAACCGCTGAGCCATGACCTTCCGTACCCGCTTCGCCCCCAGTCCGACCGGCTATTTGCACATCGGCGGCGCGCGCACCGCGCTGTACTGCTGGCTGGAAGCGCGTCATCGCGGCGGGCAGTTCATCCTGCGCGTGGAGGACACCGACCGCGAGCGCTCCACCGATGAAGCGGTGCAGGCGATCCTGGACGGCATGAGCTGGCTCGGCCTCGAACCCGACGAAGGCCCGTTCTTCCAGACCCAACGCATGGACCGCTACCGCACCGTCGCGCAGCAATTGCTGGATGCCGGCAAGGCGTACTGGGCTTACGAGTCGAAGGAAGAAATCGAGGCGATGCGCGCAGCGGCGATGGCGCGCGGTGAGAAGCCGCGCTACAGCGGCGCCTGGCGCGATCGCAACGACCCCGGCTTTCATGAGGCCCACCGCGAGGATCCCAACCGCGTGCTGCGCTTCAAGACCCCGCAGGGCGGCAGCGTGGTGTTCGACGACAAGGTCAAGGGCCGCATCGAGTGGGACAACGCGGAACTCGACGATCTGGTGCTGATCCGTTCGGACGGCTTTCCCACCTACAACTTCGCGGTGGTGGTCGACGACATCGACATGGGCATCACCGAGGTGATCCGCGGCGACGATCACGTCAACAACACCCCGCGCCAGATCAACATCTACCACGCGCTGAACGCACCGGTACCGGTGTTCGCGCACCTGCCGATGATCCTCGGCCCGGATGGGCAGAAACTTTCCAAGCGCCATGGCGCGGTCGGCGTGATGCAGTATCGCGAAGACGGCTACCTGCCGCACGCGCTGCTCAATTACCTGGTGCGACTGGGCTGGTCGCACGGTGATCAGGAAATTTTCTCGATCGCGCAAATGATCGAGCTGTTCGACATCGCCGATGTCAACCAGTCCGCTTCGCGCTTCGATTTCGCCAAGCTGGGCTGGCTCAACCAGCAGTATCTGAAGAACGACGACCCGAACGACCTCGCGCCGGAACTGGTCTGGCATCTGCAGCGGCTCGGCGTGGATACGGGGCAGGGGCCCGATCCGGCGGAAGTGGTGGTCGCGCTGCGTGACCGCGTGCAGACGCTGAAGGAAATGGCCGAGCGTGCACGCATCTGGTACGCGCCGATCGAGCAGTGGGACGACAAGGCGGTGGCCAAGCATTTGCGCGCCGACGGCGCGGCCGGAGTACTGCGCGCCGCGCACGCGAAATTCGCCGCATTGACCGAGTGGTCACCGCCGGCAATCCATGCCGCGATCGAGCAGCTCGCCACCGAATGCAACGTGGGCATGGGCAAGGTCGCGCAGCCGTTGCGCGTGGCGATCACCGGCACGCAGGTGTCGCCTTCCATCGAGCACACGATTTATCTGGCTGGGCGCGCCGAAGCGCTGAAGCGGATCGAGGCTGCGCTAGCGAGGGTGGGGGAGTGACTATTCCCCATCAAGAAAGGCAAGGCGCGGATGCGAAACGCCGCCCTCAGGCGACGTAGTTCATTGCCTTGTCCGGCTCCTGCAGGAAGTTGCCCTGCACGAAATGCACGCCGGCGGAGAACAGGAAGGACATGGTCGCGGCGTCCTCCACCCATTCGGCAACGGTGTGCTTGCCGGCTTCGTCAGCTTGCGCGCACACCTCGCGGACCTTGTGCTGGTTCTCGTCGCTCTTGGCCAGGTCGCGGGTGAAACTGCGGTCTATCTTCAGGTAGTCCACGTCCATGTGCTTCAGCAACTGGAACGAGTTCAGGCCCGAGCCGAACTGCTCCAGCGCGAATGCGCAACCGTATTGCTTCAATTGCTCGACCAGTTCGCGCGCCGGTTTCAGGCTGGTGACGACCTTGCTCTCGGGCATCTCGAAGACCAGTGACGAGCCCGGTACGCCGGATACCCGCAAGCACTCGCCGATCCACGAGGCGAACTTTTCGTCCTGCAGCGAGTCGGCGCTGAGCTTGACGAACAGGGTCGTGGGTGTCGGGCGATTCTTGCGCGTGGCCAGCGCGGCGATGGCATGGCCGATCACCCAGCGGTCAATGGCGGGCAGGCGGCCGTGCCGGGTGGCGATCGGGAAGAAGAAGCCCGGCGGCACCTCGCCCGAGGGCCCGTGCAGGCGCAGCAGCACTTCGAAGAATTCGCCTTCGGCGCCGTGCAGGCTGACCACCGACTGGTAATACAGCACGAAACCGTCGTGGGCGAGTGCGGCGTCAATGCGATCCAGCCACTCGCGTTCCTTGGCGGCTTCGGCCTTGTCGGTGGCGGACGGGTCGTGGATGTCGCTGCGGTTGCCGCCCTGCGACTGCGCATTGCGCAGCGCATGGCTGGCCTGCGCAAGCAGGGTCTGCGTGTTGGCGTTCTTCTCGCTGATCAGGCTGCCGCCAACGCTGGCGGTGAAACTGACCGAATGTCCGGCGGCCTCCACGATCTGGCCCTCGACGCTGGTGCGAATCGCATCCGCCACGCGCAGCACTTCAGCGTGCGGCCGTGTGCTCAGCAGCACGCCGAAGGCATGTTCGCCGATCCGGCCGGCATGATCGTTCTCGCCGATATTCGCACCGATCGTCTCGGCCATCGCCTTCAGCAATGCGTCGGTGCCGGTGATGCCGACCGCGTCGTTGACGCTCTGGAAATTGTCCGGCTCGAGCAGCAGCAGCGACTGATCCCGGGCGCCATCCACGGTGGCTTTCACCGCCTCATCCACCAGGCCGATGAAATGCGAACGGTTGTACAGGCCGGTCAGCGGATCATGCGACTTCATCTGTTCCAGTTGCCGCGCCAGCTCCGGATCCACTTCCTGGCGTCGGAACACGATCTGCAGGCAGGCTTCGCCTTCGTAGCTCGCGGACGAGAATTCCATCACCGCGTCGAACGTGGAGCCGTCCGCGCGCTGCGCAGCCAGTTCCAGCCGCGGCGGCGGCTTTTCGCCGCGCGACAGCCGCTTCAGCAGATCCTTGAAATCGGCGGTGTGCGCGGGCGCGATCAGGTCCAGCAGGGTCAGGCCTTCGACTTCCTCGAAATCCTCGAAACCGAACATTTCCAGGTAGGCGCGATTGGCACGCACGTGGGTGCCTTCGTGCACGTAGGCGATCGGATCGCGCGAGGAATCCAGCAGCGAATCGCAGCGGCGTTCGGACTCGCGCAACGCGGTTTCCAGCCGGCGCACGCTGCGGCGCATGTTCAGCGCATCCAGTTCGCGCCTTACCACCGCCTGGATCTGGTCGGGCCGCTTGCGCAGCGCGATCCCGCGGGTACCGCTGGCAAAGGTCTGCGCGATCAAGTCCTCCGTGACCTGGCTGGTCATCGCCAGCAGCGCCATATCCTTGCCGTTGGCAACGATGGCGCGTGCGACCGCGGCATAGGGCACTTCGCGTGAATCAGGATTGGCCAGCACCAGATCGGGGCTGAGGGATTCCAGTGCGGCGGTGAATTCCTCTTCGCTGGTCACGCGCTGCGGGCGCACCGCGATGCCGCCGTTGCGCAGCACGCTGACGATCTGTTCGGCATCCTCGGCGACGTCCTCGACGATGATGATCTTGGTGATCGGGTCTTGCATCATGGGTTCGAGTCGCCGGACAGCAAGGAACCGCTCCGCACTTCCGGCGGAGCGCACGCCGGGAAACTTCGCGAGCGAAACTCCCCAAGCCTTTGTACTCTATCGAATCGTTTTGCGCCAGCAAACGATTGTCCCCGGTTCGGGCGATGTGCGCCGGCTCACAGCGGGGTCTTGCCCGGCCGGCCCGGAACCTCCCGCACCAGCCGCGGCAGGAGGTAGCCGGGCAGTCGTTTGCGCAGGCTCTCGACCAGCTCCCGCGCCCGGTCGTCTGCCACCTCGAAATGGGCCGCGCCGCGGACCCGGTCCAGCTGGTGCAGGTAGTAGGGCAGCGCGCCGCAATCGAACAGGCGTTCCGAGAGTGCGGCCAGCGTGTCCGCGTCGTCATTGATTCCGCGCAGCAGCACCGACTGGTTGAGCAGGGTTGCGCCGGCTTCGCGCAGTCGCGTGCAGGCGGCGTGGACCGAATCATCCAGCTCGTCGGGATGATTGGCGTGCAGTACCACGACGCGGCGCAGCGGGACGCAGGCCAGCCATTCGCAAAAGCTTGCATTGATCCGTTCGGGCAGCACCACCGGGATGCGCGTATGGATGCGCAGCGTGCGCACGTGCGGGATGGCTTCCAGTCCTTGCGACAGTTCTTGCAGCTTGGCGTCCGACAGCACCAGGGGGTCGCCGCCGGAGAGGATCACTTCATGGATGCTGGAATCGGCGCGGACATGCGCCAGCGCTTCGCGCCAGCCATTCGCCGCGGCGATTTCTTCCGAGTAGGGAAAGTGCCGGCGGAAGCAGTAGCGGCAGTTCACCGCGCAACTGCCGGCGGCGATCAACAGCGCGCGGCCCTCGTATTTGTGCAGCACGCCGTGCGCCGTGCGCGCGGCAAGGTCGCCGACCGCGTCGTCCGTGAATCCGGGCGTGTCTTCGCATTCGGCCAGTTGCGGCAGCACCTGCAGCAGCAGCGGATCGCGCGGATCGCCACGCCGCATGCGCGCCACGAATCCGCGCGGCACCCGCAAGGCAAAGCCCGCATCCCGTGCCGGAAGGCGATCGGCGAGCGCGCCGAGACCGAGCGCTTCCAGCAGCTCGTGTGCATCGGTGATGGCGTTGCGCAGGCTCTGGCGCCAGTCGGATTGCGGCTGCGCGGATGGCGCGGTTGCAGGTATCATGGGCGGTCTTGGCCGGGCGCAGAGGCGCCCGGAACCTGCCATTGTAGCCGCGCAGAAACGCGGTGTTGTTTTTGCGGTCGTCCATGATCGCGAGAATCAAAAAGCGGAGCTCTTGGCCATGGACGGCGGCCTTGGGCCGCACCTTTCACTTGGAGCATAGCGACGTATGGCCAATTACGGTCTCAACGATGTCCGCAACGGGTTGAAGATCATCGTGGACGGCGACCCGTACACCATCGTGGACGCCGACTTCATCAAGCCCGGCAAGGGCCAGGCGTTCACCCGCATCAAGATCCGCAACCTCAAGAACGGCCGCGTCACCGAGAAGACGCTCAAGTCCACCGATTCGGTCGAGGGCGCCGACGTGGTGGATACCGACATGCAGTACCTCTACAACGACGGCGAGTTCTGGCATTTCATGCAGCCGGACAACTACGAGCAACACACCGCCGACAAGAACGCGGTGGGCGACGCGGCGCAGTGGCTGAAGGGCGAAGAGGAGTGCATCGTCACGTTGTGGAACGGAACGCCGCTCTCGGTCACGCCGCCGAACTTCGTCGAACTGAAGATCGCGGAAACCGATCCCGGCGTGCGCGGCGACACTTCCGGCGGCGGCGGCAAGCCGGCCAAACTCGAAACCGGCGCGGTCGTGCGCGTGCCGCTGTTCGTCAATCAGGACGAAGTCATCAAGGTGGATACCCGCACCGGCGAGTATGTCGGGCGAGTGAAATGATGGATTGGCAGAAAATCCGCGCTGCGGATTTTCGTCGCGGATCAATCATTCCGGGCGAGTCGCCGCGGTGGCGGTCAGCCGGGGGTTGATCGTGCGGCAGCGAACGCCCGGGGCATGGAATGCGCAGGGCAGGGCAACATGGCGAGACAGGACGTCGAGCCGATGTCGCAAGCCGGATCCAGTGACTTTCAGCCGATGAGCGAAAGCAACGCGCAACCCGCAGACCTCCTGATCTCTGCCCGCTGGGTGATTCCGGTGGAGCCGCATGGCGTGGTGCTGGAAGATCACGCGATCGCGGTGAAGGACGGCGCGATTGTTGCGGTGCTTCCGAAGCCGGAAGCGGAGCGTGCGTTCGCGCCGCGCGAGCGCGTGGAGCTCGCCAGCCACGCGCTGCTTCCCGGCCTGATCAACGCGCATACGCACAGTGCGATGACGTTGCTGCGCGGGCTGGCCGACGACCTGCCTCTGATGACCTGGCTGCGCGAGCACATCTGGCCGGCGGAAGCCAGGGTGATGAGTGCGGAATTCGTGCGCGATGGCAGCGAGCTCGCGATCGCCGAAATGCTGCGCGGCGGCACTACCACCTGCAACGACAATTACTTTTTCCCCGACGCCTTCGCGCAAGCCTGCGTGCGCGCCGGGGTCCGCGCGGTGGTCGGCTTGCCGATCGTGGAATTCCCCAGTGCGTGGGCGGCGAATGCGGATGAATATTTCGATCGCGCGCTGGCGGTGTACGACGAGTGCAAGCCATCCCGGCTTTTGACCTGCGCGTTCGCGCCGCACGCACCGTACACGGTTTCGGATGCAAGTTTCGAGCGCATCCGCACACTGGCTGACCAACTGGACACGCCGGTGCACCTGCACCTGCATGAAACCGCGCAGGAGGTCGAGGACTCGCGGCGCGAGCATGGCGCGCGTCCGTTCGCGCGCATGCGGGGCCTGGGCCTGGTCAACGATCGCCTGATCGCGGTGCACATGACGCAGTTGACCGATGCGGAAATCGCGACGTGCGCGGAAGCCGGCGTCTCGGTGGTGCACTGCGCGGAATCGAACCTGAAACTGGCCTCAGGTTTTTGTCCTGTCGAAAAGCTGCGCCGCGCCGGCGTGAACGTCGCGCTCGGCACCGACGGCTGCGCCTCCAACAACGACCTGGACATGCTCGGTGAGATGCGCACGGCCGCGCTTCTCGCAAAGGGCGTGGCGAACGACGCAAGTGCGTTCGATGCGGCATCCACGCTGCGCGCGGCGACGCTCGATGGTGCGCGGGCTCTGGGGCTCGCCGACCGGATCGGTTCGATCGAGCCGGGCAAGCAGGCGGATCTCGCGGCGGTTCGGCTTGACGAGCCGGAGACGCAGCCGCTTTATCATGCGATTTCGCAATTGGTGTACGCCGCCTCGCGCCGGCAGGTGAGCGACGTCTGGATCGCAGGCAAGCGCAAGCTGCGCGATGGCGTGCTGGCGGACGTGGAGATGGATGTGCTGCGTGCGAAGGCCGCACGCTGGCGCGAGCGGATTGCTTCACTGGCTTCCTGACCAAAGAATCATGCAACGCTATCTGATCATGACCCTGCGCACCGAGCAGTTCGATCCGGCGGTGATCGAGCCGCATTACGCGCACTTGGACAAATTGCGCGAACGCGGCGTGCTGGAGCTGTTCGGTCCGTTCACCGACAAATCCGGCGGTGCCTATCTGGTCCGCGCGCATGACCTGGACGAGGCGCGCGCGATCGCGCACGCCGATCCGGTGCATACGTCCGGTTCATCCAAGGTCACCGTGTACGAATGGAATGCGAAGGAGTGCGTGACGGCGTGAACGCAACCGGCGCCAATGTCAGCGAGGAAGAGCTTGCGCGTTTCGGCAAACTCGCCGCCCGTTGGTGGGATCCCGATGGCGAATCGCGCCCGCTGCACGATCTCAATCCCGCACGGTTGGCCTGGATTGCGCAGCGCGTGAACCTGCGCGGCGCGCGCGTGGCCGATATCGGCTGCGGCGGCGGCATCCTTTCCGAGTCGCTGGCGCATGCCGGCGCGCGCGTCACCGCGATCGACCTCGCCGCGCCGTTGATTGATGTTGCCAAGCTGCATCGCTACGAATCGCGGCTCGACATTGATTACCGTCTGTGTTCCTCAAGCGAACTCGCCGCAGCGGAACCCGGCGCATTCGATGCGGTGTGCTGCATGGAGTTGATCGAGCACGTGCCCCATCCGGCCGCGCTGGTCGCCGATCTGGCGGCGCTGGCGAAACCGGGCGGGCGCGTATTCCTGTCCACGCTCAACCGCACGCCGGCCGCGTTCGCGCTGGCGATCGTCGGAGCCGAATACGTGGCGCGGCTGCTGCCGCGCGGTACCCATCACTACGCGCAATTCCTCAAGCCTTCGGAGCTGTCGGCGTTGCTGCGGCAAAGCGGACTGGAGCTCGAAGAGCTCGCCGGATTGGCTTACAACCCATTGACACGAAAAGTATCTATATCGTCCCGCGTGGACGTGAACTACCTCGTCTGCGCGCATCGGGTTCGCTGACGTTGGTCCAAGCGGCCGCGCCGGCGGCCCTTTGCCCGCGGGGCAAGGAAGAGCGAGGAAGATGTATGTCGATACATAGACGAGCGATGACGCCGCCATGCGGGCAAAGGGCCCCGGCCCGAAGGGTTGCTCCGCAGCGGCTGCCATACTGCATTGCTCGCCTTGGCCATAGAATGGCTATGGCACGGCCGCGTGCGCCTCGTCTGACAGCCGCTGCGAAGGCAACGCGGCTCGTTTGGGCCACCGCCAGCGGACCCACGCCGGCATGAATCATCCGCTGCCGCATCCGCTCGAAGGCATGTTCTTTGATCTCGACGGCACGCTGGTGGACAGCGCGCCGGACTTGCACGATGCGCTGGCGGCCTTGTGCGGCGAACGCGGAATCGAGGCGCCGGCATACGAATCGGTGCGTGCGGTCACCTCGCGCGGCGCGCGCGCGATCGTGTCCACCGCGTTTGGCGATCAGGGCGAGAACGTGGTGGATGCAGTGTTGCCGCGTTTCCTCGAACTGTATGCCGACACCGGTACCGTGCGCACGCATCCGTTTGCCGGCATCGAGGCCTTGTTGTGCAAACTGGAAGCGCGCGGCATCCGCTGGGGCGTGATCACCAACAAGGCCGGTTTCCTCGCCGCACCGCTGATGGAGCGGCTGGGTTACGCCGCGCGCTCGTCGGCGCTGGTGGCGGGCGATACGTTGCCGGTACGCAAGCCGCATCCCGATCCGGTGCTGCTCGCCTGCAGGCAGGCTGGCGTGGATCCCGCGCGCTGCGCCTTCGTGGGCGACGATCCGCGCGACGTGCAGGCAGGCCAGGCCGCCGGGCTGCACACGATCGTCGCCGGCTGGGGTTATCTCGATTCGCAGGATGCGCGTGGCTGGGGCGCCGAAGCCTACGCCGACGATGCCGAACAGATTACCGGCTGGCTTGACTAGTCATGAGCCAGGGCGCGCTGGAGAGCTGGCTGAACGCCTGGCGCGAGTCGCATCCGCAGCTCGAGCCGGCGTGGGTGTTTGTGCGAACCGATGCGCGCTGCGATGTTTATGGCGCGTTCGCCGCGCTGGAACAGGAATGGCTGGATGCGGTGTACGCGATCCGCGAGCCGCACGTCGCCGCGGTCAAGCTGCAATGGTGGCGCGAGGAGATGCAACTGGCGCGGTCCGGCGCCGCGCGGCATCCCTTGACACAAACGGTGTTCGCCGACGAACGCGCGCGTGCGATTCCGGCGCCGCTTTGGGATGAAGCATTGGAAGCCGCGATGCTCGCGCTGGATTCCGCCCCGGCTGCGGACTTGCCGGCACAGCTCGCCGCCGCGCGGCCGCTGCACGGCGCGCTGGCACGGATCGAAACCGCGCTGTGGTTCGGCGCGGATGCCGACTCCGAACGCGCGCAGGCCGTCGTCGTCGCTCAGCATGGCGTCGAGCTGATGCGCAATTTGCCGGACGAGATCGAACAGGGTCGCGCGCCGCTGCCGATGGCGCTGCTGGCACGACATGGGTTGAGTCTTGCCGAGCTGGCCCACGACAGCGCAGCGCGCCGCGCCGCGCTGCGCGATCAGGCGCGCGCGCTTCGGCAAGTGTTGGCGGAAACCGATAAAATGGCCGGTCCGCTGAGCTTGTTTCGCGGCTTGCAGGTGCGAT
The DNA here is from genome assembly GCA_051961995.1 of Rhodanobacteraceae bacterium. Classification (GTDB taxonomy): domain Bacteria; phylum Pseudomonadota; class Gammaproteobacteria; order Xanthomonadales; family Rhodanobacteraceae; genus 66-474. The sequence continues at coordinate 11,100 of JBQCCR010000008.1, read as the reverse complement.
TGGACCGCCGTGCGTTGCGCCGGGCTCAGGCCGCTTCCGACCCGCTGCGCGCGCTGCAAGCCGGGCAGGGCGGGTTTCGCCGCCTGCTGGATGCCTGGGGCGCGGCGCGCACTTGGCATCGCGCAAGCCAGCCCTGATATCCGGCGGGCACATCAGGAATTCCGATGGCCACTCGCAACATCCAGAACGAACTTCCCGACATTGCCGCCGCGGCGCATCCGGATCATGCCGGCGCACTGGATTGGGTGGGCATGGACGGCATCGACCTGCCGCTGCGTTACACGGATGCGGAGGGCAACGTCTTGACCGCCCCGGCGCGCGTGTCGGTGCAGGTGAACCTCGCCGACGAGCACGCGCGCGGCATCCACATGTCGCGACTATATCTGTTGCTCGAAAAATCCCTGGCGGAACAGCCGCTGACGCCGGCCTCGCTGCGCACGCTGCTGCATGCGTTGCTGGAATCGCACGCGGGCCTGTCCACGCGGGTGCGCCTGCGCGTGGAATACCAGCATCTGCTGAAACGTGCCGCGCTGGTCAGCGCCAACGCGGGCTGGAAGGCGTACCCGGTGAGCATCGAGGCCACGCTGCAGGACAATCATTTCGCGGTCCAGCTCGGCTGCGAGGTGCAGTATTCCTCGACCTGCCCGGCTTCGCTCGCGTTGTCGAAACAGGCGAACCAGCAGCGTTTCGATGACGATTTTTCCGGCGCGACGCCCACCCATCATGCGGTGCGCGAATGGCTGGGTTTGGAGCGCGGCATGGCCGCGGCGCCGCACGCGCAGCGCAGCACCGCCAAGGTGCGTGTGAAACTGGCGAACGGGTTCGACCTGCCGGTGGCCGACCTGATCGACGCGATCGAGCGCGCACTGGCGACGCCGGTGCAGACCGCGGTCAAGCGCGAGGACGAACAGGCCTTCGCGAAGTTGAACGCCGAGAACCCGATGTTCTGCGAAGACGCCGCGCGCCGCATCCGCGCCGCGCTGGAAACCGACCCGCGCATCGCCAGCTATCACATCGTGGCGTCACACCACGAAAGCCTGCATGCACACGATGCGGTCGCGGTGGCAAGTCGAGCGTTCTGAAGCTGCTGCGCTCGGCAGCTCGCGCGCCGGCGGTGCTCGGAATCCTCATGTACTGACGTGTACATTCCGGTTCCTGCGCTCCGGCGACGCGCAACCTGCCTTCGCTCGCGACGCTTCAAAGCGCTCGACGAATTCGAGATTTCCAACTTACCGATCAAACTCCAGCCGCATTCCCGGCTTTTCATCCTGCAATCGCCCGTGCCGCGCGGCGAGATGGCCGTTGACGAAGGTCGCGGCGATGCTGGAGCGGAAGGTGTGGCCCTCGAACGGCGACCAGCCGCACTTGGAGAGGATCTCTTCCTTGCGTACCGTGTGCGTTGTGTCCGGGTCCACCAGCACGATATCCGCGAAACAACCCTCGCGCAGGAAGCCGCGATCCTTGATGTCGAATAGTTGCGCAGGCGCGTGCGAGATTGCTTCCACCAGCCGCTCCAGTTTCAGCGCGCCGTCGAACACATGCTCCAGCGCGCTCTGCAGGGCGTACTGGATCAACGGGACGCCGGAAGGACATTGCCTGTAGGGCCGCTGCTTTTCCTCGATCAGGTGCGGTGCGTGGTCGGTGGCCAGTACATCAACGCGCGTGTCGGCCAGCGCGTGCAGCAGTGCATCGCGATCGGAAGCCGCCTTGATCGCCGGATTGCACTTGATCTTGCCGCCGTACTCTTCGTAATCCGCATCGGTGAAGCGCAGGAAGTGCACGCAGGTTTCCGCGGTGATGCGCTTGCCCTTGATCGGACCCGGTTCGAACAGCGCCAGCTCATCGGCGGTGGACACGTGCAGCACGTGCAGGCGCGTGCCGTGACGGCGCGCGGTTTCGACCGCCCACCGGGTGGACTCGAAGCAGGCTTCGCGCGAACGGATCTGCGGATGCAGCCGCATCGGAATGTCATCCCCATACTGCGCCTTCAGGCGGTCGAGGTTGGCGTGCACGATGCGGTCGTCCTCGCAATGCACGACCACGTTGATAGGGGCATCGCTGAACACGCCGTCCAGCGCGGCCGGGTCGCTGACGCAGAGATTCCCGGTGGATTCGCACAGGAACACCTTCACGCCCGGCACGCGGCGCGGGTCGAGCGCTCGGATCGCATCCAGGTTGCCGTTGCTGGCGCCGAAATAGAACGCGTAGTTGGCCACCGAATTGCGGGCTGCCAGTGCGTATTTGTCCTCGAGCAATTCATGCGTAAGCGTCGGAGGACTGGTGTTGGGCATGTCGATGAAGCTGGTGACGCCGCCCGCGACCGCGGCGCGCGATTCGGAAGCGATGTCGGCCTTGGCTGTGTAACCGGGTTCGCGGAAATGCACGTGGTCGTCGATCATGCCGGGCAGCAGCCACAGCCCGGTCGCGTCCAGCACCTGCTCGCCGGTGTGCGGGCGCAGGTCGGGTGCGATCTGTTCGATCCGCTGATGCTTGATGCGAACGTCAGCGTGCCGACGACGGCCCTCGTTGATCGTTTCCGCATTCTTGATCAGCCACGCGTCGCTCATTCGGGGTTTCCTTCGGGTCGTGCGTGCGGCAGCCGCGCAGCACGAAGCGCGCCGGTACCGGGTCGAGCCCACCGGTGCACAAGGGGTGGCAGCGCAGGATACGCCAAACCGCAAGCAAACTGCCGCGCAGAGGGCCGAACCGTGCGATCGCCACCTGGGCGTAGCTCGAACAGGTCGGATGGAAGCGGCACTGGCTGCCGAGCAGCGGGCTCAGCAGGCGCTTGTAGACCGCGATCAGGAACAGCAGCAGGCGGGTCAAGACGATGATTCGCTGGTGGATGCGCGCTACACTACGAGGTCGGTTGCCGGACGGTCGGCTCCTAGGCTATAACACGCGACCGCCACATCACAAAGTGGATGCTACGGACATGGCGAAGGCAAAGACCAAGACCAAGGCTGAATCGAAATCGGGCGCCGCCAAACGCGGTGCGAAGAAAGCCGTGGCCAGGGCGGCCAAGGCGAAACTGAAACACGTGAAGAGGGCTACTCCGATCAAGCAGTCGAGCAAATCGGCCAAGAAGGCCGCGCCGCGCAAGCCGGCGAAATCATCCCCATTGAATCGATCCGCTTCCAAGGCCAAACCCGCGGCGCACAAACCCGCCAGCCCGGTAAAGAAGGCGGCCGCCGCGCGCAAGCCCGCGCCGAAGAAGGCCGTGGTCAAGAAACCGGCGCAGAGTCGCGCTCCGGCCAAACGCCCGGCGCCCGTCAAGAGCGCGCCGGCCAAACCGCAGCCGCATCACAAGACCGAGCCGCAGCACAACGCCAAAGCCGAGCGCGGCGGCGTGGCCGTCGCCACGCCCGGCAGCGAACCGACCATCACCAAGGAGGACGGCCGCTACGCGCTGCCCGCGACCGTGAATATCGAATTGCCGAAGGGTTACCGCCCATCCCCGAAAGAGGAATACATGGGGCCGAAGCAGCTCGCGTACTTCCGCAACAAGCTGCGCGACTGGCGCGACCAGCTCGTCGAGGAATCGCGGCAGACGATGGAGAACCTGCGCGAGGAAGTGCGCGACGTCGGTGACGACGCCGAGCGCGCCACCCGCGAGACCGAAAATTCGCTGGAACTGCGCACCCGCGATCGCTACCGCAAGCTGATCTCCAAGATTGACAAGGCCCTGCGCCGGATCGAGGAAGGCCGCTACGGGTTCTGCGAGGAAACCGACGAGGAGATCGGCATCGAGCGCCTCGAAGCGCGCCCGATCGCCACGCTCTCGCTGGACGCGCAGGAGCGGCGGGAGCATCTGCAGAAACAGATGGGCGATTGACCTCCGGGCGGTTTGAAAGCTACTGCGCTCGGCATCTTGCGCGCCGGCGGTGCTCGGAATCCTCACGTACTGTCGTGTACGCTGCGGTTCCTACGCTTCGGCGACGCGCAACCTGCCTTCGCTCGTTACGCTTTCAAAACCGCCCGGTTGATTACGCGTTGTGGCCCAAGGCCTTTTGCGCCTGCGCCTTGATGGTGGCGAGCATCGCGCTCAAGCCGTTCGAGCGGGTGGGCGAGAGATGCTTGCTCAGGCCCAACGCGTCAACGAAACCGGGACCGGTGTCCAGGATCTCGCGCGCGGAGCGGCCAGAGTAGACGCGCAACAGCAACGCGATCAGGCCGGATACGATCGCCGAATCGCTGATCGCGCGGACATCGAGTTTGCGGGCGTCGCCGGACACGACCATCCAGACCTGCGACTGGCAGCCGTGTACCTTGTTGGCCTCGATCATCCATTCCTGAGGGAACGGCGGCAGCTTGCGGCCGAGATCAATCAGGTACTGGTAGCGCTCTGTCCAGTCGCCGAACAGCGCGAATTCGTCCACGATTTCACGCTGCGCATCGGCTGCGGTGTTGATGGCAAGGTCGTTCATGCGCCAATTATCGCGCGATGCCACCGACTGCGCGTGAAGCGCGCCCACTCCCGGGCAGGTGCTACGGTTGCGCCACTTTCCAGCGCGTGCCCTGTGGTCCGTCCTCGATGGCGATGCCCATCGCCGCGAGCTGGTCGCGAATTTCATCGGCGCGCTTGAAGTCGCGTGCGGCGCGTGCGGCACGGCGGTCGTCCAGCAAGGATTCGATGGCATTGCCATCCAGCGGAGCGGTGGCGCCGGCCTGCTGGAACCATGCTTGCGGGTCATGTTGCAGCAAACCGAGCAAATGGCCGCCGGCGAGCAACGCTGCCTTCGCCCGCCACTTGTCGTGATCTGAAGTCGCGCGTCGCGCCTCATCGGCGAGCTTCGCCAATTCCGCGAACGCCTGTGGTGTGTTCAGGTCGTCGCACAGTGCATCCTCGATGCTCGCCGGAACATCCGCATCACCGATCTTCACTTCGACATCCGCAAGATCGCGCAACACGCCGTACCACCCGTCCAGCGTGGCCTTGGCCTGCTTCAGCGTTTCATCCGACCAGTCCAGCGGCTGGCGGTAATGCGCGCGCAACAGAAGATAGCGCAGCACTTCCGGCGGATGCCTCTGCAACAGCTCGTGCAGTTGCAGCACGTTCCCCAGCGATTTCGACATCTTCCTGCCGTCGAAGGTGAGCATGCCGTTGTGCAGCCAGTAACGCGCGAACGGCTTGCCATCATGTGCGCAGGTGCTTTGCGCGATTTCGTTCTCGTGGTGCGGGAACATCAAATCATTGCCGCCCGCATGGATGTCTATCGTGTCGCCCAGATGCGTCGCCGCCATCGCCGAGCACTCGATGTGCCAGCCGGGCCGACCGCGGCCCCACGGGCTTTCCCATCCCGGCAGTTCCGGCGTCGAGGGCTTCCACAGCACGAAATCGGCGGGATTGCGTTTGTACGGCGCCACTTCAACGCGCGCGCCGGCGATCATGTCGTCCACCGAACGCCGCGACAGTTGTCCGTAATCCGGATACGAGGCCACGTCGAACAGCACGTGGCCCTCCGCTGCGTACGCGTGACCGTCGGCGATCAGGCGTTCGCACATCGCGATGATCTCGCCGATGTGCGCGGTCGCGTGCGGCTCGACGTCCGGCGCGTCGGCGCCGAGTTTCGCCATGTCCGCGCGGAAAGCCGCAGCATAGCGTTCGGTGATCGCGCCGATCGGCGTGCCGGCCGCGAGTGCGGCGGCATTGATCTTGTCGTCCACGTCGGTGATGTTGCGCGCGTACACCACGCGCGGGTAATGCCGGCGCAGCAGCCGAGCCAGCAACCCGAATACCACGTATGGCCGCGCGTTGCCGATGTGCACATAGTGGTACACGGTCGGCCCGCACACGTACATCGTCACCCGTTCAGGATCGAGCGGGGTGAACGGTTCGGTGCGGCGGGTCAGGCTGTTGTGCAGGCGGATGGGCATCGGTTCAGGCGCAATCGGCGGGCGGTTTCGCATTTTAACGTGCAAAAGCGCGTTTCCTTCGGCGCGGATTCAGCCGGGCTTTGATGGAATGGCGCCCGAGCAAAGGGCGTGCATGTCCAGCGCCTGCAACGAGGTTCGCCATGACGATTTACAAGCCGATGATTGCCGCCACGCTGATTGCCGTCGCAAGCCTGGCGCAAGCCCAAGGCTATCCGCCGCCGGATGACAGCGCGCACTTCGGCTGGGCCGACGTGCTGCGCGTGGATCCGATTTACGTCGCGGACGCGGGTGGCCCGCCGCGCCAGGAATGCTATGACCAGCAAGTCACACGCGAAGACAACAGCCACATCGGCGGCACCGTGCTGGGCGCGATCGTCGGCGGTGCGCTGGGCAATCAGGTCGGCAAGGGCGACGGCCGCAAGGCCGCGACGATAGCCGGCGCGGTCGCCGGCGGCGCGATCGGCAACGGGGTCTCGCGTGCACACGACCGCAGTTACACCGACACCGAAACGCATTGCCGGATGGTCAGCGACTATCCGCCGCAGCGGCGCATCGCTGCATACGATGTGGAATATCGTTACCGCGGCGAGGTCTACGTGTCGCGGCTGGGCTACGATCCGGGTGAGCGTCTGAGGGTGCGCGTAAGCGTCACACCCGCGGAATGATGGGTTGCCAGTTGTCGGGTCGTATTTCGCGCGAGCATGTCTACCTGCCACCGAACCGCATTGCGTTTTGATCGGGCGCCATGGCATGATCCGCGCCCCATGAACGACTCTCGCGCCAACGCCATTGTCCTGACCAGCGCCCGCATGGCCGCCGGCATGACCTCGCGCGCGCGCCGACCGGAATCGTCCCATCCGGCCGGATAGTCGTCGCCCGTCTTTGCATTCGACAAACCCGGCCTCGTGCCGGGTTTTCTGTTGCTGGGCCCGGTGGATGCTGTACCCCGCACCGGAACCGCCCTGATGACGATTCGCCACTTCCTTACCACCCAGGATTTCAGCCGCGCCCAACTGGATGCGCTGCTCGACCAGGCCGCCGCCTTCAAGCGCGAGAAAGTCGGTACGCAACTCGCCGGCAAGTCCATCGCGCTGCTGTTCTTCAACCCCTCGATGCGCACGCGCACCAGTTTCGAACTGGGCGCGCACCAGCTCGGCGGTCACGCGATCGTGCTGGCGCCCGGCAAGGATGCGTGGCCAATCGAATTCGGGTTCGGCGCGGTGATGGATGGCGAAGCCGAGGAACACGTGGCGGAAGTCGCGCGCGTGCTGTCGCGCTACGTGGACCTGATCGGCGTGCGCGCGTTCCCGAAATTCCGCGACTGGAACGAGGACCGCAAGGACACCGTGATCCGTGCCTTCGCGCGCCACGCGACGGTGCCGGTGATCAACATGGAGACGATCACGCACCCGTGCCAGGAACTGGCTCACGTGATGGCGCTGCGCGAACACCTCGGCGAATTGCGCGGGCGCAAGTACGTGTTGACCTGGACGTATCACCCGAAACCGCTGAACACGGCGGTGGCCAATTCCGCGCTGCTGATCGCGACGCGCTACGGCATGGACGTGACGCTGCTGTGTCCCACGCCCGACTACGTGCTGGACGAGCGCTACATGCAGGCCGCGCGCGAGAACGCCGACGCCAGCGGCGGCGCGCTGCGCGTGTCGCACGATATCGAGGATGCCTATCGCGGCGCGCACGTGGTGTACGCCAAGAGCTGGGGCGCGCTGCCGTATTTCGGGCGCTGGGATCAGGAAAAGCCTGTTCGCGACGCGCACCGGCATTTCATCGTGGATGAATCGAAGATGGCGCTGACCGATCACGCCGTCTTCAGCCACTGCCTGCCGCTGCGGCGCAACGTCAAGGCCACCGACGGCGTGATGGACTCGCCGCGGTGCATCGCGATAGACGAGGCCGAGAACCGGCTGCACGTGCAGAAGGCGGTGATGGCGACATTGACAAGGTAGGGCGGGTTTCAATCCGCCGATTCAAACAAATTTGATGGCGGGTCAAGACCCGCTACGGAAGCCTTCCATGACACCCAAAGACATCGTGCTGGCCTTTTCCGGCGGCCTGGATACCAGTTTCTGCATTCCGTGGCTGCGCGAGCGTGGCTACGCAGTGCATACCGTGTTCGCCGATACCGGCGGCGTGGATGCGGGCGAACGCGCGTGGATCGAACAACGCGCGCGTGGACTCGGCGCTGCCACGCACGTGACCGTGAATGGCGGTCCGGTGCTGTGGGCGCAATTCGTGAAACCGTTCGTGTGGGCGGGCGAGGGCTACCAGGGTCAATACCCGCTGCTGGTTTCGGATCGCTACCTGATCGTCGAGGCAGCGCTGAAGCGGGCGGATGAACTCGGCACGCGCGCCGTCGCGCACGGCTGCACCGGCATGGGCAACGACCAGGTGCGCTTCGATCTCGCGGTCAAGGCGCTTGGCGATTACCAGATCGTTGCGCCGATCCGCGAGATCCAGCGCGAGCACACACACGTGCGCGCGTACGAGCAGGCGTACCTGCGCGAGCGCGGCTTCGAGGTGCGCGCCAAGCAACAGGCGTACACGATCAACGAGAATCTGCTGGGCGTCACCATGTCCGGCGGCGAGATCGATCGCTGGGAAGCGCCGGGCGAGGGCGCGCGCGGCTGGTGTGCACCGCGCGAGCAGTGGCCTGACGAACCACTGCGGGTGACGTTGCGTTTCGAGCAAGGTGAAGCGGTCGCGCTGGATGGCGAAATGCTGTCCGGCCACGTGCTGCTCGCGAAGCTCAACGAGGCATTCGCGAAATACGGTGTCGGCCGCGGCCTTTACACCGGCGACACCACCATCGGCCTGAAAGGCCGGATCGTGTTCGAAGCCCCCGGGCTCATGGCCTTGCTCACGGCGCATCGCGCGTTGGAAGAAGCCGTGTTGAGCAAGCACCAGAACCGCTCGAAACCGGACGTCGCACGCAAGTGGATCGAGCTGGTGTACGAAGGTTTCTTCCACGACCCGCTGAAAGCCGATCTCGAAGCTTTCCTCGCTTCCTCGCAGCGCTGCGTCAATGGCGAAGTGGTGCTGGAGACGCGCGGGGGTCGCGTGGATGCAATCGCCATCGAATCGCCGCACATTTTGAATGGGAAAGGCGCGACCTACGCGCAAAGCGCCGACTGGGGCGTGGCCGAGGCCGAGGGCTTCATCAAGCTCTACGGCATGAGCGGCAGCTTGTGGTCGCAGGTAAATCGCACGCCATGAACGCGCTGCTCGAGGACACGCTCGCCCATTTACGCGTGCTGGTCGGCTTCGACACGCGCAATCCGCCGCGCGCGATCGGCAGCGAAGGGCTGTTCGATTACCTGCGCGCCGCACTGCCTGGCTTTGAGTGCACCCGGAACGATCACGGTGCCGGCGCGATCAGCCTTTTGGCGATACGCGGCAAACCGCGGCTGTTGTTCAACGTGCATCTGGACACCGTGCCGGATTCGCCGCAGTGGAGCGCCAGCCCGTTCGAATTGCGCATCGGGGACGAACGCGCGATCGGCCTGGGCGCATGCGACATCAAGGGCGCGGCCGCGGCGTTGCTGGCGGTCGCGAATGCGTGCGCGGGCGATCTCGCGCTGCTGTTCACGACCGACGAGGAAGGCCGCGATCCGCGCTGCATCGCCGGATTCCTTCGCGATTTTGCTGGCCCCGCGTTGCGGGCCGAAGGCCGGACGGGGCCAGCGTTCGAGGCGGTCCTCGTCGCCGAACCCACCCGCTGCGAAGCGGTGCTCGCGCATCGCGGCGTGCATTCCGTGCGGGTCGGGTTCGCCGGTCGCGCAGGGCACGCGTCCAATGCGCAATCGCCCGCGGACAGCGCGGTGCATCAGGCGCTGCGCTGGGGCAGTGCGGCGCTGGAATTCGCGCAAGCGCAGGGTCACCAGCGCTTCGGCGGACTCACCGGATTGCGCTTCAACATCGGGCGCATCGAAGGCGGCATCAAGCCCAACATGATCGCTCCGGCGGCGGAGTTGCAGCTGGCCATGCGGCCCCTGCCAAGCATGGCATCGGAACGCCTGCTCGAATCCCTGCGCACGCTGGATCCCGCGCCCGCGCGCTTCGAGGAGACCTTCCGCGGGCCCGCGCTGCCGGCCGGTGACATCGCGCAGGCGGAAACGCGCCGGCTGGCTGCGCGTGATCTCGCCGACGAGTGGGGATTGCCGATCGGCAACGCGGTGGACTTCTGGACCGAAGCTGCGTTGTTCTCGCAGGCCGGCTACACCGCGGTCGTGTACGGCCCGGGCGATATCGCGCAGGCGCACAGCGCCGACGAGTGGGTCGCGCTGGATCAATTGCAGACCTATGCCGAAAGCATCCGGCGCATGATGAAGGCCGGGCTGACATGATCGCCGACACGCACACGCCGTTGCGGCAGACCATCGTGCGCCTGCTGTCCAGCATGGACGGCGCGAAGGAGGTGCGGCAGTACCTGCAACGCTTCGCACGACTGGACGCCAAGCGCTTCGCGGTGGTGAAGGTCGGCGGCGCGGTGCTGCGCGACGATCTCGACGCGCTCGCATCCTCGCTTGCGTTCCTGCAGCAGGTCGGATTGACGCCGATCGTGGTGCACGGTGCCGGTCCGCAGCTGGACCAGGCGCTGAATGCGGCCGGCATTGCCAAGCGCACGGTGGATGGCTTGCGCGTGACATCGCCGGAAGCGCTGGCGATCGTGCGCCGCGTGCTGCAGGCACAGAACCTGGCACTGGTGGAAGCGCTGCAGCGGCATGATGTGCGCGCGACTTCGATCGTCGCGGGCGTGTTCGAATCCGCGTTCCTCAATCGCCGCAAGGTCGGCATGGTCGGCCGCGTGGCGCGGGTGGAACTCGCACCGATCGAGGCCAGCATCAGGGCGGGTTCCATTCCGGTCATCGCGTCGCTGGGCGAAACGCCGCAGGGCCAGATCCTCAACATCAATGCCGACTACGCGGTCAACGAACTGGTGCGTGGGCTGCGGCCGTACAAGGTCGTGTTCCTGACCGGCACCGGCGGTTTGCTGGATGGCGAAGGTCGCGTGATCGACTCGATCAACCTGCGCACCGATTACGAAACGCTGATGCAGGCGCCCTGGCTGCATTCGGGCATGCGGCTGAAGCTGGAGCAGATCAAGGATCTCCTCGATGCGTTGCCGTTGGCTTCCTCGGTGTCCATCACGCGCCCGTCGGAACTGGCGCGCGAGCTGTTTACCCATCGCGGCTCCGGCACGCT
>JBQCCR010000007.1:0-77138 GCA_051961995.1 Rhodanobacteraceae bacterium | reverse complement strand
CCTGCTGCTGACTTGCCTGCTCGGTGCGACCGTGATCAACAGCATGTTGAGCGCGTTTCGTGCGCTGCATGGCTTGCAGCTCACCGGCATCCGTGCCGGGCACGCCTGCGTGGGCGATCCGCTGCCGCTGCGACTGGAGTTCGCCACCCTTGCACGGGCCCGCGCCGCGCTGTGCCTCGACATGGATCATGCCAGTCACGCGTTCTCACTGGACGCGCGCGACAGCGAGACGACGTTCCCGATGCCCACCGAACAGCGCGGCTGGAACCGCGTGCCGCGCATGCGGATTTCCAGCACATTGCCGTTCGGATTGTTCCGCGCATGGAGCTGGATCACCCCCGAGCATGACGTGCTGGTGTATCCGCGTTTGCTGGCCGGCCCGCCACCACCGCCGGACGAGGATGATGGCGCGCAACGCGCGCAGGGTGACGAGGATTACGCGCAATTGCGCGAGTACCATTTCGGCGATCCGCTGAAACGCGTGGCATGGAAGGCCAGCGCGCGCCACGATCGGCTGCTGATCCGCGAACTGGATGCCGCCGCACACGATGCGCCGCAACGGTTCGAATGGAACATGCTGCATGGCCTGGATCGCGAGACGCGCATCAGCCGCCTGGCCGGCTGGGTGCATGAGGCGCACGCGGCCGGCCGCGCCTGGACGCTGGTTCTTCCGGATGCGCGCAGCCTCGGCCCGGAGGCCGACAACGCGCACTACCACCGCTGCATGACGGCACTGGCGGTGCTGCCATGAACATCGCCTACGCACCCGCAGAACAGCAGGCGCTCGCCGCCGCGGACGAACGCGTCGCACCGCCTCGGATGGAAGACCGACTCGACCACCGCGCGTTCGATCTGTTGTGCCTCAGTGTGGCATGCGTGCTGGCGGCGCACGTGGCGCACCTGCCGCCGTGGCTGGCCGCGGCACTCAGCGGGTTGTTGCTGCTGCGCTGGTTGCAGCGGCGCACGCAACGCGGAGCGATTCCCAAGCTGGCACGCGTCGTGCTGGTGGTCGCGTTGCCGGTGGCGATCCTCACCACCTACGGCACGCCGTTCGGGCGCACGCCCGGCAGCGCACTGGCGGTCGGGCTGTTGGTCCTGAAACTGCTGGAAAGCGAACGCGCGCGCGACGCCCGCATGGCAGTCGGTTTTTGCTGCTTCGTATTGATGAGTGCGCTGCTGTTCACGCAATCGCTGCCGATGACGCTGCTGGTGGCGCTCGCGCTGCTGCCTGCACTCGCAGCCTTGCGCGCGCTGCAACCCGATGCAGAGTCGCACCGGTATGCGCGTGCGTTCGCGCCCGGCGCGTGGCTGCTGCTGGCCGCCACACCCTTGGCGCTACTGGGCTTCGTGTTCGTGCCGCGGTTGTCCACGCCCTTATGGGGCGCGCCCGGCGCAGACATCGCGCATACCGGCGTCAGCGACCGGATGGCGCCCGGCGATCTGCGCGATCTGCTGATGGACGACAGCGTGGCGATGCGGGTCGGCTTCGACGGCACGCCGCCGCCGAAAGCCGAGCGCTATTTCCGCGGCGTGGTGCTGTGGTATTTCGATGGCCGCGCCTGGGTGCCGGGCACCGCCGGCATCCGCAACAGCGCGCCGCAGCCGTTGCAGGCGCACGGCCCCGCGTTCGGCTATGACGTGACGCTGGAGCCCACGCGCCGGCATTGGCTGTTCGCACTGGACATGCCGCTGGATGCGAGCGGCGGCGTGGCGCTGAGCGCAGACCATACGCTGCGACGGGACAAGCCGGTCAACGAGACGATCACCTACCACGTGGATTCGGTATCGCATTACGTGCTGGCACAGGATCTTGATCCAAACCTGCGTGACGCCGCACTGGAACTGCCGGAAGGTTTCGACCCGCATGCAATGGCGCTGGCGCAATCGTGGCGCACGAAATTCGGCAGCAACGATGCGGCGATCGTGCGCGCGGCGCTGGATCTGTTCCGCACTGGCGGTTTTGCCTACAACCTCGCCGCACCGCCGCTCGGTCGCGACAGCATTGACGATTTCCTGTTCGACACGAAACAGGGTTACTGCGAGCACTACGCCAGCGCATTCACCTTCCTGATGCGCGCGGCCGGCATCCCGGCGCGCGTGGTGGCCGGCTATCAGGGTGGCTTCTGGAGCGACTACGCGCATTACCTGCTGGTACGGCAGTCGGATGCGCACGCATGGTCGGAAGTGTGGCTGCAAGGACACGGCTGGGTGCGGGTGGACCCGACCGCGGTGGTACGCCGCGTGATCACCGCCGGCGATGGCGCCATCGGCAGCGGCGATGGCGATCAGGCCAGCCATTGGCTGGACGGCTTGCGCGACCGGCTGGATATCGTGAACCGCCTGTGGGATCGCGGCGTGCTCGGCTTCAGCGCGCTGCGCCAGAGCGAACTGCTGGCGCCGTTCGGCATCCCGCACCTGGATTACGGCCAACTCGCGATCGCGCTGGCGGCGAGCATCGTGGTGATCCTCGGCATCGGAATGCTGATCGCCCTCCGCCATCCACGGATACGCCCGCGCGATGCCCTGGAAGCTGCGCAATTGCGGCTGCAGGAGAAACTCGCGAAGCAGGGTTGCCTGCGCGCACCCCACGAAGGCCCGCGCGACTTCTTCGCGCGCTGCATGCTGGCCCTGCCTGAATGCCGCGCCGAGCTCGCGGGACTGGCACAGGAATACCTGCGGCTGCGATACGGCCATCCTGCACCGCCGGCTGAACCGGTACGCAATTATTCACGCGCCGTGCGCGCCTTTCGTGCACGCGCCGTGGTGAAATAGTTTCAGCTCGAATGAAATGAACGCGCAAGGATGGCGGTCATCCCATGTAACCGCGCTCACCCCCGGCGCAAGCGAGGCACAGCATGTCACGCCGACTGATCTTTCCCGCCGTCCTTGCCGTGGGCTTGGGCGCCTGCGCAACCGTTCCGCCACAGCTGACCGGCACCTACGCCACGGTGACGCCCGACAATGCGGCCACCGTTGCGCAGGGGGCGCACGTGCGCTGGGGCGGACGCATCATCGAGACCGAACCGCAGGAACGCGAAACCTGTTTCTTCGTGTTGGATGAACCGCTGGATTCACAGGCACGCCCGCAGCGCCGCGAACAGAGCCGTGGCCGCTTCGTCGCGTGCAAGCAGGGCTTCTACGATCCCGAGGTTTACACCAAGGGCAGCGACCTGACCGTGACCGGGACGGTGGGCGGCAGCGAAACGCGCAAGGTCGGCGATTACGATTACGCCTATCCGCGTGTGGACGCGGACGTGGTGTATCTGTGGCCCAAGCGGCCGATGTATGCGCCGAGCCCCTATCCGTACTATGGGCCGTTCTACAGTCCCTTCTACGATCCGTTCTTCGGGCCGCCGTTCTTCTTCCCGCCGCGCGTGATCATCGTGCATCCGCGCACTCCGCCGCCGAAGAAGGGCGGCTGATCCGCTCATCCCGAAAACCACGGCGCCTGCGATCGCGGGCGCCGCCTCGCTCCCGTCAGACCATGCCTTCGCGCATGTGCCTGCCCGCGAGCAGGTGCGCGTGCAGGTGGTAGACGGTCTGGCCGCCGTACTCGTTGCAGTTGATCACGCAGCGGTAGCCCTGGTCGGCGAAACCTTCCCGTTTGGCGTATTCGGCGGCCGCCAACAGCAACTTGCCGAGGAGTTCCGCGTCCTCGGGCCCGACATCGTTGAGGGTCGCAAAACATTTCTTCGGCACGAACAACACGTGCACCGGCGCCTGCGGGGCGATGTCGCGGAAACCGAGGATTTCATCGTCCTCGTAAATGATGTCGGCCGGCAATTCGCGGCGGATGATCTTGTCGAACAGGGTGTCGGCCATGTTGGTTCCTCATTCGAGCGTTTGCCGCGAGCCAAATGCGTGCGCCAGCGTGCCGCGGTCCACGTATTCCAGTTCGCCGCCCAGCGGCACGCCGTGCGCCAGCCGCGTGGCACGGATGGAAGCCGCACGCGCCATCCCGCCCAGCCAGTGCGCGGTGGCCTCGCCTTCCACGGTCGGGTTGGTCGCAATCACCAGTTCCTGCACTTCGCCTTCGCGCAACCGGCGCTCCAGCAGGTCGCGGCCGAGTTCTTCCGGACCCAATCCATCCAGCGGCGAAAGCCGGCCCATCAGCACGAAATAGCGCCCGCGGAATCCTGTGGCCTGCTCGATGGCCAGCAGATCCGCCGGCGTCTCGACGATGCACAGCGTATGCGCATCCCTTGACGGGTTGGCGCACAGCGCGCACAACTCCGTCTCGCTGAAATTGCGGCAGCGCGCGCAGTGGCCGATGTGCTGCATCGCCTGTTCCATCACCTTCGCCAGACGCGTGCCGCCCTGGCGATCACGCTCCAGCAAATGGAAGGCCATCCGTTGCGCGCTCTTGGCACCCACGCCGGGCAGGCAGCGCAGCGCTTCGATCAATTCAGCGAGGAGGGTCGAACCGTTGCTCATCAGAATGGAAGCTTGAACCCGGGCGGCAGGTTCAAACCCTGCGCCATTCCACCAAGCTTCTGCTGACTGGCTTCGGCAACCTTGTTGACCGCGTCGTTCATGGCCGCGGCGATCATGTCCTCGGCCATTTCCGGATCGTCGACCATCAGCTTGCGATCCACTTGCACACGGCGCACCTCGTGGCGACCGGTCATGGTGACGCTCACCATGCCGCCGCCGGCATGACCGGTGACCTCGAGCCTGGCGATTTCTTCCTGCGCGCGCTTCATCTCTTCCTGCATGCGCTGCGCTTGCTGCATCAATTGTCCGATTTGTCCTTTCATATCCTCTTTCGCAACTCCGATGTCCGTGCATCCCGTGCCATGCATGCTCCCACAACCCCGAATCCGGGCGGCGGTCTGATCGCCCCCTTATTCAAAGGGCCAAAGATCAGGAGCGGTCGCGCGCCAACTGACCCGCAGGGCGCACGCTTTCCGGAATCACGCGCGCGCCCATCTCGCGCTGCAGGCTCTGCACAAGCGGATCCTCCTCGATCGCGCGTGCAGCGGCGGCCTGCTCGGCCGATTGCGCACGCGCGGCGCGCGCGGCGGGCGTCTCCACCGCCGTGTCGTTGACGAAGCGCAGCCGCAACGGTCGGCCCAGCGCTTCGCCGAGCTGTCGCTGCAAAGTTTCGCCCAGCGAATCGGCCAATGGCTGATGTTCGGGCTTCAGCGCCAGCGTGAGCATCGTGCCATCCAGCGACTTCGGCGCGGCATGGTGCGCGAGCTGTCCGACCGGGCCGCCGAGCTGCGCGTGCGCGATCCACTGTTCCCAGTCCGGCATGCCATCGGCGCCCAGTAGCAACGGTGCCTTGTCGGCCGCCGCTTCGGGCTCCGCGGCGACGCGCTCGGAGGGCGGCGCAACACGTTCGCTCTTGCCTGCGCCCGGCGCCGCATGATGGCTGGGTCCGGCGTGCTTGCGCTCATGCGCACGCGCAGGGACAACCGTCGGCTTCGGTTCACCCGCGGATCGGGTTCCACCCGGGTCGCTGCGAAAACTCAGCATGCGCAGCAGCGCCATCTCGAAGCCGGTGCGCGGATCGGGCGCATAGGGCAATTCGCGGCGGCCGTTCAGCGCGAACTGGTACCAGAGCTGCACGTCTTCCGGATCAATCCGTCGTGCAAGCTCCGCGAGTTGCACATCGTCAGCCCCGCCTTCGCCGGCAAACCCCGGCACTAGTTGCCGGAGTTGAATACGATGCAGAGCGCCCGCGAGCTGATCCAGCACGCCGCCGAAATCCGGCGCAAGCGCGGCGACACGATCGGCCTCCGCAAGCAGCGCGTTGCCGTCACCGGAGGCAAGCGCTTCCAGCAAGGCGCCGACTTCGCCGCCCGCGATCGTGCCGAGCATTGCGCGCACGTCATCCGCGCGCAGCTCGCCGCCGCCGTGCGCGATCGCCTGATCGAGCAATGACAAGCCGTCGCGCAGCGAGCCGTCCGCGCCGCGCGCGAGTTCGACGATCGCCTCGCCTTCGAACTTCACGCCCTCGGCGGCGAGGATCGTCCGCATCTGCAGCGCGATCTGTTCCGGCAGCAGGCGTTTCAGCGAAAACTTCAGACACCGCGACAACACCGTCACCGGCAGCTTCTGCGGATCGGTGGTCGCGAGCAGGAACTTCACGTGCTCCGGCGGCTCCTCCAGCGTCTTCAGCAGCGCGTTGAAGGCGTTCCTGGAAAGCATGTGCACCTCGTCAATCAGGTACACCTTGAAGCGGCCGCGCGAAGGCGCGTACTGCGCGTTCTCGATCACCTCGCGCACGTCGTCCACGCCGGTGTTGCTGGCCGCGTCGATCTCGATCAGGTCCACGAAGCGTCCGGCATCCACCGCCGTGCACACCGCGCACTCCCCGCAGGGATGCGAGGATTGCCCGCGCTCGCAATTCAGCGATTTGGCGAAGATGCGCGCAATGGTGGTCTTGCCCACGCCGCGCGTGCCGGTGAAGAGATACGCGTGATGCATGCGCCCGGAATCGAGCGCGTGGCTGAGCGCGCGCACCACGTGCTCCTGGCCGACCAGCTCGGAAAAAGTTTTCGGCCGCCACTTGCGGGCGAGGACTTGATAGGACATGAGCGCGACCTTGGGACGAAAGGTCATTGTGCCAAGGCATCGCCCGCAGACCAAGCGAATTCGCCCGCACTTCGGCTTGTCCCGTCACGCGCCGCCGGTTATGCTGCGCGGCTGGGTTTGGCGTGCGCAGGCATGGTGAACCCCAGGCGCGGAGAGGTGTCCGAGTGGTTGAAGGAGCACGCCTGGAAAGTGTGTAAGCGGCTTAACCCCGCTTCGCGGGTTCGAATCCCGCCCTCTCCGCCAGATTAGAAGTTCATGGTGGCCCCGTTGGCGCCTCCGCGACGATAGATCGAAAACCCCGCCAGGGCCGGAAGGCAGCAACGGTATCGTTCGATTCGGGCGCCGGAGTCACGCTGGCGGGGCTGCCGCCTTTTGAATCCCCGGCAAGCAGCCATCCCTGGAGTTCTTTCCTGCCCGGCCATCCATGGCCGTGCGCTCATCGGCGCGCGCGATGCCATTCAAGGCATCGCGCAAGCGCGCCGCCTCGCCCTCCGCGACGATAGATCGAAAACCCCGCCAGGGCCGGAAGGCAGCAACGTTGCTAAGCTCGACTTCCTTGTCTCGCCAAGCAACCTCGCCCTTCGCATCCTGCTTCGGGCGCTCGCGGAAGCGTGCGCTGCCCCCGGCAGCGCACAAGCGCTTCTGCTCGCTCGTTCAATTCGGGCGCCGGAATCACGCTAGCGCGGCTGCCGCCTTATGGGGCCTGCGGATGCAACCATTCCGCCTCGCCGCCCACGTAGTGCTCGCGCTTCCAGATCGGCACGCGGGCTTTCACTTCGTCGATCACGTAACGGCAGGCCGCGAATGCGGTGTCGCGATGCGCGGCGCTGACACCGACCCACACCGCCAGTTCGCCC
Organism: Rhodanobacteraceae bacterium; assembly: GCA_051961995.1. Classification (GTDB taxonomy): domain Bacteria; phylum Pseudomonadota; class Gammaproteobacteria; order Xanthomonadales; family Rhodanobacteraceae; genus 66-474. Next base: position 69,741 of record JBQCCR010000007.1, on the reverse strand, counting down.
AGCGACAATTCGCCGATCCGATGCACGCATAACACCTGCACGATTTCGAACCGCGAGCATGCTTCCTCGATGATCCGTGCGCCCTCGCTTTCGGCGAGCTTCGCATAGGCTTCATAGGCCAGTCCGCGCACCGCACGACCTTCGTTGTGGTCACGTACTCGGCCTTCGAAGACCACGACCGCGCCGACACGCTCGCCTTCCAATCCGCGCAGAAGCGAGTCGGCATCGATGGCGGTTTCGCTCAAGGAGAACGCTTTCATCCCCCACTCACCGGCGGCAGGTACGCCACTTCATCTCCGTCGTGCAGCGCGCTGTCCATGCCGGCGAAAGCGCCGTTCACGGCCACGCGCACGCGCTCCAGCGGCATCCGGAAGCCATGGCGCGCCGCGGCTTCCGCATACAGCGAGCGCAGATCACGCGCTTCGCTCGCAACGATTTCCTGCGCGCAGCCGGCCGCGTCGCGCAGCGAAGCGAAATACAACAGCGTGACCTTCATCGCCGCGCCCTGCCCCGCTTGCCTGCGGATGAAGCCAGCTTTCCGCCGCGCACCTCGCGGTTGCCGCCGGATTTCTCCAGCAGCCGCAGTTCCGCAATCACGATCTCGTGCGACAGCGCCTTGCACATGTCGTAGACGGTGAGCGCGGCGACGGCGGCGCCGGTTAGTGCCTCCATCTCCACGCCGGTCTTGTGCGAGACCGCGACTTCGCAGCGGATCGCAAGCTCGGTGTCGGAAACGAATTCCGCCGACAACGCGCACCGCTCGATCATCAGCGGATGGCAGAACGGGATCAGCTCGTGGGTGCGCTTGGCCGCCAGCGTGCCGGCGATGACTGCGGTATCAATCACCGGACCCTTTTTCGCGCGCATGCCGCCTTCGCGCAGGGTGCGCGCGACGTCCAGCGGAAAGCGCACCAGCGCCTGCGCGGCCGCGCTGCGCGCCGTCACGTCCTTGCCGCCGACGTCCACCATGCGTGGGCGATTGGATGCATCGAGATGGGAAAGTTTTTTTTTGGTCGTCATCGAAAGTCACTGGATCCCGGCTTTCGCCGGGACGACGATGGAATTATCCGCGTTTGCGGAGGCAGATGGTCAGCCGCCAATTCTGTACATCTCCACATGCTCAAGTACGCCCGCTGCGCGCAGCTCGGCGCGGCGTTCGCTGTAGCGGTCGCCGCGCAAGCTCCAGATGCCCGCAATGCGCGCGCGCAGCGCGTCGTCCGAATCGCCCGCGCGCAGCGGCCCGCGCAGGTCGTGTCCGGTGCGCGCGAACAGGCACGTGTACAGCTTGCCGTCGGCGGACAGCCGCGCACGCGTGCAATCGCCACAGAACGGTTCGGTGACCGAGCTGATGAAACCGACTTCGCCCGCGCCATCGGCGAACCACCAGCGCCGCGCGGTGTCGCTTTCCAGTTGTCGCGGCAATGGCTCCAGCGGCCAACGCGCATGGATACGCGCGCGCAGTTCCGCGCTGGGTACCACCCGTTCCGCGCGCCAGCCGTTCAGGGTGCCGACGTCCATGTATTCGATGAAGCGCAGCACGTGCTCCGTGCCGCGGAAGCGCTCGACCAGATCCAGCACGCCTTCCTCGTTGACACCGCGCAGCACCACACAGTTGATCTTCAGCGCACCGAAACCCGCGCGCTCGGCCGCGTCGATCGCGGCGAGCACTTGTTCGACCTCGCCGCGTCCGCCGGCCATCCGCCGGTACGTGTCCGCATCGAGGCTGTCCAGGCTGAGCGTGACGCGATGCAGGCCAGCGTCCCGCAACGCCTGGGCGAAACGCGGCAGCAGCACGCCGTTGGTGGTGAGCGCGAGATCCTCCACACCTTCGATGCGCGCCAGCCGTGAAACCAGGTCCGGCAGATCACGGCGCAGCAGCGGCTCGCCTCCGGTGAGGCGCAGCTTGCGCACGCCGAGCGCGACGAAGATGCGCGCCAGCCGTTCGATTTCCTCGAACGACAAACGCTCTCGCGCGCGCAGGAACGCATGGTCGTCCGCGTACTGCTCTTCGGGCATGCAATATGGACAGCGGAAATTGCAGCGATCAATGACCGAAATGCGCAGGTCGGCCAAGGCGCGCCCCAGTGCGTCAGCCGGCGCAGTCACCTTCAGCATCGTCAGTGGAATCGAGGCGCCCAAGATCGAATCATCTCAACCCGCATCCGCGCGCACCGGGTCGGGCGCGTGCAGCGGGTAACGCATGCCGGGTTCGGCGACGCGGTACCCGCGATGCATGAATTCACGCCCTTCCTCGGCGCTGGCGTAGTGATAGATCAGCATGCGTGAACGCTGCGCCTGGTCATATTCGCGCTCCAGATCAGCAAGACCGGTGTGCGAGGGATTGCCTTCCAGCGTGCAGTCGTGCGCGATCAGCGCCTTGCCGCGCGCGTGCACGGCCAGCATCTCCGGAATGGGCCGGGTGTCGCCGGTCCAGGCAAAACTCCCTGACAGCGCGAGACCGAAAGAAGTGTTCGGCGCGTGATGCCGGGTCGGAAAGATGTCGAACCACAATCCTTCATGCCAGAACCCGCGCGACGTCGCGATCAGTTGATAGGCATCCCAGTAGTTGACGCCGCCCTCGGCAACCACATTCGGGTAATCGGCCACGCGCGACTGCAGCAGCGGCACCAGCGCCGCGTGCGCAAACAGCCTGACCTTGCCGCGCAGGTCCGGATCGAACCAGGCGCGATAGAACAGGCGTTCCAGACCGGCGACGTGGTCCATGTGCACGTGGGTGATGTACAGTGCACGCGGCGGCACGCCGTAGGCGTCCATGTAGCGTGTCAAGGTATCCGGCCCGCAATCAATCAGCAGCAGCGGTTCGCCATCGCGCTCCAGCACCGCACCGGAAGACCCCAGTTCGACCGCTTGCGCGGAACCTGCCCCCAACACAAGCAATGCGTAGTTGTTGTTCATGGCAGCGCACCCCTGTATGCGCTCATCAACGGTGTCCAGATTTTCTGGTCGAATTCCGCCTCGTCACGCTTGCACGCGCCCAGTTTCAGCAGTGAACGCCTGAGCCTGCGCAGATTTCCAGAACGCCATTCCCCTTGTGACGCGCGGATTCTGCCGCGATCGAAGTCCACCAGCCATAGGCCGTTCGGCCCGACCAATACGTTGTGGGCGTTGAGGTCGGCGTGATCCACGCTTTGGACATGGAAACGCGCGATCAGTGCGCCGACACGGGCGGCCAATGCGCCGTTGAGCTCATCCGTCGCGATGAATTCGGCCAGGGTGCGCGTGTGCTCGATACGGCGCGTCAGCAGATCGGCCAGGTAATACATCCCGCAACGCCGATAACGCGCGGCAACCGGCTCCGGCGCGGGCAAACCGCGCCGCTGCAGCTCGGCGAGCAGGCGGAATTCGGCGAAGCCGCGCGTGCGCTCGCGGCCGGTCCACAGATAGCGGTCGCCCAGGATCGGCGCGATCATCCCGCCGCGATGGTAATGCCGCAGCGCGCACACGCCGGCCGGCGTTTCCACGAACACCACGCTACCGCGCCCACCGCGCGCCTGATCCAGCAGCTTGCCCTGCGCGCGCCAGTGTTGCGGATCGAACCAGCTCGCCTCCGGTTGGACGGCGAGCCCAGCATCGAACAGAATCGCACCCTCGCCGCTCGCCTGGACGCGCGCGTCGGTCGCCACATTCGGCGAGGATTGGATTTCCGGAACGATCACCCCGCAAGTCTAGCAAGGCCGCATGTCGCCAAGCCCACCGCCCGCAACGCTTTGCCTGCTGCGCACCTCCGCGCTGGGCGATGTCACCCACGTGGTGCCGCTGCTGCGCACACTGCAGGCCGGCTTTCCGCAAACGAAGCTGACCTGGATCGTCGGCAAGCTGGAACACAGGCTGGTGGGCGACATCGCGGGCGTCGAGTTCGTGGCGTTCGACAAAGGCGCGGGAGTTGCCGCATACCGCGCCGTGCGCGAAGCACTGGCCGGGCGCCGCTTCGACGCGCTGTTGCATATGCAGGTCGCGCTGCGCGCCAACCTGCTGAGCCTGGCCGTGCGCGCGGGACGGCGCATCGGTTACGACAAGGCACGTTCAAAGGACGGCCACGGATTGTTCGTCAACGAGCGCATTCCCCCGCGCAGCGGCGAGCACGTGCTGGATGCGATCGGCAGCTTTGTCGAGCCGCTCGGGCTGAAGCAGACCGAAGTGCGCTGGGACATCCCGATTCCGGACGAGGCGCGCGAATGGGCCGCCCGGCAGTGGAGCGGGAGCGAACGCGTGCTGCTGATCTCGCCCTGCTCCAGCCACGCACTGCGCAGTTGGCGCGCCGAGCGTTACGCCGCGGTGGCCGATCACGCAGCGCGTGTGCTCGGATTGCGCGTGGTGCTGTGCGGCGGCCCCAGTCCGGCCGAGCGCGCGATGGGCGTCGCGATCAAATCGCACATGCGCGAGCCGGTGCTCGACCTGATCGGCCGCGACACGTTGAAGCGCGCGCTGGCGCTTTATCGGCGCGCCTTCGCGGTACTCACGCCGGATGCCGGGCCGATGCACATGGCCAATGCGGTCGGCGCCAAGGTGATCGGCCTGCACGCGGCCAGCAACCCGGCGCGCTCCGGGCCGTATTCCGACCAGCGCTGGTGCGTGGACCGCTACGATGCCGCGGCGCGCAAATTCCTGCACAAGAGCGCGGCCGAGATTCCCTGGGGCACCAAGATCGAGTACCCGGGAGTGATGGATCTGGTCGAAGTGGGGGACGTGATCGAGCGCCTCGAGGCCCTGGCGCGTACCGCGTAGGAGCTTGTTTGCAAGCGACTGGCCGGCAAGCAGCCGTCCTTTGCTCCTGCACACGCGTGTGTCGCTGCAGGCGCGCGCCCTTACGACGGTGCGCCGTAATCCTGGTACGACTTTTCCTCGACCAACCGCGAGCCCAGCTTCTCGTTGATGGCCCGCTTCACCGCCGCACGCCGATCGTTGGTGTGGTAAACCGCGCGTGCCAGTTCGATGAAGCGCGCGTCGAACGCCTGCGCCTTCTCTTTCAGGCGAATCTCGTCCTCGATTTCCCACAGCGCCTCGTTGATGCGTCTCAGCTCCGCGCGCTCGACGGAAATGTCGGTGCGCGAGGCCGGATTCGCGCTCCAGGTTGCGTTCAGCAGGTCCCGTTCGTCGCGCACATTGGCGACCTTGGCCGGATCGGCGATGCGCTCGGACTTGATTTCGAGGATGGTGAGCTTGTCTATCAGCTCGCCGAAGGAAACCGGAACGGAGATCAGACTCATGTCGGGCGGCTTGCAATGGATTGCACAGCTTAGCGGAGGCAAACGCGTTGTTGCCAGCATGCGCGCCGCGCTCTTATCATTGGCGGCTGCCCGAAGAGGTGGCGGCCCGACTGGGGTTTGCTCCATGGACGGGATCGCAGCATCAAGGTTTCAAGCCGCGGAGAGGTGGCAGAGTGGTCGAATGCGCCGGATTCGAAATCCGGTTTACGGTTCTACCGTAACGTGGGTTCGAATCCCACCCTCTCCGCCAGAAACAAGAAACGCCCCTCGTGGGCGTTTTGCGTTTCTGCGGAAGGGTGGTGTGGACAAACCCACCGGGTTCGACAAATTCGTCTGGAACGAATTTGGACAGCCGAAGGCTGGCCCCGAGCGCAGCGAGGGGTGAGGCTCATGGACGAGCCGAGCAATCCCACCCTCTCCGCCGGAAACAAGAAACGCCCCTCGTGGGCGTTTTGCGTTTCTGCGGAAGGGTGGTGGACAAACCCACCGGGTTCGACAAATTCGTCTGGAACGAATTTGGACAGCCGAAGGCTGGCCCCGAGCGCAGCGAGGGGTGAGGCTCATGGACGAGTCGAGCAATCCCACCCTCTCCGCCAGAAACAGGAAACACCCCTCGTGGCGTTTTGCTTTTCCACCGGCCATCGGATCGGAATGGTGTCCCACGAACGGCACCCGCATCGGCCTCGTCCAACGTGCTAAGTTCACCCCGGACGGTCGAGCCGCAGGGAGCCGCGATGATCGAGTTCGGACACGCCACCCACGTCGGGTTGCGCCGCGCACACAACGAAGACACCTACTGGGCAGATGGCGCCTTGGGGCTGTGGCTGGTCGCCGACGGCATGGGTGGCCACGAATATGGCGAGGTCGCAAGCGCGATCGCCCGCGACACGCTGGTGCGCGAAGTCGGTGAAGGCAGGAACCTTTCCGATGCGATCCGTGCAGCGGACGAGGCGATCATCGCGCTTTCGCAACGGCGCAGCGCGGGCCTGCCGATGGGCACCACGGTGGCTGCATTGCGCGCGCAGGGCGACGATTACGAAGTGGCCTGGGTCGGCGACAGCCGCGTTTACCTATGGCAGAACGATGCGTTGCAACAGCTGTCCCAGGATCATTCGTACGTGCAGGAGCTGGTCGCTCAAGGCGCGATCAGCGCCGAGCAGGCGCGCAACCACCCACACCGCAACATGGTGACCCAGGCACTCGGCATCACCGATCCGCAGCAACTGCATCTGGAAACGCGCACGGGGAAACTCGAGCCTGGCATGCAATTCCTGATCTGCAGCGATGGACTGACCGAGGAAGTGGACGACGAAGCGATCGCGACCCTGCTCGCGCGCAACGAACTGGCTGCCCAGGAATGCGTGGAGCATCTGGTGCTGGCCGCGCTGGATTCCGGCGGCAGCGACAACATCACCGTGCTGCTGGTGCGGGTCCGCTGAACAAAGCTGCTGCGCTCGGCCGCTGCGACGTCGCGCAACCCGCCTTCGCTCGCGACGCTTTGGAAAACCCTTAGACCGGCTCCAGTTCGGGCTGCAGTTCCACTTCTTCCAATCGCGCCCACACGCTGCCCGACTTGCACGCCTTTGCCAACGCGGCCAGGCGTTCGGCGTGCGCGGCTTCGGCAGCGGCATCCGCGCGTTGCACGCGAAGCTTCAGCGGAACAGCAAGGGGTGCGGCGAGTACCACGGCCGCGGTTTGCGTTTCCGTGGCAAAACCCAACGCGCTCTGGCCTGCCGTCATCGCCAGCCACACTTCCGCAAGCAGGCGCGCGTCCAAGAGCGCACCATGCAGTTCACGATGGGTGTTGTCCACGTCCAGGCGCTTGCACAGCGCATCCAGCGTGTTCTTCTGGCCCGGGTATTTCTCGCGAGCCATCGCCAACGTGTCCACCACCCTCGCGTGATCCGCTACGCGGCCGTGTCCGGCCAGCGCAAGTTCGGCGTCAAGGAAGCCGACATCGAACGCGGCATTGTGGATCAGCAGTTCGGCGTCACGGATGAACTCCAGCCACTCATGCGCGACTTCCGCGAAGCGCGGTTTGTCGAGAAGGAATTCGTCGCGGATGCCATGCACCGCCATGGCGCCCGGGTCAATCATGCGCTCGGGGTTGAGGTAGCGGTGGAAGGTACGCCCGGTCGGCCGGCGCTCGATCAACTCCACACAGCCGATTTCGATGATGCGATGCCCGCGGCCGGCTTCGAGGCCGGTGGTTTCGGTATCCAGAACTACTTGCCGCACGCTCACACCGCCTCCTGGAATTTCTTCGCTTCCGCACGCGCGGCGCGATCCACGATTTCGTTCTCGACGTGCCCGGCATGCCCGCGCACCCAGCGCCAGCTTACCCGATGCCTTGCCGCGGCCTGCGCCAACCGTTCCCACAAATCCTGGTTCTTGACCGGCTTCTTGTCGGCCGTCCGCCAGCCATTGGCGCGCCAGCGCGGCAGCCATTCCTCGATGCCCTGCCGTAGGTATTGCGAGTCGGTGCTCAGCTCCACGTCGCAGGCACGGGTGAGCGCTTCCAGCGCGGCGATGGCAGCGTACAATTCCATGCGGTTGTTGGTGGTCGCACCTTCGCCGCCTGCGAGCAGCTTTTCATGCTCGCCAAACCGCAACAACGCCGCCCAGCCGCCGGGGCCGGGATTGCCGAGGCAAGCGCCGTTGGTGAACACCTCGACCGCACTCATGCCTTGGTCCTCTGCGCACCCGGAGCCCACGGCACCTGCTCGCGCGACGCGCGCGTGCGTTTGTGCCCGAGCCGGCGCACGACAGCGCCTTGATCGCGCTTGCGCGCTTTCAGCAGATACACCGCGCCGGCGAGTTCGCCGCTCCAACGCGGCAAGCCACGGGCGCCTTTGCCACGTGGCCAGGGCGCGCCGCACCGCAGCACCGCCTGCACCACCGCCCCGTTTGCGCGCAGGGCGGCTTCCCAGCGCCGTGGCGCAATCGCAAGCAGCGCATCTTCGCCGCGCCGTATGCGGCGCTTGAGCCAGCCTCGCCACAACGACAGCGGATGGAATTCGATCGCCAGCAGCAGCCCGTGCGACGCCAGCACGCGTACCGCCTCCGCCGCGAGCGCCTCCACCGGCGCACCGGCACCGCCCAGGTGCCGGATCAGTACCAGGCTGAAACTGCCATCCGCAAATGGCAGGGCATCCATTTCGGCTCGCAACGGACCGTCAAGCTGCGCCGCGTCCGCCAGCCGCAGTACGGTCCAGCGTCCAATTCCGGAAAGTTGCGGGATGGGGCCCCCAGCGGCATCCAGCAACAAGGCGTGGGTGCCGGTCAGTCCTGCGCCCACGAGCGACAAGCATTCAGCCGCCGTCTCGACCGTCAATGCAGTCATCGCGGGCTCTGCCGGCAACGTGGAAATGTGCTCCTGCATCAGGGGTTGGAGACCATTGGTCGCGTTCGTTCGAGGTGGGTGCCGCGCGCGAGGTTCGCGTTCATGTGCCCATTGTCCGGGATTGCGAGGCAAACGTTAACAGCTCGCTAACTTCGCCTGAAAAAACCGCTGATACAGTCGGGGTTCCGCCCAGAAGCCTCCATGGCATGGGCCCGCCAAGGATTTGCATGTTGAGGCTGAGCCCCCTGCCTGCACTGGCCGATAATTACATCTGGCTGCTCGCCGACCCCGGGCTCGCAACCGCCTTGGCGGTTGATCCCGGCGAAGCGGCTCCGGTGCTCGAGGCCTTGGCGGCGCAGGGACTCACACTCACCGCGATCCTGCTGACCCACCATCATCCCGATCATATCGGCGGCACCGGCGAATTGCTGGCGCGCTTTCCCGATGCGCGCGTGTACGCACCGGAAGATGATCGCATTCCGCACGCGCACCGACGCGTGCACGATGGCGAGCGCATCGCGATCGAATCACCCGCGGCGCAGTTCGAGGTGATCGCGGTGCCGGGCCACACCCGCACGCACGTCGCTTACCACGGCGAAAGTTTGCTGTTCTGCGGAGACACCCTGTTCAGCCTCGGCTGCGGGCGGCTGTTCGAAGGCACGCCGGCGCAGATGCTCAGCTCACTCGATCGGCTGGCCAGCCTGCCCGAAGACACCCGCGTTTGCTGCGGCCACGAATACACCCTGGCCAATGCGGCGTTCGCGCAACGCATCGAGCCGCACAACGAAGCCTTGCGCATGCGTCAGCAACAGGCACGCACGTTGCGCGACGCGGGCGAACCCACCCTGCCCTCGCTGCTGGTGGACGAGCGTGCCGCGAATCCTTTCTTGAGAGTGGACGTTCTGGGCGTGGATGCGATGGCCGCGCCGCCGGAATTGCTGACAGAAGGCGCCTGGCTTTCGGATCGGGTGGCGCGCTTCGCCGCGTTGCGCGCAGCCAAGGACGGATTCCGCGCATGAAGACGCTGAAGCGGGTGTTGGCTGCAAGCTTTGTATGCATGCTCGCGGCCTGCGCCGAGCAGCCTGCGCGGCAGGCACCACCGCCGTCGGTCGCCGTCGCGGCGCCGCCGGCTCCGGTGCTGCAGATCGCACCCCTGCCGCCGCCTGTACCACCGTCGGATTCCTGGTCGCGGTTGCGCGCCAGTTTCGCAATGGACGATTGCAATCTCGATCCACGCGCGGAAACCTGGACGCGTCGTTTCACCGGCAATCCGGCACGTTTCGAGGCGCAGTTGCAAGCCGCGTTGCCGCTGCTGCTGTACGTACAGGACGTCGCGCAGCGCGCGGAGGTTCCGGGCGAATTTGTGCTGCTGCCGATGATCGAGAGCGGCTATGAACCCGGCGAACCCGGCCGCAACGGCGATCCGGCCGGGATGTGGCAGATCATGCCGCAAACCGCGCGCGCGTTCGGCCTGACCGTCACCCGCCGCTACGACGGGCGGCTGGATCCCGCCGCCTCCACCGCTGCCGTGATGAAGATGCTCAACACCTTCCACGCGGACCTGCACGACTGGCGGCTGGTGGACATGGCCTTCAACACCGGCGAATACAGGATGTTGAGCCTGCTGGATGGCCGCGGCCAACCCGCTACCGATCAGCCGGTGAAACTCCCCGTGGGTTCGACCACCAACAACCATCTCGCCAAGCTGCTGGCGATGGCCTGCATCATTCGCGATCCTGCGCGCTTCAACGTGGAATTGCCAAAGACTGATGGCGATCAGCAACTCGCGCTGGTGCAACTGCCGCAAGCGGCCGATCTCGCGAACGCGGCGAAGCTCGCGCAAATCCCGCTCGCGAAGCTGCGCGCGTTGAATCCCGGCTACCGCGGAGCACGGATGCCCGCGGACGCGCCGCATCACCTGCTGCTGCCGCAAAGCCAGGCCGACGATCTGCTTGCCGCCATCGGGACCGATGCAGCGGATCTGCTGGTTTCCGCCAGAACGCGCGAGGCGGATACACCGAAACACCATGCCCATCGAAGGATCGCCCGGCACAAAGTGCAACGCGGCGAGTCGCTGCTGAGCATCGCCCAGCGCTTCCATCTTGATGCGGGTTCGCTGCGCAAATGGAACGGACTGGCTGCCGACGGCGATGTGCGCCCGGGGCAGACGCTGCGCCTTACCCCGCCTTGAGAATCCCTGCCGAGCCTACCCGGCGACACAACATGCGCCCGGGGCTTTCCCGGCTTGCCTTACAATTGCGCGCCTGATGCCCGGATCGGGCCCCTTCGAATGGAGTGAGACATGGGTTTCCTGCACGGCAAGCGCGCTCTGATCACCGGCATCCTCAGCAACCGTTCGATCGCCTGGGGTATCGCAAATGCGATGCACCGCGAAGGCGCGCAACTGGCCTTTACCTATGTGGACGAGAAACTGAAGGGCCGGGTCGACGAAGCCGCAACGACTTTCGGTTCCAACATCGTGCTGCCATGCGATGTCTCACGCGATTCCGACATCGAGGCACTGTTCGAAAACCTCGGCAAGCACTGGGATGGACTGGATATCCTGATCCACTCGATCGGCTTCGCACCGCGCGAAGCGCTGGCAGGCGAATACCTGCAGGGATTGACCCGCGAAAATTTCAGGATCGCTCACGACATCTCCAGTTACAGCCTCGCTGCCCTGGCCAAAGCCGCGCGTCCGATGATGCAGGGCCGCGCCGGCGCGATCCTGACGCTCAGCTATCTGGGCGCGGAACGCGCGCTCGCCAGCTACAACGTGATGGGTCTGGCCAAGGCGAGCCTCGAAGCCAATGTGCGTTACCTCGCCTACAACCTCGGCCCGGAGGGCACGCGCGTGAATGCGATCTCCGCCGGTCCGATCAAGACTCTGGCCGCGGCCGGCATCAGCGGATTCCGCAAGATGCTGGAACATGTCGAACACGTTGCGCCGCTGCGCCGCAGCGTGACCATTGACGAAGTCGGCAACGCCGCCGCGTTCCTGTGCTCGGATCTGGCTTCCGGCATCACCGGCGAAGTCACCTACGTGGATGCCGGCTACAACACGCTCGGGATGGCGGGGCTGGAATTGGGCGAGTAGCCGCAAGGCGAGCCCGGCCTGCCACCTCGCGTTTCGAGGCAGGTTGAAAACCCGCCCTACATCCGATCCGGCGCGGTTTCGATCTTGGCGTGCGACCGCAGCGCGGTGAGCAGGCCGTCAATATCCTGCGCACCGATGACCTGCGCCATCTGCTCGCGCAGGATGTCCCGCTCCTGCCTGGGAACATTCGCCACTTCGCCCGGATGCACGGAATCCAGCACCACCAATGCATAGCGGCCTTGCGAAAGCGGGACCAGGTTCTGCGTGGGCTTGTTCCCGGCCGGTTGCGGCATGCTGAACACCGCCTTCAGCAGCTGCGGGTCGTAAGCCTTGGAATCGCGCGCGACCGTGCTCGCCTGCTTCACCTCCGCGCCGGCGGATTTCGCCACGCCGTCCAGGTTGCCGCCCTTCTGCAACTTCGCAAACAGCGTGTCAGCCTGCTGCTTGGCAGCGGCTTCGGCGCGCGCCTGCAGAATGTCCTTGCGGATGGCGTCGCTCACTTCGGACAGCGGTTTCGGCTTGGCCGGCTGATGGTCGGCGATGTGGACAATCACGATGTGGTTGGGACCGAGATCAATCGGATCGGAACTGTCGCCTTGCGTGAGCACCTGATCGGAAAACGCCGCCTTGACCACCGCCTTGTTGGCCGCGATGCCGCTGCTGCCGCCCTCGCGAGAGAACAACGGCGTGGTCTGCACCGTCAGCCCCAATGCCTTGGCAGCCGGGTCCAGCGATGTCGGATCCTGATAGGACAGGTCGGTGAGCTTGCCGGCAATATCGCTGTACTGGCCCTCGCGCGCTTCCTTCTGCGCCTCGGCGGTGAGTTGATCACGCACATCGGAGAACGGTTTCACCTGACCGGCGCGAACGTCCTTCAGGTCGATGATGTGATAACCCTCGGGTGACAACACCGGATCCGAAATCTGACCCTTCTGCATCGAGAACAACGCGTTCTCGAAAGCCGCATCGGTGTCGCCCTTCTGCAGCCAGCCCAGATCGCCGCCCTGGTTCTTCGAACCCAGATCGTCGGAGTACTCCTGCGCGAGCTTGGCGAAATCGGCGCCGGGAGCCTTGGCGAGCTTGTCGATCTTTTCCGCCTGGGCGAGCGCGGCCTTCTGCTGCGCTGGCGTGGCATTCGGCGGGACCTTGATCAGGATGTGCGCGGCCTCACGCTGTTCGGGCAGGGTGAAGCGCGATTTCTCCTTCTCATAGCGCTCCTTCAACGAGGCCTCGTCGGTAGCCGCGTCCACCTTCATGTTGGCGGCATCCAGTTCGACGTAGTGCACTGACACCTGCTCGGGCGTCATGAAATCCCCGGTATGCGACTTGTACCAGGCAGCGATGTCGGCGTCGCTGACTTGCGTGTCCGGTGGGGTGGGCTCGGCCAGCTCGACGTAATGGAAATCGCGCGTCTGCATGCGCAGTTTCAGATAGGCATCCACTTCCGCATTGGTGGCGAACGCGGTGTTGGCAACGGGCGCGGCGAGCTGACTGGGCGCCAGATCAGCGCGCACCTCGTCCTGGTATTGCTGCGGAGTCTTGTTGCTGGCTGCCAGGGTGGCAAGGTACGCGTCGGCATTGAAACGGCCGTCCACCTGGAACTGCGGCACCTGCGCGATCTGCGCACGTATCTCGGAATCAGGCACCGCCACGCCGAGCTTGTCGTTGAGGTTCAGCAGCAACTGCCGATTGATCAATTGGTCCAGCACCTTCTGCTTGAATGCCGGTTTGTCGAGCTCGGCGGCATCCACCGTATTACCCGGCTGCGCCAATTGCTGCTGGCGCGCGTTATTCAGCGCATTGGTGAAATCCTGTTGCGAGATCTCGTGCCCATCCACCTTGGCGACCCAGGTCTCGTTTTGCGCCTGGAAATAACCCTCGATGCCAAAGAATGAGAATACGAACACCATCAAGCCGAAGATGATCTTCGCCGGCCAGCCGCCGAGTTTGTCGCGCAAGGTTTGCAGCATGGGAAGTCACACGGGTTGCAAGGGCAAGCCTGCGATTATAGGGCAAGCGCCACACGGAAGCTTCCATCGCATCGGAGCGGCTCATTGAAGAGTGCGGCCCGTGGATGCCCGGCTTCCGGACGCTCTTCGAGTCGCAAATGCTCTGCCAATGAAGAGCTTCAAAGGGCAGCGGTCACCGACGGTCGCACTGGGGAGGCGCAGCCATGGATGTTGCGAAATGGTGGGTGCTGAGGGGATCGAACCCCCGACCCTCTCCGTGTAAAGGAGACGCTCTACCGCTGAGCTAAGCACCCACTTCAATCAATAAGCCATCGCGCAGAGCGATTATCACTCCCACCTCCCATTTGCGTGAGAGGACAAGAGATATAGCGACTCGCGACAGACATCCAAAAATACCACGGCCGATGCTTTTGGCATCGGCCGTGAGGAACGCACCGAACGCGCCAGCGCGGCGCGCGGTTCGGCAAATCAGTTCAGCGCATCCTTGAGCGCCTTGCCGGCCTTGAACGCCGGAACCTTGGACGCCTTGATCTTGATGTTCTCGCCGGTGCGCGGATTGCGGCCGGTGCGCGCCGAGCGCTTGCGTACCACGAAGGTGCCGAAGCCGACCAGCGACACGTCGTCGCCCTTCTTCAGCGCCTTCTTGATGATCTCGGTGGTGGCATCGAGCGCACGACCAGCGTCGGCCTTGGACAGGTTGGCGCTGTCGGCGATGGCGTTGACCAATTCTGCTTTGTTCATGGAGACTCCCTCATTGGATGGCGAGCGGCCCGCGAAATGTTCGGTTGATTCGGTTCAACGGAGCGCATCCTTCTACACCGGCGTCGGGCCCCCATCGGGATGCGCTGCGCTCCCCGCGATGCGCGATGTTGCTTCGCGCGATTCGCGGCCGGGCCTTTATACCAGTGCCCTCAAAGCCGCGCAATAAAGGCAGGATGCGGATTTCAGCGGTTCACCGGCTTGCTGAAAAAACCGGTTTGCGCTAGCACGCGGCGTGCCGAGAAGCAGCCGAATGCGAAGTTCTCCACCGCGAAAGAGTTTGCCGCAGCATGCGCGCGTATGCGCTTGATGCGGCGACCGGACTTTCGGGAACGAACGCAGGACACGTTTCGCCTCCGGTCTCTCGGCGCCGGCCGCGATCACACGCGAGGCCGGCCTTGTACAGCGACCACGGAACGGTCGTAAAACTAATGAGGCCTGGCCGGCGAGTTCTCGTCAGCCGTTTCGGTCACGCCGTCGTGTGGCACGTCGCTCGCGCCGGGCTGTTGCTCGACGCGCGCCTGCGTGGTGGGTTCAAGCGGACGCTCCAGCGCGAGATCGAGCACCTGGTCTATCCAGCGCACCGAATGGATCTTCAACGCGCCGGTGATGTTCTTCGGAATGTCGGCCAGATCCTTTTCGTTCTCTTCCGGGATGATCACGGTGGTGATGCCGCCGCGATGCGCGGCCAGCAGCTTCTCCTTCAGGCCGCCGATCGGCAGGACGCGACCGCGCAGCGTGATCTCGCCGGTCATTGCCACTTCCGAGCGCACCGGCACTTTCGTCAACGCGGACACCAGCGCGGTGCACATCGCGATGCCGGCGCTCGGACCGTCCTTGGGCGTGGCGCCCTCCGGCACGTGCACATGGATGTCGTACTTGTTGTGGAACTCCGGGTCAATGCCGAGCCGCTCGCAGCGCGCGCGCACCACCGATTGCGCGGCGTGGATGGATTCCTTCATTACGTCGCCCAGTTGGCCGGTCAGGATCAGCTTGCCCTTGCCCGGCACCACGGTCGCCTCGATGCTGAGTAGGTCACCGCCGACCTGGGTCCAGGCCAGACCCGTGACCAGACCGACTTCGTTCTGTTCCTCGGCGCGGCCGAAACTGTGCCGGCGCACCCCCAGATACTTGTCGAGGTTGCCGAAATCCACCTTCACGGCTTTCTTCGTCCTGGTGGGTTTGGCCGGCTTGCCTTCGCCCTGCTCAACCGCCGGCTGCGCTTTCTTGCGCGCGGCTTTCTTGTCTTCGGCCAGCGTCAATTCCTTCACCACCTTGCGGCAGATCTTGGCGAGCTCGCGCTCAAGGTTGCGCACGCCCGATTCGCGCGTGTAGTAGCGGATGATGTCGCGCAGCGCCGATTCCGAAACCGAGAGCTCCTCGACACGCAAACCGGTCGCCTTGATCTGCTTGGGGAGCAGGTACTTCGTCGCGATCGCGACTTTCTCGTCCTCGGTGTAGCCGGGGATGCGGATGACTTCCATGCGGTCCAGCAGCGGGCCGGGAATGTTCATCGAGTTGGCCGTGGCGATCCACATCACCTCGGACAGGTCGAAATCCACTTCGAGATAATGATCGTTGAAGGCGTGGTTCTGTTCGGGATCGAGCACTTCCAGCAGCGCCGCTGAAGGATCGCCGCGGAAGTCCATGGCCATCTTGTCAATTTCGTCCAGCATGAACATCGGATTGCGCGTGCCGACCTTCGCCATGTTCTGGATGATGCGGCCCGGCAGCGAACCGATGTAGGTGCGGCGATGACCGCGGATTTCGGCTTCGTCGCGCACGCCGCCCAGGCTCTGGCGCACGAACTTGCGGTTGGTTGCGCGCGCGATCGAGCGCCCCAGCGAAGTCTTGCCCACGCCGGGTGGACCGACCAGACACAGGATCGGACCCTTGATCTTGTTCACGCGCTGCTGCACGGCGAGGTATTCGAGGATGCGCTCCTTGACCTTCTCCAGGCCGAAGTGATCGGCATCCAGTACTTCCTGCGCGAGGCGCAGATCCTTGCGCACCTTGGTGCGCTTCTTCCACGGCACGCCGACCAGCCAGTCGAGGTAGTTGCGCACCACCGTGGCTTCCGCCGACATCGGCGACATCATCTTCAGCTTGTTGAATTCCGCCTTGGCTTTCGCCAGCACCGGTTTCGGCATGCCGGAGTCGTCGATTTTCTTCGACAACTCGTCAATTTCGTTCGCACCCTCCTCAAGATCACCGAGCTCCTTCTGGATGGCCTTCATCTGCTCGTTGAGGTAGTACTCGCGCTGGCTCTTTTCCATCTGCGACTTGATGCGGCCACGAATGCGCTTCTCGACCTGCTGCAAATCCAGTTCGCCTTCCACCAGACCGATCAGCAGTTCCATGCGCGCGCCGACATCCACCGTCTCCAGCGCCTTCTGCTTGTCGGCCAGGCGCACGGAAAGATGTGCGGCCACGCTGTCGGCCAGACGTGACGGATCTTCGATGCCGGACAGGCTCGCCAACACTTCCGGCGGCAGCTTGCGGCTCTGCTTCACCAGCTGCTCGAACAACGTGACCAGCATGCGTGCGGCGGCTTCCAGCTCCGCACCCGGGCGCTCATAGGAAGGCTCCAGCGCCTCCACCAGCGCGCGCAGCATGTTGTCCTGCTCGTGGAACTTCGACGTTCGCGCGCGCCACTGGCCTTCCACCAGCACCTTCACGGTGCCGTCGGGCAGCTTGAGCAATTGCAGCAGGCTCGCGACCGTGCCGATGTCGTACAGATCGCCGGCCGCCGGATCGTCCGTCTCCGGGCGTTGCTGCGCCACCAGCAGGATCTGGCGGCTGCCCGCCATCGCCGCTTCCAGCGCCTTCATGGATTTCTCGCGCCCCACGAACAGCGGAATCACCATGTGCGGATACACGACCACGTCGCGCAACGGCAATACCGGCAGGTCGGAGAGGAGACCAGCGGGATGAAGTTCGGGAGTTTCGGCAGACATGATGATTCCGTATGGACAAAGCACGCCGGCACGCAGCCGGACTCACGTCTACAGGATGGAGGCACGGCGCGCGCGGATCAAGCCGCGGCGTTCAGGAACGCTATCCCGTTTGGTACCTGACGAACGAGACAGCGGTACGCGGGATCACAGCAAGAGCTTGTTGCCCGCAAAACATCACGGACGCAAAGCGATTCCGCGGAGAAGGTTTCCGTCTGCGCTGGCGACGCGAGCTACGCCGCGTCGCCTTCGGCGGTGAGCCGTGGCTGCTGCAGGTTGCCGCGATAGATCAGGTAAGGCTCGGCCTGGCCGTTGATCACGGCTTCATCCACCACGACCTTGCTGACATGCTCCAGCGACGGCAGTTCGTACATGGTATCGAGCAGCACGTGTTCGAGGATCGTGCGCAACCCGCGCGCGCCAGTCTTGCGCTTCAGCGCGCGCTTGGCAATCGCGCTCAGGGCTTCCGGACGGAACTCGATCTCGACGTTCTCCATCTCGAACATCTTCTTGAACTGGCGCGTGATCGCGTTCTTGGGTTCGGTCAGGATCTTGACCAGCGCAGCCTCGTCCAGTTCGTCCAGCGTGGCAACGACGGGCAAACGGCCGACGAATTCCGGAATCAACCCGTACTTCACCAAGTCCTCGGGCTCGACATCGGACAGGAACTTGCCGAGGTTGTGTTTGCGCTCGCGGCTGCGGATTTCGGCGCCGAAACCGATGCCGGTCGTCTCCGAGCGCTGCTGGATGATCTTTTCCAGACCCGAGAACGCGCCGCCGACGATGAACAGGATGTTGCGCGGGTCCACCTGCAGGAATTCCTGCTGCGGATGCTTGCGCCCGCCTTGCGGCGGCACCGAGGCGACCGTGCCTTCGATCAATTTCAGCAGGGCCTGCTGCACGCCTTCGCCCGACACGTCGCGAGTGATGGACGGGTTCTCGCTCTTGCGCGAGATCTTGTCGATCTCGTCAATGTAGACGATGCCGGTCTGCGCCTTCTCGACGTCGTAGTCGCACTTCTGCAGGAGTTTCTGGATGATGTTCTCGACATCCTCGCCCACGTAACCGGCCTCGGTCAGCGTGGTGGCGTCTGCAATGGTGAACGGCACGTTCAGCAACCGCGCCAGCGTCTCCGCAAGCAGCGTCTTGCCGCAGCCGGTCGGGCCGATCAGCAGGATGTTGGACTTCGACAGCTCGATGTCATCGTTGCGTGCGCGCGATTCCATGCGCTTGTAGTGGTTGTACACCGCCACGGCGAGCGCCTTCTTGGCACGGGTCTGCCCGATCACGTACTGATCAAGCGTCTCCATGATCTCGCGCGGCTTGGGCAACTGGCTGCGGCCGGTGGCAGCCTTCTCTTCCAGCTCCTCGCGGATGATGTCGTTGCACAGCTCCACGCATTCATCGCAGATGAATACGCTGGGGCCCGCGATCAACTTGCGGACCTCGTGCTGGCTCTTGCCGCAGAAGGAGCAGTAGAGAATCTTGCCGCCGTCGTTGGCCCGGCCCTGCCGGTCGTCGCTCATTACTCGAAACCCCGTAGCTTCTTCCAAAAGTGCAGCCATGGAGGGCTGCTTTCACGCGCTCAGGATGCGCATCCCGGACGGCTTGAGAATAACACAGCCCTGCGGAATCGCTGGAACGCGGTTCACGGCTCTGCAAGGAGAATCGCGAGGCAGGCCTTGGCCCGCGCGACACGTTTCAGCAGGCACCTTCCATGATGCCGGCGGCAACGCATCGCGTGGACGCCCGGCTTCGCCCTACGCCGACTTCACGGATTGCTCGGGCCTGCGCTCGAAGACTGTGTCAATCAAACCATACGCCTGCGCATCGGCCGCGCTCATGAAGCGATCGCGCTCGGTGTCGTGGGTGATTTCCTCGATCGGCTTGCCGGTATGGCGCGACAGAATGGCATTCAGCTTCTCGCGCATGGTGAGGATCTCGCGCGCGTGGATCTCGATGTCGGAGGCCTGGCCGGAAATGCCGCCCGCCCATGGCTGGTGGATCATGATCCGCGAATGCGGCAGCGAGAACCGCTTGCCCTGGGTGCCCGCACACAGCAACAGCGCACCCATGCTGGCCGCCTGGCCGATGCACATGGTGCTGACATCGGGCTTGAGGTACTGCATGGTGTCGTAGATCGCCAGGCCCGCGGTGACCGAACCGCCCGGCGAGTTGATGTACAGGCTGATGTCCTTCTCCGGATTCTCGGATTCCAGGAACAGCATCTGCGCGATCAGCACATTGGCGACCTGGTCGTTGACTTCGCCGACCAGGAAGATCACGCGCTCCTTCAGGAGCCGCGAATAGATGTCGTAGGAACGCTCGCCGCGCGAGGTCTGCTCGACCACCATCGGCACGAGGTTGAGGTTCTGCACCGAGGGCGGGAATTGGCTGGACATGCTGGTCTCCGCTTGAGTCGTCCGGATCCAGCGTAGCGGAATCCGGAAAAATATTCGAAATGGCCCGGATTCCGTCTGAATCGATCCGGGCTACCTGGGGTGCATCACCTCGTCGAAACTCAGGGGACGTTCGGTGGCAACCGCATGATCGGCCACCCATTCCGCCACCTGATCCTCGAGCACCGAGTTGCGCACTCCATCCAGCATCTGGGGATCGTTGGCATAAAGTTCAACGACCTTCTGCGGCTCCTCGTAGGTGGAAGCGATGGCCGCCACCGCCTCGGATACGCGCTTGTTGTCGGGGCGGATGTCATTGACGCGGCCGATCTCGCGCAGCAGCAGGCCCGCAGCCACACGGCGGCGGGCGGCAGGTTGCGCCGCCGCGATCGCCTCCGGCGGGACCGGCGCATCGGAGGGCATGCCCGGTGCGGACGCGCGCACAAGGCGCTGCGCCTCGGCATCGATCAGCACCTGCGGCACGTCCAGCCCGGGATACGCTTCCACCAGCTTGCTCGCCACCTCGTTGCGCAACCGGTTGTGCAACGCATTGGCCAGCTCGCGCTCGAGATTGGCGCGCACTTCCTTGCGGAAGGTTTCCACGTCGCCCTCGGTGATGCCAAAGGTCTGGATGAATTTTGCGTCCACTTCCGGCAACTGCGGCGCCTGCACCTTCTCGACGCGCACGCCGGTCTGCACCAGCTTGCCCGCCAGTTGCGGATTGCGGAATTCGACCGGGAACGCCACCGCGGCCTCGAACTCGTCACCGGCCGCACGGTTGATCAGGACTTCCTCGAACGCGGCGAACAGCGCGCCCGAACCCAGCACCGTGCCGGCACGCTCGCGGCCGGCTTCCGGATAGCGATAGTCGCCACTCTGGGCGGAGTACTCGAAGATCACCATATCGCCGACAAGCGCTGCACGGTCCACGTTCTCGAACGTGCGCCGCTGGCTGCGCAGCGTTTCGATCATGGTGTCGATATCGGCCTCGCCGACCTGCGCGGTACCGCGCTCGATCTGCAGATTCGAGACGTCGATCGCCGGCATTTCCGGCAATACCTCGAACGTGGCGGTGTAGGCGATCTCTCCGTCCTGCGGCTCGCCGTTCGTGTCAATGCTGGGCATCGCGACCGGCTGCAGCTTTTCCTGCTGCACCGCCTCGCGGAAGGTGCTGCCGACCACGTCGGAAAGTGCCTCGCCACGGATCTGAGCGCCGAAGCGCTGCTCGATCACCTTGACAGGCACCTTGCCGGGACGGAAGCCTTTCAGGCGCACGTTGCGGCTCATCTCGCTGACGCGCTCGCGCACGCGCGATTCGACCTGCTCGGCGGGAAACTTCACCGTCAGCTTGCGCTCGAGTTTGCCGAGGTTTTCCAATGACACTTGCATGCGAATCGAACTCCTGAAGAACGCTTGTCGCTGCTGCTGCGGAGCCGTGCTCCGCGTTGGTCCCGAATCGTCAGTTCCCGAAAAACAAGAAGGCGGTCATCTGACCGCTCTGTGCAAAGCATCTGGTGCGAAAGGTGGGACTCGAACCCACACGGGGTTAACCGCCAGAACCTAAATCTGGTGCGTCTACCAATTCCGCCACTTTCGCGACGTCATCGCACAACGCCCGCTCGTCATTGCGATCATCCCTGATCGCGAAGATCAAAAAGCGGGCATCCTGCCCGCACTTAGGCTGCCATTGCGATCATCCCTGATCGCGAAGATCAAAAGGCGGGCATCCTGCCCGCACTTCTCTTATTTGGTGGGCCGTCTAGGACTCGAACCTAGGACCAAGAGATTAAGAGTCTCCTGCTCTACCAACTGAGCTAACGGCCCGAAACTTCAATTGTCACGCGCAAGCGATGCGCGATCAATTCCCCCGTTTCACCGCACATCGTGTCGCGTGCGGCGAAACGAACAGTTTACGCGAGATGGGGTGGACGATGGGATTCGAACCCACGACAACCGGAATCACAATCCGGTACTCTAACCAGCTGAGCTACGCCCACCACAAAAGCTTTATCGAATCAACCTTCCTCAATCTTTTCTGGCGCGCCCGACTGGACTCGAACCAGCAACCGTCGGCTTAGAAGGCCGATGCTCTATCCGATTGAGCTACGGGCGCAGCTCGAAACGGGATTCTCGCATCGAACCTTCCATGTTGCGAATGGCAAGCAACCATCCCTGGCGCGTCTTCCAGTTCTCCAGCCTCCTCCTCGGCGCAAGCTGATCGCGCCTTCAAAGCACGATCAAAGCGCTTGCGCTTCGACCTGTCGGGCGCGCCAATCCGGTCGTGGTCGGGGCAGAGGGATTCGAACCCCCGACATCCAGCTCCCAAAGCTGGCGCTCTACCAGACTGAGCTATACCCCGAAGCGCCCTTCCGTGCACCAGCCGCAGCCGCGGAATACTAAAGTGACGGGCTTGCAGCGTCAACGCTGCGCGTTCAGCGGCGGCTGATCTCGTCAAGCGCGATCCGGACTTCCTTGACCGCCGACTCCGCGCGCCGCGAATCCGGTGTATAGAGCATGGGCAGCTCGGGCGCCATCGCCCCTTCGGTGCGCGGGCCACGCAAGTGCTGCCGCAGCGCCTTCAGTGGATGCGCAAAGGTGTCCTCCACCGCAGTGCCTTCGTAGCCGCAATGCGCCATGCAGTTGTCGCATTTCGGATTGCGCCCGAAGCCGTAGGCGTTCCAGTCGGTGTCGTTCATCAACTCGTCGAAGGTCGCGGCATGACCCTCGTCCACCAGCAGATAACAGGGCCGCTGCCAGCCGAAGATGTTGTAACAGGGCATGGACCACGGCGTGCACTGGTAGGTCTGGTTGCCGGCGAGGAAATCCAGGAACAGGCCGGACTGGTTGAAGCGCCACTTGCTGCGGCGCTGGTTGCCGAGGCGGAAAATGTCGCGGAACAGCCGCTTGCTTTTCCCCCGGGTCAGGAACGCCTGCTGGTTGGGCGCATGCTGGTAGCTGTAACCGGGCGAGAGCGTGATGCCCTCCACGCCCAGCCCGGTGACGTAATCGAAGAAGTCGGCCACCCGGCGGGGTTCCTCGCCGGTGAACAACGTGCAGTTGATGGTGACGCGGAAGCCGCGCGAAAGCGCCAGCGTGACCGCTTCCACCACCGTGTCGAATACGCCCTCGCGATCCACCGAGTGGTCGTGGCGCTCACGATCGCCGTCCAGATGCACGGAGAAGGTCAGGTACGGCGAAGGCTTGAACAGATGCAACTTCTGCTTCAGCAGGATCGCATTGGTACACAGGTACACGAACTTCTTGCGCGCGATGATGCCCTCGACGATCTGCACGATATCCTTGTGGATCAACGGTTCGCCACCGGGGATGGACACCATCGGCGCGCCGCACTCGTCCACCGCGCGCAGCGCTTCCTCCGTGCTCATGCGCCGTTTCAGGATGTCCTTCTCGTAATCAATCTTGCCGCAACCCGGGCAGGCCAGATTGCACTGGAACAGCGGCTCCAGCATCAGCGTGAGCGGATAGCGCTTGATGCCGCGCAATCTCCTGCCGAGCACATAACGGGCAACCCGGTATTGCTGAACCAGCGGAATGCCCATGTGGTGAATCCTCCTTGATTCCGCCGCGGCGATCAGGCCGCGACAGCTGCCAGATCCTCATTGAAATCGTGGCGCAGGCGTCGCCATTCAAGCTTCAACCAGGGCGTGAAGCGCTCGGGATATTCGGCGATCTCGCGATCCAGCTCCGCCGGCGAGACGCAGCGCCAGGCCGCGACTTCGTTGCGATTGGCGTGGACCGGCGCATTGGTACGGCCGAGGTAGACCGAACACAGCTCGTGCTCCGCGCCGAGTTCGCCGTAATCGGCCTGATACTCGAATTTGTAGAGGAAGCGCAGCGCGCAGCGCAACCCGAGTTCCTGTTGCAGGCGCCGCTGCGTGGCTTCACGCATTTCTTCGCCCTGGCGCGGATGGCTGCAGCAACTGTTGGACCAGTAACCCGGCCACAGGCGCTTCTCCGCGCTGCGCTGCTGCAAGAGCAGTTCGCCGTGGCCGTTGAACACGAACAGCGAAAACGCGCGATGCAGGATACCGTGGCTGTCGTGGCAATCAGCCTTGCTGGCGTGCCCGATCTCGCGATCATCCGCATCCACCAGGATCAGCGGTTCGGCCTCGGAGGACACCACCGCATCGCGTTGCAGCGCCTCAGCCAAGCTGCACCTCCATCGCCTGGTAGCCGGCGTTGCGCATCGCGCGCACCACCCGGTCGCTGTCCTCCGGGCACAACGCGATCACCGAACCGCCCCCGCCGCCGCCGGTGAGCTTGGCGCCCAGCGCGCCGTTGTCGCGTGCGATCTGCAGCAATTCCTCGATCTCCCAGCTCGACACCTGCAATGCATTCAATTGGCCCTGACAGATATTCATGAGCTCGCCGAGCTGGTGCAGGTCATGCGCGGCCAGCGCCTCGACCGCGTGCAGCGTGAGCGCGTCAATCTCGTCGAAGATGCGTTCGTACAACACGCGATTGCGCTGCCACGCCTCGCGCACCCGCGCGACCATCCTTGCGGTCAGGCTTTCGGTGCCGCTGAGGCCAATCACCAGCGGCAAGGGTTGCTCGAGATGCAGCGGTTTCACCACCGGCGGATCGCCGCGGCGAAACAGCACGACCTGGCCGAACGTGGCCACGGTGTTGTCCACGCCCGAGGGCGTGCCGTGCGCGATCTTTTCGCATTCGTAGGCGAGACTGCAGACGTCCTGCTCGCCCAAATTCAGCTTGCAATGGCGATCCAGTGCACGGATCACCGCAACCGCGAGCGCGGCCGACCCTCCCAGGCCCATCGCCCGCGGCACATTGGGAAACACCTGCACCAGCAATTTGCGATCGGCGATCTCCAGTTTCTCCAGCAGCATCTTCAGCGACTGCGCGAAGGAACCCGGGTGCGCGGCATGCTGATGCAGTCGCTGCTCGATGCCCCAGCGCGGGATCGCCAGCGTGATGCCCTCTTTCGCATCCCCGACGCGCGCGCGAATCGCCAGCGGTACCGGGGCCGCGATCGCGTGCCGTCCATGCACCACCGCATGCTCGCCCAGCAGGATCACCTTGCCGTGGCCCGCCGCATCTTCTTCCGATGCCTGCGCGCACGTGGGCGCGGGTTTCGGCGGAACCGGCTGGCCGCGCAGTTCGGCGATGATCTGCCGCGCCTTCCAGATCTTGACGTCGCCGCCTTCCAGCAGACGCTCCACCACATTGTCGAAGATGTCCGGCGTGGCCTTCGCTGCGGTGGCCACGCTGCGTGCATGCAAGGTCATGTGCCCCTGCTGGATGCCGTCGGTGACCAGCGCCCGCAACGCCGAGAAATTCTGGGCAAGGCCGACCGCGCCCATCACCTCGGCCAGCTCGCGCGCACTCTTGATGCCAAGCAGGTGATGGTTGATCGCCACCGTCGGATTGGATTGCAGCGGGCCGCCGACGATGCCGACCTTCATCGGCATTTCGATGCTGCCGACCAGATCGCCGGCGTCGTTCTTCGACCAATGCGTCAGCGCGGTGTAGCCCTTGCCGCGCGCGGCGTAGGCGTGCGCGGCGGCTTCCAGAGCACGCCAGTCGTTGCCGGTGGCGAGCGCGACCGCATCCACGCCGTTCATCACGCCCTTGTTGTGGGTGGCGGCGCGATACGGATCCACGATCGCCAGATCATTGGCGAGCACGACGCCGTCGCGTACCTGCGCGCCGTCGTGACGCTTGCCGCCCAGCAGTTTCACGGGGATGGTGCAGCTTGCGCGCACCAGTGCGCGATCGGTGAGATTGGAAAGAATGCGCAGAAAGACCTTGCCGCCGGTGATCGCCTCGACCAGCGGCGCCACGCCCTCGCACATGGTGTTCACGAGGTTGGCGCCCATCGCGTCACAGGTGTCCACCAGGAGGTGCACGACGACCATGTCGTGCTTGCCATCGGGGGCGGCATGGATCATCACCTCGATGTCCTCGGCGCCGCCGCCGCGCGCGACCATGTTGGGGTGCAGGCTGTTGGCGAGGTTCAGGATCTCGTCCTTGCGCCGCAGCAACGCGGCCTGCGCCTTGCTGGAATGCGCGACGTCCACCACCTGCACCTGGCCGATCAGGATCGGCCGCGTGCTCTCTGTGCGGAACCCGCCCGCGCTGCGCACCAGTTTTGCGGCGGAACTCAACGCCGCCACGATCGAGGGCTCCTCGACCACCAGCGGCACCAGGTACTCCCTGTCATTGATCAGGAAGTTGAGTCCCAGCCCCACCGGCAACCCCATCACGCCGATCACGTTCTCGATCATCTTGTCGGCGCATTCGACGTTCAGCGTGTGCCTGCCGGAGAGCAGCGCGCTGCAATCCTCGCGCGGCAACAGCCCGCGCTCACGCACCCATTGCACGCGCTCCACTACCGACAATCTGTAGAACCCCGGCATGCGCGAACGACTCGGCGGGCGGTGGATCTGCGGAATGCCCAATTCGCCCAGCGGAAGATTCGATTCATCCATGATCTTCTTCCTTCAGTGCACGGTGCCCGCGCGCGGCAGCAGCCGTGCCTGCCCGGCGCCCGCCAGCGCCGCCTGCGCGTGGAAATCGTCCGCAGAGCCGATGCCTTCCGGAGATCCGGCGGAGAGCACGCGCAATCCTTGCGGGTCGAGTTCCATTTCGATTTCCCGGAAGCCCTCGCGCGCGATGCGCTTCCGGAACGCCCGCAGGCGCGCAGGATCGGCCGCCAGTGCAATCCCGACGTCGCCGCCGCCTGCTCCACAAGGCTTGTAGGTGACCCCGCATGCCGCCGCGCACGCCCCGATCGCGCGATGTTCGAAGCTCACGATATCCACGCCGCTGGCTTCGCCCAGTTTGCGCAGACCCTCCGCGTAAAGCGCAACGGTTTCCAGCAGCGCGGCCACGTTGCCTGCGTCGAGCGCCATGCTCGCCGCTTCCGCGCACAGGCGCAGGTCGCGCAACAGCAATCCATAACTGGCGGGCGCGCGCGCGCGCCACACCGCCATCCGCTGCAGCATCTCGGCGGTTTGCGCCGGCCGGCCCGACCACACGCAGCACCATTGCAATGATGACGGCCAGACGACGGGCGCGATGCGCGGAGCGCTGGAGTGCAGGCGATAGGTGGTCGCGCCGCCGCGCAGGCTGGCCGCGACATCCACCCCGCTGCCGCGCCCATCCTGGAACATGCGATGCATCGCGATCAGCCGTTGCGCGGACGGCGTCTCCCGGCCTTGATACGCCGCCACGGCCGCAGTCAAGGCGACGGTGAGCGCCGCACTCGAGCCAAGGCCGAGCTTCTGGCGCGTGTCATCGAGGAAGAACGCGCGCGTATCCAGGCGCGCGCGGAACGGTGCGGGTGCCCGCCCCGCACACAGGGTTTCGATGGCGGTGGTGATGAGCCGCATCCGTTCGGCGTCCGCTCCGCCCAGATCGCTCCAGCGCACGCAACCATCGGCATCCATTCGCCAGCGTGCACCCAGCACGCCGATTTCCGGCGCATCAATGCGGCATTCGTCGCCGTCGCATTCTTCCAGTACCACGCCCGCGCGCCGATCCACGGCGAGCACCAGCGCCGGCGCGCCCTCCAGCACGGCATATTCGCCGATCACGACCAGTTTGCCGGGCGCACTCGCTTCGATACGCATCAAGCAGCCTCCCTTTCACTCTCACGCAACAATCGCGCACCCTCGCCAAGGCGGCTGCGCAGGATCGTGGCAACGCCCGGCACGTCGGCCAGCGCCTTGGCGACGCGCTCGGCGTCCTCGGACACGCAGACCGCCTTGACCTGCGGACCGGCATCAATGGTGAAGAACACCCGCACGCCGTCGCGCTCGCGCAAATCGCGGATGCGGTGCATGCATTCCAGTGTCGCCGCATTCCAGTACATGAGCGGAGGACGGCTGGACATCATCACCGCATGCATTTTCAGGCAGTTGTGTTCACTGACCGCGGCCAGTGCCGCAAAGTCGTGCGCCAGCACCGCAGCCTGCGCAATGGCGAGATCGGCATCGGCGTTCGCCACCCACTCGTTGTAGAACGGCGACGTGCGCCGGCTGATTTCCATGCCGGCGCGCGAGCCGACCGGCTTGGCGCTGCGCGAGGTCACCGCGATCACCATCTCCAGCGGCCAGTCCTTGCCCGGCAGCAGCGAGCGCGGCGTGGCGTCCAGGCCCGAGCCGCTGCGACGGGTGGTCAGCAACACGTAACCGCCGAACAGCGAGCGCGCCGCGGAACCGGAACCGCGCCGCGCCAGGCTCGAGAGAATGCGGCGATTCAGCCGCAGATCCAGCGCGGCACTCGCGGCCACCACCAGCGCAGCAAAGCCGGAAGCGGAAGACGCCAACCCCGCAGCGGTCGGAAAATTGTTGTAGCTCTCGATGCGCGCGCACGCCTCGACGCCCGCGAGCGCGCGCACCGAGTCCAGGCACGCCGAGACACGCGCCAACGCGGCGGGCGCCGGCATGTCGTTCAGGCGAAATTCGTCGCCCTTCAACGCCGCGTCGAATTCCACCCGCGTGCGTGTCCACAGCGAGTCCAGGGTAACGGAAAGCGATCCGGTCGCCGGCAAATTCAGCGCCGTGTCGCGCTTGCCCCAATATTTGATCAGGGCGATGTTCGGCTGCGCCTGGGCAATCCCTGCCATGGAAGATCTTCCTCTTTAACTGGATCAGCATACGGCGGCGGCGTAAGCGGGCTGTGAAATGAAGAGCGCTGCAACCCGCCGCATCAGCGGCAGGATGAACCTGCGCGAAACACTTCATGCGTATCCGTTCGCGTCGAACCATTTCACCGCGTCTTCCAGCGCCGCCTGCGCCGGGCGCGGTGCATAACCGAGTTCCCGCGCGGCACGCGCGTGCGAGAAAAACATCCGCTTGCGCGACAACTCCACGCCAGCGACGGTGATCAGCGGCTCCCGGCCGCTGAAACGCGCCCAGGTTTCCGCGATCCGCGCGACCGGCAGCACGGCGCCTGGCGGCAGCCGCCAGCGCGGCGGACGGTGGCCGCTGATTGCCGCCACGCGCGTGAGGATTTCCCGCAAAGTCAGGTTCTCTCCGCCAAGGATGTAGCGACGTGCGCGCGTACCGCGCTGATAGGCGAGCCAGTGACCGGAGGCGACGTCATCCACGTGCACGATGTCCAGGCCCGTATCCACGTACGCCGGCATGCGTCCGCGCGCAGCGTCCAGGATCATGCGTCCGGTCGGCGTCGGCTTGATATCGCGCGGACCGACCGGTGCGGCGGGATTGACGATCACGACATCCAGCTCATGGATCTTCGCCAGCGCGCGAACCTTGCGCTCGGCAAGGAACTTCGAGCGTTTGTAGTGGCCGATCATGTCCTCATACGAAGCGGATGTTTCCTCGTCTGCCGGCGAACCATCCCGGGTTGTCCCGAGCGTGGCCACGCTGCTGGTATAGACCATGCGCTGAACGCCGGCACGCGCGGCGGCCAACAGCAGGTTGCGGCTGCCGCGCACATTGGTCGCGTAGATTTCAGAAGGCCGTCGCGTCCACATCCGGTAATCGGCGGCGACGTGGAACACGCCGCGACATCCACGCACCGCCGCCCGCAGGGTTTCTGGCGCACACAAATCGCCGGTCACGGTCTCGATATCGAGACCGCGCAAGTTGTCGAGCCGGCTGGTCGCGCGGACCAGCGCGCGCACACGCTGGCCGGCATCCAGCAAGGTGCGCACCACCGCCGAACCGACGAATCCGGTGGCGCCGGTGACCAACATCAATTCGCCGCGCGCGTTCACGATTGCGCGCACCGCGGCAGCGCGCGCGCGGCGCGCCAGAGACTGCCGCGGGCGACGGCCAGATCCTCGCGCAACTGGTTCAACCCGCGCCAGGTGCGCGGGCCGTCGTGCAGCAGCGATGGCATGGCTCGCCAGCGCAGCGAACCGTCATCGTCGAGCAATCGCAATGCAGCGGCCGGAATTTCACGCGACGCCGGATCGCAGATCGCCTTGACCGCCACGAACGGGATACCCGCGCGTTGCGCCGCTGTCGCCACCGCCGCGCTTTCCATGTCCACGGCAAGCATGCCGCGTACAGCCAATGCCTTTTTCTCCTCAACCGATGTCACCGGCGCGCGGCTGCAATGGAGCGTGCCGCCCTCCAGGGCATGCCCACCGAGTACGCACCGCAGGCGCGCGCGCAACTCCGGATCGGTATTCCATTCACCCTGATCGGCGATCACGCGCAACGGCAACAGCAAATCGCCGGTAGACAATGCAGGCGAGAGTCCACCCGCAACACCCCAGCTCAGCAACGCTCGCACGCCGCGTTCGGTCAGCGTGCGCGCCGCGTCACCCGCGCGCTCGAAGCCGAGTCCCGCGATGGCGAGCATGCCCCAATCGAAGGTCTCGCAATCGCCCGCACGCCGATGTTCGAGGCCGAAGCTGCCGGCCTCGATCGGCAACGCGACGACGACTCCGAGGGAGCGGCTTGCAAAGTTCATACGCCGGGCACGTGACATCAAGGCATCGCATGAGCGCAAAGGCTTCGATCTGCGCGGATATTGCGGTAACGCGCCAGCGCCCAGTACGGGAAGTACAGGTCGTAGCCGTGGTACTTGAGGTAGAACACGCGCGGGAATCCGGGCGCATTGAACGCGGCGTCATGCCAGCGACCCTCGCGCTGGGTGCGCAACAGCCAGCTTACGCCGCGCGCGACCGCCACGCTGTCGTGCTCGCCCGCCGCCATCAACCCCAGCAATGCCCACGCGGTCTGCGCGGCGCTGCTGCGATGGTCGCGTCCTGCCAACGCCGGGTCGAAGTAACTGTCGTTGGTTTCGCCCCAGCCGCCGTCGCCACGCTGACAGGATTTCAGCCACGCCGCCGCGCGGCGGACTTCCGGCGCGTGGGTGTCTACGCCCAGCGCCGCAAGCGCGGTGAGCACCGACCAGGTGCCGTAGATGTAGTTGGTGCCCCAGCGCCCGAACCAGGCGCCCTCGCTCGTCTGTTCGCCGCGCAGGAATTTCAGCACGCGTTCGCGCGCTCGCGCATCCTGCGGGCGTTGCAACCTTGCCAGCAGCGTAAGCACGCGCGCGCTGACATCGCTGGTCGGCGGATCCAGCAGCGCGCCGTGATCGGCGAAGGGAATCTCGTTCAACCAGGCGTGGGTGTTGTCGGCGTCGAAAGATGCGAAGCCGCCGTTGCGCGACTGCATGCCGACCAGCCAGTCGCCCGCGCGCTCGATGCAGTCGCCGTAACGCTCGCGATCGAAGCGGTGCATGGCCCAGGCGCACACCGCGGTGTCATCCAGATCCGGATAGGCATCGTTGCGGAACTGGAATGCCCAGCCGCCGCCGCGCAGCTTGGGATGCGTCGCCCGCCAGTCGCCCGGCTCGCCGCGCAACTGGCGCCGGCGCAACCATTCCAGTCCGCGCACCAGCGCAGGCAGTCGCGCGCCGCGAAGATCTTCCTGCAGCGCAAGGCAGGTGAGCGCGGTATCCCACACCGGCGAGGTGCACGGCTGGCAATAGGCTTCCTGGCCGTGCACCACCAGCAGATCGCGCAACGCCTTGCGCGCATCATGGCAGTACGGATGATCCGGGGCGAAGCCCAGCAACGGCAGCGCTTCGGCAGCGTTCACCATCGCCGGGAAGATCGCGCCGATGCCGTACTCGCCGTTGAGCCGCGGAACGATCCAGTGCTTCGCGCGTTCCAGCGCCCGCGCGCGCAGCCGCCGCGGCATGCGCGGCTCGATCGCGTGGCCGATTCCGTCCAGCCACAGGAACATGCGTGCAAGCAACGACTTCGGCGGCGCGAAGTAATGCCGCTCCTGTTCCGGCGGCGTGGCGAACAATTCGCGCACATCAATATTGCGCGGATTTCTCGCGCGCGCTTTCAGGCTGCACAGCACTGCCAGCGGCACCATCACCGTACGCGACCAGTACGAGACCTTGTTGACGTGGAACGGGAACCAGCGCGGCAGCAGGATCAGTTCGATCGGCGTCCATGGCACGCCGCGCCACGGCAGTTGCCCGAACATCGCCAGCGTCATGCGCGTGAACACGTTGGCGCGTGCCGCGCCGCCGTGTTTCAGGATCGCCTCGCGCGCGCGTTGCATGTGCGGCGACCCGGGATCGTCGCCGGCGAGTTTCAACGCGTAATACGCCTTCACGCTGCAACTGACGTCGGTCGCGCCGGCTTCGTACAACGGCCAGCCGCCTTCCGCGTTCTGCCGAGCGCGCAGGTAATTCGCGATGCGCTGTTCCAGCAGCGGTTCGCTCTCGCCGAAGAAATGCAGCATCAGCACGTATTCGGCGGGAATCGTGCAATCGGCTTCCAGCTCGTGGCTCCAGCAGCCGTCGTGATGCTGCAAGCCGAGGATGTGCTGGCGCGCGCGCCCTATCGCCGCCTCCAGCGGGTCGGCCGCGACCGCGCCGTCGCCGGAGCTGACCAGGCGCACCACGTTGGAACGGGCACTCGCCATTTCAGTTCACCGCCACGCGCGGGGGCGACCACGGCTCGCCCGGGTGCATCGGCAGGTCACGGCCCAGGCGCATGAACCAGCGCCGCAGCACCTGGTCGTATCCGGCAAACAGATGGGTCATGATCAGCGTGTTGGTCACCACACGATGCGACACTTTCACTTCGCTGCCGCAGGTGAAACCCGGACGCTGGTGGATCAATTGCAGCGTCTGCACCGCCAGCCCGAGCGCGAGCAGGCAGAAACGGCGGATCCCGGTTTCCTGTTCCGGGATCAGCAGCGTGTATTCGAAACCGTTGCGCAGGTGTCCGTGCGCGATGCTGATCAGGCGCGCGTAGGCCGCGCCGAAACCCGGCTGGTACTGGCCGCTGTCCACACGGTGCAGTTCCACGCCCACGCGCCGGAACAGATTCTGAGGCAGCCAGCACACGCCGCGGTCGTGGTCCTCCCAAAAATCCTTGAGGATGTTGACCATCTGCAAACCCTGCCCGAAGGAAATGCCGAGCGTGCGCATTCGCTGGCCGTTGGCCGCGATGACGGGCGAGTAGTCGCAGAACAGGTCGGTGAGCGTTTCGCCGACCACGCCGGCGACGTAGTAGCAGTACTGATCCAAGGCGCGCTGATCGCGCAGCCCGGCGGTGCTGGCCGCGCGCTCATAGCGCGGCATGCCTTCGCACATGATCCGTACGCAGCGCTCCAGCGCTGCGCGCTGCGCGGCGTTGAAGCTGCGCGTGATCTCCAGCACCGCGCCGCTGTGACGCACCAGATCCTGTTCGGACTCCAGTGCATCCTTCACCAGCAGTGGCGCCAGTTCCAGCGCGAAGCGGTCGGCGTCGCCCCTGCCCGCGACGACGTCCACGAACGACTCATGGAAATACTGCTTCTGCGCGACACCCAGCGAGGACTCGTCCTCGATCGTGTCGGCGATGCGACAGAGCAGATAGAAGTTGGTCACCACCCGCCGCAAGGCTCGCGGCAATTGCGGGATCGTCAACGCGAAGGTTCTGGAAACACGCGGCAGTATATCGTCCTGATAGCTCGCGCGCCCGCTGGCGTGGGCGTACCGATGCATGCGTTCACTCCTTGATCGCAGCCGGTTTGAATATATAGCAAAATGTCTGAACGCCGCCACTTCCGCCACTTGCATCGCGGTCGCCGTCGCCGGCTCGCAGGCTCAGCAGAGTTTGTGAATCCGGGATTGACGACCGGCAATGCTAGGATGAAAGCGCATGCAGGATGGCGTGCGCATGGACAGCTCAAGTTGAAAGGAATCAACCGTGACCCTGAGCGTTCTGGCCTGCGAACCGGGTTTTGATGCCCGCATCGAGGCGTACCGTTCGCGCATCGAGCGCCTGCTCGGTTCGCACCTCCCGCCCGCCGATACCGAACCACGCTCGCTGCATGGTGCGATGCGTTATGCCACGCTGGACGGCGGCAAGCGCATGCGTCCGTTGCTGTGCTATGCCACCGCGGAGACGCTCGCGCTCGCGCCGGAAGCGGTGGACGAGGCGGCGTGCGCAGTCGAGCTCATCCACGCCTTCTCGCTGATCCATGACGACCTGCCGGCCATGGACGACGACGCGCTGCGCCGCGGCCGTCCGACGGTGCACAAGGCTTACGGCGTGGCCACCGCGATCCTCGCCGGCGATGCGCTGCAGACACTCGCCTTCCAGGTGCTCTCGCGGGCGGGCGGTTCCGCCGCGGCGCGTGCAGCGATGCTGCGCGAACTGACCGAAGCGGCCGGCTCGCTCGGCATGACCGGCGGTCAGGCGATGGACCTGGAAGCCGAAGGCAAACGGCTGGATCTCGCGCATCTTGAAGATCTGCACCGGCGCAAGACCGGTTGCCTGATCCGCGCCAGCGTGATGATGGCTTCCGCGGATACGCGCGCAAGCGATGCGGCGCGCACCGCGCTGGACGCTTTCGCCACCCACATCGGACTCGCGTTCCAGATCCGCGATGATCTGCTGGATGTCACCGGCGACGAAGCCGTGATCGGCAAGACCCACGGCGCGGATGCGGCACATCACAAGTCCACCTTCCCCGCCCTGCTCGGCGTGCGCGCGGCCGAGCAGCGCTGCGATGCGGTGTACGCGGAAGCGTTGCGCGCGCTGGAGCCGCTCGGCAACGCGGCGCAGCCGCTGCGCTGGATGGCCGATTACCTGGTGCATCGCGATCGCTGACATGGGAAAGAAAGTCCTGTTTGCGGTACACGACTGGGGACTCGGGCATGCCACCCGCAGCCTTCTGCTGATCCGGGCGTTGCTGGCGCGCGGCGACGCGGTGACCGTGCTGATGGCCCCCGGTCCCGGCATGGAGCTGCTGAAATCCGAAGTCGGCGAGCATTGCGATTTTCTGCCCGAACGCGACATCCCGAAACCTTTCAGCCGCTGGCCGGCGCTGTTCTACCTGCGCATGAGCCTGGACATGCCGCGCGTGTTCGCGCTGTTCAAGGCCGAGCATCGCCTGACCGAACGGCTGGTTGCGCAGCGCGGCTTCGAGTGCATCGTCTCCGACAGCCGCTTCGGCGTGTGGTCGCGCGAAGCCCCGAGCTTCTGCATCCTGCACTCGCTGCGGCAATTGATTCCGGGGCGCCCGCGCTGGCTGGAAAAGCAGGTCGAGATTTCGCAACGGAAACTGCTGCGCGGCTTCGTCAAGGTATTGGTACCGGATGCGTTCGCCAACGGCGGCATTTCCGGCGAGCTCGGCCATGATCCGGCGATTGACTGGGGCAATGGGCGGCTGGTCTACATCGGCCCGCTCTCGGGCGTGCGTCGCGTGCACACGAGCGAAGACATCGATTTCTTCTTCTCGGTATCCGGCGTGGAGCCGCACCAATCCACGCTCGGGCGTTTCGTGCTGGATGCGCTGCCGCATCTGCCCGGCCGCGCGGTGGTGACACTCGGGAGACCTTCACGCGCCGGCGAGCATCGCCGGATCGGCAACGCCGAGGTGTACGGCTATCTCGATCGCCGCGCCCAGGCCGAGATGCTCAACCGCGCGCGCGTGATCGTCACGCGCTCGGGCTACACCACACTGATGGAACTGGCGGAACTGGGCAAGCGTGCGCTGTTCGTGCCCACGCCCGGACAGAGCGAACAGCAATACCTGGCGCGCTTCCATCGCTCGCGCGGACACGCATGGGCGACCACGCAGCGCGCACTCGACATTCCCAAGGATGTGCAGCACGCGCAGCGCGCATCCGGCATGCCGCGCATCAGCAGCGCGGATTCGGCGAAGAACTTTCTCGCTGCGATTGCCTAGCGTGTCGTTGTTCGCGCCGACGCCTGGCCTTGCCGTGCAGGCGATGCCAGAAAGCCAGCACGACCGGCCCGTTCCACAGCCACATCGCGCCGGTCCATGCGACACGAAAGCCCAGCATCAGCGCCAGGCCGTCGGTGTAGCCGATGCCCCAGCCGCGCGCGGCGTTCATGCCGATCACCTCGATCGTGCCGATCTGCCCGGACAACCCGCCGGTCAGCAGCACCGCCGCCAGCGAAAAGCCGTAGATCGTGGCAGCTTGCATGTAGGTGAGCTTGTCCAGGCCCACGCCGTGGCCGATGGCCACGAATGCCGCGATCAGCGCCCCGAGATACACCGCCGTGATCAGCAGATTGACCCACAGCACCCGCCAGCCCGCGAGGCGTTTCAGGCCGCGGATCAGCCCGATCGCCTCGTCCATGGCCTTGTGCAACTTCTCGTGCCGGACCTTGTCGGCGAACTTTTGCGCAAACGGCTCGAAGCGCAGCACGCTGAACACCAGCGCTGCAATCACCAGCAGCAGGCAGCCGGCCAACGGACGCAAGGGCGGCCAGTTGGGGATGCCGACCACCGCAAGCCACAGCAACACCACGCACGTTTCCATCAACAGCATCACTACCGTCGCGGCCGAGCTGCGCCCGAAGCGGATGCGATCGTTTTCGGACAACACCCAGTTCTGCGCAAAGATGCCCAGCGGGAAAGTCACCGCGAGTTCGCCCACCGCGAACGCCAGCAGGAAACGCCGTGGCTTCGGATGCGCACCCAGGTCGGCCAGCAGCAAATGCAGCTGCAAACCCTTGAACAGCAGGTACACGAATGCACAGCCGAGCGTGATGGCGAGGCCCGACAGCGGAATCGCACGGATTCTTCCGAGCACCTTGCCGACATCGCCGAGCGAGATGGCCAGGAAAAACAGGGCGCCGGCAAGCACGATCGGGAGGAATACCTTCGGCTTTGCCAGCGCGCGCAGGGCGCTGTGGATGCTCACACTTCAAGAGCCTGCGCGAAGTCGGGCGCAAAGTCCGTCAACGAGTTGTTGAAGTAAGCGACCACACCTGCGGGTGTGTCCCAGCCCGGTGCGCTGTCGCGACGCCAGATATTGCGCCAGGTCTCGCCGCCCCGGTGTTCGAGCAGACGCTTGCGGCGCATCCAGGGCACGCGTTCCTGCGCGATCAGCATTCCGCTGCTTCGCTTCCATATCGGATCGAGCCCGACACCCGCCGCGTGCGCAGCGTCGCGCCCCCGCTCCAGCCATGTGGCGAGTTGCGCGCTGCTGAAACGCTGCGGACCGTGGCGCAGATACCAGGCCAGCAAGTGGCTCGGCGTCAGCACGCACAAGGCCAACAGCATCTCGCGCAGGTCCGCGCCGAAGCGGCACTGGTCCGACAGGTTCGGGTTGCGCAAGGGCGCGCCGCCGTGCACGATCGCGCGCAATCGGCCCGGACCGAGCGCGTCGTAACTCAAGCCGACCGGCATGATCAGCGCGGGCGAAGCGCGCCGCGTGCTCACCTGCCACGGGCCGGCGCGCACGCGCCCGAACCGGCCGGTGAGCGAAACCGTGCCCTCGGGCGCCATGTACAGCGAATGGCCGCCGTCCAGCAGCGCGGCGAAGCTGTCCAGCTGCGTGTTGATCGTGGTGCGGAAATCCGGCTCGATACGACGCAACGCGCGCAAGCGCAGCCGGCGCAGCCCCCAATACGTGCGCCACGTCCCGCCCAGTGCGTCACGGGTGATGTCGCGCACGTGCGGAGGCAATTTCTGCATCCGCGCGATCACCTCGCGCTGGCCACGCGCGTTCAAAACAGCTTCCGGCGCCTCGTCTCCAAGTCCTGCCGCAACCAGGGCTTCGATGGCTTCGCCAAGCATGAATTCGCGCAGCCGCCGCATCGGCATGGTACGCACGCCCCGGAACATCCATCCCAGCGGAATCAGTCCCAGGGCTCGCCGCAACGGCCGCGGCCATCGCCACAACAGATTGGTCAATGCGCGGCGATCGAGCAGGTCCTCGCGCATCGCAAAGAACGGCAGCGGATCGAGAAAGTGCAGGCCCCTGCGCCGGCACAACGCCGTACATACGATCGGCACGTCCGATTCGCGCTGATGATTGGAAATCACCAGCGTGCCCGGCCGGCAGCCGGGGTGCAGCACATGCTCGACGCGATAAAGCGCCCCCACGGCCAAGTCGAAACCCATTGCGATCAGCCACGACAGTTTCGGATGCGGGTAGTACTTCGCTTCCGGAAGCAGGCTGAAGCTCATCGCCTCGCTGGATTCCATGGCGCCTCCATGCGCGCAATAAAAAGGCCAGCGGACAAACCCGCTGGCCTTCAGTTTTAACGTTCGTCCCTGAACGCGAAGATCATAAAGCGGGCATCCTGTCCGCGTCTCCCGATTTTCCGCGTTCGTACGTGAACGCAAGAATCACGAGGCGGACATCCATACCCGCATTTTTGAAATTGGCGCGCCCGGAGAGATTCGAACTCCCGACCACCAAGTTCGTAGCCTGGTACTCTATCCAACTGAGCTACGGGCGCATGAAACGATTGCATTCGCGGAGCCATCCTTGGTCAGCGCGATGAATTGTCAATTATTCCGGGTTGGCATGAAAGCGTCAATGGAGAGTTAATCTGCTCCAACGAAAAACGGGGCCAGCAGCTCCGTTCCTTGTCTGGCAGAGAGGGATTGCTCGCTCGTCCATGAGCCTCGCCCTCGCTGCGCTCGGGCCCGCCCGCGGCGGTCCGAATTCGTTCCAGACGAAGTTGTCGCACAGACTCCCAACCCGCATCCCGTCTCCCGGACATACGAATGGGCCCGATGGGCCCATTCGTATGTCTGGCGGAGAGGGAGGGATTCGAACCCTCGATCAGGCTTTTGACCCGATACTCCCTTAGCAGGGGAGCCCCTTCGGCCTCTCGGGCACCTCTCCGAACTTTTGCGTTTCTACCTGCATCCACGGGGCGCGGGCAACCGCCCGCGCAACGAGCGCGCAAGCATAGCGACGAGTGGGAGGATGGTAAAGCTCAACCGGCTTCGGACGATCCTGCAGCGCCGCCCGCAGGCAAATCATGCTCGTGCTTGATGCGCTGGAAAATCTCCTCGCGATGCACGGCGACGTCCTTCGGCGCGTTGATGCCGATCCGCACCTGATTACCCTTGACGCCCAGCACGGTCACCGTCACCTGGTCGCCGATCATCAGGGTTTCGCCTACCCGGCGGGTCAGAATCAGCATGTTGATTGCTCCATGATCGTCAGATCTTCAGACCCGCAGCGCGCACGCGCGTTCCCGAGATGTACCTGTCGCGGGTGCCTCGACCCGCCGCTGAAAGATTTCTCCGCATCCAACATTGCATCACACTGGGTGATGGATGCGGCAAGGGCGAAGAAGGTCAATATAGCCGAGCCTCCAACGCGGGCGCAATGAAACCTTGCGTTTTGCATCCCAACTTATGGCCTATGCAAGCGCCGCTGACAGCCAGTCCGGCAGTTCCTTCAGCGCTCGATCCAGCGCGGGCGAATCCACGCCACCGCCCTGCGCCATGTCGGCCCGGCCGCCGCCCTTGCCACCGATCTGCGCGGCGATGTGCGCGACCACCTCACCTGCCTTCACTCTGGCAAGTGCCGTGCCATGTACG
The DNA here is from genome assembly GCA_051961995.1 of Rhodanobacteraceae bacterium. Classification (GTDB taxonomy): domain Bacteria; phylum Pseudomonadota; class Gammaproteobacteria; order Xanthomonadales; family Rhodanobacteraceae; genus 66-474. The sequence continues at coordinate 30,690 of JBQCCR010000007.1, read as the reverse complement.
CCACCGACCAGTGCGACCTTGCCTTCGGAGCCCGCGGCCAGCAGCACCACGCAATCGCCCAATTTCTGCTTCAAGGTGTCGACCGCATCGCGCAGTGACCTGGCATCCATGCCCTGCACGCGCGCTGCAACCAACTTGATCTCGCCGATCGCTTGCGCCTGGGAGACAAGATCACCGGTCGCCGCGCTGGCATTCTTCGCTTTCAACGCATCGAGCTCGCGCTCCAGCTTCTTCTGCCGTTCCAGCACCTGACGCAATTTGTCGGTCACGTCATTCGGGCTGGCGGAAAGCAGGCCCGCGACTTCCGCGAGCCGGCGCTCCTCGTCGTCCACCAGCGCGGTCGCGCCGGTACCGGTCACCGCCTCGATGCGGCGAACGCCTGCGGCCACCCCCGATTCGGAAACGATCTTGAACAGGCCGATGTCGCCGGTGCGCGACACGTGGGTGCCGCCGCACAACTCGGTGGAGAAACCGCCCATCTTCAGCACGCGCACGCGGTCGCCGTACTTCTCGCCGAACAGCGCCATCGCGCCGAACTCCAGCGCTTCCTGATAACCCATGTTGTGCACTTCGGCTTCGGCGTTGCGGCGGATTTCGGTGTTGACCAGGTTCTCGATGCGGCGTAGTTCGTCATGCCTGATCGGCTGGAAATGCGAGAAGTCGAAGCGCAACCGATCCGGCGCCACCAGCGATCCCTTCTGCGCAACGTGCTCGCCCAGCACCTGGCGCAATGCAGCATGCAGCAGGTGCGTGGCCGAGTGATTGAGCACGATCGCCTGCCGGCGCGCCCCGTCCACGCGCGCGTGGCTCATATCGTTCACGCGCAGCGGCGCATCGCCTTTCCATTCGCCGAGGTGCGCGTGGAACTGTCCGCCGAGTTTCTGCGTGTCACGCACGATGAAACGCCCGGCCGCGAGTTCCAGCGCGCCGGTGTCGCCGACCTGTCCGCCGGATTCGGCATAGAACGGCGTGCGATCGAGGATGACCGCCGCAGACTCACCCGGCGCCAGCGCGTCCACACTGCGGCCTTCGCGCAAGATCGCGACGACCCTGCAATCGTCGGCTTCCAGCATTTCGTAGCCGAGGAATGGCGTCGGCTGCAATTTGCTGGCGAGCTCCGCCGGCATCTGCAACCTGCTCTCGAACTGGCTGGCCGAACGCGCACGCTCGCGCTGTTCATTCATCGCGCGCTCGAAGCCGTCCATGTCCACGCTCAAGCCGCGCTCACGCGCAATGTCGGCGGTGAGGTCCACCGGGAACCCGTAAGTATCGTAGAGCTTGAACGCATCTTCACCAGCGATTGCGGCATTGCGTGCGCGCGCAGCGACATCGTCGAAGATGCGCATGCCCTGCTCCAGCGTCTCGCCGAAGCGTTGCTCTTCCGCGCGCAGCGCTTCCTCGACGAACTTCTGCTTCTTCGCAAGCTCCGGATACGCCTCGCCCATTTCCGCAGCCAGCGGCGCGACCATTTTCCAGAAGAACTCGCCGCGCACGCCCAGCATGTAACCATGTCGCAACGCGCGGCGGATGATCCGGCGCAACACGTAACCGCGGCCCTCATTCGAAGGCAGCACCCCGTCCACGATCAGGAACGAACAGGCCCGGATGTGATCGGCGATCACGCGCAGCGATTTGTTTTCGAGATCGCGCGTACTCGTCAGTTGCGCGGCCGCACGGATCAGATGCTGGAACAGGTCAATCTCGTAATTGGAATGCACGTGCTGCAGCACCGCGGCGAGCCGTTCCAGGCCCATGCCGGTATCCACGCACGGCGCGGGCAGCGGAGAGAGCGTGCCGTCTCCGGCCCGGTCGAACTGCATGAAAACCAGATTCCAGATCTCGATGTAGCGGTCGCCCTCTTCGTCGGGAGAACCTGGGGGACCGCCTGGCACATCCGCGCCGTGGTCATAGAAGATTTCCGTGCACGGCCCACACGGGCCGGTGTCGGCCATCTGCCAGAAGTTGTCGGACGCGAATGGCGCGCCTTTGTTGTCGCCGATGCGCACGATACGCTCCGGCGGCACGCCGATCACGTCCTTCCAGATCGAGTAGGAATCGTCGTCGGTGTGGTAGACCGTGACCCACAAGCGGTCCGGCGGCAGCTTGAAAATTTTCGTCAGCAGTTCCCACGCCCAGACGATCGCGTCCTTCTTGAAGTAATCGCCGAAGGACCAGTTGCCCAGCATCTCGAAGAAGGTGTGGTGGCGCGCGGTGTAGCCCACCGAATCCAGATCGTTGTGCTTGCCGCCGGCGCGCAGGCAGCGCTGCACGTCGGCCGCGCGCGCGTACGGCAGTTTCTCGCTGCCGAGGAACACGTTCTTGAACTGCACCATCCCCGAGTTCGTGAACAGCAGGGTCGGATCGTTGGCCGGCACCAGCGTGGCGGAAGGCACGATGGTGTGGCCCTTCTCGCGGAAGAACTCGAGGAAGGTCGAGCGGATTTCGGCGGTTTTCATGGGACGAAAGCGCGGATACGAACCGCGCAAGATAGCAGAGATTTTCCGCGGTCCGAAGCGACACGGCGGCCCTGGATGGCCGTCAATCCTCCACTTCGGCGTGGCTGACCACCCGCACCGTGTCGGCGCTGAACCCACGCCGGGACAGGAACTGCGCACGCTTGCCGCGCTCGGCGTGATCGGCCGCGGGCTTGCTGCCGTACTTCTTGCGCAGTTGCGCCGTGGCAAGCGCGTTCCAGTCCACCTCGGCGGCAGCGATCAGCGCATCAATGGCCGTCGCGTTCAACCCATGGGAACGCAACTCGGCGCGGATGCGCGCCGGCCCGTAGCCGTGCGCGATGCGCGCGCGCAGCAGCATTTCAGCGAAGCGCTCGTCGTCCTGATAGTTCTGTTCGCCGAGGCGTTCGATCGCCTCGGCCGCTTCCGCTTCGTCGTAGCCGCCATGTTCCAGGCGCGCCCGCAACTCGCGCTGCGAATGCTCGCGGCGCGCAAGCATGAACAGCCCGCGATCATAGGCGGTGCGATCGTCACGCTGTTTGTCAGACCTGGGGCGCCGCCCGTTCATGACCGCCGTGCTCGTTGCTGTTGCAGGAACGCGCCTGCGCGCGACCAAGGAGCTCCTTTGCCATGGAGAGTTCCAAAGTTCCGGGCGTCAGGCCGCCGGCAGGCCGGCTCCTACAATCAGGCTCCAGCGCTTCAGGCTTCCACTTCCTCGGCATCTTCGGTCACAGCGGCGGCACCGCGGCTGGCGACCAGCAGCTTGGCGCGCAGCGCATCGTCCAGCTCCTTCGCGACACTCGGGTTGTCCTTGAAGTACTGACGCGCGTTCTCCTTGCCCTGCCCGACGCGCTCACCGCCGTAGCTGTACCAGGCGCCGGACTTCTCGACCATGTTTTCGCGCACGCCCAGTTCGATCAGCTCGCCTTCGCGCGAGGTGCCCTCGCCGTAGAGGATCTCGAACTCGGCCTGCCGGAACGGCGGCGCAACCTTGTTCTTGACGACTTTGACGCGCGTCTCCGAACCGATCACTTCCTCGCCCTTCTTGACCGCGCCGATGCGGCGGATGTCCAGCCGCACCGACGCGTAGAACTTCAGCGCGTTGCCGCCGGTGGTGGTTTCCGGGTTGCCGAACATCACGCCGATCTTCATGCGGATCTGGTTGATGAAGATCACCAAAGTGTTTGATCGCTTGATGTTTGCGGTGAGCTTGCGCAGCGCCTGGCTCATCAGGCGCGCGTGCAGGCCGACGTGCGAATCGCCCATCTCGCCTTCGATTTCGGCCTTGGGCGTCAGTGCGGCGACGGAATCCACCACCACCACGTCCACCGCATTGGAGCGCACCAGCATGTCGGCGATTTCCAGCGCCTGCTCGCCGGTATCCGGCTGTGATACCAGCAAGTCATCCACATTGACTCCCAGCTTTTCGGCATAAGTCGGATCGAGGGCGTGCTCGGCGTCCACGAACGCGGCGGTGCCGCCGTTGCGCTGGCAGTTGGCGATCACCTGCAGGGTGAGCGTGGTCTTGCCGGAGGATTCCGGACCGTAGATCTCGACCACGCGGCCACGCGGCAAGCCGCCGACGCCGAGCGCGATATCCAGGCCGAGCGAACCGGTGGAGACGACATCGATCGCCTCGTTGCTGCGATCGCCCATGCGCATCACCGCGCCCTTGCCGAACTGCTTCTCGATCTGGCCCAGCGCGGAAGCGAGCGCGCGGCGCTTGTTGTCGTCCATTGCGAAATCCTCAGAGTGTCTGATTGGCGGCGAGTGTTGCGGAGTACGTTCTCACCGATTGCGACGTTCGCGTTGCATGCCCGCATTATTCCACAGCGCGGCGATGGCGAAAGTGGTTTTCGCCTCGTCGCGCCGTAAGGGATTTCCTATGCCCGGGGAACATTCCCTCGTGTTCCTCAGGCAAGCTGCAGTCACGACCGCAGAATCTTCTGAACACCTGCGAGCGCGTGCGCCACGGTCTGGCGGCGCACCGCTTCGCGGTCGCCGTCGAACCGGAATACTTCGGCGTGTGCGTAGCCGCCGCGACGTTTCCAGGCGATCCACACCGTGCCGACCGGCTTCTCGAGCGTGCCGCCGGAGGGCCCTGCGATGCCGGTGACTGCAACGGCGATCGTCGCGCCGAAGCGCGCGAGCGCGCCGGACACCATCTCGACCGCGGTTTCCTCGCTGACCGCTCCGTGTTGTTCCAGCGTGTGCGGATTCACGCCCAGCAAGGCTTCCTTGGCTTCGTAGCTGTAGGCGACCACGCCGCATTCGAACCAGGCCGAACTGCCGGGCAGGTCGGTGAGCACCTTGGCGATCCAGCCGCCGGTGCAGGATTCGGCCGAAACCAGCATCTCGCGACGCTGCGTCAGCGCCTCGGCGAGCGTCTGCGCCAAGGCATGCAGGCTTTCGTCGGTTGGAGTGTGCGTTTCCATGCGAAACCGCGCGGCCAAAGACGCTTTCTACTCCGCCGCGCGGCGCGCGCCAAGGGCCGCGGCGATCACCCGGGCAACAGATCACGGACGCCGGGTGCGCCCTTCCCGCGATTCCCGAAGCAATTCGCCTTCGACCACGAACCAGATCTCCTCGGCAATGTTGGTGGCATGGTCGCCGATGCGTTCGAGGTTCTTGGCGATGAAGAGCAGGTGCGTGCAGGCAGTGATGCTGCGCGCGTCTTCCATCATGTAGGTCAGCAATTCGCGAAACAGCCCGGTGTAGAGGGCGTCCAGTTCAGCGTCGCGCTCCCAGGCGACGCGTGCCGCTTGCGCATCGCGCGCGACATAGGCGCGCAGCACGTCGCGGACCATCTCGCCTGCCGCCGCGGCCAACGCGGTCAGACTGCCCGCCAGCGGCACCGGCGCCGACTGGTTCAACGCCATCGAACGCCGGGCGACGTTCTCCGCATAGTCGCCGATGCGTTCGATGTCGGAGGCGATCCGCAACGCGGCCAGGATCTCGCGCAAGTCGCGCGCGATCGGCTGGCGCAACGCAAGCAGCCGCAGCACGTCCTGGCTGATTTCGCGCTCGCGCGCATCCAGCGCGTCGTCATTGTCGGCGACAACCTGCGCCGCGCGGCTGTCGCGCTTTTCCAGCGCATCCATGGCCGCGTCGAGTTGCGCGGCGGCAAGCTCCCCCATCGCGGCGATCTCGCCGATCAGGCGCGCGATTTCGGCGTCGTAGCTCTTGACGATGTGGTCGTGGGTGTTCATCCGAATCGCCCCGTTATGTAGTCTTCCGTCTGCTGCTTGTCCGGCTTGGTGAAAATCTTGTCCGTGTCACCGGACTCGATCAGTTCGCCCATGTACATGAACGCCGTGCGGTCGGAGACGCGCGCCGCCTGCTGCATGTTGTGGGTGACGATCACGATGGTGAAGTCGCGCTTCAGCTCCTCGATCAACTGCTCGATGCGCCCGGTGGCAATCGGATCCAGTGCCGAGGTCGGCTCGTCCAGCAGCAGCACATCCGGCTTCAGCGCGATCGCGCGCGCGATGCACAGCCGTTGCTGCTGGCCGCCGGAAAGACCGAGCGCGTTGTGCTTCAGCTTGTCCTTGGCCTCGTCCCACAATGCGGCCGAGCGCAGCGCCTGCTCAACACGCTCGTCCATCTCCTCGCGCTTGAGCTTCTCGTGGTGGCGGATGCCGAAGGCGATGTTGTCGCGGATGGACATCGGAAACGGCACCGGCTTCTGGAACACCATGCCGACCTTGCTGCGCAGGCGGTTGATCGGATAGCTCGGATCGAGGCTGTCCTCGCCGTCCAGCAGCACCTCGCCGCGCGCGGCGAGCTGCGGGTAAATCGCGTACATGCGGTTGAACACGCGCAGCAGCGTGGACTTTCCGCAGCCGGACGGGCCGATGATCGCCGTGACTTTCCGCTCCGGGATATCCAGCGAAATGTTTTTCAGCGCGTGGAAATCCGGGTAGTGGAAGTCCAGTCCGCGCGCGGCGATCTTCACCGGCTGATGCCCGGCGAGGGTCGCGGCCACGAGGGTGTCGAACCAGTCTGCGGAGGAAGTGGCATTCATGGGTGCATCCATGGCATCAATCGTGGGCAATGCGGGTGCGGTGCAGGTACCAGCGTGCGGCCAGGCCCAGCAGCAGCACGAAGGCGGTAATGACGAGAGCACCGGCCCAGGCCAGCGCGTGCCAGTCGTCGTAAGGACTCATCGCGAACTGGAAGATCGCCACCGGCACGCTGGCCATCGGCGCGCCGGGTTTGACGTTCCAGTATTGATTGTTGAGTGCGGTGAACAGCAGCGGCGCGGTTTCGCCGGCGATGCGCGCGAGCGCAAGCAGGATCCCGGTGACGATGCCGGGCCGCGCATGTCGCCACAGGATTTGCACGGTCACTTTCCATTGCGGCACACCCAACGACAGCGCAGCTTCGCGCATCGCATTGGGCACCAGTTGCAGCATCTCGTCGCAGGTGCGCACCACGATCGGCAGCACGATCAGCGCCAGCGCCAGCGCGCCGGCCCATGCGGAGAAATGCCCGGCCGGTTTCACCGCGATCGCATACACGAACAAGCCGAGCACGATGGAGGGCGCCGACAGCAGGATGTCGTTCAAGAAACGCACCGCCTCGCCGAGCCGGCTGCGGCGCGCGTATTCGGCGAGCCAGGTGCCGGCGAGCACGCCCACCGGCGCGCCGATCGCGATCGCCAGCGCATTCATCGCCACGCTTCCGAACAGCGCGTTGGCGAGCCCTCCGGCTTCGCCCGGCGGCGGCGTCATCCGGGTGAACAAGTGCAGGTTCAATGCGGCGAGCCCGTTGAGCAGCGTGGTCCAGAGGATCCAGGCCAGCCAGAACAGGCCGAACGCAGTCGCCACGCCCGAGAGGATCAGCGCCAGCGCGTTGCGGAAGCGGCGGCGGCGATACAGCCGTTCGGACACAGAGTGCGCCGAAGCGTTCATGCGAAACCCCGCTTGCGGTCGAGCCTGCGCAACATCAGTTTCGCGATCGCCAGCACGATGAACGTCACCACGAACAGCAGGAAGCCGAGTGCAACCAAAGAGGAGCGGTAGAGCTCGGAGTCGGCTTCGGTGAATTCGTTGGCGATCGTCGCCGCGATCGAGTTGCCCGGCATCAGCAGCGAGGCGGTCAGTTCGTGTGCGTTGCCGAGCACGAAAGTCACCGCCATGGTTTCACCCAGCGCGCGGCCGAGTCCGAGGAAGACGCCTCCGATCACCGCCTGGCGCGTGTACGGCAGCACGATCTGCCAGGCGACTTCCCAGGTCGTCGCGCCAAGCGCGTAGGCCGATTCCTTCAAACGCGAGGGCACTGTCAGGAACACCTCGCGCATCACCGAGGTGACGAACGGGATCACCATGATCGCCAGCACGATGCCCGCGGTGAGCATCCCCAGCCCCAGCGGCGGCCCGGAGAAAAACATGCCTATCACCGGCAGCGCGCCGAGGTGCGCATCCACCCATGGATCCACATGCGCGGCCATGAATGGCGCGAACACGAACAGGCCCCACATGCCGTAGATGATGGACGGGATACCGGCCAGCAATTCGATGGCGGACGCGATGGGTGTGCGCAGCCAGGCCGGAGCCACTTCGGTGAGGAACAGCGCGATGCCGAAGCTCACGGGAACCGCCAGCAACATCGCGATGAAAGCCGTGACCACCGTGCCGACAATGGGAACCAGCGCGCCGAAATGATGGTTGACCGCATCCCAATCGGTGGAGGTAAGGAATTTCCAGCCGAAAGTCGCAAAAGCCTCGCGCCCACCCCAGGCCATGGACAGCGCGGTGCCGAGCAGCGCCAGCGCGACCAGCAGCGCGCACCCGCCGACCAGCAGACGGAAAATGCGATCGCCGGCCGCATCGGTGCGGGGGCGATCGCTCTTCAGGATGGCGGCAAGTGCGGTCATCGCCCGATCACTGCGCGAACTGCGTCTTCCAGTACGACTCGATCCGCTGCACCAGCGACTCCGGCAGCGGCACGTAATCCAGCGACTTCGCCAGCGGCTGGCCGTGTTCCAGCGACCATTTGAAGAAGTCGAACGCGACCTTGCTGCGTTCGGCGTTCTTCGGGTGCTTGTAGAGGATCACCCAGGTGGTCGCGGCAATCGGAAACGCCTGCGCGCCCGGCGCATTGGTCATCACCAGATTGAAATCCCTGGCACCCGCCCAGTCTGCGGTCGCCGCGGCGGCAGCGAACGAATCCAGGTTGGGCTGTACGAACCGGCCGGATGAATTGCGCAGCAGCGCATAGCTCATCTTGTTCTGCAGCGCATAGGCGTATTCGACATAACCGATACCGCCCCTGACCTGCTTCACGTAGGCGGCCACGCCCTCGTTGCCCTTGCCGCCGATGCCGGTCGGCCATTGCACCGCGGTGCCTTCACCTACCTTCGACTTCCATCCCGGCGAAACCTTGGACAGGTAATCGGTGAAGTTGAAGGTGGTGCCGGAACCGTCCGAACGATGCACGACCGTGATGCGCGTATCCGGCAATTTCACGCCCGGGTTGAGCCCGGCGATCGCCGGATCGTTCCAGGTCTTGATCTCACCCAGGAAAATCTTCGCAAGCGTCGCGCCATCGAGCTTGAGCTGGCCGGATGCGATTCCCTGGACATTCACCACCGGCACGATGCCGCCGATCACCACCGGGAATTGGCCGAGCCCCGCCTTCGCCAGTTCATCCGATGAAAGCGGCTTGTCGGAGGCGCCGAAGTCCACCGTGCCGGCCTTGATCTGGGCAATGCCGCCGCCGGATCCGATGGACTGGTAATTGACGTGATTGCCGGTTTTCGCGGCATAGGCCGCCGACCATTTCGACAGCACCGGGTAGACGAAGGTGGAACCGGCGCCGGTGATATCGGTGGCGTGCGCGGCGGCACCGAACAGCGCCGCGGCCGCAAAGGCCGCAAGGCGGATTCGTGAAGACATGCTATGGAACATGATTGGCTCCGGGTGGGTGAGCGGGGTTGCCCGGCCTCCAATTTCAATCGCCGCATGTTGCACGCCGATGAGGTTTTGATTGCATCCGTGTTACAACATTCCGTCCCGGCACAGGGAGGTTTGCCGCGATGTCCGCAACGCGCTGTCTCGGAACTGTCATGCAGCGTGCATATGGGTGTAACCGATCCGCCGCACGCTGGCGCCGTCCGCTCCTGCCTGCCATTAGGAGCGCATCCCACCCGCAGCGGAGATCATCATGAAATCCAGAGTTCTTGCCGTCGCCATTGCACTCGCCCTGGGCGGCAGCGTCGGTGTCGCCTCGCCCGCCTTCGCGCAACCGGATCAAGCTTCCGGGCAGGCCGCCGAAATCGCGCAACTGAAACAGCAGCTCGCGGCATTGCAAGCGAAAGTGGAGGAGCTGGAGCAACGCTCGGATGCGCAATCCAGCATCAACGTCAGTACGCAGCAGAACCTCGAGGCGATGCAGCAGCAACAGGCGAAGCCTGCGCAACCTGCGTCCGGCACCTGGGCCGACAACACCAAGGTCGGCGGCACCGCGTTCATCGATTTCACCCATCTCGACCAGACCAAAAACGGCAACAAGACCGACACGTCCGGCACCGGGCTGGACGTGAAGCGCTTCTACCTCACGGTGGACCACGCCTTCAACGACATCTGGTCGGCCAACCTCACCACCGATTTCAACTACAGCAGTGTGGACGGCGAGACGCAGCTGTTCGTCAAGAAAGCCTACCTGCAAGGTAAGTTCAGTCCGCTGGCGACCGTGCGCGCAGGCTCGGCCAACATGGCCTGGATCCCGTTCGTGGAAGACTGGTACGGCTACCGGTTCGTGGAGAACACGCTGGTCGATCGCGCCAAGTTCGGCAGCTCCGCCGACTGGGGCGTGCATCTGCTCGGCGACAACGGCCTGTTCAATTACCAGGCCTCGATCGTCAATGGTGGCGGTTACAAGAACCCGACGCGCTCCAACAGCGTGGATTTCGAAGGCCGCGTAGGATTCCAGCCGATCAAGAGCGTGATGATCGGAGTGGGCGGCTACAGCGGTGATCTGGGCAAGGACACGCACGGCACGCCGGCGCTGCACGATGCACATCGCTACGACGCGATGGCTGCGTACCACGCCGGCGGCTTCCGCCTTGGCGGCGAATACTTCCGCGCGACCAACTGGAACAACGTGCTCACGCCGGCCACCGATTCGGCCGATGGCTGGTCGTTGTGGAGCAGCTACGACTTCGGCCCTGCTTCGATCTTCGGCCGCTATGACAGGGTCAAGCCCAGCAAGGAACTCGATCCGAGTCTGAAGGATACTTATTACAACCTGGGGGTTGCTTTCCCGGTCACCGATGGTGTGCGCATGGCGGTGGCCTACAAGAACGAGCGACTGAAAAACGACAGCACCACGGATACCAGGACCCGCGAGCTCGGCGCGTGGGGCGAGGTGAAATTCTGACCGGACCAGGGTTGACCCGTTCCCGGATCCACCGGCGCCTCTGGCGCCGGTGGACACCGATGGCCCGATGACACAAGACAGCGCATCCGCCTTGCCGAAGGGGAACGAATCCCTCGCGCATCCTTAACTCCCGCCATGCTGGAGTGATAGCCGAGAAGCCCAACCTGCCCGCGTTTATCAGGCGGGGCGCCATCAAGCGAGCCGTTCCACTTTCGTGATGCAAGGATGTCACCATGAAACGTGTCGCGCTGCTGTTCGCCTGTTTCTCCCTCTTTGCGCCTTTGCTCGCCGCGGCAAGCGGCGTGACCTTGCTCAACGCCTCCTACGATCCGACGCGCGAGCTCTATCGCGACGTGAATGCGGCATTCGCCGCGCAATGGAAGGCCCGGCACGGCGGCGACCTCACCATCCGCATGTCGCACGACGGTTCCGGCAAGCAGGCGCGCGCGATCGTGGACGGGCTGCCCGCCGATGTGGCCACACTGGCGCTTGCCTATGACCTCGACACGCTGGCCGGCCGCGGCCTGATCGCCAGGAACTGGCAGCAGCGCTTGCCGGACAATTCCGCGCCCTACACCTCGACGATCGTCTTCCTGGTGCGCAAGGGCAACCCGAAGAAGATCAGGGACTGGTCCGATCTGATCCGGCCAGGCGTGCAGGTGATCACGCCGAACCCGAAGACCTCCGGCGGCGCGCGCTGGAATTTCCTCGCCGCCTGGGGCTATGCGTTGAAACAGCCCGGCGGCAACGAAGCCAAGGCGCGCGCATTCGTCAAGGCGCTGTACCAGCATGTGCCGGTGCTGGACACCGGCGCGCGCGGCGCGACCAACACGTTCGTGCAGCGCGGCATGGGCGACGTGCTGCTGGCGTGGGAGAACGAGGCGCTGCTGGCGCAGCGCGAGCTGGGCAAGGGCAGCTTCGAGATCGTGATGCCCTCGCTGAGCATCCTCGCGGAACCGCCCGTCACCGTGATCGACGCGAACGTGGACAAGCACCGCACGCGCGCGGTTGCCGAGGCGTACCTGAAATTCCTCTATTCACCGCAGGGGCAGGAACTGGAAGCGAAGCATTTCTATCGCCCGCGCTCGCCGCAGGTGATGGCGAAATACGCCGCGCAATTCCCGAAGGTGAAGACTTTCACCATTCGCGAAATGTTCGGCGACTGGCGCCAGGTGCATGCAAAATTCTTCGCCGACGGCGGCATCTTCGATCAGATCGGCCCGGGGGGTTGAGCCATGAAACGGCGCGTCCTGCCGGGTTTCGGATTGAGCCTCGGGCTGACGCTGAGCTACCTGGGGCTGATCGTGCTGCTGCCGCTCGCGGCATTGGCATGGAGGGCGACCGGCGCGGGTACGGAAGCATGGTTGAACCTGCTCTCTTCGGCGCGGGTGATCGCGGCCTTGCGTTTGTCGTTCGGCGGTGCATTGCTGGCCGCACTGCTGGATGCGCTGTTCGGACTGTTGGTCGCGTGGGTGCTGGTGCGCTACCGCTTTCCGGGACGGCGCCTGCTGGATGCCTTCATCGATCTCCCGTTTGCAATGCCCACGGCGGTCGCAGGCATCGCGCTCACCGCGCTGTATGCGCCCAACGGGTGGCTGGGCCGCTGGTTCGCGCTGGCGGATATTCGCATTGCCTACGCGCCGCAAGGCGTGTTGATCGCGATGGCGTTTGTCGGATTCCCCTTCGTGGTGCGCACGCTGCAGCCGGTTCTTGAAAATCTCGATCGCGAGATCGAGGAGGCCGCCGAAAGCCTCGGCGCCCGCCGCTGGCAGACCTTCGCCCGCGTGCTGCTGCCGATGCTTGCGCCGGCTCTTTTGACCGGCTTCGCGCTGGCGCTCGCGCGCGCGGCCGGCGAATACGGATCGGTGATCTTCATCGCCGGCAACATTCCGTTGCGCTCGGAAATTGCGCCGCTGTTGATCGTGCAGAAACTCGAGCAATTCGATTACGCGGGCGCCGCGGCACTGGCCGTGATCATGCTGGCGTTTTCCTTCGTGCTGCTGATCCTGATCTCATACCTGCAACGCTGGAGTTCGCGCTGGGCGGAGGTGCCCACATGAACGCGATCGCGATCCCGCGCCCGGGCGTGCGGCGGCGGCGCATGCTGCACGTGGCACTGGTACTGGTCGCCGTGGCGTTCCTGGTGGTGTTCCTGCTGTTCCCGCTGGCCGTGGTGTTCGCGGAAGGTTTGCGGCAGGGCGTGGTGGCGTATCTCGCCAGCATTGCACAACCCGAAGCACGCGCTTCGATTTGGCTGACCTTGCTCGTCGCCGGCATCGCGGTGCCATTGAACCTCGTCTTCGGCGTGACGGCCGCCTGGCTGATGACGCGCTTCCAGTTTCCGGGCAAGGCGCTGCTGGGAACGATCATTGACATTCCCTTTTCGGTCTCGCCGGTCATCTCCGGCCTGATCTACGTGCTGCTGTTCGGCGCGCAAGGCTGGTTCGGTCCGTGGCTGGATGCACACGGCATCAAGATCATCTTCGCCGTGCCCGGCCTGGTGCTCGCAACGATCTTCGTCACCTTGCCCTTCGTGGCACGCGAACTGATTCCGCTGATGCAGTCGCTGGGCGGCGAGGAGGACGAAGCCGCACGCGTGCTCGGCGCCAGCGGCTGGCAGATGTTCTTCCGGGTGACGCTTCCGAACATCCGCTGGGCACTGCTGTATGGCGTGCTGCTGTGCAATGCGCGCGCAATGGGGGAATTCGGCGCGGTCTCCGTCGTGTCCGGACACATCCGCGGCCTCACCACCACCATGCCGCTGGAAGTGGAGATGCGCTACAACGAATACGACTACGTGGGAGCCTTCGCGGTCGCCTCCCTGCTGGCCTTGCTCGCGCTGCTCACGCTCGCAATCAAGAGCCTGCTGGAGTGGCGCTATGCGGATGCGCTGGCCGCGCATGCGCCGGGTGGACATTGAGGACGTGCCATGCAGATCAGGAACCTGACCCGCCGCTTCACCGGGTTTGCCGCGCTGGATGATGTCAGCCTGAGCATCGCGCCGGAAGAGTTCGTCGCGTTGCTCGGACCTTCCGGTTCGGGCAAGACCACGTTGCTGCGCATTCTTGCCGGACTGGATTATCCCGATGGCGGCACCGTCGAGCACGAAGGCGCGGACTTCCTCGCCGCTCCGGCGCGCAAGCGCAAGGTCGGTCTGGTCTTCCAGCACTACGCGTTGTTCCGCCATCTCTCCGTGCGGGAAAACATCGCCTTCGGATTACGCGTGCGGCCGTGGCGCAAGCGGCCGGGGCGACGCGACATCGTCGAGCGCGTGCGGCAACTGCTGCGGCGGGTACAACTGGAGGAATTGGGCGACCGCTACCCGGCGCAACTGTCGGGCGGGCAACGCCAGCGGGTGGCGTTGGCGCGCGCGCTGGCGGTCGAACCCGGCCTGTTGTTGCTGGACGAGCCCTTCGGCGCACTGGATGCGCAGGTGCGCGTGCGTCTGCGGCGCTGGCTGCGCGAACTGCATGACGAATCGCGACTGACCACCGTCTTCGTCACCCATGATCAGGAAGAAGCACTGGAGCTTGCGGATCGGATCGCGGTGATGAACAAGGGCCGCATCGAGCAGGTGGACACGCCGGAAATGCTTTACCAGCACCCGGCCACGCCTTTCGTTTGCGAGTTCATCGGCAAGGTGAACAAGGTTCCGCTGAGTTACAGGCACGATCGCCTTGCGGCTTCGGAGTGGTCATTGCCGGAACCGCCATGGGCGGACAGATACGGGGCGGCAATGGCTTACATCCGGCCAGAGCACCTGTCTGTCGCGCTGGACGAGACGCAGCCGGGATGGAGCGCACGCTTGCGCCATGTCTATCTCGCCGGCAGCGTGACCCATCTGGATTTGCATGTCACATCCCTGGACCAGACACTCGAAGCCGATATCGCCAGCGAGGAACTCGCCTCCCTCGGCCTGCGCCCCGGCATGGATTTGCGCGTCAGTCCCCGCAAGGCGGTCATCTTTCCGCACCGGCACGGAAGCACCGACCTGATTTCCGAACTGCGCTGGGAATGGCGGAATTCCAATGAGGAAGGCAGGGATGCCTGGGCCTGTGCCGCACCGGCTCCGGCCCTGACCATGTGAGTGCGCACACGCATGGCGGCGCGCTTTGTCCCCGGCGCCCCCTGCAGTTTCATGTCCACGTCCGTGGACGGGATATGGTGGGAGCGGCGCGCACCATGCGAAACTCGCGCTCCTCGCATGTCCACCCCGCCATGAATCGAGACGACCTCGCCCAACACACGCCGCTGATGCGCCAGTACTTCGCCGCCAAGGCGGAGTATCCGGACACGCTGGTGTTCTTCCGGATGGGCGATTTCTACGAACTGTTCTACGACGACGCGCGCAAGGCGGCGCGCCTGCTGGACATCACCCTGACCCAGCGCGGGCAATCGGCCGGCGCACCGATCCCGATGGCCGGCGTGCCCTATCACGCCGTCGAGGGTTACCTCGCCAAGCTGGTGCGGCTCGGCGAATCGGTGGCGATCTGCGAACAGCTCGGCGATCCGGCGGCGTCGAAAGGGCTGGTCGAACGCAAGGTCGTGCGGGTCGTCACGCCCGGCACCGTCACCGACGAAGCGTTGCTGCCGGAGCGCCGGGACAACCTGCTGCTGGCGATCGCCGCACGCGACGACGGCTTCGGATTGGCCTGGGTGGATTTGGCCGGCGGCCGTTTCCTGCTGGGCGAAGTCGCGGATGCGGAAGCGCTGTCGGCGGAGCTTGCGCGGCTTGCGCCCGCGGAAGCGCTGGTTTCCGAAGACGTGGCGTGGCCTCACGCGGTGTCCTCGTTGAAAGGTCTGCGCAAGCGGCCACCGTGGCATTTCGATGCAGAAAGTGCGCACCGTGAACTGACCAAGCATTTCGGTACGCGCGATCTTTCCGGTTTCGGCGCGGAACATCTGCGCGCCGCGATCGGCGCGGCCGGTTGCCTGCTTGCGTACCTGCAGGAAACGCAGAAGGCCGCGTTACCGCATCTCTCGGGCCTGGCTGTCGAACAGCCGGACGAAACCATCGCGATGGATGCGGCCACACGCCGCAATCTGGAACTGGACACGCACGCCAGCGGCGATCCGCGTTACACCTTGCTCGGCGTGCTGGACAGCACGATCACGCCGATGGGCGCGCGCGCGCTGCGGCGCTGGCTGCACCGGCCGCTGCGCGATCGCGCCGTGCTGCGCGGGAGGCAACAGGCGATCGCTGCGCTGAGCGACGGTCGCGCATTCGAGAACTTGCGCGAACAACTGCGTGCGATCGGCGATCTGGAACGCATCCTGGCGCGCGTGGCGCTGCGCTCGGCGCGTCCGCGCGATCTGGCGACGCTTCGCGATGGTCTGCTTGCGGCGCCCATGCTGCAGGAGCAGATCGAAACGCTCGACAGCCCGCTGCTGCGCGATCTGGTATCACGCATCGGCGAACATGCGGGGACGGCCCGAATGTTGGGTGACGCGATCGTCGAGCGTCCGCCGCTGCTGCTGCGCGACGGCGGCGCGATCGCGGATGGTTACGACGCCGAACTGGACGAACTGCGGCAGCTCGCCACCAACGCCGATCAGTTCCTGATCGAACTGGAAGCGCGCGAGCGTGCCGCCACCGGCATCGCCACGCTGAAGGTCGGCTACAACCGCGTGCACGGCTATTACATCGAATTCGGCCGCGCGCAGGCCGACAAGGCGCCCACGCACTACACGCGCCGGCAGACCACCAAGAATGCCGAGCGCTACATCACCGAGGAGCTGAAGGCCTTCGAGGACAAGGTGCTGTCCGCGAAGGAGCGCTCGCTGATGCGCGAGCGCGCGCTCTACGAAGGCGTGCTGGATGCGCTGATCGAACACCTGCAGCCGTTGAAGCGCGCCGCGGATGCCATCGCCGAGCTGGACGTGCTGGCCGATCTCGCAGAACGCGCCGAAACGCTGGACTGGGCGCGACCGCAATTGACCGATGAACCCGGCATCGCGGTCGAGCGCGGCCGGCATCCCGTAGTGGAACAGGTACGCGCGGAACCCTTCGAACCGAACGATCTCGTCCTCGACGACTCACGCCGCATGCTGGTGATCACCGGCCCCAACATGGGCGGCAAGAGCACCTACATGCGCCAGTGCGCGCTGATCGTGCTGCTGGCGCACATCGGCAGTTACGTACCCGCCTCCGGTGCGCGGATCGGACCGGTGGACCGCATCGTCACCCGCATCGGCGCGGGCGACGATCTGGCGCGCGGGCAGTCCACCTTCATGGTGGAGATGAGCGAGACCGCCAACATCCTGCACAACGCCACGCCACAATCGCTGGTGCTGATGGACGAAGTCGGACGCGGGACGTCTACCTACGACGGCCTGTCGCTCGCGCGCGCCGCGGCGGTGCACCTGGCCACGGTCAATCGCGCTTACACGCTGTTCGCCACGCATTATTTCGAATTGACCGAACTGGCCGCACAGTTCGAGCACATCGCCAACGTGCATCTGGACGCCGTGGAATATCACGACCAGAAGCAAGGGGATCAACTGGTCTTCATGCACGCGGTCAAGGAAGGGCCGGCCAACCGCAGCTTCGGCCTGCAGGTGGCCGCGCTCGCGGGTTTGCCGAAGAGCGTGATCGCCGAAGCGCGGCGGACGCTGGCGGAACTGGAAAACGGCAGGCACGCGCACTCGATGCGCGCAGCAGCTCAAAGCGGTGGCGACGCGAAACCGCAGGCCGACCTGTTCGTGCGCCGCGAACCCTCCGCCGCCGAGCGCGCGCTGGCAGAGATGGATCCGGATGCGCTGGCGCCACGCGAAGCGCTCGAAGCGCTGTACCGCCTCAAGGCGCTGCAATAGTCGGGGACAAAAAGCTCATCTACAACGAATCAATGTCCCCGAGCGCGCGGATCAATCGCCGCGCGCGCTTGTCGGGTTTGCCGGCGGGTGGCTGATAGCCGTCGCGTTCGGCGCGGCGCTGTTCGCGCGCCGCTTCGCGTGCGAGCCGCGAACTTTCCGATTCACGATAGAGCCCCTGTGCGGAGGCGGCCGAGCCGCGTTTGCCGCTCAAGGCCAGCACTTCGATCTCGAAGCATTCTTCGTTGCGCCGGATGCGCAGGCGGTCGCCGATGTGCAGCATGCGCGAAGGTTTCAACGCGGCGCCGGCGAGTTCCACCCTGCCCGTGTCGATCGCCTGCTTCGCGAGCGATCGGGTCTTGAAGAATCGCGCCGCCCACAACCAGGAATCGGCGCGCGCACCCGTCTGTTCAGCGGTCACATCTTGTCCGTGCTCTCGTCAGCACTGAGGTTCGGCACCGCCGCGTCACCGATCTCCGCATCCGGCATCGCGACATCCGGGATCGCGTCCCATTCTTCCGCGCTGATATCGGTGGGCACCACCGGCTCGAGTTCCGGCGCGCGCTCGGGCAGGCGCCCGGCTTCGACCAGCGCACGGATGCGCTCGAATACTTCAGTGCGGCCGAACGGCTTCTTCATGAAGTCGTCGGCGCCGAAGCGCTGCACGTAGAACTGTTCGGTGGCCTGCATGTTGCCGCTGATCATCACGATAGGCGTGGCCTTGGTCTGCGGGTCGCGCCGCAACGTGCGCAGCACCTCGAAGCCGCTCATGCCCGGCAGCACGATATCGAGGAAGATCAGGTCCGGCAGTTCGCTGCGCGCCATTGTCACCGCGGTTTCACCGTCGGGCGCCTTCAGCACCGTGTAGCCGTCCTGGCCCAGCATCTTGCCCAGCACCGCACGGATGGTCGGCGAATCGTCCACCACCAGGACTTGCGAACCCGCGGGCGCGCGCACGCGCGGAGCCTGCCGCCGCTCAGCCGAAGCGGTTTCCGCCTCCGGTCTGGGTGTGCCGACGAAACGTTTCAGGAAATCAAAAGCCATGGCCCGCTCCGCATGGACGGGCATAGTGTCAGCGGAAGCGGGGCTGCGTGCAATCAGCCCGGCGAATTCCTCAACGCCTCGATGCGTTCTTCCAGCGGCGGATGACTCATCCACAGCCGGCCGAAGCCGCCGGCGGCGCGATCGGAAATGCCGAATGCAGCCATGGCCTTGGGCAGGGTGCTGGCGCCGTGCTGCACCTGCAGGCGTTGCAGCGCGGCGATCATGCGCTCGCGTCCGGCCAGCCGCGCACCGCCGGCATCGGCGCGGAATTCGCGCGCCCGCGAGAAGGCCATCACGATCAGCGAGGCGATCAAGCCGAACACCAACTGCAGGATCATCACCACTGCAAAGTAGCCCATGCCGCCACCGTCGCGGTTGCTGCCACCCATCGCGCCGTCCACGATCCGGCCCACCACGCGCGCCAGGAAGATCACGAAGGTATTCAGCACGCCTTGCAGCAAGGTCATGGTGACCATGTCGCCGTTGGCGACATGGGTGATCTCGTGACCGAGCACCGCATCCACCTCGTCGCGACCCATACCGTGCAGCAGGCCGGTGCTCACCGCGACCAGCGCGTGATTGCGGCTCGCGCCGGTCGCGAACGCGTTCATTTCAGGACCGTCGTAGACGGCGATTTCCGGCATGCCGATGCCGGCTTTCTCCGCGTGGCGGCGCACGGTGTCGAACAGCCAGCGCTCATCCGCATCGCGCGGCTGCGCGATCACATGCGCGCCGGTGGTCCATTTGGCGATGGATTTGGACATGGCCAGCGAAATGAATGCGCCGCCGAAACCAAACACCGCGGCAAAACCGAGCAGCGGCCACAATCCGCCCGCGCCCTGCACCACGGCCAGACGATCCAGGCCGAGGAAGTGCACGATGACGCCGAGCAGGAGAATGACACCGAGGTTGGTGCCTACGAACAACAGGATTCTGCGCATGACGCTTCCCTCAAGTGGCTACCACTTGGATCGTGGCGGAAGGCGATTGGTTCAAGTGGCAGCGGGATCGGCGCGCGCTTGACCACGATCAAGGCAAACGGTGCGTTCACGCGGCACGCTCCAGTTTTGGACGACCCCGAATCCCATGCCTTCGATCCAGCTTCCCAACGCCATCCAGCGCGCGCCGCTGCCGTTCCGTCCGCTGTTCCTGTGCGCCGGCCTGTTCGCCACGTTTGGCATGCTGCTGTGGGGGCTCTTCCTGCACATGGGCTTGAATCCTTCCGCGGTGCTGGCGCCCATTCCCTGGCACGCGCACGCGATGTTGTACGGATTCGCCGGAGCCCTGATCGCCGGCTTCGTCCTGACCGCATCCGGTCACTGGACCGGCATGCCCACCACTACGCCGATCACGCTGACGCTGGCGACGGGGCTGTGGCTGGCCGCCCGCGTCGCCTTGCTGGTGGGGGCGCCGTTGCCGCTCGGAGCGGCATTCGATGTCGCCTTTCTGTTGCTAGTGGCGTTCATGGTCGCGCGCGTCATCCTGCTCGCCGGCAATCGCCGCAATCTGTTCCTCGTCGTCATCCTGCTGTTCTACGCCGCCCTGGACGTCTGGTTCTACGTCGCCGCCGCGCACATGGATTTCGCGCAAGTCACCCGCGCGCTGCTGGTGTGCGTGGACCTGCTCACCCTGTTGATGCTCGCGATCGGCGGGCGGGTGATTCCGTTCTTTGCCGGCCGCAGGATGCCGGACCTGAAGATCACGCAATCCAAGCCACTGAACATTGCGGTGAACGTGGGCGCCGCGGCCATTCTGTTGCTCGATCTCGCCGGTGTGGACAGCCTGCCGCGCGGCGCCTGCATGCTGGCGCTGGCCGCACTCGCATTCATTCGGCTGCTCGGCTGGCGCGGCTGGGCCACGCTGCGCGAACCGATGCTGTGGGTGCTGCACCTCGGCTATCTGTGGCTGGCGGCCGGACTGCTGCTGCGTGGACTCGGGCTGGCCGGCGCGTGGAATCAACCCGAGATCGAAACGCTGCACGGCATCACCGTCGGCGCGCTCGGCACCTTGTCGCTGGGCATGATGACGCGCGTGTCACTGGGCCACAGCGGTCGCGAGATCCGCGCCAATCTGCCGCTGGTATTCGTGTTCATCCTGCCGACGGTGGCCGCCGCGTTGCGATTGGGTTTCGGCCCGGCCGGCTGGACCTGGGCGGCGTGCGCATGGGTGGCCGCTTTCCTGCTCTGGCTGATCGTGATGGCGCCGGTGCTGTTGCGCGGAGTACCGAAACGCGTTGGAGCGGTGCGCACCTGAGTCGCATGCGCTAGGCTTCCGCCGTTCAACGCGGGAGAACCGAGGTGCTCCGAGAGGACGAGGCGCTGCGGAAGCACTACCTGCTGGCGGCCATCAACGACGCGCAATGGCGCGCGCTCGCTCCGCATCTGCACCACCGCCAGCTTGCCGCCGGCCAGGCCCTGTTCTCGCAAGGCGATCGCGCCGAGGCCTTCTTCATCGTGCGCAGCGGGGCGATGAAGTTGTTCCGGGTTTCCCGCCAGGGCACGGAGAAGATCATGCGGCTGGTGCGCGGCGGGCAGAGCTTCGCCGAGAGCGTGCTGTTCTCGGATCCACCGCGCTACCCGGTGCACGCGCAGGCCGCCGAGGACAGCGACCTGCTGGCGATCGAGCGCGAGGCGTACCTGCGTTTGCTGCGCGAATCGTTCGACACCTGCCGCGCGGTAATGGCGCAGATGACCCAGCGCATCTACGCGCACTGGAACGAGATCGAGGCGCTCAGCCTGCACGGCGCGATGCCGCGGGTCGCGCACTATCTGCTGGAACAGCTCGCGTCGCAGGGCAGCCCGACGCTGCGCCTGCCGTTGCCCAAGGTGCAGATCGCCGCACAACTCGGATTGGCGCCGGAAACGCTGTCACGCGCGCTGCGCAAATTGACCGAAGGCGGCGCGATCAGCGTGCGCGGCGCGACGGTGCTGGTGCGCGACGAAGGCGCCCTGCACCGCAACACCTGGATCTGACGATCGCGGCGCTCGGCCAGTCTGCGTCGGTACCCTCGATCTCTTCAGCGGCGCGACGCCGATCGCGTCGAGAATGCTGGTTGCCGAATCCGTGGAGGCGGACCGCCCTGCTTCCGCTCAGCCGGTTGCGGCAGGATGTTCGTGCTGCTGCATCACGTCCAACGCCAGCGTCGAATGCGCGTAGGCGCCGCCGGCGCGCATCTCGGCGGCAACCCAGATCGCCTCCATGATTTGCTGCTCGCTGGCGCCCTGCTTCAGCGCTTCGGCGGTGTGCCCCCTGATGCAATAAGGACACTGGGTGACATGCGCGACGGCCACCGCGATCAGCTGCTTGGTCACGCCCGGCAGCGCGCCGTCGGCGAACACCGCCGCGCTGAATGCCTTGAACGCCTTCAACGGCTCGGGCGCCAGTTCGTGGCGTTTGCGCGCAAGCGCGGGTGAGGAATGCGGGTACAGGGGTTCACTCATGGGGGTCTCCGCCGGCGCGGTGATCCCCGCGCGATCTGGCCGAAGCGACGGGATGCCTTCGGCAACACCCGCACGATACACCGGCGCAGCGGCGCCTCCCTTGACCCGCGTCAAGAGCGGCTTTGCGGTGACACGTGCCTGGGGAGCCGGAAGCTCAGCTCCGCGCCATCCGGATGATCCAGCGATACAACAGGATCACGGTGACAGCGAATACCACGCCGCCGATGATGATCGAAGGCGTGGCGAAGGAATCGCCCACCAGCGCGATGGGAGCCTGCTTGCCGCTGAAGCCCACGACCCCGGCAAAGATCACCGCCAGCAGGCTCTCGCCCACGATCAGGCCGGAAGCCAGCAGCACGCCCAATTGCTTCGTCGCATCGGTGTTCGGACGCCGTTCGGCACGGCGGTCGAACCACGCACCGACCAGCGCGCCCACCACCACCATCAGCGTGGTCGAGGTCGGAAGGTAAATGCCGAGTCCCACCGCCAGCGGCGGCAGGCGCGGCCCTTTCTTCGCAAGACCCAGCAATTCATCGAAGATGATGATGGCGACGCCGATCGCCGCGCCCAGGCCGATCATGTCCCACGGCACGTTGCCGGTGATCACGCCCTTGGCCAGCGCCGAAATCAGGCCCGCCTGCGGCGCCGGCAGCGCGGTGGCGGGATTGGCACCCGGCGCACCGAGGAATCCGTAAGTGTTCTGCAAAAGGTCCAGCACCGGCGGGATCACCACCGCGCCGGCCAGCACGCCGATCACCAGCTCCCACTGCTGCTTGGCAGGCGTGGCATCCACCAGTTGACCGGTCTTCAGGTCCTGCAGGTTGTTGTTGGCGATCGACGCCACCGCGAACACGATCGCGGTGATGAACAGCGCGAACCCGACCAGCGCCTTGTCGGCACCCGGCGGTAGGAACGGCTTCACGCCGACCACCAGCAGCAGCGCCGCGATCACCACGACCAGAATGCCGACGCCCGACAGCGGACTGTTCGACGAACCGATCAGCCCGGCCATGTACCCGCACACTGCCGACACCAGGAAGCTCAGCAGCACCACGAATGCCAGACCGCCGACCACCAGCGCCCAGATCGCGCCGCCAAGGCCATTGGTGACCGCAAAATGCCACAGCAGGAACGCGATGGGCACGAAGCAGATCAACGAAATCAGGCCCACCAGGCCGATCGGCATGTCGTGCTCGGTGCGCGGCAATTCGTGCAGCGTGCCGGCCTTGCGCGCGCGCGACGCGCGGAACGCGCCGGCGAGGCCGCTGGCCAGCGGTTTCACCAGCTTCGCCAGTGTCCAGATCGCCGCCACGCCGATCGTGCCCGCACCGATGAAACGCACGTAATTGCTCCAGCCCGCCTGCGCGACGTCGGCGGCGGCGCCCGCGGCCCAATGCAGATGCGTGAAATACGGCACCGCCCATGCCCAGCCGATCAGCGCGCCGGCCAGCATCGCCACGCCCACCCACAAGCCGACCAGATGCCCGATCGCGAACAGCGCAAACGACAGGCCGAAATCGAAGCCGGTGGCGCCGCCCCGGTCGCCGCCGACGCGGAAGTAATCGGTGACCGCGCTGGCGAAAACCCGGGTCTGCACGATGATGTAGAAGACCGCCGACACGATCGCGCCCCACAGCACGGCCTTGAGTCCCGCGCTGCTGGTTTGCGCGGCAGCCGCGGGATCAGGCGCTCCGGCCAAGCGCGCGCCAGCCGTGGCGGGCACCGATTCCACCTCGGCCATGCGGCCGATCTGCTCGTCGGAACCGCTGCCGACCTTCAGCACCTCGGCGCAGGCCACGCCTTCCGGATACGGCAGGTCGGAATCGGTGACCAGCGCGCGCCGCAGCGGGATCGTGTACATCACGCCGAGGATGCCGCCGGTCGCGCAGATGCCCGCCGAAATCCAGAACGGGAATCCGCTCCAGTAACCGACGATCACGAGGCCCGGCAGCACGAAAATGATGGAGGACAGCGTGCCCGCGGCCGAAGCCACCGTCTGCACTATGTTGTTTTCCTGGATGGTGGCGTCGCGCATCGCCTTCAGGATCGCCATCGAGATCACCGCGGCGGGAATCGACGTCGAAAAGGTCAGGCCGGCTTTCAGCCCGAAGTAGACGTTGGCCGCGGTGAACACCACCGTGATGACGATGCCGATGACGATGCCGCGAATGGTCAGTTCGCCGCGCGACTTCATTCCGATGGCTGCGGAATTCATGGGACCCCTCCCGATCGAAAACGCTGCCGCATACTAGCCGAGGCGGGCGCGCGCGCGAAGCGCGTGTTGACGGTTCCGGCCAGAGGGACTCCTTCGTCATCCCGGCGCAAGTCGGGATCCGGCGACTTGGCCGTTCGACATCTTCGACCCGGCCAGCCGTGGCCAGCATTGCCGTGTGGTATAGGTTGACGAATGGATACGAGCCGGTATCGCGGCCGCTTCGCGCCTTCGCCCACGGGCAAGCTGCACCTGGGTTCGCTGCTCGCCGCGCTTGGCAGCTGGTTGCGCGCACGCGCGGCGAACGGCACGTGGATCGTGCGGATCGAGGACATGGACCCGCCGCGCGAAATACCGGGTTCAGCCGAGGCGATCCTGCGCACCCTGCGCGCGTGCGGACTCGAACCGGACGAGCCGCCTCTCTATCAGAGCACACGGCTGGATGCGCACGGGTCGGCATTCGACCGGTTGAAGAAAATCGGCGCGGCGTTTCCATGCTGGTGCTCGCGCAGCGATCTGGCCGCGCTCGGTGGCGTGCACCGCGGCGAGTGCATCGCCGCGACCGATCCGCAACGCGCGCCGGCATGGCGGGTGCGCGTGGACGATGCGGTGATCGAGTTCAGCGATGGCCTGCAAGGGCCGCAGCGCTGGCCGCTCGCAGCCGGCGGCGATTTCGTGGTGAAGCGCGCGGACGGACCGTTCGCGTACCAACTCGCCTGCGCGGTGGACGACGCCGCGCAAGGCATCACCGAAGTGGTGCGCGGCGCGGACCTGCTGGATTCCACGCCTCGGCAGGTTTTCCTGCTGCGCCTGCTCGGCTTGCGCGAACCGGACTATCTGCATCTGCCGGTGTTGCTGGATTCGGGCGGCGCAAAGCTTTCGAAATCCGAAGGCGCGGCGGCGGTCGATCCTGACGATCCGCTGCCGGCGATCCGCACCGCACTTGCGCTTCTGGGCGTCCCGGAAAACGCGTTGCGCGCGAACGAACCGCACATGCTGCTTCGCACCGCGCTGACGGCGTTCGATCCGGACGCGATTCCTCGCGAGCGCGAATTGCGACCGCCGTGACCACGATCGCCCGGCGACCGCCAAGCTTGTCGCGCACCAGCGCAGGTCCACAAGTCGCGCTGCAACATGCATTGCGGGATCAGGCGAATAGAATCATCCGCAACCCACAACGGAGAGCGACATGGCCCAGCAGCGCGTGGCGTTGGTGACGGGCGGTACCGGCGGCATCGGTACCGCAATCGTGTGCAGGCTCGCCGGCATGGGCCACAAAGTCGCCACCAATTATCGCGACGAAGCGAAAGCGCACGCCTGGCGCGACAAGCTCGCAGCCCAGGGCGTGCACGCCACGCTGGTCCCCGGCGACGTATCCGACCCGGTCTCGTGCGAGGCCATGGTGCGCGCGATCGAGGAACAGGCCGGCCCGGTTGACATCCTGATCAACAACGCCGGCATCACCCGCGACACCACCTTCCACAAGATGAGCTACCAGCAGTGGACGGACGTGGTGAACACCAACTTGAACGCATGTTTCAACGTGACCCGCCCGGTCATCGAAGGCATGCGCGCGCGCAAGTGGGGCCGCATCGTGCAGATCAGTTCCATCAACGGCCAGAAAGGCCAGTACGGACAGGCCAACTACGCCGCGGCCAAGGCCGGCATGCACGGCTTCACCATTTCGCTGGCGCAGGAGAATGCGAAATTCGGGATCACCGTGAACACCGTCTCGCCCGGCTACATCGGCACCGACATGGTGATGGCCGTTCCGGAAGACGTGCGCGCCAAGATCGTCGCGCAGATTCCGCTCGGGCGTTTGGGTGAGCCCGACGAGATCGCCTACGCCGTCTCGTTCTTCCTTGCTGAAGAAGCCGCATGGGTCACCGGAGCGAACCTCGCGATCAATGGTGGGCATTACATGGGTTGGTAGCGCCGGAGCTACCCGCGCCATGGGACGGCGGGACAAGACATGTCGTGCCGCGATGTACAGAAGTCACCGGGTCCCGGCTTTCGCCGAGGATGACGCTGAAAAATCCGGGCGCCGTCGCCCGCCCTTCCCCAGCGTGCCGGGCGCTTTGGCACTTGGCTTCCCTCGCCCGCACGCGGGAGAGGGGAGCCCGAGCCCCTTCGCGCGCGCCCCCGGTCCGCTAGTGCGCCGCCGCAAGCCATGCTAGCTTTGCGGCATGGCAGCAGCGCGCATCATCAAGAAGTACCCGAACCGGCGGCTCTACGACACCGAGATTTCCAGCTACATCACGCTGGAAGAGGTGCGTCAGCTGGTACTGGCGGGCACGCCGTTCGAAGTACACGACGCCAAGACCGGCGAGGACCTGACCCGCGCGGTGCTCCTGCAGATCATCGCCGAGCATGAGCAGCATGGCCAGCCGATGTTCTCGGCCAACCTGCTCTCGCAGATCATCCGTTTCTATGGCGACTCCATGCAGGGCTTTGTCGGCGGCTATCTGGAAAACAGCCTGCAGATCTTCCTCGACCAGCAGCACAAGTTCCGCGCCCAGTTGAACGAGATGCTCGGACAGACGCCGTGGTCCATGTTGAACGAGATGACCGAGCGCAACATTGACCTGTGGAAGTCGCTGCAGCGCGGCTTCCTGGAGGCCAACGGCACCGGCGCTGCGCCCAAGTCCTCCGCCGAACCCGCCAAGAAACCACGCTGATCGCGCTCGCCCGCCGAATTGACAGCGGAGCCGGACGCTTCTTACCATCCCGAATCTGTTGCGGCGCAGCATGTGCCGCTATGCGGTATTTCATCGTCGGGAACTTCTCTCATGAGCGAACGTGTAGCCATCATCACCGGTGGCATCGGCGGTTTGGGCACCGAAATCTGCAAGCATCTGGCGCGCGCCGGCCGCAAAGTCATCGCGGCCGACCTCGGCAACCGGCAGGAACGCCTTGCCGCATTCCGCGAGGAAGTGAAAGAGTTCGACAGGAACATCATCTTCGCGCCGGCGGATGTCTCGCGCTTCGACGATTGCGCGGCGTTGGTGAAACACGTCGCCGAAACCCATGGGGCCGTGGATATCCTGGTGAACGCCGCCGGCATCACGCGCGATGTTTCGTTGCGCAAGATGGAAGAGCAGCAGTGGCACGAGTTGATGAATGTCAACCTGGACGGCGTGTTCAACATGTGCCGGCAAGTCGTGGAAGGCATGAGCGCGCGCGGCTTCGGCCGTATCGTCAACATTTCCTCGGTCAACGGCCAGACCGGCCAGTTCGGCCAGACCAATTACTCCGCCGCAAAGGCCGGCATGCACGGCTTCAGCATGGCGCTCGCCCGCGAAGTGGCGAAGAAAGGCGTGACGGTGAACAGCGTGTCGCCCGGTTACTGCAAGACCGAAATGGTGATGAAGGTACCGGAAGAGATCCGTGCGCAGATCGTGGCGCAGATCCCGGTCGGACGCCTGGGCGAGCCTTCCGACATCGCGCGCACCGTGGCATTTCTCACCGCCGACGACGCCGGCTTCATCACCGGCGCCAACGTGCCGGTGAACGGCGGCTACTTCATGTCGTTCTGAGCTGGGAGCGCGCGACGCTCGCGTGGCGCGCAGGCGCGCTCCTACAAGGCATCCAGACGCTTCCGCAATTCCTCGATCCGCAAGTCGCCTGCTGCACCCGGCGAGATGCGCGCTGCGAGGCTGGCTTCCGGCGTACGCCCCTCGCCCGCCGAATCCGCCAGTTCCGCCGCGCGTTTGTAGGCTTCCCGAAACGGGTGACCTGCCACGGCCTGCTCGATCGCGACATCGGTGGCGTACATCGAGGGTTCGATTGCCGTGCGCATCCGTTCTGCATTCCATTGCAATCCGCCGAGCAGATCCGGAAGCAGCTCCAGCGCAGCGAGGCCGCGGCCGAAGCCATGCACCAGCGCCCCCTTGCTGACCTGCAGATCGCGCTGGTATCCGGACGGCAATGAAAGCAGTTGTTCGATTTCGCAGCGTGCGGCGGCGACGCTGGCGTAACCCGCGCGCATCAGCTCGATCACGTCCGGGTTGCGCTTGTTGGGCATGATCGAGGAGCCGGTGGTGAACTCGTCTGGCAAGCTGACGAAGCCGAATTCGGACGTGGTGAACAGCGACAGGTCCCACGCCAGCCGCCGCAGGTCCAGCAGCGCCGAGCCCAGTACTTCCAGCGCAGCCAGTTCGAACTTGCCGCGCGACAACTGCGCGGCGATCGGATTGATCTGCAAGCGCGCGAAGCCGAGCGCGTGAGTGGTGTGCTCGCGATCGAGCGCCAGATTCACGCCATAACCCGCCGCAGTGCCGAGCGGATTGGCATCCAGCCACGCCAGCGTGTCACGCGCGCGTTGCGCGTCATCAATAAACGATTCCGCGAAGCCAGCGAACCACAACGCGGTCGAGGACACCACCGCACGTTGCAGATGGGTGTAGCCGGGCCAAGGCAGCGATTCGCTTTCGGCACGGCGCAGGCACACGCGGGCGATTCCACGGCAAAGCGCGGACAACGCCGCGAGCTTCTCCTTCAGCCACAACCGCGTGGCGACGAGCACCTGGTCATTACGGCTGCGGCCGGTATGCACCTTGCGCCCGGTGTCGCCGAGGCGCTCGGTCAGACGCGCCTCGATCGCGGAATGGCCGTCTTCATAACGCTCGTCCAGAACGAATACGCCATGGCGAAAATCGTCCATGAGCGCCTGCAGTTCGCGGCCCAGAGCACCCGCTTCATCGCTGGTCAGCACGCCTATCCGCGCCAGTCCTTCCACATGCGCCCGGCTGGCGGCGATGTCATGCAGGAAGAACTCGCGATCCAGCAGCACGTCGTCGCCTGCGAGGAAGCGCATGATGCGATCGTCGGTGCGGGTGCCATTCTTTTGCCAAAGCAGATCGCTCATGCGCCCACCTCGACGGGGATGCCTGCAAATTCGTCGCAGCCCAGCGCCAGATTGAGGTTCTGCATCGCCTGCGTGGCCGCGCCTTTCAGCAGGTTGTCCAGCGTGGCGACGATCACCGCGCGCTTGCCGCCCGGAGCTACCGCGAACCCGCCGATCGCCACGTCATGCTTGCCGGCGATATGGCTCACCCACGGCGGTTCATCGCAAAGCCTGATCAGCGGCTCGCGCGCGTAACGTTCGATGTAGCGCGCCTTCAACGACTCGACTGTGACCGCTTCCCGCAACCACAGGTTCACGGTCATGGTGATGCCGCGGAAATGCGGCGCCACGTGCGGCATGAATTCGACCGGTACGCCGAGTTGCGCGGACGCTTCGCGCTCGTGCAAGTGACCGACCAGGCTGTACGGCATCAGGTTATCGCGAAGTTTGTCCGGGTCGTTCTTGTCCGAAGGCGTAGTGCCGGCGCCGGAATGGCCGGAAACACCAAAACACTGCGGCGGCCCGACGAGCAAGTCCAGTGCCGGCGCGACCGCGAGCTGCATCGCGGTGGCATAGCACCCCGGGTTGCTGATGCGCCGCTCGCCTTGGTAACGCCCGCGCGTCAATTCCGGCAGGCCGTAATACCAGTGGCCGTCGAAGCGGTGATCGGCGGAAAGATCCACGATGGTTGTGCGCGGCGCGTGTGCATCCAGCGCCCGGGCAAACGGTTCCGACTTGCCATTGGGCAAGGCCAGGATCACCGCATCCGCTCGCTTGTGCGCCATCTGTTCCGGATCGAGATTCTCGTAACGCAGATCGCCGGCGAAACCGGCGATGTGATCGGTCACGCGCTGCCCGGCGAGTTCGCGCGAGCACACGAACGCGAGTTCGAGCTGCGGATGGTGCGCGATCAGCGCGATCAATTCCGCGCCGGTGTGGCCCCTTGCTCCGATGATGCCGACGCGTGTCATGGGGACTCCGAAAGCGTCGCCGACCGCGCACCGCAATGCGCAACGCAGGCTTCAATGGTCGCGAACGACTCCAGCCCGTACCAGAACACGTTCCAGCGCGGCTGCTTGATGCAACCATCCGCCTCCGCCGCGTAGAACTCGTTGATGCCGTTGCCGTGCCGCGAACGCCAGAACAGCGCCGGGTTTTCCGCGCGCATCACCTGCCACGCCGCGCGGCCGAGACCTTCGCCCTGCGCATCCTCG
The DNA here is from genome assembly GCA_051961995.1 of Rhodanobacteraceae bacterium. Lineage (GTDB taxonomy): Bacteria > Pseudomonadota > Gammaproteobacteria > Xanthomonadales > Rhodanobacteraceae > 66-474. Next base: position 289 of record JBQCCR010000007.1, on the reverse strand, counting down.
GCCACCGCGAACTTGTCGAGGTAGGCGCAACCACCTTCGCGGGTCAGGATCAGTGCTGCGCGGTAGTTCTCGCTTACATAGGCACGATGGAGCCTGGTGCGATCGAAATAATCCGGCACCAGCTTGCGTCCGAAACTCGATTCGATCAGTGCGCGCAAGCGCGGCAGATCCAGTTGCGACCAGCGTGTGCAGCGACGCACCTTCTCGCCGCGCCGCACCAGCGTGCCGGAGCCCTTGTGGGTGAACAATTCCTTGGCCAGCTCCGCCGGCCGCGTGATCGACACCGACG
>JBQCCR010000006.1:0-8054 GCA_051961995.1 Rhodanobacteraceae bacterium | reverse complement strand
GTGCAGGTGCCGCCGGTAAACCAGTGCGGCCACGGTACGGCCATCGAGCACGTCCAGTCGTCCGCCGACGAGCGGAAAACCCTGGTTTGCCAGATCCTTCACGCGCGGCGAAAAATCCAGCTTGCCGTCGAACCATGGCTTTACCGTGTGCTGATCGGTGGAAATCACGTCCATCAGGTGTTGCGGCTGCATCGAGCGGATATGGCTGGAAACCACTTCGTCGACTGACTGGCCAGTACCGCGATGCAGCGTGTACCACCACGCCGGTGCGGCAATGAGCAGCGCGGCGACGAATCCCGCCGCCATCGCCAACGCAACAGGTGCACGATGTGCGCGCACGGCGCGCGGCACGACCGGTTCGGCGGACCATGCTTTGCGCAACGTATCGGGTGCGCGCCGAAATAGCGATGCGCGCGCAAAACCCTCATGCAACTGCGCGTAGTCCGCATGCAACGCTGCGCAGGCGGCGCATCCTTGCATATGCCGATCGATGGCCACGCTTTGCGCGGCATCCAGTTCGTTATCCAGATAGGCGTGCAGAAGCAGCCTGGCGTCATCGCACATCATGACGGCGTGCCTCCGTGAAAGTGATGGACAGTTCGGACCGCAGCCGTTCGCGTGCGCGGGCGAGGCGCGACATCACCGTACCGATCTTCTGGCCGGTGATCGCCGAGATTTCCTTGTAGGAGCATTCTTCCAGCTCGCGCAGCACGATGGCTTCGCGCAAGGGGTGCGGAAGGTGGGCCAGCGCGGTCTGCAATGCATCGACGTCGACGGCGAGCAGGGCGCGCGCTTCGGGCGAGGGCTGTTCGTCGATCACGACGTGGGCATCGTCGTCGAAGGTTTCATGCGCATCGTCGGAGGCGCTCTTGGCGCGCAACGAGTAGAACGTGTTGCGCACGATCGCCAACAGCCACACGCGGGCTTCGCCACCATGGAAGCTTTCGAAGTAACGGAATGCGCGCAGCATCGCCTCCTGCACGACATCCTGGGCGTCCGCATCGTCGCGCGCCAGCCAGCGTGCGAGGTTGTAGGCGGCATCCAGATGCGGCAGCACGCAGGCCTCGAAATGGGCGCTGCGGGAAACGGCTGCGGAGGGGCGGAAGTCGGAGGGCATAAAACCTTCTACCGGTATGGCGGCGACTTTATTCCCACGCCGGAAAACACGGAATAGGCCGGCCTGCAGGCAGGTAAAGGCAGGTGAGGGCGGCGCTGGGCGGCCCAAGCGGCGGAGTGACGATGATGCAGGACCACGACAACAGGATCGACGAGGAAGCCGGCGGTCGTCGGCAGTTTCTCAAATGCATGGCCTGGGCCGGCGCCGGCACCTTATGGATGATGAAGGGCGGCGTGTTGCGCGCGCACCCGCTCGGCGATGCGCCTGCCATCAAGGGCGGCACTTTCGGCTTCGTGCAGATCAGCGACTCGCACATCGGTTTTCACAAGGCGCCCAATCCGGACGTGATCGGAACGCTGCGTCGTTCGCTGGCGATGATCAATGCGCAGCAGACCCGACCGGCGTTTCTGCTCCATACCGGCGATCTGACCCATCTTTCCAAGCCCGAGGAATTCGACACTTTGAACGGATTGATGCAGGAAGCCCGCGTCAGCCAGCGCTTCTACGTGCCCGGCGAACACGATGTGATCGGCGACAATGGCGCGGAATTCTTCCGCCGCTTCGGCGTAAAGCAAAACGCCGGCGGCTGGTACAGCTTCGATCAGGATGGCGTGCATTTCGTCGGATTGATCAATGTGCTTAACCTCAAGGCCGGTGGACTGGGTTCGCTGGGTGCGGATCAACTGGCCTGGCTGAAGAACGATCTGGCCGGCCGGTCGGCCGAAACGCCGGTGGTGGTGTTCGCGCACATGCCGTTGTGGCCGCTGTATCCGCAATGGGGCTGGGGTACGGACGACAGCAGCGAGGCGCTGAGCTATCTACGCCGCTTCGGCTCGGTCACTGTGCTCAACGGACACATCCACCAGATCCAGCAGAAGGTGGAAGGCAGCATCACGTTCTACACCGCGCGTTCCACCGCCTATCCGCAGCCTGCGCCGGGCGACGGACCTGGCCCGGGACCGTTGCAGAGCGTGGCCGCGCAGGCCTTGCATCGTTACTTGGGCATTCGCGATGTGCGGCATGTGCAGATGGGCGGTGCACTGGCGGTAACCGACGAGGTGCTGGCATGAAACCCTTATGGAGATGGAGGGTGATTGGCATGCCTGCGGCCATCGCCCTGTGCAGCGTCGCGGTCTCGTGCGCGGCGGCGGATGCTACGCCGGCCAAGGGCGTCACCCATGAGGTGGCGATCCAGAATTTCGCCTTCGCGCCGAAATCACTCGTGGTGCCGGTGGGTACGCGCGTGGTCTGGACCAACCATGATGAGGAGCCGCACGTGGTAACCAGTGCCGGCGGGGCGTTCGTAGCGTCCAAAGCGCTGGATTCAGGCGACACCTATACGGTGATGTTCCTGAAGCCGGGCACCTACACCTATTACTGTTCGATCCATCCGATGATGGTCGGCACAGTCATTGTGCAGTGACGGCAGCGGTTGCATCGTCGAAGCGGTAACAATCCATGGCAAGGAAGCCCAGGTCGATGCCCGCATCGATGCGCCGTCCGTCGAAGTGTTCGCCGGCAGCCCCGAGCGCCACGTATAGCGGCAGCAGATGTTCGTCGGTGGGATGCGCACGCTCGGCGAACGGCGCCTGGCGTCGGTAGTCGAGCAGGGCGTCGACGTCGCCGGCCTGGACCTTCTGTTCGAACCAGCCGATGAACGGGCGCACATACGGCGCTTCGTTGCTTTCGCTGAAGCCGGCGCGCAGATCGTGCAGGTTGTGCGTGATGCTGCCCGAACCGATCACCAGCACGCCTTGTTCGCGCAGCGGCGCAAGCGCGCGGCCGACCGCGTAGTGATGCGCAGGCCCCAGGTGCGGCTGGATCGACAGTGGCACCACCGGAATGTCGGCGTGCGGATAGAGCAGGCGCAACGGTACCCATGCGCCGTGATCGAGGCCGTGGTGCGGGTCGATCGCGGCGGTCAAACCCGCCTGATCGAGCAAGTGCGCGACCTGCGTAGTCACTTCGGGTGCGCCCGGCGCTGGATAGCGGAGCTCGTACAGCTCGCGCGGAAAACCGTAGAAGTCGTAGACGGTTTCTGGCTGCGCCGCACCGCCCACACTCGGCTGGCGCGCCAGCCAGTGGGCGGTGGCGATCACGATGGCTTTCGGGCGCGGCAGGCTGGCGGCCGTCTCCGCAAGCCGCTCGCCGACTCGGCCGGGGTGCAGGGCGGTCATCGGCGAACCGTGGGAGATGAAGAGGCTCGGAAGTGTGTTCATGCTGGCGTAGGTTGGGGTGCGAACCCCAACGCAAGGATATTCAGGCGAAGCATTATGGCCGCATGAACACATGGGCGGTGGTAGGCAGCCAAGAACACACTGTTGCTCTGGATGGAACGAACTTCGGCCTGCTACTTCCGACGTCACGACATGCATGTCGACGTTGGGGTTTGCACCCCAACCTACGGTTATTTACGGCGCGGCGGCTTGTCACCGCCGCGCGCATGCTTCGGCTTGCCCGCATGCCCACGCGCGTGCGCCGGCTTGAAACCCGGCTTGCGCGGTGCGCGTGTGCCTGACTCCTCCTGCTCGGTCCCATCCCACTCGCGAATGCGCAGCTGCTGCTGGTTCACCCACACCTTCTGCAGGTGCTGGAACACTTCCTTGGGCATGCCGTCGGGCAGGTCGATCAGGCTGTAGTCGCCGCGGATGCTCAGGCGGCCGATGAACTGGCTTTCCAGGCCGGCCTCGTTGGCGATGGCGCCGATGATATTGCCGGGCTTAACGCCGTGCTCGTGGCCGACTTCGATGCGGTACGTGCGCTTGCCGGCCTCGGTGGCGTGCGGGCGCAGCTGGCGCGGGGCGAAGTCGCGCGTGTTTTCTTCGCGATGACGCGCTTCGCGCGGTGGCCTGTCGCCGTCATGCGAGCGGGCCGGATGCGCTTCGCGTTCGTGCGTGCGCTCGCGCTTGGGCGGCGCTTCCAGCAGCAGCGGGCGATCGCCTTGCGCAATGCGCGCCAGTGCGGCGGCGATTTCGACCGCGGGTACGTCGTGCTCCTGTTCGTATTGCTCGATCAATTGCTGGAACTGCTCCATGCCGCCCATCGCCAGCGTATCGCTGATGCTCTGCTTGAAGCGCGCGATGCGGCGGTCGTTCACCGCTTCCACCGTGGGCAGCTTCATTTCCTCGATCGGCTGGCGCGTGGCGCGTTCGATCGCGCGCAGCATGCCTTTTTCGCGCGGGGTGACGAACAGAATCGCTTCGCCGCTGCGCCCGGCGCGGCCGGTGCGGCCGATGCGGTGCACGTAGCTTTCGGTGTCGTAGGGAATGTCGTAGTTCAGCACGTGGCTGATGCGTTCCACGTCCAGACCGCGCGCAGCGACGTCGGTGGCGACGAGAATGTCGAGCTTGCCGTCCTTGAGCTGCTGGATCACGCGCTCACGCTGCGGCTGCGCAATGTCGCCGTTGATTGCGGCGGCGGCCAGGCCGCGCGCCTGCAGTTTCTCGGCCAGTTCCTCGGTGGCCTGCTTGGTGCGCGCGAAGATGATCATCGCGTCGAACGGCTCGGCTTCGAGAATGCGCGTCATTGCATCCAGCTTGTGCATGCCGCTCACCCACCAGTAGCGCTGGCGGATGTTCGCTGCGGTGGTGGTGGCGGCCTTGATGGTGACTTCCACCGGATTCTTCAGATGCCGCTGCGCGATCTTGCGGATCGGCGCCGGCATGGTGGCGGAGAACAGCGCCACCTGGCGTTCCGGAGGCGTGGCTTGCAGCACTTTTTCGACATCGTCGATAAAGCCCATGCGCAGCATTTCGTCCGCTTCATCAAGCACGATGAAACGCAGTTCGGAAAGATCCAGCGTGCCGCGCTCCAGATGATCGATCACGCGGCCGGGCGTGCCGACCACCACGTGCACGCCGCGACGCAGCGCGTGCAACTGCGGGCCATAGCTCTGGCCACCGTAGATCGGCAGTACCTGGAAGCCGGGCATGTGCGCGGCGTAACGCTGAAACGCTTCGGCCACCTGGATGGCCAGTTCGCGCGTCGGCGCCAGCACCAGCGCCTGCGGTTTGCCAGGGCGCATTTCGATGCGCGAAAGGATCGGCAGCGCGAACGCCGCCGTCTTGCCGGTGCCGGTTTGCGCCTGTCCCAGCACGTCGCGGCCTTCGAGCAGGGAAGGAATGGTGGCGGCCTGGATCGGCGAGGGTAATTCGTAACCCACGTCGGCCAATGCGCGCAGCACTTCCGGCGAGAGCGCAAGCGCAGAGAAACCAGCGGCGGCCGGGGCAGAGTCGGAAGACGGGGACGACATGGGGGAGAACCTCGACGAAGCATGCACGGGGCATGCAGGAGAAAGGTGACTATTGTAACAGCCCGGGGACGACATACTCTTGGAAGTTGGCATCGTTACACGGAGCTATGGATGAAAAACCGCCTGAAAGATCGCATTGCCCTGGTTACGGGAGCGTCCTCGGGGATCGGTGAAGCCACCGCGCTGGCGTTGGCCGAGCAGGGCGCCAGGGTGGCAATCGCCGCGCGGCGCAAGGACCGGCTGGATCAGCTCGCGACCAAGCTTGCCGGGCTGGGCGCCGAACCGCTGGTGCTGGTGGCCGATCTTGCTTCAGAAGCCGGGGCGCAACGCGTCGTGAAGGAAACCGAGACGCATTATGGCCGCCTGGATATCCTCATCAACAATGCCGGCGTGATGTACCTGGAGCCGGTCGCCGAAGCGGACCTGGGCCGCTGGCGCAGCATGCTGGAATTGAACCTATTGAGCCTGATCGCCTCCACGCAGGCCGCCCTGGCCGGCATGCGCGCGCGGCGCGACGGGCACATCGTTAACGTCTCGTCGGTGGCCGGGCGCGTGGCCAATCCCAACGCGGCGGCCTATGCGGCGACCAAGTTCGGCGTGGTGGGTTTTTCCGAATCGCTGCGGCGCGAGGTCTACAAGGACAACATCCGCGTCAGCGTGATCGAGCCCGGCATGGTGGACACCCAATTGCGTGAACACATCGGTCATGAGGCCAGCCGCCGCGCGCTGGACATGCGTGCGGGCGAGATGCGCCAGCTACAGGCCGAGGACATCGCCGACACCATCCTGTTCTGCGTGACGCGTCCGGACTACGTATCCATCAACGAAGTGCTGATGCGGCCGACGGATCAGGAGCGCTAAGCGCGTGGTTGCATCACCGATTCTGCAGACGCCACGCACGCGCATTCGCCTTGCGGGGCAGGCGGATGCAGCGAAACTGCTGCGCTACCGCGTGGACAATCGCGAGCATCTGGCGCCATGGGAACCCCTGCGTGAACCGGCCTACTATACGCTCGGACACTGCGCGAAGACGATCGCCGATGGACGCGATAACGCGATGCATGATCGCGGTTATCCCTTGTTCGTGTTCGACCACGCGGAGGAGGCCATCCTCGCAACCTGCACCTTCGCCAACATCGTGCGCGGCGCATTTCAGGCGTGTCACTTGGGCTACGGCGTCGATGCGCGCATGCAAGGCCAGGGATTGATGCGCGAAGTGCTGGAGGCGGGCATGGCCTGGGCGTTCGGCGAATTGTGCCTGCACCGGATCATGGCCAATTATCTGCCGCGCAACGAACGCAGCGCGAAGCTGCTGGCGTCGCTAGGATTCGAGCGGGAAGGTTACGCGAAGTGGTATTTGCAGATCGCGGGGGTGTGGGAGGACCACATCCTTACGGCGCTGGTCTGCCCCGGCGCATGAACAACTTCCCGCAGGTTGGGGTGCAAACCCCAACATTGCCATCTCCAAAGAATCGCGATGTTGGGGTTTGCACCCCAACCTGCACGGAAAGCGCCGTTACGCTTTCGCCGCCGGCTTGCCACCGCGCGGGCGCCGGCGCTTGCGATTGCCCATCGCATGTTCACCGCCGCCATTGTTCTGCGGCGCATGGCCGTGCGGTCGATGCCCGTTGCCACCTTGCCGCGGCGGGCGCGCCTGGCGTTGGCCTTGCTTCGGACGCGGCGCATGCGCATCCAGGCGCAGCGGCGCGGACGGTTCGAAACCGCTCACGTCGCTGATGGTGATTTCCTGATTCAGCAGCTTGCGGATATCGCGCAGCAGGCCCGATTCCTCATGGCTCACCAGGGACAAGGCCAGACCGCTGGCGCCGGCGCGGCCGGTGCGGCCGATGCGGTGCACATAGTCTTCGGCCACCATCGGCAGATCGAAGTTGATCACGATCGGCAACTGGTCGATATCGATGCCGCGCGCCGCGATATCCGTCGCGATGAGCACGGGGACTTCGCCCGACTTGAATGCGGCGATGGCGCGCTCGCGCTGCGGCTGCGACTTGTTGCCGTGGATCGCGGCGGACGCGATTCCGGCGGCTTCGAGCTGGCGGACGATCTTGTCGGCGCCATGCTTGGTGCGGCTGAACACGAGGGCCCGCTCGACGCCCTCGGCGCGCAGGTACATGGCGAGCAGCGCGGCCTTCTCGGCCTGGTTCACCATGATGACGCTCTGGTCGATGCGCTCGACGGTCGTCGCGGCGGGCGTGACCGACACTTCGGCCGGGTTGCTCAGATATTTGTCGGCAAGCTCCTTGATCGCCTTCGGCATGGTCGCCGAGAAGAACAGGGTCTGGCGCCTCGGCGGGACCAAGGCGACGATCCGCTTCAGCGCGTGGATGAAGCCGAGGTCGAGCATCTGATCCGCCTCGTCGAGGACGAGGATCTCGAGCTCGCGCAAGGACAGCACGCGCTGGTCGATGAGGTCGAGCAGTCGGCCGGGGGTCGCGACGAGCACGTCGAGACCGCGCGCGACCGTGCGGACGCTCTTCGAATTGGGAACGCCGCCGAAGATCACGCCGACCGACAGGTGCATGAACTTGCCATAGGCCTGCGCGCTGGCGGCGATCTGCGCGGCGAGCTCGCGCGTCGGGGCGAGCACCAGCATGCGGATCTGGCCCGGGCGCGGTATGCGCTTTGCGGCGGCGAGGCGGTCGAGCGACGGGAGCATGAAGGCGG
>JBQCCR010000005.1:0-11481 GCA_051961995.1 Rhodanobacteraceae bacterium | reverse complement strand
CCGGATGGTGGGGGTGCGCTTCTACCCGGGGGTGGGGCCGTTGCCCCGGTGGAGGCCCACCCCGCGCGCGCGCGGCTGGGCGCCCACCGCGCTGGCCAGATCGCCCAGCGCCATCAGCGTATCGGCCACCACCACCTGCGGCAGGTCGCTGTTCACCCGCCGCATCACCAGCGCACCGGACGCGCCGCGCTCGGCGGCCTGCGCGAGATGCTCGTGGCCGTCGTGGTGCTCGCCCTTCAAGGCGACGAACAGTTCGTCCGCGCCGACCTTGCGCGAATCGGTGGATACGCCGCGCACCGGCGCATCCGCGCCGTGCAGCGTGCCGCGCGTCCAAAGGGCCACTTCCGAGAGGCGCAGGCTCAACATGCCCTGACCTCCAGTGCTGCCCGGGCGATCGCGAAATCATCGAACGGACGCTTCAGCCCGGCGCTTTCCTGATAGGCCTCGTGGCCCTTGCCGGCGATCAGCACCACATCGCCGGGCTGCGCGTCGTGCAATGCGAGTTCGATCGCGCGTGCGCGGTCGCGCATCACGCGCGCACGTTGCGGTTGCGCGAAGCCGGAAAGAATTCCGGCCACGATCGCGTCGCCATCCTCGCCGCGCGGATTGTCGTCGGTGACGATGCAGAGGTCGGCGCTGTTTTCCGCGATGGCGCCCATCTGCGGACGCTTGCCGGCATCGCGTTCGCCGCCGGCGCCGAACACGCAGATCAGCTTGCCTTCGCAGTGCGCGCGCAACGTGGTCAGCGCCTGCCGCAAGGCATCGGGCGTGTGCGCGTAATCCACCACGACCAGCGGACAGTCGCCGCCGCCGAGGCGGTTCATGCGTCCCGTGACAGGCCCCAGCGTTTGCAGCACGTCGCGAATCCGGTCGAACGACACGTCCAACGCGCCGAGCGCGCCGGCGACCGCCAGCAGGTTGGCGACATTGAAGCGGCCGAGCAGGCGGCTGCGTATCAGACTCGAACCCCAAGGCGTGCGCAGGTGGAAATCCAGCCCATCGCTGTGCGTGTGCACGTCGGAGGCGCGCAGTTCCGCGTCGCCGTTGTCGATTGCGTAGCGAATTTGTTTGATGGACGACGGCAGCTTCGAGGCCAGTTCACGCCCGAACGCGTCGTCCACGTTGACCACTGCCGCGCGCAGTGAAGGCCACGCGAACAGCTTCGCCTTGGCCGCGCCGTAGGCTTCCATGGTGCCGTGGTAATCCAGGTGATCACGGGTCAGGTTGGTGAACACCGCAACGTCGAAGGCCACGGCGTCCACGCGATGCTGGTCCAGCGCGTGCGAGGACACTTCCATCGCCACGTGCGTCGCGCCCGCAGCTCGGAATTGCGCCAGCAGCGCGTGCACGCTGATCACGTCCGGCGTGGTGCGCTCGCCGCTTTGCACGGCACCGTGCAGGCCTGCGCCGAGCGTGCCGATGGTTGCAGCGCGATGACCGAGTTCCGTGAATGCCTGCGCCAGCAACTGCACGGTGGAGGTTTTGCCGTTGGTACCGGTGACGCCGATCAGCGCCAGCGCTTCGGACGGGCGGCCGAAAAAGCGCGCGGCAATTTCGCCGAGGTGGGCGCGGAGGTTTTCAATCCAGACAACGGGCGCGCCATCTCCCGTTTCCCGCCTCCCGTTTTCCGCTTTTTCGGCAAGCACCGCCACCGCGCCGCGCTCGAAAGCCATCGACGCGAACGCGATCCCGTGTGCGCGCGCACCATGCAATGCAACGAATGCATCGCCCGCGCGCACCGCGCGCGAATCCTGGGTCAATCCCGAGACCACGATCTCGCCATCACGCGGTACTTCCGCAATGCCGCGCAGCAGATCGTCCAGACGCATGGCGTGTTGCGCGCTCACGGTTTGGCCTCCTGCGGCGGCAGCTTGCGCGCGATGGCGAGCGGCGCGGCCGGCTGCGGCAACCCCGTGAACCAGCGCTGCACGTTGTCGGGCGGTATATCCAGCAACCGCATTGCGCCGGCCATCACCTGACTGAACACCGGCGCGGAAACCAGTCCGCCGAAATACATGCCGCCCTGGCCTGCGTCGCGGATCACCACCACGCCGACCAGGCGCGGGTCATCGGCGGGGATGATCCCGCAGAACAGCGCGGTGTAACGATTCGGCGCGTAGCCACCGGCGATCGCGATGTGCGCGGTACCGGTTTTGCCGGCGACGGTGTAGTTGGGCACCGCCGCCTGCGGCGCGGTGCTGTCCGGAGACACCACCGTCTTCAGCATCTGCATCACTTCATGCGCGATGGTCGGATCGATGATGGCGTGCCCGGGATTGTCCGCGCCCTTGACGAAGCTCGGCTCGCGGATCTCTCCGTGCTCGGCGATCGCCCCGTAAGCACGCGCCAACTGCAGTGGCGTCACGTTGAGCCCGTAGCCGAACGAAATGGTCGCCTTGACGAACTGCCCCCAGCTCTTCGGCGCAGGCAGATAGCCGGAGACTTCCCCGGGAAAACCGCTCTCGCTGCTGTGACCGAAACCGAAGCGGCTGAACAGGTCGTACATCTGGTCGGCGGTGAGCGTCAGCGAAATCTTGGACGCGCCGACGTTGCTCGAATCCGTGATGACGTGGGTGACGTCAATCAGCCCATTGTTGTCGTCATCGCGAATCAGGTGGCCGTTCAAGTTGAACGTGCCGGGCGAGGTATCGATCCTGGTGGTCGGCGTCCACTTGCCCGATTCCAGCGCGGTGGCAATGGTGAACGGTTTCATCGTCGAACCCGGCTCGACCACGTCGGTGACCGCGCGATTGCGGCGCGCCGCCGGCTCGCTGTCGTCAATCGCATTCGGGTTGTAGGAAGGCACGTTCACCATCGCCAGCACTTCACCGTCGCGCGGATCGAGGATCACCATCGAACCGGATGCGGCGTGATGCTGATCCACCGCCTGTGCGAGCGCGGTATAGGCGAGGTACTGGATGCGACTGTCAATGCTCAATGTGAGATCGTGGCCGGGCACCGGCGCGCGTACCTGCTCGACGTCTTCGACGGTGCGCCCGAGCCTGTCGCGGATCACGCGCTTCAAGCCCGGTTTGCCGGCGAGCCACGAGTCGTAGGCGAGCTCCAGACCTTCCTGACCGCGGTCATCGATGTTTGTGAAGCCGAGCACGTGGGCCATCACCGCGCCGGAGGGGTAATAGCGCTTGTACTCGCGTTGGCCGTTGACGCCGGGAATGTTCAGCGCGAGCACATCCTGCGCGGCTTCCGGGCTCATCTGTCGGCGCAGATAGACGAACTCGCGATCGGCGCGTTCCTGCAGGCGCCTGGCGAGATCGCCCGCATCCACATCCAGCGCCTTGGCAAGTTTCGGGATCTGGTCCGTGTGATCCAGCAGTTCGGAGGGATTGGCCCAGATCGAAACCACCGGCGTGGACACCGCCAGCGGCACCCCGTTGCGGTCGAAGATGGTGCCGCGCGAAACCGGGATCGGCACCTCGCGCAGGAAACGCGCATCGCCCTGGTCCTGATAAAACTGCTTGCGGATCACCTGCAGGTCGATCGCGCGCGCGACCAGGCCGCCCGCCGCCAGCACCAGAACGACGAGCACCAGCAGCAACCGCTTGCGCGGATTCGGCGCCGGTGGCCGGCGGGAACCAAGCGGAGGCGGAGTGGGTGCGCGTGGATTCATTGGCGGATCAGCTCCACCTGCGCGGGCGCGGGATTCACCATGTCGAGCTGGCTGCGCGCGATCTGCTCCACGCGCCCAGGCGCGGCCCAGGTCGCCTGCTCCAGTTCCAGGCGTCCGAATTCGACGTTCAGCGCGTCGCGCTGGTTCTGCAATTGCGTGAGTTCCACGAACGACACGCGGCCCTGGTGGCGTGCCCACACCACGGCCACCGCGCTGGCGATCACCGCCAGCAGCAGCACCGCGATTGCGAGCGCGCCGATCGTCTTCATGCCTGCTTCTCCGCAATGCGCAACACCGCCGAGCGCGCGCGCGGATTGGCGGCGGTTTCCGCATCGGTCGGAAAGTGTGCACGGCCGATGGCCCGCAGCGGCGATTGCACGGCTTGCGGCAGCGGCAAGCCGCGACGCGTGGCCACCGGCTGCTCGCCGCGAATGAAATTCTTGACGATGCGGTCTTCCAGCGAATGGAAGCTGATCACCGCCAGCCGTCCGCCCGGCTTCAATGCGTCGGTGATCACGCGCAACCCGCGTTCCAATGATCCGAGTTCGTCGTTGACGTGGATGCGCAGGCCCTGGAACGTGCGCGTCGCCGGGTGCTTGTTGCGTTCGCGGCGACCGATCGCGCGCTCCACCAGTTCCGCCAGTTCGCGCGTGCTGCGGATCGGCGCTTCCGTACGTTGCGCCACGATCACGCGCCCGATGCGGCGGCTCATGCGCTCCTCGCCGTAGCGCCACAACACGTCCGCGATTTCGGCTTCATCCGCACGCGCCAGGAACTCCGCCGCGCTTTCGCCCGTGCTCGTATCCATGCGCATGTCCAGGGGCGCATCAGACTGGAACGAAAAGCCTCGCGAGGGATCATCCAGTTGCGGCGAGGACACACCCAAATCCAGCAGCGCGCCGTCCAGTTCGCGCACCTCGTCCCACCGCGTGGCGTCGGCGAAATTGCCGTGGCGAATGGAAATGCGCGGATCGCCCGCGAATGCGCGCTGCGCTTCGGCGATGGCCTGCGGATCGCGATCCATCAGCAACAGACGACCGGCCTGATCGAGGCGATCGAGAATCGCACGCGCATGGCCGCCGCGACCGAAGGTGCCGTCGAGGTAGCGCCCGTGCGGACGCACCGCCAGCCCTGCGATCGCCTCGTCGCGCATCACCGGGATGTGCGCCGCCGCGCGCTCGATCATCAATCCCGTCCCGTCCACGCCCATTCGCCGAAATCGTGCGCGGATACCGCGCCGCGCATGTCTGTGTTTCGTTCCTTGCGCGCGACGCCGCTCGCGAAGCGCGCAGGTCACAACCGCAATCCCGCCATGTCCTCGCTGATGTCGGCTTCGCCGATCGTCTGCCGGATCTTGGCGAGATGCGCCTGTTCGCTCCAAAGCTCGAACTTGTTGCCCATTCCGAGCAGCACCGCCTTCTTCTCGATGCCCGCCGCGGCACGTTGACTCGCCGGCAGCAGCACGCGTGCGGAACCGTCCAGCTCGACATGCGTCGCGGCACCGACCAGTTTCAATTGCAGATCGCGATGCACGCGCTTCACGCTGGACAATGCGTTGACCTGATCGCGCACGCGTTCCCATTCGGGTTGTGGAAAAATCCAGAGACAGCCGTGCTCGAACGGGTTGTAGGCAATCACCAGGCGATTGTTGCAGGCGCGCGCGATCAGCTCGCGGTAGGCGGAGGGAACCGCCAGCCGACCCTTGTCGTCCACGGTGATTGCGGTTTCGCCTTGGAACATCGCCGCTCTTCCACAATTTCCCACAAAATCACACCGAAACCCACCTTAGTCTCAGGAGGTGAGAGTGTCAAGGGAAATTTGCTTGCAGATCAAAGAGAAAGCTGCAGATGTGACCGTTTTTCAAGCCACTTCTGAGCTGTTGTCCAGAGGTGATTGAAAGCAAAGGAAATGGGCAAGACGCGTCCGCCCTATGGCCGGAAGCGGTCACGGGCGGGAAGTGAGAATGGGTTCCGCTTTTCTGCCGGCAGCGGCCGGGCACTCACGGCGAACCGTCAGGAGTGCGGTCACGGATGGCCGCTTCTGGCGCTTGGAATGCAAAATCACCCACGTTGCGACAACGTGGTTGATTCAGCGATCAGGGAAGATCGCACAAAATGTGGAGTCGGCCTGTAAGCCGGGTTCTGTTCGCCTTGCGGCGCGACAGTCATTCCTCTCGGCGCAGCGTCGCCGCTACGCTCCAGCGACCTACCCGGGAACAACGCGGGCAGCGTTATCGTTCCCCTATTCGGTCTTGCTCCAGGTGGGGTTTGCCGTGCCGGTTGGTTGCCCAACTCGCGGTGCGCTCTTGCCGCACCGTTTCACCCTTGCCACGCACACCTTGCGATGCCGTTCGGCGGTCTGCTCTCTGTTGCACTTTCCGTCGGCTCGCGCCGCCCAGACGTTATCTGGCACCTTGCCCTGCGGAGCCCGGACTTTCCTCGACGCTTGCGCGACGCGACTGTCCGGCCGACTCCGTGGACGATTGTATCAGCTACGCACTATCAGCCCTCGTACAAAGCCTTGCGCGGCGCGCCGCTGATCGCCGCGGCCAGTTTTGCCGCCTGCGCCGGCGGCAATTCCTCGCGCAACAATGCATAGACGCGGCGGCCTTCCACCACCTTGTCATCGGCCGCTTCACCTGCGCCGGCAACGACCAGCACGAATTCGCCACGCTGCTGATTGTCGTCTTCGTCCAGTCGCGCGCAGATCGCTTCCAGCGTGTCGCCGAGAGCGGTTTCGTACAGCTTGGTCAACTCGCGCAACAGGCGCGCTTCGCGCTGCGCGCCGAACGCGTCACGCAGGTCTTCACAACAGTCGCGGATGCGATGGGCGGACTCGTAGAACACCAGTGTGCGCGGCTCGTACGCCAGCTCGCGCAGCCGTGCGCGCCGCGCCGGTGCCTTGGCCGGCAGAAAACCTTCGAACACGAAGCGATCACTGGGCAATCCGGATACCGACAGCGCCGCGATCGCCGCGCACGCACCCGGCACCGCGCTGACGCCATAACCCGCCGCGCGCGCGGCGCGCACCAACCGATAACCCGGATCGCTGATCAACGGCGTACCGGCATCGGAGATCAGCGCAACATCTTCACCGGCCTGCAAACGCGCCAGCAGCGGTGCGATCGCGTCGCGCTCGTTGTGTTCGTGCAGCGCCACCAGTGGCGTGCCGATGCCGAAGTGGGCCAGTAGCGGTTTGCTGTGGCGGGTGTCTTCCGCTGCGACCAGCGCGACTTCGCGCAACACGCGTTGCGCGCGCGGAGAAAAATCCTCCAGGTTGCCGATCGGCGTGGCGACGATCCACAAGGTACCTGCCATAAGTCTCCTGTCAACGCTCGCTCACGGATTTCATGCCGTGGAGATGCTGCGCATGGGCTATCATCGTGGAAAAAGCACGCGAGGACAGCACGATGCGCGGAATCCGGATTCCAGCGGCCCGATTGAGTTGCGCATGGCTGTGCGCGGCCGCGCTGCTCGCCGGCTGTGCCAGTCTGGGCCAATTCGCATCACACCCCTCGCCGGAAGCGCCGACCCAGTCTTTGCCGCCCGAACAGCAGGCGCAACTGCTGGCTGAACACGCACGCGCACAGGAAGCCAATGGGGACCCGTTCGCCGCGGCGCACACCTGGGCGCAACTTGCGCCACTGGTTTCGCCGATGGCGCGCGCCGACAACGACAAGCAGATCCGCCGCCTGCTGATGTCGCTCGATCCGGATCAGCTCAAAAGCGATTACGCCACCCTCGCCGACAACGATCCGCTGAAACCTTACGCGCGCGCGGCGCTGGAGCAGCTCGGCGTCACAGTGCCCCGCGCACTGCCGCAACTGGATCACCCGGTCGGCACCGAAATGGGCCAGGGCAATGCGATTACGCGCGAGGGCTACCAGATGCCCGCGCGCGTCGCGCTGCTGCTGCCGGCGAGCGGCCCTCTCGCCACCCCGGCGGAGGCGGTGCGTGAAGGATTCTTCAGCGCCTACTTCGGCACTCCATCCGACGCACCGCGTCCGCAGGTGCGCAGCTATGACAGCGGCGGAACACCTGCGCAATCGCAGGAAGCCTACAACCAGGCGGTCGCCGACGGTGCGAATCTGGTAATCGGTCCGCTCGCGCGCGACAGCGTGGCGGCCATGTTCGCGCGAGGTGCCCTGCCGGTGCCGATGCTGGCGCTGAATCATCCGGACAACAACATGCAGCCGCCACCCGGCAGCGCCGAATTCGGATTGCTGCCGGAGTCGGAGGGCGCGCAGGCCGCCGCGCACATGAGTGAACGCGGCGTGCATCAGTCGATCGTGTTCCTGGGTGACGACGATCGCGCGCGGCGATCTGCAGCCGCTTTCAAGGCGCAATTCGAAAGCCTCGGCGGCCAGGTGCTGAGCGAAACCACGCTCGCCAGCGACAACGTGGATTATTCAGACGCGATCAAGGCCGCGCTGACCGACGCGCCACCGGATGCGGGCATCCTGCTGCTGATGCGCCCGCAAACCGCACGGCTCCTGATGCCGCAATTGCATCTGGCCAATGTCACGCAGCCGGTGTTCGCGACCTCGCTGATCTACGCCGGCACGGACAATGCCACTGCCGATCGCGATCTGGACGGGGTCGAATTCTGCGATGCGCCGTGGTTGTTTGACGCGCAACCGGGCCTGCCCGACCACGCGACCATTGCCGCGCAATTGCCGGACGCGCGCGGCGCGGCGGCGCGGTTGTTTGCCTTCGGCATGGATGCCTGGACGCTGGCGCCCTACCTCGACTGGCTGCGCACACACCCGGGCACGTATGTACCGGGCGCAACCGGCCAGTTGACCGAGGACGAGCAGGGCCGTGTGCATCGCGTGCCGGTGTGGGTGAGCTTCCAGGATGGCGAGGCGCGCCCGGTTGCAGCCGGGCTGGACACTGCGCCGATGCTGCCCGCACCGGCGACTTCTTCCGCGCAGTGAGCGCCCGCGCGGCCGGCGACATCTTCGAGGATCGCGCGCTCGAGCATTTGCGACGCGCAGGGCTGAAACTGCTCGCGCGCAACTTCGCCACGCGTTTCGGCGAATTGGATCTGGTGATGCGCGATGCGGATGCCGTGGTATTCGTGGAAGTGCGCTACCGCCGACATCGCGCGTTCGGCGGCGGCGCGGCCTCGGTCGGGAGCGCCAAGCGTGAACGCATTGCGCGCGCGGCGCAGGGATTCCTGCAAGCGCACCCGAAGCTCACGACGTTGCCATGCAGGTTCGATGTGGTAGCGTTCGATGGTGAACCGGATTCTGTGGAATGCGAGTGGCTCAGAGCCGCTTTTGAAGTTTGAACTCCGTTCGTGCCCAGGTATCGAAGCACGAACAACCACGCGAGCCGACCCGATGAATCGCACCCTGCGTTTACTCCCGTTTTCCTGCGTGATGGCAACACTCGTCACCCTGAGCGCGTGCAGTACCTTTACCGATCGCCGCGGTTTCAATCGCGCGTTGAACGATCGCAACGTGCAGCTCACCGCACAACACACGCTGGACAACGATCCCGCGCTGTCCGGCAAGGTGCGCATCGGTACCGCGGTTTACGACGGCGTGCTGCTGCTGATCGGGGAGGCGCCGAGCGAGGATTTGAGGGCGCGCGCCGAAGCCGACGTCACCGGCTTCGAAGGCGTGCGCCGCGTGGACAACGAGATCGACGTGATGCCGATCCCGCCGTTCTCGCAACGCGCTGCGGATGCCGCGCTGACGGCGCGCGTGAAAGCCGCGCTGCTCAACATCACCAGCCTGCCCGGTTTCGATCCGGGCCGCGTCAATATCAGCACCGCACACGGCAACGTCTATCTGATGGGCCTGCTGAGCCATCAGGAAGCCGACGCCGTCACCGACATCGTGCGGCATGTGGCCGGTGTGCAGAAGGTGGTGAGGATTTTTGATTACACGGATTGAACCCGAAAGCCCGAGACCGCAAGCCGGAAACCACGTCGTGGTTCCGGCGCTGTCCGCGGATTCGTCGCGAACGGAATCCGGCACCCGGGGCTTTGCTCTGGTTCCGGCCTGCGCAAATCAGGATAGTCGCCCGGTTCCGGCTTTCGCGGGAATGACGAGAATGTCTTAAGCTTTCCGGGTGTCCATCTCCGATTCGCTCATCACCTCGCTGCGCTCCATTTTCCCCGCCGATGCCTGCGCGCTGGACGGAGCCACGCGCGCGGCGTACGCCTACGACAACTCCCGGCGCATCGCTTTGCCGGATGCGGTGGTGTTCCCGACCACGCACGAGCAGGCGGTCGGACTGGTGCAGGCCTGCCGCGAAGCACACGCGCCACTGATCGCGCGCGGGCGCGGCACCAACACCACCGGTGCGACCGTGCCCGATGCGGGCGGCGTGGTCGCCAGTTTCGAGCGCATGAACCGGATCCTCGACATCTCGCCGGGTGACCGTCTCGCCATGGTGGAACCCGGCGTGCTGAACGCGGATCTGCAACGCGCCTTGTCGAAACACGGCTTGTTCTGGCCACCCGATCCCACTTCGGCGCCGTACTGCACGATCGGCGGCAATCTCGCCTGCAACGCCGGCGGGCCGCGCGCGGTGAAATACGGTGCCACGCGCGACAACGTGCTCGGGCTGCTGGCGGTCGCAGGCAGCGGACAATCGTTCCGCTGCGGCACACACACCACCAAGGGCTCGGTGGGTTACGACCTGACGCGCTACCTGATCGGTTCGGAAGGCACGCTGGCGCTGATCACCGGAGCGACATTGAAGCTGACTCCCGCGCCCCCCGCCTTGCGCACGCTGCGCGCCGCTTATGCGGACGTGGCGAGCGCCGCGCAGGCGGTGGCGCGGATCATGGCGCAACCGGCCACCCCCTGTGCGCTGGAATTCATGGACGATGCCGCGTTGCAACTCGCGCGCGAACACGGCGGCGACGCACCGGCGAACGCGGGCGCGCTGCTGCTGATCGAGGTGGATGGCGATGAAAGTTCGCTGCCCGGCGCGGCCGAGTCCATCGAGCGCGCCGCGAACGTGGAAGGGCTGATCGAATGGCGCGCCGCGGCCAATCGCGACGAGGCCCAGGCGTTGTGGGCCGCGCGCAAGGCGCTGTCACCGGCGCTGCGCACCATCTCGCCGCACAAGATCAACGAGGACGTGGTGGTGCCGGTTTCGCAGGTGCCGCAACTGGTGGATCGCATCAGGCGGCTCTCCGCGCAATACGAATTGCCGATCGTCACGTTCGGTCACGCGGGCAACGGCAACTTGCACGTGAATCTGCTGCCGCGCGACGAGGCCGAGCGTGAACGGGCGCGGCTGTGCCTGCGCGAAGTGTTCGAGTCGGTGATTGCGCTGGAAGGCACGCTCTCCGGCGAGCACGGCATCGGCACGGCCAAGCGCGACTTCATGACGCAGGCGCTGGATGCCTCCTCGCTGCAACTGATGCGCGGGATCAAGCACGTGTTCGATCCCGACGGAATCATGAACCCAGGGAAATTATTGCCCGATGCGTGAATCGCGCGCGTCGTTCGATCGCTTGCTCGCCGACGTCCGCGCCTGTCGCGAGTGCGCAGCGTACTTGCCGCACGGCCCGCGGCCGGTGTTGCAGGCGCATCCGGATGCGAAGCTTTTGATCGTCAGCCAGGCGCCGGGCCGGCGCGTGCATGCATCCGGCGTTCCGTTCGACGACAAGAGCGGCGAGAAATTGCGAGCATGGCTCGGCATCGACGAGCCGACCTTCCACGACGAGCGCAAGGTCGCGATCGTGCCGATGGCGTTCTGTTATCCGGGCAAGGGCAAGAGCGGCGACCTGCCGCCGCGCCGCGAATGCGCGCCGCTGTGGCATGCGCCGCTGCTGCAGGCAATGCCGGAATTGCGGTTGACGCTACTGGTCGGCAGCTATGCGCAGCA
>JBQCCR010000004.1:0-26634 GCA_051961995.1 Rhodanobacteraceae bacterium | reverse complement strand
GATGATCCGTCCCGCGCGTTCGGATACGCGCGTCTCCAGCATGTCGTCAATGATCTCGTCGAGATTGGACGCGCTCGATTCCACGGCCGCAGTCAATGGCCAGCAGCCGAGCGTGCGGAAACGCACGCGGCGCGGCTGCGGCGTCTCGCCCTCGCTCAGCGGCACGCGGTCGTCGTCGTAAACGAGCAGAGCTCCCTTGCGCTCGATCACCGGCCGCTCGGCGGCGAAATACAGCGGCACCACCGGAATCGCTTCGCGGCGGATGTACAGCCACACGTCGAGTTCCGTCCAGTCCGAGAGCGGGAACACGCGCAGCGTTTCATCGTTTGCCAGCCGCGTGTTGAACAGGCCCCAGGGCTCGGGCCGCTGCTTGCGCGGCTCCCAGCGCTGGCCGGCGCCGCGCAGCGAAATCACGCGCTCCTTGGCGCGCGCGGGATCCTCGTCGCGGCGCGCGCCGCCGATCGCCGCATCGAAACCGTGATCCGCCAGCGCCTGACGCAGCGCCTGCGTCTTCATCACATGGGTGTGCCTGGAGGGATCGTTGACCGGATCAGTCTTGCCGATGCCTTCGCGGTTGATGTATTCGATCAGTTCGACCCCGGTCTCGCGCGTGATCCGGTCGCGGAACTCGATCATTTCGCGGAACTTCCAGGTCGTATTGACGTGCAGCAGCGGCAGCGGCGGCTTGGCTGGGTAGAAGGCCTTCAGCAGCAGGTGCAGCAGGACCGACGAATCCTTGCCGATCGAGTAAAGCAACACCGGCTTGCGGCACTCGGCCACGGTCTCGCGCAGGATGCGGATGGATTCCGCCTCCAGCCGGTCGAGATGGGTCTGAAAAGCCGCCGTGTCCGCCATGATTTTTCGACCGCCCGCAAATCCGCGAGCATAGCCCAAAGCGACCGCGCTTTGGAGCGGACCGGCCCTGCAGAATCGTGATAACGACATACAATGCCATGCGCCGACTCGGGCGCCGCGCTCCTCGATCCAGAAACACTCATCTTTCCGATCCGCCCGGCAACGTGACGTGAAAACATTCGTGACGCCATGAATCATCTTGCTGCACCGCTCTCCGCAGATCGCGCCGCCGAGCGCCTCGCGTTCGCGCGCGATTCGCTGGGTGAGCCCACGCTCACCCTCGAACGCGCCTCCGAAGACGCCAGCTTCCGCAGTTATTGGCGCGCCCGTGGTCGTGCGCGCAGCGCGATCGTGATGGACGCCCCGCCGGCTCGCGAGGACGTCGGCCCCTGGCTGGACATCAATGCGCGATTGCGCGTGGCGGGCCTGCATGCACCGGAAGTGCTGGCGCAGGATCGCGAACGCGGTTTCCTGCTGCTCTCCGACCTCGGCACGCGCACTTACTTGCCGGAGCTGAACGACGGCACGGTGGATGCGCTCTACGGCGACGCTCTGGCCGCGCTGGTCACGATGCAGACGCGCGTGGACACGCGCGACCTGCCGCCTTACGACGAACCACGGCTGATGGCCGAACTGGAACTGATGCCGACCTGGTTCCTGCAGAAGCACCTCGGCGTCACGATCGAGTGCGACGAGTGGGACGTGATCGAAGCCGCGTTCCGGCTGCTGATCAATACCGCGCTGGCGCAGCCGCGCGCCTTCGTGCACCGTGACTATCACAGCCGCAACCTGCTGATCGTGCCCGGCGACAATCCGGGCATCATAGATTTCCAGGACGGCGTGCTCGGCCCGGTGACCTACGACCTGGTTTCGCTGCTGCGCGACTGCTACATCGTCTGGGACGAAGCGCGCGTGCGGGCGTGGGCGGAAGGGCATCGCATCGCGATGCGCGATGCCGGTGTGCTGGATGGATCCGTTGACGCGGCACGCTGGCAGCGCTGGTTCGACCTGATGGGCCTGCAACGGCACATCAAGGTGCTCGGCATCTTTTGCCGGCTGTGGTACCGCGACGGCAAGCGCGGCTATCTCAATGACCTGCCGCGCGTGTGGCAGTACGTGCGCAGCGTGGGCGCGCAGCATCCCGAGTTCGCCGACTTCGTCGCACTGGTCGAGGGCAAGATCGGGCATCGCGACCTGACGCAACCCGCGCCGTGAAAGCCGCGGCCGCATTTCAACCGTTCGCGCTGAGCCCTTCGACAAAGCGCAGGACAGGCTCGGCGAGCAAAGCAAGCGCAGTCGAAGCGCAATGCCCTTCGACTCCGGCGCCATCTTTTTTCAAAGATGCCGCCTACGCTCAGGGCGAACGGAAATGGATCGCACTATGAAAGCGCTCATCTTCGCCGCAGGCCGCGGCGAGCGGATGCGTCCGCTTTCGGATGTCACACCCAAACCATTGTTGAACGTGGGCGGCAAGCGGCTGATCGAGTGGCATCTGGAAAATCTGGCGCGCGCCGGTGTGCGAGAGGTGGTGATCAACACCGCGCACCTGGCTGCGCAATTTCCGGAATGCCTGGGCGACGGCGCGCATTACGGCGTGAGGATCCAGTACAGCCACGAGGGCGAGACGGCGCTGGAAACCGGCGGCGGGATGTTGAACGCGTTGGCATTGCTCGGCAGCGAGCCCTTCGTCGCGGTGAACGGTGACATCTGGACCGATTTCGATTTCGCCTCGCTGCCGAGCGAACCGGCGGGACTGGCACAACTGGTGCTGGTGGACAACCCGCCGCAGCACCCGCGCGGCGATTTCGGCATCGGCCCCGATGGCACGCTGTATCCGTTTGCCGACGCACTGGATGCGCAACGCGCGCTGACCTTCGCCGGCATCGGCGTGTACCGGCCGGAACTGCTGGACGACTGGCGCGCCGTGATTGGCGATGCGCCCGGTGCTTCAGAAAATCCGCCGCGCTTTTCGATCACCCCGTTGCTGCGCGCGGCGATCTCGAACGGCCAGGTCGGCTGGCAGCAGCATCGCGGCGCGTGGAGCGACATCGGCACGCCGCAGCGGCTGCAGGAATGGGATGCGCGGCTGCGCTCCGGACGGAGCCAGGGGCCGGACTGAGCGTGGCGAGCCCAACTTCGATGCACGACCTGGTTGGGTTCGCCGACGTGCGACATACCGAATTGGGACTCAGGCCGAGCGCAGCAGCTTTCAAACCGCTCGCAGCATCTGCCGCAAAAACGGAATCGTGATCCGGCGCTGCGCCGCCAGCGCGGCGTGATCAAGACGCTCGAACAGGTCCATCAATGCGGCGAGGTCGCGCGGCTGGCGCGCGAACAGCCAGTCCAGTACGGCATCGTCAATCTCCAGTCCGCGCTGTTGCGCGCGCGCGCGCAGCACTTCGCGGCGGCCGGCCTCGTCCAGCGCTTGCAAGCCCATCTGCGTGCACGCCGACAATCTCGAAACCAGATCCGGCAACTGCACGCCAAGTTGATCCGGCGAAGCACTCGCCGTGAACAACAATATCGCGCGCGACTCCCGTGCGCGGTTGTAGAGGTCGAACAGCGCGCGCTCGGCACCTTGATCGCCCGCGATCGCCTGCACATCGTCAATGGCGAGCAACTCGCCCTGCTCCGCACCAAAGCTGGCGATGGCTTCCGCACGCGACTCGGCGAGCGATCCCAGCGGCAGATAGCGTGCATTGCGTCCATTTTCCAAAGCAAGACGGCACGCGCCGATCAGCAGGTGCGTCTTGCCGCTGCCGCGCGCGCCTTGCAGGAACAGCCACGCATTGCTGTGGCCAAGCACGGCAGCGCGCACGCTCTCCAGCGCCACGGCATTGGCGCCGGCGAGATACGTGTCGAGGCGCTGGCGCGAAGGCCAGCGCAGGCCCAAGGGCAACTGGCGTGCGTTCATTCGTGCGGAGGATCGTCGCCGCGGGTTTCATCGCCCGGTGGCTCGATTTCCAGTTTTGTCGGCGCGTGCTCGGCAGCGGCTGCGGCACGCGTGTCGTACAAGGCGCTCGCCGTGTAGCGCTCGTGCGCGTAACGCAGCAGCACCATCAGCACCGACGAAATCGGCAGCGCCAGCAGCACGCCGAGGAACCCGAACAACTGCCCAAAGGCGAGCACGGCGAAAATCACCGCCACCGGATGCAGGCCGATCTTGCCGCCGACCAGCCGCGGCACCAGCACGTAACCTTCCAGCACCTGGCCGATGCCGAACACGACCAGCACCATCACCAGATGCTGCCAGTCGTGGTACTGCACCAGCGCGGCGATCAGGCTGGCAAACAGGCCGGTGATGAATCCCAGGTACGGCACGAAACTGACCAGCCCCGCGATCATGCCGATCAGCGGACCGACATCCAGCCCGATCGCCCACAGCGCCACGCCGTAGAACACGCCGAGCGCGATCATCACCAGCAACTGTCCGCGCACGAACGCGCCCAGCACCGCGTCCGATTCGCGTGCCAGCCGCACGATGGTCGGACGATTCCCGCGCGGCAGCAGGCCGTCGATCTTCGCCACCATCACGTCCCAGTCGCGCAACAGATAAAACGTGACCACCGGGATCAGCACCAGCGACGTGATCCAGCCGATGATGGTCAGGCTGGAGCGCGTGGCGTAGCCAAGCACCACCGCGGCGAGGTTGCCGACCGTGCCGATGTGCGTGCGGATGCTGGCGAGGATGCTGTCAATGTTGAAGAAGTCCGCCGGCAGGTTCAGGTGCTGCTGCAACCACGGGAACAGCCCGCTGCGGATCCATTCGCCGTAGGCGGGCATCGCCGCGATCAGCCGCACCACCTGGCGCTGGATCAGCGGCACCAGCAGCACCATCGCGCCGATCAGGATCAGCACCATCACCAGGAACACGATGCTGGTCGCGAGCGTGCGATTGCAGCGCAGGCGCTCGAGACGGTCCGCGAGCGGGTCGCCGAGATACGCCAGCATCGCGGCAATCGCGAAGGGCGTAAGCACCGGGCGCAGGATCCACAGCAGCCCGCCGATCACAAGCAGGATCGCAAGCCATTGCCAGCGACGTGCAATGTCCGAATTCATCGGGAGGTTTTCCTTGCGCGCAGTGCATTGCGTGCGCGCCAACCCCAGCGCACGATGTAATCCACGCCGCTGATCACCGTGAGCGCGGCGACGATCCACGCGTATCCATGCTGCTGCCAGTGGAAAGCGAACGCGTTGGAGGCAAGCACCAGCAGCACGAACAGGATCTGGCCCAGCGTGTTCGCCTTCGACCACAGACTCGGTTGCAACTCGAATTCGCCGACGATGTGATGGTATGCCAGCGCGCCGCCCACGATCACCGCATCACGCGCCAGCACCAGCAGCGCCAATGCCCACGCGACCTGCCCGATCTGCGCCAACGTGAGGTACGCCGCGACCAGCATCAGCTTGTCGGCCAGCGGATCCAGCAGCGACCCCAACCGGGTGCGCCAGGCGAAGTGGCGGGCGAGGAAGCCATCCAGCGCATCGGAGAGCCCGGCCGCCACCGCGATCCACAGCGCAGCGTCGAAGTTCGCGCCCAGCAGCAGCACGACCAGCGGCGCGACCAGTACGATGCGCAGGCAGGAAATCAGGTTCGGCAATTGCCGCAACATTTCCGCATTCGGCATGGAGCGAATCACGTTTGCCGGTTCACACCAGAGCGGATCGTAAAGCGTCACGAGCGAAGGCAGATTGCGCGTCGCCGGAGCGCAGGAACCGCAGTGTACACGTCAGTACATGAGGATTCCGAGCACCGCCGGCGCGCGAGATGCCGAGCGCAGTAGCTTTACGACCGCTCATCGAACCCAGTGCAGCGATGCGTCCGCGCCCTGATGCGCAGGCGCGGTTTGCAGATGGCCGCCAGCGATGAGCGCGTTCAGCACCTCCGGCAGCGGCGCGTCGTAATCCAGTTGCAGCAGCACGCCGTCGTTCTGCGCGGCGACCGGCACCACGTTGTGCAACTGCGGTGACTGGCGAAGGGTGGAAAGCATCGCCGCGAAATCGGTCGCGCTGTCCAGACCGTCCACCCACACCGCGCCGCTGCCGCCCGGGCCGGCGGCGATCGGCGCCGCCGAGGTGCTTCCCGGGGCCGGCGCCGCCGCCGCGGTTGCATCGAGTTGCTGCAGTAGATGCCGGATCGAACCCGGATCGAAATCCACTTCGAGCTGCAAACCGTTGCCGCTGGTCGCGCGCTGATACTTGTAATTGCGCACCAGGCCCGGTGCCTGGCCGAGCACGTCCGCGCTCGGTACGGCTTGGGGCGCCAACCGCTGCAGCACTTGCGTGAGCGCGGTGGACAACGCGCTGTCGCGCGCGGCATCACTGGTGTCGGCAACGGGCACGGTCGCGGAATAGGCGCCGCCCGCCGCCGCATCCTGAGCGTGAACGCCTGAGGCGAAAAACAGCGAGAGCGCCAGCAGCGCAGCGGAAATCCATCGCATCATGGCGTCTTGTCCTCTGTACCGTTCGCGCGCCGAGCGTAGCGAACGCAGTGAGCGAAGTCGAAGCGTCGCCCTTCGACTCCGGCCCTCGCGGGCCGACGCTCAGGACGAACGGAGTGACAGTCACGCAAGTCTGCCCAATCGGGGCTTGCCCGTCTATCATTTGCAACCCTCCGTGTCCCGGCGATCGCGCCCATGCCTGAGAACAAGCCGCTCACCTATCGCGCCGCGGGCGTGGACATCGACGCCGGCAACGCCGTGGTGGAGGGCATCAAGCCGCTGGTGAAGCGCACCTTCCGGCCCGAGGTGATGGGCGGGCTGGGCGGCTTCGGCGCGCTGTTCGACCTTTCCAACAAGTACCGCGAACCGGTGCTGGTGTCCGGCACCGACGGCGTGGGCACCAAGCTCAAGCTGGCGCAGCAATTGAACCGCCACGACACGATCGGCATCGACCTGGTCGGCATGTGCGTCAACGACGTGCTGGTGCAGGGCGCGGAATCGCTGTTCTTCCTGGATTATTTCGCGACCGGCAAGCTGGACGTCGCGACCACGGTGAGCGTGGTGGGCGGCATCGCCAGGGGTTGCGAGCTGGCGGGCTGCGCGCTGATCGGCGGCGAAACCGCCGAGATGCCGGACATGTATCCGCCCGGCGAATACGACCTCGCAGGCTTCTGCGTGGGTGCGGTCGAGAAGTCGAAATTGATTGACGGCTCGGCGGTGCGCGCCGGCGACATGATCCTCGGCGTAGCCTCCAGCGGGCCGCACTCAAACGGCTATTCACTGATCCGCAAGATCGTCGAGCGCGCGGGCAATCCTTTCGATCTGGACCTCGGCGGCGTCACCTTGGCCGACGCGCTGATGGCGCCGACCACGATCTATGTCAAACCAGTCCTGGAGCTTGTGCGAGCCGCGAGCCCCGAGTCGCGAGTCCCGCTGGTCCACGGCACGGCGCACATCACCGGTGGCGGCCTGACCGAAAACATCATCCGCGTGGTGCCGGACGGATTGGGCATCGCGCTCTACAGCGCGATGTGGGAATTGCCGCCGGTATTCGAATGGCTGCAACGCGAGGGTAACGTGCCGAACGATGAAATGTGGCGCACCTTCAACTGCGGCATCGGTTTCACCGTAATCCTCGCACGCGATGACGTGGGCCCGGCGGCCGCGATGCTGGCAAAACACGGGCTGGCTTCGCAGGTGATCGGGGAAGTGATCGCCACGCAGGGCGACCAGCGGGTACGCATCGCGTGAGCGGCGCGTCCGAGTCCCGGGTTTCGAGTCCCGAGTCCCGACCGCTCCCCGTCGCCGTCCTCGTCTCCGGCCGCGGCAGCAATCTCGGTGCGCTGATCGCCGCGAAAGAGGCCGGAACACTGCCGATCGAGTTCGCGCTGGTGGCGAGCGACAAGGCGGACGCCCCGGCATTGCGTCACGCTGAGACGCACGGCATTGCAACGCTTGCCCTCGATCCGAAGAGTCATCCGTCTCGCCTCGCCTTCGACGAGGCCTTGTTCGCGCGCGTTGCCGAGAGTGGCGCGGAGCTGGTGGTGCTGGCCGGCTTCATGCGGGTGATTGATGGCGAGGTGGTGGAGGCGTGGCGAGGCCGCATCATCAACATCCACCCCTCGCTGCTGCCGAAATACCGCGGCCTGCACACGCATCGCCGCGCGATCGCCGCGCGCGATGCCGAGCACGGTGCCAGCGTGCATTTCGTCACCGCAGAACTCGACGGTGGGCCGGTGATCGCGCAGGCGCGCATTCCGATCCACGCCGGCGATGACGAAGAGGCTCTGGCCGGGCGTTTGCTGACGCAGGAACACCGCCTGATCGTGGCCTGCGTGGATGCGATCGCGCGCGGCCACGTGGCGCTGCGCGATGCCTCGGTGCATTGGAATGGCGAAGCGATCACCGAACCGCTGCGACTGGCTGCGGACGGGAATCTGCGCCGCGCGTGAGGCGGGCGTTCAGCGGCACGGCGCCACAGTCACGCTGCTCACTCGCTCTGCAGGGTTTCCGGATGATTCCGAATCGAATCCGCTTTCTGCTCGCCGCCGCCGCGCTGCTGTGCGCCGCGAGCGCTCTTGCCGCTCCTCTGCCCGCGTTTACTGCGCGCTACCAATTAATGAAGGACGGCTCGCCGATCGGCGAGGCGACGATGACGCTGGCATCGTCCGGCGACAGCACCTGGACCTTCACCACCGACAGCCAGGGCACATCGGGCCTGGCCGCAATGCTCGGCATCAACGCGCGCGAGACTTCCAGCTTTCGCTGGAAGGGCGACCTGCCGCAAGGTTTGAGCTACGACTACTCGATGGATGCGGCGTTCAAGCACAAGCAACGGAACGTGCGTTTCGACTGGCCGAGCAACACCATCGTGGTGAACGACAAGGGCGAGCATCGCTTTGCCGCGCAGCCGGGCGCGATCGAGCGCCACACCGTCGTACTGGCCCTCGCGGCCGGGTTGAAGGACGGCAAACACGAATTCGCGTTGCCGGTCGCGGTGCGCGATCGCATCCAGACCCAGCAGTTCGCGGTAAAGGGCTCAGGCGCGGTCAGCGTGCCGGCCGGGAATTATCCTGACGCGGTGCACGTGGTGCGCACCGACAGCGGCGGTTTCGACGGCTGGTTCGTACCAGGCAAATTGCCGGTGCCGGTGGAAGTCTCGCAACACGACAATGGCGACTTCACGATGAAGCTGGAGAGCTACCAGGAGCGCTGAAGTCTCGGGCTCAGTTGAGCGCTTGCAAAGCGTGGCGAGCGAAGGCAGGTTGCGCGTCGCCGGAGCGCAGGAACCGCAGCGTACACGTCCTTACGTTTGGATTCCGAGCACCGCCGGCGCGCAAGATGCCGAGCGCAGCAGCTTTGCAACCGCTCAGCCCGGCAACCGCCGGATCTGCGCTCCCAGCATCCCGAGTTTTTCCTCGATGCACTCGTAACCGCGATCGATGTGATAGATGCGGTCCACGGTGGTGTCGCCATGCGCGACCAGGCCGGCCAGCACCAGTGATGCGGATGCGCGCAGATCGGTCGCCATCAGCGGCGCGCCGGACATGCCCTCGACGCCGCGGATCACCGCGGTGTTACCTTCCAGCTTGATGTCCGCGCCAAGCCGGTGCAGCTCGTGCACGTGCATGAAGCGGTTTTCGAACACCGTCTCGGTGATCACGCCGGTGCCTTCGGCCACGCAGTTCAACGCGGTGAACTGCGCCTGCATGTCGGTCGGGAACGCCGGATACGGTGCGGTGGTGATGTCCACCGCTCTCGGGCGATGGCCGCGCATGTCCAGTTCGATGGACTCGCCATGGGTATTGATGTGCGCACCGGCATCTTCCAGTTTCGCCAGCACCGCTTCCAGCGTATCCGGACGCGCGCGCTTGGCCAGCACGCGGCCGCCGGTGATCGCGCCGGCGACTAGGAACGTGCCGGTCTCGATGCGGTC
Source organism: Rhodanobacteraceae bacterium (assembly GCA_051961995.1). Classification (GTDB taxonomy): domain Bacteria; phylum Pseudomonadota; class Gammaproteobacteria; order Xanthomonadales; family Rhodanobacteraceae; genus 66-474. Next base: position 16,902 of record JBQCCR010000004.1, on the reverse strand, counting down.
GGGCAGCACTTCGTAATGCGCGCCGTGCAGCCGCTCCACGCCCTCGATCACAAGGGTCGCGGTGCCGGCGCCTTCGATGTTCGCGCCCATTGCGATCAGGCAGTGGGCCAGATCCACCACTTCCGGCTCCTGCGCGGCGTTCTCGATGACGGTCGTGCCTGACGCGAGCGCCGCGGCCATCATGATGTTCTCGGTACCGGTGACGGTGACCACGTCCATCGTGATGTGAGTGCCCTTCAGCCGTCGGGCCTGCGCCCTGATATAGCCGTTCTCGACGGTGATGTCCGCGCCGAGCGCCTGCAGGCCCTTGATGTGTTGATCCACCGGCCGCGAGCCGATCGCGCAGCCGCCCGGCAGCGAAACCTCCGCCTGGCCGTAGCGCGCCACCAGTGGACCCAGCACCACGATCGATGCGCGCATCGTCTTGACCAGATCGTAGGGCGCGAAGAAGCGTTCGGTGGAGCGCGGGTCCACGTGAATCTTCATGCGCTCGTCAACCGTGATCTGCGCGCCCATCTGGCCGAGCAGCTCCATCGTGGTGGTGACGTCGTGCAGATGCGGCACGTTGCCGATCGTGACCGGCTCATCGGCCAGCAGGCAAGCTGCGAGGATCGGCAGCACCGCGTTCTTGGCGCCGGAGATCCAGACTTCGCCGTTGAGGGGGATGCCGCCGGAGATGACGATTTTGGCCATTAGTAGGCAGCGAACAGGGAGCAGGGAGCAGGGAACAGCATTCGAATAGCGCCATGCGCCCTGCTTGGGTGTTGAGCCGAACCGATTCCAGACATTGAAAATCCCCGATTGATGCGTGGCTTGCCGCTCCCTCGGCCCTACTCCCTGCTCCCTGCTTCGTCCGGCGTCACCGTCTTCAACGCCAGCGCGTGAATCTCGTTGCCCATCAGTTCCCCCAGCGTGGCGTAAACCATGCGATGGCGCGCCAGGGTCGGCTTGCCGATGAAGGCTTGCGCCACGACACGCGCCTCGAAGTGCACGCCATCCGGGCCCTGCACCTGCGCGCTCGCGCCGGGCAGGCCCTGTTCGATCAGCTGCTTGATTGCGCTCGGGTTCATGTCGCACCGGATATTCCGCAGCGGCCCGCATAACCGGAAAACGCGGGAGACGCGTTGGAACAAGGTAGAATGGGAATCGGGCAGTTTAACGGAAACATCGGGCCCATTCACCGACACGGCGAAAAACAACGCCACGGAATGACACCATGAACGCCGCCTTGAGTGCCGAAGCCAGCCCAGACGTGCATCCGCATCCAGCCAGTGACACCCTCGCGCGCAGCGCGCACACGGTGATTGCCACCGAAGCCACCGCGATCCGCGCGCTGGAATCGCGCGTGGATGGCGAATTCGTGCGCGCCTGCCGGCTGATGCTGGCCTGCGAAGGCCGGATCGTCGTCACCGGCATGGGCAAGTCCGGCCACATCGCGCGCAAGATCGCGGCGACCCTGGCGTCCACCGGCACGCCGGCGTTCTTCGTGCACCCGGGCGAAGCCAGCCACGGCGACCTGGGCATGATCACGCGGGATGATGTGGTGCTGGCGCTGTCCTATTCAGGCGAAACCGACGAGCTGCTGACCATCCTTCCGCTGATCAAGCGCCAGGGCAATCCGCTGATCGCGATGACGGGGCGGCCGAATTCCTCGCTGGCGCGCGCCGCGAACGCGCACCTGGATGTCGGCGTGTCGGCGGAAGCCTGTCCGCTGGGCCTGGCACCCACCGCCAGCACCACCGCCGCGCTGGTGATGGGCGATGCGCTGGCGATCGCACTGCTGGAAGCGCACGGGTTCACCGCCGAGGATTTCGCGATGTCGCATCCGGCCGGCTCGCTCGGGCGCCGGCTGCTGCTGAAAATCGAAGACCTGATGCACACGGGCGCCGCGATCCCGCAGGTGCCGGAAGAGGCATCCCTGACCGAAGCGCTGATGGAGATGTCGCGCAAAGGCTTGGGCATGACCGCCATCGTGGATGCCGAACAACGCCTGCTCGGCGTGTTCACCGACGGCGACCTGCGCCGCGCGCTGGACGATGACGGCGTGGACATGCGTGGCGCACCGGTGGCGCAACTGATGACCCGCACGCCCAAGACCATCAACCCGGACAAGCTCGCCGCCGAAGCCGCGCAACTGATGGATGCGCACAAGATCCACGCGTTAATCGTGGTGGATGCGGACAAGCGCGTAGTCGGCGCGTTGAACATCCACGATCTGATGCGGGCACGAGTCGTGTAGCGCGGAACTCGGGACTCAGGAAAGCAGCATAATCCTCGTCGTCATTCCGGGGTCGCCGCAGCTTCATCGCGGCGGAACCCGGAACCCAGTGCCTTGGCTCCTTGTAAGTCACTGGTCCCGGCTTGCGGCCGGGATGACGGGCTTAAATCAGTGCGTATTTCATCCATGCCCTACCTCTCCGACATCCCGCAAGACGTCCTCGCCCGCGCAGCCAGGATCAAGCTGCTCGCGCTGGACGTGGACGGCACGCTGACCGATGGCCGGCTGCTGTACGGCGAGGACGGGCACGAGTGGAAGGCCTTCAACGTGCAGGACGGCCACGGCCTGAAACGGCTGATGGCGCACGGCGTGGATGTCGCGCTGGTCAGCGCGCGGGTCAGCCACGTGGTTGCGCTGCGCGCCGAGGAACTGGGCATCGACCACGTCTATCAAGGTCAGGCCGACAAGCGCGCCTGTCTTGCCGACCTGCTGCACGGCGCGAATCTTTCCGCCGGGCAACTCGCCTTCGCCGGTGACGATCTCGCCGACTTGCGGGCGATGGGTGCGGCCGGTTTCGCGGTTGCACCTGCAAACGCGCATCCGTGGGTGATCGAACGCGCGCACTGGTGCACGAAACGGGACGGCGGCCGTGGCGCGGTGCGCGAACTGTGCGACCTGATCCTGCTGGCACAGGGCAGGCTGCAGGCAGAAATCGAGTACTGGTCGTGATGGATCGCCGGAACCTCTTGCTCGGCCTGGTGCTGTTGATCGCCGCCGCCGCCACGCAGTTGCTGGTCTGGTGGCTGAAGCCGCCGCCGAAGCCTAACGAGATGGTCGGCCCGCCCCGCTCCAGCTACACGCTCAACGATTTCACGCTGGACGCGCTGGGCGAGGATGGTGCACCCGCGTTCCGGCTGGTCGCGCCCTATCTGGCGCGCCGCGGAGGCGACGACTCGCTGTACGTCAACGCACCGGTCTACACGATCTACGGCACCGACCACGCCGACTGGCACGGCACCTCGCAGTATGCCTGGGTGAGTTCGGACAATTCGCTGGTGAAACTGATCGGCAAGGTGGACATGCGCCGGCCCGCCACCACGGCCGTGAAGGCAGCCGAGGTGCACACGGCGGATGCCACGGTCTGGACGCGGGACAAGCGCATGGCCTCCGCCGCGCCCAGCGTGATTCAGCAGACCGGCTCTATACTGCGCGGCGTCGGCATGAAGGCCGACATGAATACCCACTCGCTGGAGTTGCTCTCCGATGTCCACGCCACGCTTACGCCGCAATCGCGGAAGCACTGATTCGCACGCGCGCTCGGCCGCGTTCGCGCTGATGCTGGGAGCACTGCTGGCCTGTGCGACGGCACAAGCCACCCAGGCCGATCGCGACAAGCCGGTCAACGTCAACGCCAATTCGTTTTCCGGCAGCCAGGACAGCGGCAAGGCCACCTTCATCGGTAACGTGCGCATTGACCAGGGCACGCTGCATGCGGATGGCGACCATGGCGTCGGCTATTTCGACCAGAACAACCAGGTGCAGCGGGTCGTGCTGACCGGCACGCCCGCGCATATGCAGCAGAAGCTGGATGACGGCGCGATGATGCACGGTTCGGCCGATACGATCGACTACACGGTTTCACAGAACACCGTGGTGCTGACCGGCGACGCCAACGTCGTGCAGGAAGGCCGCGGCTCGTTCCACGGCGCCAAGCTCGTCTACAACACCGACAGCGGCCAGATCAATGGCGAGGGCGGCAGCGGCGGTCAGGTGCACATGACCTTGCAACCGCGCCCGAAGAATTCGCCGGCCGCGAAACCCGCGCCCGCCACGACTGCCGGCGCGGCGCCGGCTCCCGCATCATCTTCCACGCAACCCGCGCCGGCCGCGTCGGCGCCCGCGTCGGCTTCCTCGACCCACGGCTGACCCATGCTCGTCGCACGAGGTCTCCAGAAGCGCTTCCGCGCGCGCCAGGTGGTGCACGATTTCGCCTTCGAGATCAAACAGGGCGAAGTGGTCGGCCTGCTCGGCCCCAACGGCGCCGGCAAGACCACGTGCTTCTACATGGTGGTCGGGCTGATCGAATCCGACGGCGGCCGCATCACGCTGGATGGCCAGGACATCACGGGGCTGCCGATGCACGCGCGCGCGCGATTGGGCATCGGCTACCTGCCCCAGGAAGCCTCGGTGTTTCGCCGCCTGACCGTGGCGGAAAACGTGCTCGCCGTGCTGGAACTGCGCAGCGACCTGAACGCCGCGCAGCGTGAGCGCGAGCTGGAATCGCTGCTGGATGAACTGAAGGTCGCGCACATCAGTACGCAGAAAGGCATCAGCCTGTCCGGCGGCGAACGGCGGCGCGTGGAAATCGCACGTGCACTGGCGGCCAATCCGCGCTTCATGCTGCTCGACGAACCGTTCGCCGGCGTGGATCCGATTTCGGTCGGCGAGATCCAGCGCATCGTGCGGCACCTGCGCGACCGCGGCATCGGCGTGCTGCTGACCGACCACAACGTGCGCGAGGCGCTCGGCATCTGCGAGCACGCCTACATCCTGAACGAAGGCAAGGTGCTGGCGCGCGGCACGCCTGCGGAAATCCTCGCGCACGAACAAGTCCGCGAGGTTTACCTGGGACGCGAATTCAGGATGTAAAGCGGGTTGTCGGTGGCAGGTTGCCAGTCGTCGGCATGGCGGTCCGCGCTTCCAGCAAACCGGCAATCCGCCGAAACTATCTGTTCACACCGTACGGGGTTAGGATGCAAAATCCGCACCGGGTTCGTCCGTACGGTATCGCATGAAGCCAGGCATCCAGCTCCGACTCCACCAACAGCTCGCACTGACGCCGCAACTGCAGCAGGCGATCCGTCTGTTGCAATTGTCGCAGGCCGAGCTGGAGACCGAGCTGCGCGAGCTGGCGGAAACCAATCCCCTGCTGGAACTGGATGCGCCGGAGGAAGGCAGCGAAAGCGCCGAGGGCGAAGGCGAATCGGAAGCCGCAACGGCCGACGCCGAGGTGGAAGCCGCCAGCGAATACGAATCCGAACCATGGGAAGAACGCGAGCTGGGCGGCGAGGCGCCTGCGCCGAGTTATTCCGATGACGACGATTCGCCCGAGCACCAGGATGCCGTGCAGGAAGGCCTGCGCGAACACCTGATGTGGCAGCTGAACCTGGCACGCTTCTCCGATCGCGATCAGGTGATCGCCGCGGCGATCATTGATGCGCTGGATGCGGATGGTTATCTGCACGAAGGCCTCGAACCGGTGCTTGCAGCGGTGAACACATTGACGCCGGCACCGACGCCGGAAGAGATCGAGGCGGTGCGGCATCGCGTGCAGCGCTTCGACCCGACCGGCGTTGCCAGCCTCGACTTGCGCGACTGCCTGGACGTGCAGCTTCAACAGACGGGCGAAGACACCCGCGCCCGCGCGCTCGCGTTGCGCATCGTCGGAGCCGAGCTTGAATTGCTGGCCAGGCGCGATTTCCCGCGGCTTGCACGCAAGCTGGACGCCTCGCCGGATGACGTGATCGCCGCGGCCACGCTGATCCGCGGCCTGGACCCGCGCCCCGGCGCCGCGTTCGATCCGGCGCCCACCGAATACATCGCGCCGGATGCCTACGCGATCAAGAGCGAAGGCCGCTGGCGCGTGGCGCTGTCGCCCAATTGCCAGCCACGGCTGGCGATCAACCGGCATTACTGCGACCTGATTTCGCGCGCCCGGCGCAACGATGCGGCGTATCTGCGCGGGCAATTGCAGGAAGCGCGCTGGCTGATGAAGAGCCTGAAGGCGCGCGCCGACACGCTGTTCCGGGTGGCGCAGGCGATCGTGCGCACGCAGAGCGCGTTCCTGGATTACGGCCCGGAAGCGATGAAGCCGCTGGTGCTGCGCGAAGTCGCCGATGAACTGGGCATGCACGAATCCACCATCTCGCGCGTGACCACCCGCAAGTACCTGCACACGCCGCGCGGCACCTTCGAGTTCAAGCATTTCTTTTCGTCCGGCGTCGCCACCGACGACGGCGGTTCGGCATCCGCGACCGCGATCCAGGCGATGATCCGCAAACTGGTCGCGGAGGAAGATCCGCGCAAGCCGTTGTCAGATCAGGGCCTCACCACCGAGCTGAACAAGCGCGGCATCCAGGTCGCGCGCCGCACGGTGGCGAAGTACCGCGAAGCATTGCGAATCCCCAGTTCCGGGGAACGCCAACGCGCGGGTTAGGCCGGGCAATTCCCGCGAAGAGCATTGGCCCGCTCGATGCTTGCCCCGCGTTACGGAACTTTCCTTTCACTTCACTGCTCCATATCTTTGCGATCATCGTGATCGCGATACCAGAAAGCAGACGCTCGTGTCTGCACCATTGATTTGCGATCGCCGTGATCGCGCGAAAGCAGCCGTCCATGGCTGCACTGCCAAGAGGAGCCCTCCAACCGCAACTGCCAGTCCCGCAACTACTTCCGAGGAATCAGCCATGCAAGTCCAGATCAGCGGTCATCAAGTCGAAGTCACCCCCGCGCTGCGCGATTACGTGGATACCAAGCGCGAACGCCTGGCACGGCATTTCGACAACCTGACATCGCTCAATGTCGTGCTGGAAGTGGAAAAGAACCGGCTGGCGCACAAGGCGGAAGGAACTCTGGCAGCCGCACCCGGCAAGACGCTCCACGCCAATGCGGTGGAAGGCGACATGTATGCGGCGATCGACGCGCTGTTCGACAAGCTGGACGCACAGGTCCGGCGTCACAAGGAGCGGTTGACGAAGGGCCGCCGCGACGGGGCCGGAGTAGACGTCACTTAGCGCAATTGCCGGGGTGGGGACGGGTTTGGCCGCAGCACCCTCTCCACCCGGCCCGCTTGACGGGGAGAGTTTCAGCGCACTCGCCCGCCAGCGCTGGCACAATAGCGCCGGGTCCCTTTTCCATCGAACCGTGAACCGACTCAGCGCGCGCGAGTTGTACGACAGCGTCCACGAGCGTCTGGCCTTGCGCTGGATCGCCGGCCGCAAGGGCGAGTCGCGCGCGCTGGAACCGGGCAAGGTCGGCGCGCGCCGGCCGTCCGAGGTCGGCTACCTCAACATCATCTATCCCAACAAGCTGCAGATCATCGGCAGCGAGGAACTGAAATACCTCGACGGGCTGGACTCGCGGCAGCGCTGGGAAACCGTGCAGAAAATCGTGGCGCAGCAGCCGATCGCACTGATCGTCAGCAAGGACCAGGCGGTGCCCGCGGACCTGCGCGAAGCCGCCGAGGAAACCGAAACGCCGTTGTGGGTGTCGGCCAAGCGTGGCCACGAGCTGCTGACCTTCCTCCAATATCACCTCGCGCGTGCCCTCGCGCGGCAGGTCACGTTGCACGGGGTGTTCCTGGAGGTGTATTCGATCGGCGTACTGATCACCGGCGCTTCCGGAACCGGCAAGAGCGAGCTCGCGCTGGAACTGGTGACGCGCGGTCATCGCCTGGTTGCCGACGATGCGCCGGAATTCACCCTGATCGCGCCGGACGTGATTGACGGCACCTGCCCGGACTTGCTGCGCGACCTGCTGGAAGTGCGCGGCCTGGGCGTGCTGAACGTGCGCGAGATGTTCGGCCATACGGCCGTAAAACCATCCAAGTACCTGCGCCTGATCGTGCGTCTGCAGCCGGTCGGCGCCAACGAGGACAATGCCGACGCGATGGCCCGCCTGACCGGCGACACCGGCTGGCGCGAAGTGATGGAAGTGAAGGTGCCGCAGATCACCGTGCCGGTGGCGCCCGGCCGCAACCTCGCCGTGCTGGTCGAGGCCGCGGTGCGCAGCCACATGCTGAAATCCAAGGGCTTCGATCCGGCGCAGGTGTTCATTGACCGGCAGGCGCACCAGTTGCAGCGGATGCAGTGGTGAATCCGAAGTTCGAACTCGCAGCAGCAAGAAAGCAGTCCGCAAATAGACGCAAAAGCGCAAATGAAGAACAAAGCACATGCTCCATTCGCGAATTGGGTTGTGGGATCGTCCGTGATCGCGGCTGGTTCAAGGCTCTCGCGGCGTTGGTGATCCCGGAACCTATGTGATTCCAAAAGCGGCCATCCATGGCCGCACTTCTCATCAAAAGCATGGCTTCGACAGACGATTCGGTTGACCAGACACGCCCGCGCGTGATCGTGCTCAGCGGCCTTTCCGGCGCGGGCAAAACGGTCGCGCTGCGCGCGTTCGAGGACCTCGGCTTCTACTGCGTGGACAACCTGCCGACCACGCTGCTGCCGGCGCTGGTGGCCGCGCTGACCGCCGGCGAGCGCGCGCCGATCGCCCACATCGCGGTGGGCGTGGACGTGCGCAGCCGCGGCGACCTGGAGCGCCTGCCGGATGCGATTTCCGCGCTCACCGGTTCCGGCATCCAGACCGAGTTGCTGTTCCTGGACAGCAACGAGGAGGTGCTGCTGAAGCGCTATTCGGAAACCCGCCGCAAGCACCCGCTCAGCGACGGCAAGCGTTCGCTGCCCGACGCGATCGCCGAGGAACGCCGCCGGCTGCGGCCGCTGGCCGCGATCGCCGATCGCGTGGTGGATTCCAGCGAGATGAACGTGCACCAGTTGCGGCGCGCGATCGCCACCGGCTTCGGCGCCAGCGACGGCGAGAGCACGCTGCTGTTCGAATCCTTCGCCTATCGCCGGGGCTTGCCGCCGGATTCCGATTTCGTGTTCGACGCGCGCTGCCTGCCCAATCCGCACTGGGATCCGCGCCTGCGCCCGTTTTCCGGAAAGGACGCAGCGGTGCGCGAATTCCTCGCCGCCCAGCCGCTGGTCGGGCATTTCCTGGACGACATCATCCGCCTGCTCGAAGAATGGCTGCCGCGCTTCGAAGGCGAGGACAAGCGCTATCTCACCGTCGCGATCGGCTGCACGGGCGGGCGGCATCGTTCGGTGTATCTGGCCGAGCGGCTCGCCGAGCATTTCCGCAACCAGCGGGAACAGGTGCTCACCTTCCATCGCGAGCTGGATTGATTCTTGCAAAACCTGCCCAGGTACCCCATGTCCTTCCTGTCCCTTCGGTCATGAACCCCGCTACGCCCCTGCCTGTTTCGCACGACGCGCCGAGCGTCGGCGTGCTGCTGATCACCCATCACGCGATCGGCAGTGCGCTGGTGGAAGCGGCGCGTCACGTGATGCCGCACCTGCCGCTGAAGGTGGATGTGGTGGAGATCGGCGATTGCGTCGATCCCGCCGACTCGCTGGCCGGCACCGCCCATGCAGCGCGCGCGCTGGATGCAGGCGGTGGCGTGCTGGTGCTTTCCGACCTCTACGGCGCCACGCCCTGCAATGTCGCGCACAAGCTGGGCGGCCTCGGCGTGCGCGCGCGCTGCGTTTCCGGGTTGAACCTGCCGATGCTGCTGCGCGTGCTCAACTACGCCGACAAACCGCTGGACGAGTTGGCCGAGGTCGCCGCCAGTGGCGGGCGCGGCGGGATTTTCATAGACAAGGTTTGAGCGGTCAGCGGCAAGAGCTTAACCTCGAGCTTTTACCGCTCACCGCTCACCGTTCGCTGCCCACGTTTGGTACCGTAGCGTTCCAAGCTCGCCACGGATGCCGCGGATGCAGGAACGCAAGATCACCGTCAGCAACAAGCTCGGCCTGCACGCGCGCGCGTCGGCCAAGCTGGTCCAGCGGTTGCACGGGTTCCGTTCGCAGGTCTGGCTGGTGCATGGCGCACGCGAGGTCAACGCCAAGAGCATCATGGGCGTGATGATGCTGGCCGCCGGCATCGGCACGCCGCTTATCATCCGCGCCGACGGCGACGATGAGACGGAAGCCGTGCAGGCCGTGGCGGAACTGTTCGAACGCAAATTCGACGAGGGCGCATGAGGCGCGTGCTGACAGGCATCACAGCGGCTTCCGGCATGGCGCTCGGCCGTGCCCGGCTGGAGCAGCCGGCGCGTTTCACCATCGACACTTCCCTGCTTTCGGAAAGCGAGATCGAGGCCGAAGTCTCGCGGCTGGAACGTGCGATCGAAGCCGCGCAGGCGGAACTGACCGAGTTGCGCGGCAAGTTGCGCGGCGCGCTGGCGCGCGAGGTGGGCGAATTCATCGACGCTCATTCGCTGCTGCTGCACGACGCGGAACTGATCAGCGGTCTGCGCGGGATGATCCGCAAGGGCCGCTACCGCGCGGGCGCCGCCTTGAAAGCGCAGCGCGACAAGCTGGTCGCGGTGTTCGACGCGATGGACGATCCGTACCTGCGCAGCCGCCGCGAGGACGTGGATCACGTGATCGCGCGCGTGCAATCCGCGCTCGCGCGGCAGGCCAGCAGCGAGGAGAAGAAACTCGCCTCGCGGGTCGGCGAAATCCTGGTGGCCGACAGCGTGGCGCCGGGCGAACTTGCGCATCTATCCGATCACGGCATCCTCGGCGTGGTCTCCGGTTCCGGCAGCACCTATTCGCACACCGCGATCCTCGCGCGCAGCATGCGCTTGCCGATGCTGGTCGGCGTGCACAACGCACTGGCCGATTTGCGCGACGGCGACCTGGTGCTGGTGGACGGCGAGCGCGGCGAAGCGGTGGTGCATCCCACCGCGCAGGACCTGACCCGCTATCGCAACTGGCAACGGGAAGCCGCGCGCGAAGGCCGCAGGCTCGCGCAACTCGCGCAGGCACGCACGCTGACTTCCGACGGGCGCGAACTGCGCTTGTTCGTCAACGCGGAACTGCCTGCGGAAATCGCGCAGGCGCGCGCGCTCGGCGCCAGCGGCATCGGCCTGTATCGCAGCGAATTCCTTTTTCTCAAGCGCGACCGCCTGCCGAGCGAGGAAGAGCAGTTCGAAGCCTATCGAGACGCCGTGCTCGGGATGGGCGGGCTGCCGGTCACGGTGCGCACGCTCGATCTCGGCGCCGACAAGGCCGACGGCACCGGCCTGAGCCTGAGCGCGGAGCCCAATCCCGCACTCGGCGTGCGCGGCGTGCGCCTGTCCCTGCGCAGGCCGGCGGTGTTCGCGATGCAGTTGCGCGCCATCCTGCGCGCAGCCTGCTACGGGCCGGTGCGGATCCTGGTTCCGATGGTGACCGACCCTGGCGAGATCGCCGCGGTGCGCACGCTGGTGGATCACTGCGCGCGCGACCTGCGCACCGAAGGCCATGAGATCCCGGACCAGTTCGAAATCGGCGCGATGGTGGAAGTGCCGGCCGCGGCGATCGGCGTGCGCGCGCTGCTTGCGGTGTGCGACTTCCTGGCGATCGGCACCAACGATCTTGCGCAATACGTGCTGGCGGCGGACCGCAACAACGATGCACTCGGACAGCTCTACGATCCGCTGCATCCGGCATTATTGCGGCTGCTCGCACGGGTGATCCGCGCCGGTAACCGTGCCAACAGGCCGGTCAGCCTGTGCGGCGAAATTGCCGGCGATCCGGCGTTTGCGCCGCTGCTGGTCGCGCTCGGATTGAATGATTTCAGCATGCACCCGGGCCGCGTGCTGGCAATGCGCGATGCATTGGCGCGTTGTGACAGCACGGCATTGCACGCGCTGGCACCGCACCTGCTGCGCGCGGGCTCGCGCGACGAGGTCGCGGAATTGTTGAAGTAGCGTGCGCTTCGGGCAATATCGGGCAATTGAAGCCTCTCTCCCTCCGGGAGAGGGGTTGGGGTGAGGGTACGCAAAAGCCGGATCATCCCCAGCCCGCGCGATCGGCTCGATCGCGAAAATTCCGCAAGCCCCGAACCCTCACCCGGCGCTTCGCGCCACCCTCTCCCGAAGGGAGAGGGAAAGTCAAAAGCCTTCTTCGCGACGCCCTTTCCGGAAGGGACGGGGAAAGTCAAAAACCTTCTTCGCGACACTCTTTCCGGAAGGGAAAGGGAAAGTCAAACGCATTCTTCGCGACACCCCTTCCGGAAGGGACGGGAAACGTGAACCCGCCCTACTTCGCTTCCCGCTCCGCCACCGTCAACGCCACCTTGTCGCGCAAGTACACCGGCAACGCGCGCTCCGGCGGCAACACATCGCCCGCTTCGAATTGCGGCAACGCCAGACGCGCGACATCGCGCGCCTGCGGAAACGCATCGCCCTTCGCCCATACCGATTCGCCCGGCAGGCACGCGCGCAACGTGTCGCGATACGCGTCCCAGCCGCTGCCGATCACGTTCCAGCTCGCCGCCGCCGGCAATGCGAGATCTTCCGCGCGCGCGACGCGCTCTTCGTCCAATGCTCGCGCGTGCCCGCGCGCATCAAAACGAAACGCGCAGGCATACACCTCGCCCATGCGCGCATCCATCACCGCGAGCGTGGCTTGCGCGTCGGGCGGCGCCTGCATCGCGAGCACGGCCAGCGAGGAGATCGTCACGACCGGGATGTTCAATGCGAACGCCAGGCCCTGTGCCACCGAGACCGCCAGCCGCACGCCGGTGAATGCGCCGGGCCCGCGCCCGACCGCGATGCCGTCCAGTTGCGCGCGTTTCAACCCCGCTTCCGCCAGCAGCGATTCGGCCATCGGCAACACCAGCTCGGCATGCCGGCGCGGCGCCAACTCACTGCGTTCGATCAGCGCATCGCCATGCAGCAGCGCGACCGAACAGGATTCGGTCGAGGTTTCAATCGCAAGCAGGTTCATGCCGGCATTGTCGCAGACGGCGGCTGCCACAGCTCGATGCGCGTGCCGTCCGGATCCATGATCCAGCCGAAGCGGCCGTTTTCATCGTCATGCACGTTCGGGTCCACCTGCACCCCCGCAGCGCGCAAGCCTGTCAGCAGTGCGTCCAGATCATCCACGCGGAAGTTGAGCATGAATTCCCTTTCGCTCGGCGCGAAATACGCGGTGTCCGATGCAAACGGCGCCCACAGGGTAAGCCCCGGCCGCTTTTCGTCTTCAGCAAACATCGCGCCGTAATCGTTGACGTCTACGCCGAGATTCCGCGCATACCACTCACGCAAGGCCTGCGGATCGCGCGACCTGAAGAAGACGCCGCCGAAGCCGATGACTTTGGCCATTTCTACCGCCCTCCGGTAAACAAGTGGAGCGAATCTGCCCGACCCGTGCTTGTCGCGCGCAGGCGCGCTCCTACATGAAAAAGCGTTGCACATCCCCCAGCACCCGCGTGCGCGGCATGGGCGGCAGGCTGTTGAGGAATACGCGGCCGTAACCGCGCGTGGTCAGGCGAGGATCGCACAGCATCAATACGCCGCGATCGTGCACGTCGCGGATCAAACGTCCCGCACCCTGTTTCAGCGCGATCACCGCGCTCGGAATCTGCCAGGCGGTGAATGGATTCCCGCCGGCGCGGGCGAGCGCTTCCAGCCGCGCCTGCAACACCGGATCGTCGGGCGCGGCGAACGGCAGCTTGTCTATCACCACGCACGACAGCGCTTCGCCGGCCACGTCAACGCCTTCCCAGAAGCTCGCCGCGCCCAGCAGCACGCCGTTGCCGGAGCCGCGGAAGTCGTTCAACAATTGATGCCGCGGCGCGGTGCCCTGCACGAACAGCGGATACGCCACCTTGCCTTCCAGCAAGTCCGCCGCGCGGCGCAGCGCGCGATGCGAAGTGAACAGCAGGAAGGCGCGACCCTTGCTCGCCTGCAACACCGGCAGCGCCGCCTCGATCACGCGATCGGTGTAGTCGCGCGCAGACGGCTCCGGCAAATTCTGCGGGAGGTAGCACAGCGCCTGATGCGGATAATCAAATGGACTGCCCAGCGCGAGTGTGTGCGGGTCGTCCAGCCCGAGCTGGCGTGTGTAGTGGTTGAAATCCTCGGCGACGGACAACGTCGCCGATGTGAAGATCCACGCCGCGCGGGTGGACTCGCGCAGTGCGCGTAGCGGCGGCGCGAGATCGAGCGGCGTCGCGCTCAGCGCAAACCCGCGTTCGGAAATCTCGTACCAGCGCACTTCGTTTTCGTCGGCGCGATCGACAATCCGCGACAGCCTCTCGCAAAGCGCCAGCGCGCGCTCATGCACGCTCATCAAGCCCTTCGAACGCTCGGCCTGCCCGCCCAGCGCGAGGCTCAGCGCATCCAGTGCCTCATCGAGCGCGACCAGCGCGTCGTGCGCTTCCGCGGAGGATTCCAGTTGCGCGAAGGCGCCGCGTTGCGGCAGCGGATCGAAGGCGAGCCGCGCCTTGCGGATCGCGTCGTTCAAGCCATCCAGCGCCGGTTGCAACGTGCCCAGCGCGCCGGGCTGGCCGGCACATTCGGCCAGCGCATCGCTTGCAAGTTCGCTCAACTGTCGCGCGCTGATACTTACCGAAAAGAATTGCCCGGCCAACTCCGGAATCTGATGCGCTTCATCAAGAATGAACGCGTGCGCGCCGGGCAGGATGTCGCCGAAGCCTTCCTGCTTCAACGCGAGATCGGCGAAGAGCAGATGGTGATTGACCACCACCAGATCGGCTTCCTGCGCCCGACGCCGCGCCTTCATCACGAAGCAGTCGTCGTAGAAGGGGCACTCGCTGCCGAGGCAGTTCTCCGTGGTCGAGGTGACGCGCGGCCAGAGCGGCGAACCTTCCGGCACTTCGGCCAGTTCCGCACGATCGCCGCTGCGCGTGCGGGAACGCCACGCGCGGATCGTCTGCAGGTCATGCACCTGCGTTTTCGATTTGAAGGTCCCGTCCTGCGCAGTCTGTTCAAGGCGGTACAGGCACAGATAATTCGCGCGGCCCTTCAGCAACGCGGCATCGAGTTTCGCGCCCAGCGCCGAACGCACACGTGGCAGGTCGCGATGGAACAACTGATCCTGCAGGTTGCGGGTTCCGGTGGAAACGATCACACGCTTGCCGCTCAACAATGCCGGCACGAGATACGCGAACGTCTTGCCGGTGCCGGTGCCGGCCTCCGCGACCAGCGTGCCGGCGTCGTCAATGGTCTCCGCCACCGCATCCGCCATCCGCTGCTGCGTTTCGCGCGGCGCGAAATTCGGCAACTCGCGGGCGAACGGACCGTCCGCACCGAGCAGCGCGGAAGCGGAATGCGAGTCGAGGGCTTCGATCATCGTGCAAGTATCGCCGAGCACGGCAATCCGCGAAACCATTCCGCCCGACTCATCATCCCGGGAGGACCGGGATCCAGTGCCCTTGCCCTCTCCCCACAACCGTACGATCCCTCATGGGCGATCCAGCGGACTCAACACGCCGCGGCCACCGCGGTTCAACACATGCGTGTAGATCTGTGTCGTGCTGACATCCTTGTGGCCGAGCAGCTCCTGGATCGTGCGGATATCGTAGCCTTCTTCAAGCAGGTGCGTGGCGAAAGAGTGCCGCAACGTGTGGCAGGTTGCATGTTTCGGAACGCGCGCGCGATGCGCCGCATTCTTCACCGCGCGTTGCAGGACGCTCTCATCGAGATGGTGCCTGCGCAGGACGCCGGTACGCGGATCCAGGCTCCGCGCCCTGGCCGGGAAAACGTACTGCCAGACCCATTCGCGCGCGGCGTTGCGATACTTGCGCGCCAGCGCATCCGGCAACCAGACCTCGCCGAAGCCGGCGGCAAGGTCGCGCGCATGGATACGCTTTGCCTCCGACAACTGGCTTTGCAGCGGCTCGATCAGCGCCGTCGGCAACATCGTGCGACGGTCCCTGCCGCCCTTGCCATGGCGCACCGTGATCTCGCGGCGCAGGAAATCCACATCCTGCACGCGCAGGCGCAGGCATTCCATGAGCCGCAAACCGCTTCCGTACAACAGGCTCGCCATCAGCCAGGTCACGCCTGCCATTTCGGACAACAAACTTGCGACCTCCTCGCGGCTCAGCACCACCGGCAACCGGTCCGACCGCTTGGCGCGGCGGATCTCGCCCATCCACGGCAATTCCCGCTGCAGCACCTCCCGATAGAGGAACAGCAGCGCCGATAGCGCCTGGTTCTGTGTGGAAGCCGAGATGTTGTCGCGCGCCGCAAGGCGCGTGAGGAACATTTCGACGTGGAGCTTGCCCAGTTCGCGCGGATGACGCTTGTCATTGGCAAGGATGAAGCGGCGGACCCAACCCACATACGCCTCTTCCGTCCGCAGTGACAGGCCAAGCCGGCGCATGCGGGCGCGCAACTGATCCAGCAGGCGTTGCAGTTCGGACGGCTGCCGCCATTCGCTTGTCGCCCGGATACCGCGGTGCGAAGATGCCATGGTGCCGAGTCGCGTTGGGGAATTGCGGCAAGATTAGGCCGCGGGATTAGGTCGCGGAATCGGCATAGAACGATGATTCGTGTAGGCTTACGCCGACTGCGTAGCGCTTTCTTAATGGGCTATGTCGCAGGTCTACATCCCGTTCTCAAACCGACTTGTAGTTAGGCCTGCAGTATCGCGGTGAACGTCGCAAGCTAATGTAGGTGGAAATTTTGGCGCGGGGAGACGTTACGGCATGAGAAACAAAATCTTTGGCGGTATAGGCATTGTCTGGGGTGGCCTCATTCTTTTCTCTTGGCTAACTGCGGCGTCTCCCAGCGGGTCATCCGCGTATCAGGCTGGTCGTAGCGGTGCGGCAGTCTTTGGTGGGCTTATGCTTGTTGTCGGCCTGTACTACTTCTTCAAGAAGCCCAAGCAGGCCTAACTACTCATTCCAGCGGACGCCGGTCCATCGCTTGCGCTCTTACAAACCTTGCGGCGCCGGCGCCGCTAAATTCAGGCGTTAGACATGCTCGCCTTCCTGGAATCGCTGTCAGTTTGGTCCGGCGTTGCGCTGGTCACTTGCGCGTCAGCAATTGTGGCTCTCATTGTTGGTGTTCGTTGGCGTGGCAAGCTCACGTGGTT
>JBQCCR010000003.1:0-21296 GCA_051961995.1 Rhodanobacteraceae bacterium | reverse complement strand
ATCCGAACGCGCGGGACGGATCATCGACCACGATCCTTCCGATTCCATGGAGCGGAAGAAACGCGAAGGATATTTCTGATGGCCGCCGTCACCGAATCCGTAACCACGATCATCGCCGAACGGCTGGAGGCGCTGGTCAATCGCGACACGCTGCGCATCGCCATCTGCGGCAGCGTGGACGACGGCAAGAGCACATTGCTGGGCCGTCTGCTCGCGGAAGCCGGGATGATCCCGGAAGACCGTCTGGCGCAGATGATCCGCGACAGTCGCAAGCACGGCACGCAGGGCGGCGCGCCCGATTACGCACTGCTGCTGGATGGTTTGGAAGCCGAGCGCGAGCAAGGCATCACCATCGACGTGGCGTGGCGCTATTTCGGCACCGACAAGCGCGCCTTCATCGTCGCCGATTGCCCCGGCCATGCGCAGTACACCCGCAACATGGCCAGCGGCGCGTCGAGTGCGGAACTCGGCATCGTGCTAGTGGACGCACGCGCAGGCGTGCAGACGCAGACGCGCCGGCACGTGGCGATCCTCTCGATGTTCGGCGTCAAGCGCGTGCTGTTCGCGGTCAACAAGCTGGACCTGATCGAGTACGACCCGGCGCGTTACGCCGAGATCGAGCGCGAGTGCACGCAACTGGCGCGCACGCTGGGCATCGCGCAAAGCGACGCAATCCCGGTTTCGGCGCTGAACGCGGACAACTTGGTCGCTCCATCGCCGCGCACGCCGTGGTATGCGGGCCCGTCGCTGCTCGCGTACCTCGAAGAAGTACCCGTCGAGCGCCGTGCCGAGGCCGCGTTCGCGCTGCCGGTGCAATGGGTCAATCGGCCCGATCACGATTTCCGCGGCTATGTCGGCAGCATCGCCGGCGGGCGGGTCGCGCCGGGCGACGAAATCATCGTGCTGCCTTCCGGCCAGCGTTCGCACGTGAGGCGCGTGATCGGTGGGGAGGGCGATCTCAAGTCCGCACAGGCCGACCAGGCGGTCACGCTCACGCTCGCCGACCAGATTGACGTGGCGCGCGGCGACGTGATCGCCGACGTCGCGCAGCCGCCGCAGGTCGCGGCGCAATTCGCCTGTCACCTGCTGTGGCTGGACGATGCGGCACTGCTGCCGGGCCGGCGTTACCTGCTGAAATCCGCGACGCGCACGCTGGGCGCGCAGGTCACCGAGATCAAGCACCGCATTGATCCGGACACCCAGGCGCATCTGGCTGCGACCCGCCTGCACGCCAACGAGATCGGTTACTGCAATCTTTCGCTGGATGCGGAGATCGCTTACGAGCCGTACGCGCGCAATCGCACGCTAGGCGGTTTCATCCTGGTGGACCGCGACAGCAATGCCACGGTCGGTTGCGGCACGCTGGATTTCGGCCTGCGCCGCGACCGCAACGTGCACTGGCAGCATCTGGACGTGGATCGCCTCGCGCGCGCCCGCATCAAGGGCCAGCAACCGCGCTGCCTGTGGTTCACCGGCCTGTCCGGCGCGGGCAAATCCACGATCGCGAATCTGGTCGAACGCCGGCTGCACGCGGACGGCTTCCACACCATCATCCTGGACGGTGACAACGTCCGTCACGGCCTGAACCGCGATCTCGGGTTCACCGACGCCGACCGCGTGGAGAACATCCGCCGCGTGGCCGAGGTCGCGAAGCTGATGCTGGACGCCGGCCTGATCGTGCTGGTGAGTTTCATCTCGCCCTTCCGCGCCGAGCGCGAGATGGCGCGCGGGCTTTTCAACGAAGGCGAGTTCCTGGAAGTGTTCGTGGACGCGCCGCTGGACGTGTGCGAACAGCGCGACGTGAAGGGCCTTTACGCCAAGGCGCGCGCCGGCAAGATCGCCAACTTCACCGGCATCGGCTCGCCCTACGAGCCGCCGGAGAATCCGGAGGTGCACCTGCGCTCGGGTACCGAACCCGCCGCGGAGTCGGCCAGGCGGGTCATCGAGGCGTTGGGCCCCTAGGCGCTCGTCGGTTGCTGGTTGTCGGTTGCTGGAGCAGTTCTTCCGACGACCGGCAACCTGCAACCGTTCTCAATAATGTCCCGACAGCGGAATCGCCCTGCGCCAGACGGACGGCGTCTTCGGCCAACCCTTGGGATCGCGCAGATAGGGGTGGTCCGGGTAATTGAGCTTGAGCACGCTTTCCGCCTGCCCGGCGAGTTGCGGCCGGCCCAGAAGCTTGTAGCTCTTGGCGAGCACGGCGAGCGCATCGCCCACCTGCGGACTGCGCTGATAGTGCTCGACGATGTACTCGGCTCGATTGGCCGAAGCGACGTACGCCTTGTTGCGCAGGTAATACTCGGCAACGTTCAACTCGGTCTGTGCGAGGCCGTTGCGCAACCAGATCATCCGTTCCCGCCCATCGGCCGCGTAGCGCGAAGTGGGGAAGCGCCGCACCAATTGCGAAAAATCGTCGAACGATTGCAGCGCGTAGCCCTGGTCGCGGCGCGAGGCACTGCGCTGGCTCAGCCGTTCCAGCATGGTGCCGGTGCGATCGAAGTTGATCAGGCCGCGCAGGTAGTACGCATAATCGATGTGCTTCTGCGCGGGGTAGGTCTTGATGAAGCGGTTGATCGCCGAATACGCCTCGTCGGGCTTGTCGTCCTTGTAATACGCGTAGGCCAGGTCAATCTGCGCCTGTTCGTTGTACGAACCGTACGGGAAGCGCGCGATCAGGCGCTCGTAGAGTTTTTCGGCGTTGTCGTAGTTGCCGTTCTGCAGCCGCTGGGTAGCGAGGTTGTAGAGTTGGTCCACCGGCAGCACGTCGCCTTCGTTGCCCTTGTTTGCTCCGCGATGGAAGAACGAACACGCCCCCAGCACCAGCAACAGCGGCACCAGCACGGCGATTTTCAGCAATGAACGCAAGGTTTGGCTGCGCATGAACGAGCTCGGGTACGAATGCAAGCGGCGATGATAGCGGAAATTGGGTGCCGGCCATGAACGAGGTCCTGCGCGCGCAGGTGCCGGGGGAGGCGGCCGGCCAGCGTTTCGACCAGGTGCTGGCGCAATTGTTCCGGGATTACTCGCGCTCGCGGCTGGCCGGCTGGATCAAATCCGGCGCGGCCACGCTGGATGGCGTGCAGGTGGCGCCGCGCCAGCTCGTGCGCGGCGGGGAGGCCGTCGAGTTGCACGTGATCGAGGAACGCGCGGTGGAGGCCGCGCCCGAGCCGATCGCGCTGCGCATCGTGCATGAGGATGCCGCGTTGCTGGTGCTGGACAAACCCGCGGGCCTGGTCGTGCACCCGGGCGCGGGCAATCCGGCGGGCACCATGCAGAACGCGCTGCTGCACCATGATCCGCAATTGGTCAATCTTCCGCGCGCCGGAATCGTGCACCGGCTGGACAAGGACACCTCCGGGTTGCTGGTTGTCGCGCGCACGCTGCCCGCGCACACCGCGCTGGTGGCGATGCTCAGCCGCCGCGACATTCATCGCCGTTATGCCGCGATCGTCAATGGAGTACCGGTCGCCGGCGGCACGGTGGATGCGCCGCTGGACCGCCATCCCGGTGATCGCCTGCGCCGCGCCGTGCGCGAAGGAGGGCGCCCCGCGCGCACACACTATCGAGTGCGCGACCGCTTCCGCGCGCACGCGCTGCTGCAATGCGAGCTGGAAAGCGGTCGCACGCACCAGATCCGCGTGCACATGGCCCATGCGGGCTTTCCGCTGGTCGGCGACCCGCTTTACGGGGGCGGTCTGAAACTGCCGCGCGGCGCAAGCGAGGAACTCATCGCGGCGTTGCGGGGATTCAAGCGGCAGGCACTGCACGCCGAGAGGCTCGCGTTCGAACACCCGCTGACCGGCGCGCCGATGAGCTTTGAAGCCGAACCGCCGCAGGATTTCCTCGATCTGCTGCGCGCATTGCGAGCGGATGCGAAGGAAACTGCGTGAGTGCGGAATGGATCATTCCCGGTTGGCCCGCGCCGGCGAACGTGCGCGCAATGGTGACAACGCGCAACGGGCCGGGCGTATCGCAGCCGCCGTTCGATGCATTCAATCTGGGCGCACGCTGCGGCGACGATCCGCAAGCCGTCGCGCAGAACCGCGCGCGCTTGCGCGAAGCACTGCAGCTGCAGGCAAAGCCGCGCTGGTTGCGGCAGGTGCATGGAACGCATGTCGTGCACTTCGACTCACATGACGCGGAGCAGGAACCCGAAGCCGACGCCGCGGTCACCCGCACATCCGGCGTGGTGCTGGCGATCCTGACCGCCGATTGCCTGCCGGCGTTGTTCTGCGCGCGCGACGGCTCGGAAATCGCCGCGGCGCATGCCGGCTGGCGCGGGCTTTGTGCAGGCGTGCTGGAGAACACGCTCGCCGCGATGCGCACGCCGCGCGAAGAGATCCTCGTCTGGCTCGGCCCGGCGATCGGCTCACCTTCGTATGAAGTCGGCGATGAAGTGCGCGCGGCTTTCGTCGCACACCATCGTGTCGCCGGTCAGGCATTCACCCCAACGCGCCCCGGTCATTGGCAATGCGATCTCTATGCGCTCGCGCGCCAGCGGCTGCGCATGGCCGGGGTGACCCAAGTCCACAACGGTGATTTCGACACCTTCACCGATCCGCGGCTTTATTCATACCGGCGCGATGGCGGGCGCAGCGGGCGTTTCGCCACGCTGATCTGGCGCGTCGACGATCAGAACAGGAGATAGGTCGAAATGATGTACTTGTCGTTCGAGCGTGGCGGCAGGCCGGCGTGCTGGTACATCCAGTAAGGCGGGAACATCAGCAGCCGCCCGGCGCGTGCTTCCACCCGCAGGCCGAGATCGCAGAACTCGGTTTCACCGCCTTCGGCCACGTCGTTCAAGTACCACAGGAACACCATGTAGCGGTTGCAGCAGTAATCCAGCGCGTCGAAATGCGGCTGGAACTGGTCGCCCTCGCTGACGAGATAGCGCTTGATGCGCAGGTTCTCCAGCCGGTTGCGTGGCGGGATAGGCTGGGTCAGCCCGGCTTTCTCGTTGTAGCGCTCCAGATACTGGAAGACCTGCCCGCGGAATAGATTCTCGAACGATGCATCGGCGACCTTGCTGACATTGAGCTCGGTCCAGGCGCTGGATTGCAGCGCGTTGATCGCCCCGCGTGCATTGCGCATCTGGAACTGCGCAAGCTGATCGAACGATTCGATCATGCGCCGGCAAAACTCCGGTTCCAGCGCGCCATCGAACCACTGCACGAAGCGCGCGAGGTCGCGTGCGGCGGGAATGGGCTCGGCGGCCGCGTTCATGTTCAATCCAGGCCCTGCACGCGTCCGTCGAATTCAATGACCGCCGCAGTCAGCGCGCCCAGGGCCTCGCGTTCGTCGGCGCCGAGATCCGGATGCCAGATTTCGAACGCCAGCACGCGTGCGGGCGTTGCACCGTCGTTGGCGTATTCCACGCCGAAACTCGGATCGAACACGGCCGCCTGACCGGCATCGAGTGCACGCGCTTCGCCGCCGACCAGCACGCGCAGCGGCGCGCTGCCGGGCAGTGCGAGGGCCACGCCGCAGCGCGAATTGGTGCGGCCATGACGGAGGCTGGAGCGCACGTTGCCGGCAAGCTCGATGATTTCCGCATCCGGGCCATGCCGCGGAATATGCACCAGCGGCGCGTCGCCCAATGCGGCGAGCAATTGCGGCGCGTGCTGGCGCGGCGCGTCGTGCAGCAGTCCGCGCTGGTAAATCTGCACGTGGCGCTCGGCCGGCACGGCCTCGGGTGCCTGCGCCGCCAGCAGGCTGCCGAGGCTGAAAGCCGATGCGCCCGCAGGCGATCCAGCCGGCGCGGCCAGGCACGCTGCGATCTCGTCGCCGCTCGCGGCGACGCGTTGCCGGAATTCGTCCAGCCATGCGCAATGCGACACATCGAGGAATGGCGCGCCGCCGAGTGCCGGCACGTACAGGAAGGTCGGACGTTGCCGCGCATCCGCGCGCGGCTCGCGGGTTTCACGAAGATAATCCGCCAGCGCACGCTCCACGCGGGTGATCGCCGCGCCACGTTCGCGCACCGGCTGGAGCGCGGAATCGAACAGCGAGCGCCGGCCCTCGGCGACGTAGAACATTGCATGCTTGACCAATTGCCGCAGGCCGGGCTCGGTGGTCTCGTCGCTGAGCCATTGGCCGGCGCGTTGTGCTTCCAGGATCGCGCGGAAGTAATGCGCCAGCGCGAGTTCGGGACGCTGGTCCAGCTCCAGCACGTTCGCCAGCAGCAGTCGCGCGGTTGTGTGGCCGCCGCCCACTTGCACTGCGCGCTCGAGCACGTAGCACGATTCATCGCGGCGATCGGCCGCGCGATAAGCCACGCCCAGCTCCATCAGCACGCCGATGTCGTTGCGATCCACCGCCGCCGCGCGATTCAGCAGGTCCACCGCTTCGCCCGCGGCACCGCGCGCCAGCGCGGCATTGGCGAGAAAGCGCAACGCTTCGGTCTGCTCGGGCTGCGTTTCCAGGATGTTGCGGAACACCTGCTCGGCTTCCGCAAGCTTGCCCTCGCGCATCAACCTGTGCGCGTTGTCCAGTTCGCGGGGCGAGGCACTGATGGTGAAACGGGGATCGGAGGACATGGCGGCTGCAAAATTCGAAGTCGCAGACAGTAGCACGTGCCACACAAAACGGAACGGGAACGGTCAGCTACGACCCGACAACCTGCGCAGTTACGTGCACGTGGGCGGCAGTACCAGCACATACAACTACGACGGCAGCAACCGCCTGACCAGCATCGTCAACAGCGCCAATGGAACCACCACTTTAATCTGGGATGCGCAGGGCAACCTTGCCAGCAAGAACGGCCAGACTTACACCTTCGACTATGGGAACCGGCTGCGATCGGATTCGGTCAATGCCGAAACGTTTCGCTACGACGCATGGGGTCGGCGTCAGCGGGCCGATTCGGCGAGCCTCGGCGAAATCCTCTGGATGTACGGCAAGGATGGCAAGCCGGTGTTCATGGCGAATCGCCAGATCGGCGGCACCCAGTACACCTACCTCTATCTGGGCGATCATCTGGTCGCGACGCAGATGAACGTGGGCAGTACCCACCCGGTGTACTGGCATACCACCGATGCGCTGGGCAGCGAGGTGGCGCATACCAATGCTGACGCCTGGGCGGATCATTTCAACTACTACCAGCCTTGGGGCGGCCTGCAATCGGGCAGTCTGGACGACGGCCCCGGCTACGCCGGCCAGATCAACGACACCAACACGGGCCTCTCCTACGCGGATCAGCGCTACTATGACCCGCGCATCCCCCGCTTCATCAGCATGGACCCCGTGGGGGTGGATGCCACCACAGGAGCCAACTTCAACCGGTATTGGTATGCCAATGACAATCCCTATCGGTATATTGATCCGACCGGAACGACGTGCAAATCTGTCGGAAAAGGAAGCTATGACTGCACTGTGGACGAGAACAGCGGGAAATTTACGAAGGCGCAGATAGCGGAGGTAAACAAAGCTTACACAAACGCCGTCAATCACCTCATGGCGCATCCTGATGTAAAAGTTGCGATAACTGTTCGCGGGCACACAGTTGAGGCGAGCGCGGGGGCGGTTGGGAAGGCGCTCATCGGAGCGATAGTGAAGACCAAAATAAATGCTTCTGGTAATACCGACCGCGCGTCAACCTTGGGCGGCGGTCTCACGCCAAAATTTGGTGAGCACGGTCACCCGGTGACAACCATCGACTCGTATGCGCTCAGCCATAATCCGACGACGGGTGTGGATCACGATCTTAGCGCTACCTTCATACATGAAGGGATTCATGAACTACCAGGCGACAAGGCTATGCTGCCTCTATACAAGTCAGACCCGACGTTTGGGAAGGACCATGTGTTGCCATACGATGCAGCAAGTAACTACCTTTTCGACCCAAAGGATTGAGCGATGAGAAGTGGCGCATGCTTAGTTCCCGTGTGCTTGCTTCTATTGGCATTAAATGCCTGTGCTACGATGTCTGACTATAATCCAGTGGGTTGCATCTACGACGCGACGACTGATCAACGCGCTATGGTGTTTAATTTCCGCACTCATTGGATGAGTTTTCAAGACAAGCGTTCTGCGAACGTGGAATCTTCGTCTGAGTTTGCTGGGTATTTCAATGACTGCACTGATTCATCGTATTACTGTTTGTCGGGCCCGTTAAGTATTGCTGTTCCAGTCACGATTAAGGGTCACGAATGGAAACACGATGGTATGTCGTGCAAGGCGAGGATGTTGACAGCTGCGAATAGTTACGAGATATCATGCGAAGATTCAGACGGTCGGGAGACTTCCGTTAACTACTCACCGTTGAACGGTATTTTAGTGATCCGACAAGTGGAAGGTGGAAGCGAAACGGATTTTCTGTTGCGCGGAAATTGTGGCATTTTTTGTGGGCAAAGACGTGAACGAGGGCGGGGAGACGAGAGCCCCAAAAAGAGGGACGGAGGTAATTAAGCCGAGTCCTATGGCTGGCGGCTTTCGCCGACAGACTCCCCGGGCGCGTTGGTGGGACTTAAAGGGGACGGAGGTAATTAAGATAGCTCGCGTGGGCTGGCTGACAACCCAGCAAATGACAAGGCCCGCAGTGCGGGCCTTGTTCGTTTCTGCGGTTGCGATTGCGTCAGCGCGATTGCGCGAGCAGGGAATCGAGCACTTCACTGACCACGCGCTGGCGTGCGCGCGGGAGTTGGCTTAGCCGCTCCAGTTGCTGCTGAATCTTCGGCGCCGGCCCCCGCTTGATCGGCTCGACATTCGCGCTCACCCGCTTGTACGGGACGGCATCGGCGTAGCGTATTCAGTCGAAGGAAGACCCGCGGCTCTTGCTCGATCGTTTCGCGCGAACAAAAGCGGCGTGACCGATCTACGCGGGTCCTGTGCGGTAAGCCAACGGGACCTGAACACCGTGAACGCGGGCTCACGAAGTGGACCGGGTGCTCTGACGTATGATGATCTCCGGCTGCAGGAAGCGGCCCGGCGAATCCATGGAGGGAGTCAATGCAAGCGAGCACGGATATCCGACCCAACCTGTTCCTGGTCGGCGCGGCGAAGTGCGGCACGACTTCGCTGTACGAATACCTGCGGCAGCATCCGCAGATCTTTTTCCCGTCCTCCAGCGACGCGAAGGTGAACTGGCGGTTCAAGGAGCCGGCGTTCTTCTGCCCCGACCTGCTGCCGCCGGAACTTTCCGTACGGGATGAACAGGCCTACCTCGCGCTTTACGCCGGCAGCGGGAACTACCCCTGGCGCGGCGAGGCGTCCACTTATTACCTCTATTCGAAGGTCGCGCCCGATCGCATCAAGGCGTTCTCGCCGCAGGCGCGCATCCTGATCCTGCTGCGCCCGCCGCTGGATCAGATGCGTTCCAACTACAACCACATGATGCGCTCGGATCGCGAGGACATCGCCGATTTCCACGCGGCGGTTTCGGCCAGCGACGACCGGCGCATGGGCCGCCGCATGCCGCCGCGCGGCATCCGCGCGTGGCTGGATTACAGCGGCAACGCCAAATATGCGCCGCACGTGCAGCGTTGGCTCGACACCTTCGGCCGCGATCGCGTGAAAGTGTTGCTGCTGGAGGATTTGATCCAACGGCCGGCAGAGACGTATCGCGAGGTGCTGGCCTTCCTCGGGGTGGATCAGGATTTCCTGCCGGAATTCCGCGTCCACAACGAGGCACCGCCGCGCGGCGTGCTGGAGCGGTTCATCACCGCGGCTTACCAGCAGCCCGCGCTGAAGCGGGTGGCGAGCACGTTGTTTCCTTACAGCGTGCGACGGCAGTTCATTTCGGGCGTACGCAAGGTGGACAACGCGCGCGCGAAGCCGGACCCGCGCGATCTGGAACTGCGCGCGACGTTCCGGCCTGAGGTGCAGCAGCTGGCCACGCTGATCGGACGCGACCTGTCGCACTGGATGTAGCGGAATTCCGTTCGTGGCGAGGCATCAGCCACGAACGGCGCTCGAGGCCATTCGTCGTTCGATGCCTCGGGACGAACGGTGACATTTCACGCGGCATCCAGTGCGGCGAGGAAGTTCTTGCGCCACGCGGTGATGTCGTGCCTCTGCAGGTACTCGAACATCACATGCCAGCGCTCGCGCCGTTCGTGCAGGGGCATGGTCAATCCGCGCGCGATCGCGCCGACCAGTTCGTCGGTATCGTAGGGATTGACGCACAGCGCGCCGTCCAATTCGCGTGCCGCGCCGGCGAAATGCGAAAGCACCAGCACGCCGGGATCCTGCGGCGATTGCGCGGCCACGTACTCCTTGGCGACCAGGTTCATGCCGTCGCGCAGGGGCGTCACCAGCGCGAGTTTCGCCATCCGGCAGAAGCCCGCGAGCGTGGCATGGCGAAAACTGCGGTTGACGTAGCGGATCGGCACCCAGTCCGGTTCCGCGTAGCGGCCGTTGATGGCGCCGGCCAGGCGCTCCAGCCGGGTGCGCAGTTCGCGGTACTCCGGCACCTCCTGGCGCGAGGGCGGCGCGATCTGCAGGAACGAAACCTTGGCGCGCCAGTGCGGATGCATCTGCAGGAAATGACCGAACGCCTCGAAACGTTTCGGCAGGCCTTTGGAATAGTCGAGGCGATCAATGCCGATCGCCATCGCGCGGCCTTCGAGGCTGCCGTGCAGCCGCTCGCTGGCGGCGCTGCGCACCGCCGCCGCGGCCTGCTTGGCGATGCGCTCGGCATCCACGCTGATCGGAAAGGCCGCGCTCCTGAAGCTGCGGCCGTCGCGCATGGTCACGCGGCCTTTCGCGCCGATTGCCGCATGGAGTTCCTGGCGCATGTAATCGTGCAAGGCGCGCAGATCCTCGTGCGTTTGCAAGCCGACCAGGTCGTAGGCGCCGAAACTTGCGAACAGTTCCTCGTGGCCGGGCAGGGTCGAGAGCAACTGCGCCGGCGGCAGCGGCACGTGCAGGAAGAACCCGATGCGGGCGGCCACGCCGAGCTTGCGCAGCTCCGCGCCCAGCGGGATCAGGTGATAGTCGTGTATCCAGATGCGGTCGTCCGGGCGCAGCAGCGGCGCTAGCTGCTGCGCGAACATCTGGTTGACTTCGACATACATCGCGTGCTGCTCGCGGCTGTAGTCAATCAGGTTGGGCTGGAAGTGCAACAACGGCCATAGCGTGCGATTGGAGAACCCGAGGTAGTAGGCGTCGTATTCGGCGCGGGTGAGGTCCAGCAGCGCGTATTCGATCGCGCCTTCGCGCTGCTGGCGCAACTCGCGCGCGTTCGCCTGCACGATCCGGCCGCTCCAGCCGAACCACAGTCCACCGGTTTCGGAAAGCGCCGCATCCATCGCCGCTGCCAGTCCGCCTGCACGCGCTTCCTTGGGAAGCGCCACGCGATTGGAGACCACGACCAGCCGATTGACGGCAGGCTGATTCACAGGACATCGCTCCACTTGGTCGAGAGCGAACGCGCGGCATTGATCAGGCCGACCATCGAATAGGTTTGCGGGAAATTGCCCCACAGCTCGCCGGTTTCGGGATCGAGATCCTCCGACAGCAGCCCGAGCGGATTACGCATCGCGAGCAACTTTTCGAACAGCCGCCGCGCATCGGCGGTGCGGCCGATCGCCACCAGCGCCTCCACGTACCAGAAGTTGCAGATGGTGAAGCTGGTCTGCGGCGCGCCGAAATCATCCGGCTTGGCATAGCGCAGCAGGAAACCGTCGCGCATCAACTTCTCGCCGACCATTTCCACCGTCTTGATGAAACACGGGTCATCCGCGCTGACGAAACGCAGACCTTCCAGCAGCAGCAGGCTGGCGTCCAGATCCTCGCTGCCGAACGACTCCACGAAGTAGCCGTCCGGATGCACCGCGTGCTTCAGCACCGTGCTGCGGATGCGATCGGCCCGGCGATGCCAGAAGCGCGCGCGTTCCTCCAGCTCCAGCCGGCCGGCGATGCGCGCCAGCCGGTCGCAGGCCACCCAGCACATCACCGCCGAATAGGTGTGCACGGACTTGCGACCGCGCAATTCCCACAAACCGGCATCGGGCTGATCGAACAGCCTGTAGGCGGCTTCGCCGCAGCGCTCCAGTCGCTTGAACGCGTTCTCGTCGCCGGGCGTGACCAGCCGCCTGTCGAAGAACATCTGGGTCGCGGCCAGCACCACGCTGCCGTAGATGTCGTTCTGCTGCTGCTTCCAGGCTTCGTTGCCGACCCGCACCGGGCCCATGCCGCGATAGCCTTCCAGATGGGTTTCCTTGCGCTCGGGCAACTCGTCCTGGAAATGGATGCCGTACACCGGCGCCATCGCCTCGTCCTTCACCGCAAGGTTGAAGATGTAGCGCATGTACTCTTCCATGCTCCTGGTCGCGCTCAAGCGATTCAGCGCGCGCACCGACAGCGCCGCATCGCGCGGCCAGCAGTAGCGGTAATCCCAGGTGCGCACGGTGTCCGGCGCTTCCGGAATCGAAGTGGTCATCGCCGCCACGATCGCGCCGGTGCCTTCGTACTGGCACAGCTTCAGGGTGATCGCGGCGCGGATCACCGCGTCCTGCCATTCGGCCGGGATCGAGAGATAGCGCGACCACTCGTGCCAGTGATCCAGCGTCGCGTCCAGCGCTTCGCGGAAATAATGCTCCGGTGATTCGTGCAGGGTTTCATCCGTGCCCATCACGATGTGCACGTCGCCGTCCAGCAGGAATGGCAACTCGTCGCGCAGCATCGGCAGCTGTGCGTCGGTGGTGACGCGCAGCACCAGCGGGTCGAGCATGTAGCGCAAGTGGTTGGAGCCGAAAGTGCGCTCGGGAACGCGCGCGCCGTAGCCGGTGAGCGGGCGCAACCGCATCTTGATGCGCGGCGAGCCTTCGATCGGGCGCAGCCGCCGCAGGATTTGCATCGGATGGAAGATGCGTCCGTGCTGCTTGTAGCGCGGCGCAAAGTCGGTGATCTCCAGCACCGCGCCGTCCTCGGCGGTGAGGCGCGTGATCAACACCGCGCTGTTGTCCACGTACCACTGCTCGTGGCTCTTTTCGTTCTCCAGATGGACATCGAAGAAGCCGGCGTCGCCCATTTTCGGCGTCAGCAGGGAGCAGAACACAGGATCGCCGTCGAAGGCCGGCACGCAATGCCATGCGATGCGGCCGCGACCGTCAATCAGCGCGTTGATGGTGCCGTTGCCGATGATGCCCAGGTCGAGGTTGCACTGCTGCGGCTGCGAGCGCATGCGCCGCGCCTTGTTCTGCGCATCCTGTTCGGAAGCGATCTGCTCGGAAGTGAGCGGCTTGGCCGGCTTCGCCTTGAGCCTGTCCACGCTCGACGGCTTCGATTTGGCTCGCCTCGACGGTGCCGACTTCGATGATGTCTTTGCCAATTTTGATTTGGGTTTCGATTGAGCCTGCTTGGATGTACTGGAGGACTTCGCTGCCTTGGCCACGGCGGACTCCTTGTGGCGGGAAATGGTTTCTAACGTTCGCCCTGGGCCTGGGCTCGCAGGGTCGAGCCGAAGGGCGGCTTGCATTTCGACTCCGCTCGCTGCGAGCTACGCTCAATGCGAACGGGATCAAGGTACATTTGATTCAACCGCTGCGCCCGGCGATTCCGCTCAGCCAGGCGCGTACGGTGTGCGGGTCGTCCAGCGCGAAATTCGCATGCGTCGGCCGGCGCGCGCCGACGACCACGCTGACGCCGCCGCGCGCATTGACTTCCTCGAAGGCGTGCTCGTCGGTGAGATCGTCGCCCAGCGCCCACGGCTGCCGGCCACGGAAGGGTTCGCCGTCCATCAACAATGCGAGTGCGCGGCCCTTGGTGGCGCCGGCCGGTTTCAGTTCGACCACGTGGTTGCCGTACTGCAAGGTGAAATCGTTGCCGGCACGCCGCAGCAATTCCCGCGCGAGTTGCTCGACGAGTTCGCGCTGATGCGGCGCGTTGCGATAGTGCAGAGCAAGCGCCTGATGCTTGTCTTCCAGCAACACGCCGTGCATGGTCGCCATGCGCGATTCGGCGAGTGCGCGCAGCGCGGCCAGGCGTGCGCCATCATCTACGGATGAGCGCCCGTCGGCCAATCGCAGTTGCGCGCCGTGCAAGCCGGCGGCGGCGTGATCGCGCCAGCCGAACAGATCATCCAGTTGCGCCAGCGTGCGGCCGCTCAGCAGTGCCAGCGCGCCGTGCAGGCGCTCATGCAGGCGGGCGAGATCTTCGTGCAGTTGTGATTCCACCTGTACGCCGCCGGGATGCGACGCGAAATCCAGCAGGGTGCCGTCCACATCGAGGAACAATGCCCACTCGTCGTCCGCGCCGGGCGCGGGCGGGGCGGGTATCGCATTGGCGGATTTGAAGCGGGTCGTCGGCACCTCGATCCATCAAAGCGGCTCGATCGTTCATTGTGCCGCAAGAGGTGTGAATGACCAAACGAAGCTCAGTGCATCAGCTCCGTCACCGCCTCACGCGCGTGTTGGGCGAGCCGCTGGCGATCGTGCGCTTGCAACCCGAGCGTGACGATCGGCTCACCAATGCGCAGGCGGATCGTGCCGGGCCGCACGCGGAAGCCGGAAGGCGGCAGCACTGCGCCGCTGCCCTGGATCGCGATCGGCACCACCGGCACCTGCGCGGCGATCGCGGCCTGGAATACGCCGCCCTTGAACGGGCGCAACTCGCCACCGCGGCTGCGCGTGCCTTCCGGAAACGCGCAAAGGTTGGCGCCGCGTTCCAGCAGTTGCGCCGCAGCGTGCAGGCTGCGCGCGGCGCTGTGCGCCTTGCCGCGCTCGATGAACACCATGCTCATTGCGCGCGCGTACCAGCCGATGAAAGGCACCGAAGCCAGTTCCTGCTTCAGCACGAAACGCAGCGGCACGGGCAGCGCGCGGAACAGCGCGCAGACATCGATGATGGACTGATGATTGGCCACGAACACGTGCGGCCGCGACCAGTCCACACGCTCCAGCCCTTCCACCTGCACCCGCGCCAGTGCGCCGTGCAGCAGGCCCGGTGCCCACAGTCTGGACGCCATGCGCAGCGGCAGGCGCGTGCGGCCGCCACCCAGCAGCCGGACCAGCAATGCCAGACTGATGCAGCCGGCGCTCCAGCTGATCGTGTAGATCAATTGCAGTGCGTTGAATGCCGTCCAGACGGCGCGCTTCGCCGCCGCCGAGCGCGCTTCCAAACCGATGACGCCCACCGCCTTTCCCCGACTCGAAGCCCCCTGCGAAAATGATAGCGCCGGCGCGGCGTTTCGGCAGCTGCATGATTGAATCCGGCCCGGGGCGGCCACATTTCTCCTGCCTCGACACGGCTCATCAAGGGATCGGCCATGCGCCCCGACAAACTCACTTCCCGTTTCCAGCAGGCACTCAGCGATGCTCAGTCGCTGGCGGTCGGTCGCGACCACAACATGCTGGAACCCGCGCACGTGCTGGCCGCGCTGCTGGACCAGCAGGGCGGCTCGACCGCGCCGATGCTGGCGCAGGCCGGTGTGAACGTGCCGCTGTTGCGCGAGCGCGTGGGCGAGATCCTGCAACGGCTGCCACAGGTGCGCGGGCAGGAAGGCCAGATCAACGTCAGCAACGAATTGACGCGCCTGCTCAACCTCACCGACAAGCTGGCCCAGCAGCGTGGCGACCAGTTCATCGCCTCCGAGTTGTTCGTGCTGGCGTGTCTGGAAAACAAGGGCGAAGTCGGCGCGGCGCTGAAGGCCGCCGGTGCCCACAAGCAAAACATCGAAACCGCGATCGAGAAGATGCGTGGCGGCGAGCGCGTGCAATCGGAGAACGCGGAAGACCAGCGCCAGGCGCTGGAGAAATTCACCATTGATCTCACCGCGCGCGCCGAGAGCGGCAAGCTGGACCCGGTGATCGGGCGCGACGAGGAAATCCGCCGCGTGATCCAGGTGCTTTCGCGGCGCACCAAGAACAACCCGGTGCTGATCGGCGAACCGGGCGTGGGCAAGACCGCGATCGTGGAAGGTCTTGCGCAGCGCATCGTCAACCACGAAGTGCCGGAGGGCCTGCGCGACAAGCGCGTGCTGAGCCTCGACATGGGCGCGCTGATCGCCGGCGCCAAGTTCCGCGGCGAATTCGAGGAACGCCTGAAAGGCGTGCTCAATGATCTCGCCAAGCAGGAAGGCCGCATCATCCTGTTCATCGACGAGCTGCATACGATGGTCGGCGCAGGCAAGGCCGAAGGCGCAATGGATGCAGGCAACATGCTGAAGCCCGCGCTCGCGCGCGGCGAGCTGCACTGCATCGGCGCGACCACGCTGGACGAATACCGCAAGTACATCGAGAAGGACGCCGCGCTCGAGCGCCGCTTCCAGAAGGTGTTCGTCGGCGAGCCGAGCGTGGAAGACACCATCGCAATCCTGCGCGGTCTGAAGGAAAAGTATGCCGTGCACCACGGCGTCGAGATCACCGATCCGGCGATCGTCGCCGCGGCCACGTTGTCGAATCGCTACATCACCGATCGCCAGTTGCCCGACAAGGCGATTGACCTGATGGACGAGGCCGCTTCGCGCATCCGCATGGAGATCGATTCCAAGCCGGAGGAGCTGGATCGCATGGAGCGCCGCCTGATCCAGTTGAAGATCCAGCGCGAGGCGCTGAAGAAGGAGAAGGATCCCGAGTCGCAGAAGCGGCTTGCGGACCTCGAATCCGACATCGAGAAACTGGAGCGCGAGTTCTCCGATTTGAACGAAGTGTGGAAATCGGAGAAAGCCGCCGTGTCGGGCACCACCAAGGTCAAGGAGCAGATCGAACAGACGCGCCTGGAGCTGGAGGCCGCGCAGCGCCGGCAGGACTACGCGCGCATGAGCGAGTTGCAGTACGGCAAGTTGCCGGAACTGGAAAAACAATTGCAGGCCGCCCAAGCCGCGGAGAGCAAAGGGTTCACGCTGCTGCAGGACAAGGTGACCGCGGAAGAGATCGCGCAGGTCGTCTCGCGCTGGACCGGCATCCCGGTTTCGAAAATGCTGGAAGGCGAGCGCGAGAAGCTGCTGCACATGGAAGACGCGCTGCACAAGAACGTGATCGGCCAGGACGAGGCCGTGCGCGCGGTGAGCGACGCAATCCGGCGCGCGCGCGCCGGTCTTTCCGATCCCAATCGCCCCTACGGATCGTTCCTGTTCCTGGGGCCCACCGGCGTGGGCAAGACCGAGCTGTGCAAGGCGCTCGCCGGCTTCCTGTTCGACACCACCGAGGCGATGGTGCGGATCGACATGAGCGAGTTCATGGAGAAGCACTCGGTCGCGCGTCTGATCGGCGCGCCGCCCGGCTACGTCGGTTACGAGGAAGGCGGTTATCTGACGGAAGCCGTGCGCCGCCGTCCCTACAGCGTGATCCTGCTGGACGAAGTGGAGAAGGCGCACCCGGATGTGTTCAACATCCTGTTGCAGGTGCTGGATGACGGCCGTCTCACCGACGGCCAGGGCCGCACGGTGGATTTCCGCAACACCGTGATCGTGATGACCTCCAACCTCGGGTCGAACCTGATCCAGGAGATCGCCGCCAGCGGCATCGACGAGGATTCACCCGAGGCCTACACGCAGATGAAAGCCGCGGTGATGGGCGTGGTGCAGGCGCATTTCCGCCCGGAATTCATCAACCGGCTGGACGAGATCGTGGTGTTCCATCCGCTGGACAAGACGCAGATCCGGGAGATCGCGCGCCTGCAGACGCAGTATCTGGCGAAACGCTTGCAGGAGCGGCAGATCACGCTGGAACTTTCGGATTCGGCGCTGGTGCTGCTGGGCAATGCCGGGTTCGATCCGGTGTACGGCGCGCGTCCGTTGAAGCGCGCGATCCAGACCCAACTGGAGAATCCGTTGGCGCAGAAAATCCTCTCGGGCGAATTCGGCGCGGGCGACGCCCTCAAGGTGGACGCGGAAGGCGGGAAACTGGTGTTCCGCAAAGGATGACGCCGTGCCGGTACCAGGCAGTTCGCCCCGAATGAGCATTCCGGGGCAGGCCCTGAGGCATCGAAGGGCGAACGGGTTCGACGAAAGTTCGTGGTTCGATACGCGCGAAGCGTGCCCGAGCTTGTCGAACATCACTACGGGCGAGAGATTCGAGAGGGCAATTCGGCGTCTGCGATAATGCCGCGATGATCTCCTTCCGCAATTTCGCGCTACGCCGCGGCCAACGCCTGCTGCTGTCCGATGTCGACCTGAGTCTTCACGCCGGCTGGCGTGTGGGCGTGGTCGGCCGCAATGGCTGTGGCAAGTCCTCGCTGTTCGCCGCGTTGACGGGGGAACTGGAAGCCGATCGCGGCGATCTGGAGCTTTCCGGCAGATTACGCATCGCCAGCGTCGCGCAGGAAACGCCATCACTGCCGGATGCCGCACTCGATTTCGTGCTGGGTGGCGACGTGCAAGTGGCCGCGGCGACGCGCGAGGAAGCCGAGGCGATGGCGCGCGAGGATTACGAAGCCGTTGCGCAAGCACATCATCGGCTGGAAGAGCTCAACGGTTACGATGCGCCGGCCCGCGCCGGACGTCTGCTGCACGGCCTGGGTTTTCCCGCCGAAACACATACGCGCGCGGTGTCGGAATTTTCCGGTGGCTGGCGCGTGCGGCTGAACCTTGCGCGCGCGCTGATGATGCCTTCGGATTTGTTGCTGCTGGACGAACCGACCAACCATCTCGATCTGGATGCGGTGCTGTGGCTGGAGCAATGGCTGCTGAAATATCCCGGCACGCTGCTGCTGATTTCGCACGATCGCGAATTCCTGGACGGTGTGTCCACGCATATCCTGCATCTGCATGACGGCCACGCGCGCCTGTACACCGGCGATTACACGCGGTTCGAGCACCAGCGTGCCGAACACCTGCATCAGCAGCAGATCGCGTATCAAAAGGAACAGGCCGAGCGCGCGCACCTGCAGGCGTTCATCGCGCGCTTCAAGGCCAAGGCCAGCAAGGCGACCCAGGCGCAATCGCGGATGAAGCGGCTGGCGAAGCTGGCCGGCACCGAGGCGGTGCGCGCCGAACGCGCACTGCACATTGATTTCCTGCCACCGGCGAAACTGCCGCACGCGCTGATCCGGTTGAACCATGTGGATGCGGGGTACGGTGATATTCGTATCCTGCGCGACGTCGGCTTCGGCCTGGAAGCCGGCGATCGCGTCGGCCTGCTCGGTCCCAACGGCGCAGGCAAATCCACGCTGGTGAAAACGCTGGTGGGCGAACTATCGCTGCTGGCCGGCGAGCGCAGCGCGCATCCGGATCTGGTGATCGGATATTTCGCGCAGCACACGGTCGAGTCGTTGCGCGCGGGGCAATCACCGGTTGATCATCTGCGCGAACTCGCGCCGAATGAATCCGCGCAGGCGTTCCGGGATTTCCTCGGCCGCTGGGATTTTCCCGGGGATCGCGCGTTCGAAAGCGTGGACGGTTTTTCCGGTGGCGAACGGGCGCGCCTTGCCTTGGCGCTGATCGCCTGGCGCAAGCCGAACGTGTTGCTGCTGGACGAACCCACCAACCATCTCGACCTGGACATGCGTGAGGCGCTGGCCGAAGCGCTGTCGGATTTCCCCGGCGCGATCGTGCTGGTTTCGCATGATCGCCATCTGATCGGCCTGGTGTGCGACACCTTCTGGCGCGTGGCTGCCGGGCGCGTCGAGAAATTCGATGGCGATCTGGACGAGTATGCGGCGTGGTTGCGTTCGAAACCGGCGCAGGGTGCGCCCTCGAATCGTGACGAGCGAAACGCGGTTGCGGACCCCGTCGGCAGCGCGCCGCGTAGATCCGCCAAGACCAATCCCCAACGCGTCGCACGCGCCGAGCGGCGTGTCACCGAGCTGCAGGCGCAGCTGGATGCGGTCGAGTCTCAACTGGCCGACGCCGCCTCGGCTGCGAATGATCCCGTGCGCATCGCGGAAATCAGCGAGCGGCATCGCGACGTGCGCGCGGAACTGGACAGCGCCGAAGCCGAATTGCTTGATCTCTACGCCGCCGACGCGGCTTGAGCACGGGCTCGCCGGAACCGCCCGGTTATCGGCTGCTCGATGGCGCAGGCGCGACATACCGCCAATGCCACGGCTCGAATTCGATGCCGTGCGCATTGGCTGACGGATACGAAAGATGGAACCCGTATTCGGCCGCGTGCCTGTTCAACCAGGCGTAGGCGGGAGTGCGCGCAAAGCTCTGCTCGGCAGCCGGGCTGTGCGGTGTGGCCACGTCCACCGCGCAACCGCTCTGGTGTTCGCTGTAGCCGGGCGGCGTATTGATGCTCAGTGCGGTCGTGATGCTCATGCCGCGATCCAACTTGGCGCGCAGCAGGCCGGCTTGATACGCCGCGCTGCGAAAACCGGAAACGATTTGCAATGTCACGCCTTCCCTGGCCGCCGCGGCCGTCATCCGCTTGAGCGCGGCGGCGGCGGAGGGTACCAGGCGCACGGTCCGTCCGCGCAGATCCTGGCCGGCAACGGCCAGCGCGGCCGGTTCCGGCACCAGCGTCAACCCGTGCGATGGGCCGTAACCCGGCGGGATGCCGAGCTTGCGATCCATTGCCGCGATGCGCGCCGCATAAGCCGGGGAGGGCGCGGGCGCAGTCTTGTTGCATGCGAGGACGGATGAGGGCCGTGGTTGCGCGTGGGCCGTCAGCGAGCACGCGCAGGCGAGCATTGCCGTCAAGATGCACGGGAGCTGCTGCCCCCGCGCGCTGGATGATGCGGGACGTACAAACGTGGGGGTTGCTGTCACATCGTTTCTCTTGCCGAGGCCTACCGGCCCTCCTGCGCATCATAGGTGCAGAACAGATTGAAGCCATCCACTTCATGGCTTGTGGAAAGCGGTCGTTGCGGTTTCCTCGCTTGTGGTCGTTTGCGTGTGCGACGAAGCGGGCCCCTGCGTGACCTTGCCGTCCTGCCCGGAAATGTTGCTGGAGACGAAGCACGCACGTTCACCACTTCGTGTGTGTCGGCGGCGAACGCCCCCGCGTCCGCCGCCACGACCTGCAACTCAACCACCCCCGCCGTTGGTGCCGTTGACCTTGGGGTCGATCGCGCCGTTCTTGCCGTTGTAGTCCATCTTCAGCGTACCCTGTTCCTTCGGCTTGACGGGCGCATCCTGGCCGGAAGGCGCGATGTACTGGCCCTGCGCATTCCGGCCGCCGCTGTGGGTGGTGCCGGCGTCGTCGGTCTGGCCGCCGCCTGTGTCCTGGCCTTTTTTCTGACCCGGGTGAACGACCTGGCCGGTGCCGCTGACGATTTCGCCGGGACCGGCGGTCGGACCCATGTCGGCTTCATCCTTGTTCTGGACCATTTTCACGTCATGCCCGTCCTGGTACGTGCCCCCTTTTCCATCCGGACCGTTCCAGGGTTTGCCGCGGTTCCAGGAGAGGCCTTGGGCATACGTGCCGGACCACTTCTGGTCGCCGTGCCTTGTCACGGTTCCCTTGTCGGAGCTCGTG
>JBQCCR010000002.1:0-38353 GCA_051961995.1 Rhodanobacteraceae bacterium | reverse complement strand
TTTCAACAACCTCACCAAGGCGCTCAGCTTCAACATCTACGACATCTGCTACGCGGTGTCGGAAACCCAGCGCGACCGCTACATCGATTACATCGATGAAGCGTACGACGCTGATCGCCTGACACAAATTCTGACGGATGTCGCCGACATCATCGGCGCCAACATCCTCAATATCGCGCGTCAGGACTACGATCCGCAGGGCGCGAGCGTGACGATCCTGATTTCCGAGCATCCGGTGGTGGAGAAGCTCGGCCGCGACATGATTTCCGATGCGGTGGTCGCGCACATGGACAAGTCGCACATCACCGTGCATACGTATCCGGAGACGCACCCGCACAACGGCATCGCGACTTTCCGTGCCGACATCGACGTGGCGACTTGCGGGGTGATCTCGCCGCTGCGCGCGTTGAATTACCTGATCGACAGCTTCGAGTCCGACATCGTCACGATGGACTACCGCGTGCGCGGCTTCACCCGTGACGTGAAAGGCAAGAAGCACTACATAGACCACAAGATCAATTCGATCCAGGACTATCTCGCCAAGCACATCCGGCAGAAATACGAGATGTTCGACGTCAACGTGTACCAGGAGAACATCTTCCACACCAAGATGCACGTGAAGGATTTCGATCTCGACACGTATCTGTTCGAGGCGCACGCGGAAGACCTGTCGTTCAAGGATCGCCAGCGCATCGAACTGCTGCTGAAGCGGGAGATCGAAGAGTTGTTCCATGGCCGGAACCTGATGTGATGAGCGGTTGCAAAGCTGCTGCGCTCGGCATCTTGCGCGCCGGCGGTGCTCGGAATGCTCATGTACTGACGCGTACACGCGCTCCGGCGACGCGCAACCACGGAGCCTTTCTGCCATGGATGGCAGCTTCGCTCGTGACGCTTTGCAATCCGCTCACTAGAATTTCGCAAAACCCAAGGAAGGAGCCGCGGTGCACGGAAGCAAAAGCGGGCTGATGACTCTGGCGGCAGCCATTGCGCTACTCGCATTCGCCGCGCACGCGCAGCAATCTGGGATTGACGCGCAAAGACAGGCGCAGAAAAAAACCCTGCAGACGATCGTGGTCACCGGCACCCCGGTGGCGCAGCCGGCGTTCGACGTGCCGGCATCCGTCAGCGCGGTGCATTTGAACGGCGACGGCGCCGACCAGCCGAACGTCAATGCCTCGGAAAGCTTGCGCACCGTGCCGGGCGTGCTGGCGCGCGACCGCCAGAACTACGCGCAGGACGAACAGATCTCCATCCGCGGCTTCGGCGCGCGCAGCACCTTCGGCGTGCGCGGCGTGCGGCTTTATACCGACGGCATTCCGGCGACCATGCCCGACGGGCAGGGACAGGTTTCGCATTTTGGCCTGGGTTCGGCCGATCGCATCGAAGTGCTGCGCGGGCCGTTCTCCGCGCTATACGGCAACTCGTCAGGCGGCGTGATCCAGTTGTTCACCGCCGAGGGCAGTGATCCGCCGCAGCAGCGCATCGACGCGCAGGCCAGCCGTTACGATACCTTTCATCTGGACGCTGACGCGCGCGGCCTGATCGGCGCCTTCGGTTACAACGTGGACGTCTCGCATTTCAGTACCGGTGGTTATCGCGAGCACAGCCGCGCGCGACGCGATAACGGCAACGCCAAGCTCACGTTGGACACGCAAGGCGGCGGCAAGCTCACGCTGCTTGCGAACACGGTGCGGCTGCCGGAAGCGCAGGATCCACAGGGGCTGACGTATGCGCAGTATCTGGCCGATCCGCGCCAGGCTGCGCCTTCTTCACTGGCGTTCGATACGCGCAAGAGCGTGCGTCAGAACCAGGGCGGTGTGGTCTACGAGCAGCCGATCGGCGATCGCCAACAACTGCGCGTGATGGCGTACTACGGCCGGCGCGACATCACGCAATTCCTTTCGGTGCCGGTATTCGCACAGGCCAATCCGCTGAGTTCCGGGGGCGTGATCGACCTCGGCACGAACTACGGCGGCATGGATGCGCGCTGGATCTGGAGTGGCGAACTCGCCGGGCGCACGTTGCAATTCACCGCCGGCGTGAGTTGGGATCGCGAAGACCAGCATCGTCTCGGTTACGAGAATTTCGTCGGTGATGAGCTGGGCGTGGTCGGCGCCCTGCGCCGCGACGAGC
Organism: Rhodanobacteraceae bacterium; assembly: GCA_051961995.1. GTDB lineage: Bacteria > Pseudomonadota > Gammaproteobacteria > Xanthomonadales > Rhodanobacteraceae > 66-474. The sequence continues at coordinate 36,220 of JBQCCR010000002.1, read as the reverse complement.
AGGACGATGTCCACGACCTGGACGAGTACGCGCAAGCGGTGTGGCAGTTCGCGCCGCGCTGGTCATTGACCGCCGGCGTTCGCCACAGCGACGTGCATTTCAGCACCGATGACGCCTACATCACCGCGACCAATCCGGACGACAGCGGGCGTGTGGATTACGGCGCCACCGATCCGGTCGCGGGTTTGATGTTCGACGCGAATCCGCATTGGCACCTCTACGCCTCGTTGGGGCGCGGTTTCGAAACGCCCACCTTCAACGAGCTGGGCTATCGCGCCGACGGCGGGGCGGGACTGGCGTTCAACCTGCGTCCGGCGCGTTCGGATAATGCGGAGATCGGTTCGAAGTGGCGTTGGGGCAACGCGGGCAAACTGGATGTCGCGCTGTTCCAGTCCGAAACGCGCAACGAGCTGGCGGTGTTCAGCAGCAGTGGCGGCCGGACCACGTACCAGAACATCGGGCGCGCGCGCCGGCGCGGCGCGGAAGTGGATCTCGACCTGCCGCTCGCCGGCCTCTGGCGCATGCAGATGGCCTACACGTATCTCGATGCGCGGTTCACCCAGGCCTCCGGTTGCGATCCGCTCAACGGTTGCGCGGTCGAAGCAGGCGCGCGCATTCCCGGGGTGCCGCGCAACCTTTTCGACGGCGGCCTGCGCTGGGGCGGCGACAGGGGCTGGCACGCCGGCATGAACGTGTTCGCCGTCGGCGCGGTGGCAGTGAACGATTCCAACAGCGCGCGCGCACCGGGTTACGCGTTGCTAGGCGCCGACCTCGGCTACATCGCGCATCGTGGCAGCGCCACGATTGCGCCATTCCTGCGCCTGGACAACCTGTTCGATCGCCGCTACATCGGTTCGGTGATCGTCAACGATGCTAACGGCCGCTATTTCGAGCCGGGGCCGGGACGGAGCGTGATGCTTGGGCTGAGCGTGACATTTGGAGGAGCGTAGGGCGGTCTCGACCCGCCACGCGAATCAGCGGTCATGGCCCGCTCCCTACACCCGATACGCCACCGCCTTCATCACGGCCGAAGCCAAGCGCATCATCGAAGGAATCGGCTGCGGCAACTCCACGCCGCCGCGCGCGCGGGCGTTGGCCGCGTGGCGCGCTTCCTCGGTCTGCATCCGGGTGAGGATCGCGCGCGAACGCGCATCGCTTTCCGGCAGGCTTTGCAGATGTTCGTGCAGATGCGCTTCCACCTGGCGTTCGGTTTCCATGACGAAGCCGAGACTCCAGCGATCGCCCAATGCCGCGGCCGCCGCACCGATCGCAAAGCTGCCCGCGTACCACAGGGGATTCAGCAGGCTGGAGCGATCGTCCAGCTCGTGCAGGCGCTGCGCACACCAGGCCAGGTGATCGGTTTCCTCGGCGGCGGCGGCGTGCAGATGCGCGCGCGTGGACTCATCGCGGGCCAGCGCAGCCTGGCCGTCGTACAGCGCCTGCGCGCAGACCTCGCCGGTGTGGTTGACGCGCATCAGCCCGGCCGCGTGCTTGCGCTCGGCTTCTTGCAGGTGCGGCTCCGGTTGCGTGGCCGGCGAGGGCCGCGACTCCACTGCAGCACCGCACACCGTCCCCAGCGCGCGTTCGAGGCCGGACAGGGCGAAGTCGAATTTGCTCAGATGACGAGGATTGTTCATGGCTTTGGCTTGCAGGAGCCTGCTTGCGCGCGATGAAGCTGCCGTCCCGGCGAAGAACTCCGTGGTCGCGCGCGGACGTCCTACATTCGTTGCTCCAATTGTCGCGCAAGCAGCGTGAGCGGATGCTCGATCTTCAGCCGCGAACCGCATTCCTGCAGGCCCACCGCAAAATGCAGGCGGCAACCGATGTTGGACGTCAGCAGGATATCGGGTGCGGGTTGCGGCAGCAGCGCCAACACTTTCTCGCGGTATGCCGCTGCGCGCTGCGGGAATTCCAGCATGTGGCTGCCGGCCGCGCCGCAGCATTGCGCCTGCGTCGGCAACACCGAAATCTGCAAGCCGGGCACGCGCGCCAGCAATGTGCGAACCGCATCAACATTGCGGGCCACGTTCACCTGCGTGCAGGGCAGGTGCAGCGCCACGCGTGCCCCGAGCGCGTCGAATTGCAGCGCGTCTGCATGCGCGGACAGGAAGCCGAGCACATCGTCCACCTGCGTGTCCGGAAGCGCCGCGCGAAGGGTGCCCAGGCAGCCGGGAGTGGCGGTCAGCAGCGCCTGTGCGCCGCTGCGCTCGAACGCTTCGCGTGTGCGCGCCATCAGCTTGTCTGCGCGCGGTGTATCGCCGGTGTGCGCGGCCAGCGCGCCGCAGCAGAGGTCTTCGACCATCACCACATTGAAGCCCGCCGCATCGAGCAGGCGCATCGCCGCGTCCTGCGCGTCGTGTTCGTAGACGCCCTGCACGCAGCCGCCGAACAGTGCCACGCGCGGGCGCGACCCCGCCGCGGGCGTGCGGCGGCGGATTGCGCGGCCGACCGGTGGCGCGATCGCCAGCACCCGTACCGCCGCGCGACAGGAAGAATCCTGCGCCAGCATGCGCGTCAATGCCGGCAACCAGCGCCGCGCACCGGTCCCCCGTATCAGGCCAGCGAACGCGCGCAACAGCCGCGGCCGCGACAGGATGTCCAGCAGCCACCGTGGCCGGCGCCGGGCCGGCGCGAGCGCCGCGCGGGTTTCCACGATCAGCGGTCCGTAATGCACCGGCACCGGGCAGACCCGCTCACAGGCGAGGCAGGCGAGGCAGTGATCCAGATGCAGGCGCAGATCGCTGCCCGCCTCCACCGCGCCCGAGGTGCCGGCCGCGGCCAACGCGATCCGTCCACGCGGCGACTCGGTTTCGGTGGAATCCAGCGCGTAAGTCGGGCAGTGCGGCAGGCAAAGGCCGCACTTTACGCATTCATCGGCGAGCGCGGCGATGCGTGCCGCTTGTTCCGTGGAGGCCATCGCCGGAATGCTATCATTCGCCCGGGCCGGCCTCTCCGGGAAGGCTCCGCGCCGGCGCCGAAAAGCTTGCGCAGGGCCCGCGGCTCCGTTATTCTTGCCGGTCTTTCTCCCGGGTAAATGCGCATCCTTGCGCACAAAACCGCACCCGCGTGTGCGGAATTTCAGGACAGGAACATCCCCATGAAGACGTTCAGCGCCAAGAGCGCCGAGGTCAAGCGCGACTGGTTCATCGTCAATGCCGAAGGCAAGACGCTGGGCCGGCTGTGCACCGAAGTTGCGCGCCGCCTGCGTGGCAAGCACAAGCCCGTGTACACCCCGCACATTGATACCGGCGATTACATCGTCGTGGTCAACGCCGACAAGATCGCGGTGACCGGCAACAAGCTGGAAGACAAGAACTATCACCGTTTCACCGGCTATGTCGGCAACCTGAAGACCTTCAGTCTGAAGGACATGCTGGCTGCGCATCCCGAACGCGTGATCGAAATCGGCGTGAAAGGCATGTTGCCGAAGAACCCGCTGGGCCGCGCGATGTTCCGCAAGCTCAAGGTCTACAGCGGCACCGAGCATCCGCATACCGCACAACAGCCGCAGGCGCTGGAGATTTGATGATGGCGACCCCGCAGACCCAGAATTACGGCACCGGCCGCCGCAAGTCCTCCGCCGCGCGCGTGTACCTGCGCAAGGGCCAGGGCCAGATCACCGTCAACGGCAAGTCGCTGGATGATTTCTTCGGCCGCGAAACTTCGCGCATGATCGTGCGCCAGCCGCTGGAACTCACCCAGATGGCCGACAAGTTCGACGTCAGCGTCAACGTGGAAGGCGGCGGCATCACCGGTCAGGCCGGCGCGATCCGGCTCGGCATCGCCCGCGCGCTGGTCGAGTACGACGAAACCTTGAAGTCGCCGCTGCGCAAGGCCGGGTTCATGACCCGCGACGCGCGTGAGGTGGAGCGCAAGAAGGTCGGTCTGCACAAGGCGCGGCGCGCCACGCAGTTCTCCAAGCGCTAACGAGCGGTCGCAAAGCTGCTGCGCTCGGCCCGGTTCAAAGCGCCATGTTGCGCGCCGGCGGTGCTCGGATCAGGCCCGGTACATGGATGTACCGCTGTGGGGCGAAGGAATCCTCGTGTACTGACGTGTAACGCGCAACCACGGCCTTTTGCCATGGATGGCAGCTCGCGACGCTTTGCAATCCGCTCTAAACTAGGCAGCGCCTTTAGCCCCGTCGCCAAGCGGTAAGGCACCTGACTCTGACTCAGGCATTCGGTGGTTCGAATCCATCCGGGGCTGCCAAATTAAATTGAGATTTCCTAGGAAACTCAACGATCTATAAAGGCCGCCGCGGCTCTGCCCGGCGGCCTTTCCGCGTCTGTCCCTTGCTTTGGCAATTGTACTATCCCGAGGCACGTGTAGCTGGCAAATTGGTTATCGCCGGGGCCCCCTTATGGAATCCGCCCAAGAATCGAGTTCAAAGATCAGGCGCGAAGTTGCCATTGGCTTGGTAGTGGCCGTGATCCTATGGGCGATCAAGCAAGCGGTGGGACTATGGCCGAAGGCGTGGGCGGGCGTCGAATCGCTCGCAGAGTATCTATGGGCCGCGACCAATCCCCCAGAACGCATCCTGGCGCTGTGCAGTTTGGTTCTTGTGGCGTCTTTCCGAATGTGGCGTCGTCGCCGCTGGGTTCCGGTTGTAGCGTATTCGCCCATCGTGCGCCTCGAAGGGTTGAAATGGCGCCGGGTCGTTCCTTCGGCTGAGATCCCGCTCGAATTTATTGAAAAATGTGTGATCCAATTCTTTGCAAGCAATCCGAAGAAGGCCTTTTCCAGGCTCGACATTATCCGACGCCTCAAAATCTCTAATTTCCAAGCGGACTGCGTTTTGTTCGGACTTGCCGATCGCAAGTTGCTAACCGTGCGCGAAGGAAGAGGCGAGTTGCGATACAGCCTGAATGCATCAGGCACGGAGTACGCGCTGACAAAAGGGTGGCGATAGTGACCCCATCCGTGCGTCTCGTCCCCTGAACACCCGTGCGCGCATACTGCGTGCGTGTCCCGTCGAAGCCTCACCAAATCCGAACGCGAGCGCGTCATCACTATTGACTTGCTCGCCGACTGGCGCGCGCACGCGGATCCTCTGCCCGAGCCCTGCGGGGATCATGACTGGCGCTATCACGGCACGATCACCCGCGATGGTGTGACCGCTGCGCTCGCATGGAGGGCCGGCGGCTTGGGCCACGGAATCGGCGGCACCGTCACTGAGTGCAGCTTGTGGGATCGGATCAAGATTGATCGGATTCTGTGCTTCGAGAATCCGCCAGGGTTGGACGGGCGACCGCGCTTCGCGCCTGCAACCATGGCGAACACGGGCCAGTTCTCGACGGCAACGACTAAGCAAAAGCCGTAAGCGATCCCCTACGCGCTCCGCCGGCTTTCGCCGATACGCCCGCGACCCGTTTCGCGCGATACTACTTAGGCGCGCCGGGAAGTCAGGCGGTGTTGCTCAGCGACGGCTGATGCGCATTGCCAATGCACCGGCGCGCTACGCCTGTGGTGGCGCGCCCGTTTCGTCCTTCCGTGACGGGCCTTCCCGGAACCAGCGGCCAATGCGTTCATAAAGCCACGCGATGAGCCCCATACCCGCGCCCGTTAACGCGTAGCCCCACCAATCCATGTGATTCATGCTGTGCCCTCCGCTCTCAATAGCTAGGCGTGGAGTCAAGCCGCCATGCGATGTTCGTAATAGGGCCGGTCGCGATCATCGAGGATCGCGTGCAGCGCGGCCAGGTTGCCCGCGTCAGGGGTGAGCCAAGCGTCCACGTTCTCCGGCTTGATCGGGATGATGCAGCGGTCATGCCCCGCGGCTGCGATTTCCGCTGGAGGTTCGTCGGTGATTGCGGCGAATGAGTAAAGCTCAGATTCGCCCGCTGGCGAGCGGTTCCACAGGCACGCCACCAGCATGTCGTGTGGCGGGCTGGGCCGAAACTCCAGCACCACGTTTTCCTCTTTCTCGCCGGGCGCAAGCTCCCGATGCTCCACGCTGAGCCGGGAAACGTTCTCATAGAACGCGGTCACAACCATGATGCCGTGCTGATAGCCGAACAGCTTGGCCCACGTCTTTTCCAGGTTGTCCCGGCGCGCGTTGTAAGTGCCCGGAAACTTGCGCTCGATGACTTCATTCCAGCCCGGCAGACGGCACTGGTAACGCATGGGCACAATAAGGCGCTTCCCATCCTGCACGATCATCACGGGTGCGTACTGGCCGGGATAGATGCGCGAATCGCGCGGCTCCAGTTCTTTGCGGCGAAGGTCCGCCAGGTTCCGCTGCGCGCGTTCCATCTTGTCGCGCGCTATGCGCTGCTCGTTTTGCGCCTTCTTTGTGATCTTGCTTTGCAGCGCTCGCTCAGCATTCGCCAGGCGGGTCTTTTGCGCGAACAGTTCGGACTCGAGCGCGCGCGCCTGCTCTGCGTCGCCTTCCGCAATGATCGCGGCCAGCTCGCGTTCGGCGTCGTTGCGAGGCTCGGCAAAAGCCGTCTTCATGGCCTTTGGGATCTTCTGCCAGCCTCCGTCTCTGCGCCGCTCCCAAAAGAGCCGCACGTAGTCGGCAATGCTCAGGCCCGCGCCGAAGGCCCGCTCATACTTGCGGTACTCGGCCCAGATTTGCGCGGAGTAGCACATAGGCGCCGAGTATATGCGCGCCCCTGACTCTGCCGCAGGACATGCGTCGGAGCGGCTTGCGGTAGGTGATCGCCGCGCGCGGTCTGGGGCAGAGAACACTTTGTGAAGGGTCGTCCACCCTGAAATCACAAAGGTGATGGAATTGTGTAATTTTGACCCTATCGCAGCTTTACACTCGACAAATGTCAGCGTAAGTTGTACCCGCCGGACAAACCTGAACCGTCCAATATCTGGGCAGCGGGCAGGCTTCGGCACCCTAGGGGTGGGGGTTTAACTGATAGCGGAGTCGCTCCGCTAGGAGGAAGGTCGTGTCACGCTAAGCGAGGTTTCTGGGTACCAGTTGTGCCAGCGCCCCAGGAACCGATAACCACCACGGTGCTGCGCGCCCATGCCCTCAGAAGTATAAGCGCGCAGCACCGGCTGGCCCTTGCGGGAGCGTGTCGGACTTCATTCCGGCCGGGGTGCATGTGTCGAGCATGCAAATGAGCCCGGAGTAGGAGGTGATGTCCATGAAGCAGGAGCAACTTCCGTTGCCAATTCCAGAGGGGTATGTGCTGGTATTCCGGCCATATCGCACGCTCAAGAACGGCAAACGGATCTATGCTAAAACCTACGGCAAACGAGCCTTTCCCATGCTGGTAAAGGCGGCGTAATCGGATAGGCAGTTTTTGAGCGGTCCGTCACGCTTCCGCTTTTTCGAGTCTAAACTCGTAAACAATTTGTTGTCTACAAAAATTGGCGTAACAATTGAGGTGCACTCGGCGACCGTAACCAATCCGTGATTGACTTTTCCACGTTATTCAACGCCTTGGGCAAATTTTGCCTTGCAGAGGCGGCGTAGGATGTGCCTCAAGTCACAGTTTTGCGGCCCTCCGGCTCGGCGAAGGCTATGGCGCCTGCCGGCAATGGCCCACGTCACAGCGGCGGATACGGCTGCATCAGAATGAAGTTTTCCAGGCTGCGCAAGGTAACTTCGATGCCGGTGCGGGACGTGACCGCGGTGCTGCTGCGAAGCTCGATGTCCTTTCCCGTGGGTGCGTCAGACACTACGGCTTTGTCGACGTTGTCGCCCAGGTTGAGCCCGTAGTAATAATCAGCCATTTTTCGTTTGCTCCAAGTTTGAGGGTTGCCGGTTCGGCCGGCGCCGGTGTTGCAGTTTTCTCAGCGCCTCACGCGATCCCGCCGGTACTCCCGAAGCACGCCACGGCGGCGTCCATCAATTTGCGATCGGATTCGGCATTCGCCATCGCTTCGCGCATTCGCTGCATCATTTCTTTCACCGTGATTTGGCTCCCGTCCTCTTGCGGGATGAGCGCGTCGGGATATTTCGCTTCCAAGTGCCGCGCCATGGCGTCCACGGCCGGATCTGGCGTCACAGGCGCCAAGTCGGGCCCTGCGGCATCTCTCGCCGCGTTGAAGTCGGGGAACTTCGCCGCCACGGTGGCGCGCGCTTCGCCCAGCACGCCCGCCATGTTCTGCGCTTCGATCGCATCGGGATCCGCGGCCAAGATGTTGCGCACGTTGTCCACAGTCGCGGCTCGCGCCGGGTTGTCCACCATGTTGGCGGCCAGGGTTTGCGCTTCGTCCGCGGTCACGTGGGGGTCGCGGCCATTGCGCAGGTCGTCCATTGCACGGCCGAACACTTCGGCATGTAGGTCGGCGGCCTCGGGCGTGGTGAACGTGCCGGGACCGCTGTTGGCGGCATTGGCCTGGTCGGCGACCACACGCGCGGCGTCCACCTGCGAGGGCGGCGGCCGGTCGATCGGGGCCAGCGGTTCGGGCGCGGTTTCCGGCGCCGCCGCGCCGGTGGCGGCCTCGTGCAGATGGGCGCCGAAGCCCATAAATAAACCGGCGAGGCCATCGGCCGCCATCTGTTGCAAGTCGAAAGCTTTTTGAATGGCTGCCATTTCTGGATAGCCGTTCGCTTCCAGCACTTCATGTTGCGCGCCACGGGAAGCGACGCCGAGTCCGATATTGATTCCTGCGGCTCCAAGGAGCTTCGCCGCAACGCCGGGGACCTTGAAGGGCAACACCGCGCCAATCGCGGCGATGCTGCCTTGTGCAGTTGCCGCTTCCTTGGCCGTGGCGTCGTCCACGCCCTGCGCGCGCAGTTCGTCGTACGTGTCGTTGGCGGTTGCACCGCCCACCACGGTGGCCGCGCCGAGCGGGCCAGCGGGCGCGCCAATCGCGAATTCCGTACCCGTTTTCGCTAGGCCGCCCAGGAGTTGCGCACCGCTGCCGTGGTACTGACGATTGGCCTCCAGCCATTTATCCAGGTCTTGTCGCTGTTCGGAAACTTTCTGCTCCCATCCGGCCGGGGGCAATTGGCTCGGCGCAACGTCCGTGAGAATCGGGCCAGGGTGCGGCGTCAGATTGAGCCGGATTCCGGCGGCGTCGGACAGGTAGCCGCGAACGAGGTCGTAATCGTGCTGGGCAACATCCACGGCGGCGCCGGCCGCGGAAGCGATACCGCCGGGAATGCCCTTGCCGATTTCTTCCAACGAGCCCTCGAACGTGGAAGGCTTCGGCAGTTGGTCCGTACCGGTTTCGCCGGTCGCCTGGATCAGCGCGTCGTCGCCGGGTTGTGCGTTCAGATAGCCCATTCATTTGGCCTCATGAAAAAAATTTTCGCCGGCTCCTTCGACATGGCTCCGGGATGGAACATCGCGCCGCAATCCGGCCCCCACCCCCGGCCGCCACTCCCCCTCCGGCAAAATAGGGGGCCCCATTTGCGGTGCCGCTGATTGGTAATCAGTGGCGCGGGCCGCGGAAGCGCCCGGAATCACGGTGCATTCCGCCTCGATCGGCTCGGCGTTGTCGCGCGGTAGTCGCAACCGGGCCCGACCTTCGGCCAACTCGCTGCTCTCGCGCTCGATTTCCAACGGCGGTAAAACGCGTGCACGAGCCGCGGCCAAAGCGCCGGCAATGTCTACGGGCTCGGCCTTCACTTCCAGTTTGTCCACCAGGAGCCCATGCAATCGCGCGCGCAGCTCAACGGCGCGAACGTGCGCGTTCGGGTTCCCTTTTTCCTTCGCGTGCTCGATTGCTTCGCCGGCTTCGCGGAATGCTTCGGCGATGGTGTACGCGGTTTCCTCGCGGGCCTTTTCGGCGATCTTGTCCAGCTCGGCGCGGATCTGCGGATGCCGCACCAAATCGTATGCGTGCGATCGCGCGCGGTCCTTTGAATAGCCGGCCGCTATTGCGGCATCCTTTGCGGTCATGCCGGATGCGAAGTGGTGCAGGAACGCGGCCTGCTTGTGCGTGAGCGTGCCACCGTCGCCCTTCGCGTGCCGGCTGCGGCGTTTTGCTTCGGGCGTGTCAGCCATGGGCGGCCTTCGATTCAACGATGCGCTGAATGCGCTGCGCCCGTTCGGCCAACTTGCAGGCGTCGCCCGCGGCGAGCCTCGCTTCGCGCTCGGCGTTGCCGCGCGCCAGGTCCACCAGGGCGAGAAAATCTCGGGCCGCCCCGTCGAACTCGTGGCGTAGATGGGTCAGCGCTTCGCCGTCGCGTGCATCCCAAGCCGTGGCGAACGCATCAGCGTGTGCCGCAAAAACGTTTTTGAAAGATGCCGCCCAGGCGTCTACGATGGAGTCGCGTTGCGTGCTCATCGGCCGCCGCGCACCTGCTTCGTCAGTCGGGCGCGCTGCCGGTCGGCGTGGCTCTGCGCAAGCCGCAGAATGATCCCGGCATCGTTACCCGCGCCGGTGACTTCGAGCCACTGAGGCAGCTTCGGCAATCGCTGCGCCAAGATTTCCAGCTCGGCGCGCGCGTCGGCAATCATGCGCTCGGCCTTGTTGCCGTACGCGTGCCTGAGCTGTTGCATCGTGGTTTCTTTCGCGGCGTGCTTCGCCGCTTCGGTTGGCGGGTTCTGCAACCCATCGCGCAGGACTTTCGCGTAATGGTCTGCTGTGCGCGGATCCAAGCCGGCAATCTCGCCCGCCTCCTGCAATCCGGCGGCAAGTTCGCGGCTCGCGTTCATTGCATCCACCGGCGTCGCGGGCGTGGCTTGTTCGCCCGACGCGCCCGATGGCTCATCGGTCGCGGCGCCAGGCTGCCCGGTCAGTTCCGCAGTCGCCTCGGCCGCGGTGATCTGGCCGAACTCCACGCGCCCGGCGGTCATCACCGCGTTCGCATATTCGGCGGTGCCCCGTGGCGGCACCGGATGTCCGGCGGGGAACAGCGAAGCCACGTCCACGCGGCCGCGAAAGCCTGCCGCCCTCGGCTGCGCAAGTGGTGCCGGTGCCGGTGTAGCTGCCGCGGGTGCTGGCTGCGCGCCCGCTGCCGGTGTCTGTTGTTCGGTCATGCGCCGGCCTGCTTGCGGGCTTGCCGCACCATTTCTTGCAGCCCGGCGGTTATGGTCGTGATTGCCGGACACTTGATCGCGCCGACGGCCCGCCGCCAGTCGCGCACAACGTCCGCGCGCTCCAATTCGTTTTGAGCTTGGTTCGGCCCTTCCGCGAGCACTGCGTAATGGGGCGTGCATTTGAGCGCCGGGGGAAACGCGCCGTAAGAATCGGCCGCCGCTCGCTCGTATTTGACGCGCGCTTCGGCAAGTTGGGCCGCGAGCGCTTCATATTCCGCGGCCGCCGCGTGGCGTTCCGCAAACTCGGCCTCGATCGCGTCCCATTGCGTCACCAGCGCCCGATGCTTCTCGCGCTCCACGGCTTTCGCGTGTTCGGCTTCGGCAACCTGGACCGCTTCTGTCGCGCGGTCGTTGCGCTCCTTTGCGCGGGCGAACTCGCGTTGTGCACGCTCGATCGCCGGGCTGTCCAGCTCCTCGGCGGCCATCGCGCCGTCACTCAACGCGGCGTGATACGCGGCGCGCCGGGATTCCAGGTCAGCCAGGGTGCGGGATGCGTAATCTTGGCGTGCCGCGAGGATTTCGGCGGCAGTGGATACGCTCAGGGGTTCAGCAGCGGCGGCGCCGCGGAGAAATTGGGGAAAGGGCATTCAGTGGTCCATTGTTGATATTCATGGCCGCCTCTCCCATACCGAATATTGTACCCGGCTTTTTGTCTCAGTCAAGGGACATATGAGGGTTTAAGCGTCGCAGCTGCTACCGAGCAGATGGCTAAAAGTCGCACCATAAGCTACTTTCCGCCGCAGGTGCGCTGCTGCTTGATCTGTCGAACCGGATGCAAACCGAACCGCGGCATGCTCGCCCAGGTGGCGCGCACGCGCGCACGCGCGCGAGGCCGACCTATCGAAAGCTGGCATCCGTGGATGCGAGCGCCAGGCCGCCAGTTGTTCGCCAGTTCGCCGCCGCCGGTTCCCCCTATAACCCCCGCAGAACCGGCGAAGTGCGGCCGGGGCCGCACCGCTGGTTCCCGCCGGTTGTTCCGATCCGTACAACTGGCGGAAACCGGCGAAAGCGGGAGACACAAGCCGCATCGCGGCGGTCCATCCGCCGGTTCTCTGCATCACGCGGCTGCATTGAAGTTCGGAGCGGGCGCACCTGCCGGCACGGTTACTCTGAATCGTTCGCGCACCTTGGAATCGGCATTTCGGTACTGCTCCATTTCCACTCGGCCACTGGCTCGGAGCGCATTGATTGCCGCCCAAAACGCATCGCGCCCGCCGGATCCGCGCAGCCATTCGGGCAGTTCGGCGAAAGTCGCCAGCGTGCGCTGCGCATTGTTCGAGCCACTGCGCGCCGGAGATACGGACACCCCAGCATCGGCCGCTGCCCGCAGCGCCGCCAGCACTGCCGCCGCGTCGTCCTCTGACTTGCTGCCTTCGCCGCCGACCATGGGCAGCAGCACGCCATCTGCCCAGGTCAGCCGGAGCGAACGAATCATTTGCCCAAGGTTGGATTTCTCGTGGCGCAGCTCCACGCTCTGTTTGTCCTGGATCAGCGCCAAGCGCGAGCGGGCCGAGTTATGCCATGCGCTCGACCCGCTGTAACTGTTTCCGTTGGAGCCGTAGCGCGCGGCGTTCTTGTCAATGTGCGCCAGGAGCAAAACCGCGGCATCGTTCGGGCGCCCAAGTTCTGCGAGCGCTTGAACGAAAGCCCGCACCTGCCGGCGCGCGTTCTCGTTTCCATCGAACGCATCAGACGCGTTGTCAATGACGATCAGGCGCGCGTCCGCGATCATGGCGCCGAGCTCGCGCATGATGGGCGTTTCGATCAGGCGAGGAACGCCGTCAAGGTGCGATTCGGCCATCAGCGCGCCCGCTGCCGCGCCGTCCACGATTCGCAATGCGCGCTCCACGCGCGCGGCTTCAAGGCCGCAAGAGCCGATGACCTTGCGCAGCCGCCAACGAACAAGTTCACCGCGATCTTCCAGGCTCACGAACAAGGCCGGTGAGGGTTCTACCGCAAGCCCCGCCCAATCCTGCCCGGCGGCGACGTGCGCAGCGATCGCCAATGCAAGGATGGACTTACCGGAGCCGCCGTGGCCGCCGAGTAACGTCACATGACCCGCCGGGATGATTCGCTCCACGACGAACCGCGGCGGCCCAATCGTGGCGTTTTCTATTCCGCGAATGTCCACCAACCGGAGCGACCGTTCCGCGTTCGGTCGCGGGCTCGCATTCGGCACGGGATCAAAGATGGCTTCGGGCGCGTCCGATCCTTGCCGGTTCGATCCGTAGGCGTACGCGTTCCGCACCTTGGCCGCGAGGTCGTCAGGCGACCAAGGCGGGGCGCAACGCTCGTTCCAGTGTTCGAGCATCAGGGCCGTGCATTCATCCTCCGGCACGCCTTGGTCTTTCACTGCGCACGCGACCTTGAACGTTGTTTCATCGCCGCCGGCGCCCTCGATCGCTTCCGGCGCTTCGCGCGTCAGGTATTCCACCGCGCGTTTGCGCGCGCGTTCCGCGTCCACACCGGGCAGGGGCTCGGCGGCCTTCGCGTCCCGCTCCCGTTGCTGGCCGCAAAGGTCGATCAGCCATTGCGGCGCCTTCGCGATCGGCCCGCCACACGAGACGGTGTACGGTTTGCCACCGATGAAGCTGCCCGGCGCGACCAGGAACCCGCCCGCGCTTCGCACGTCCAAGCCTTCGCCGAGCCGCCCGGCTGACGATTGCACCGGAGCCGGTACGTAGAAGATCAGGTGCCGGCCGCCGGACTTGGTGGCGTGCTCGCGCGTGATCGGCAACGCGCCGTGCTCGTCCTCCAGCGCGCGCAGGGAATCTTCGCCGCGCTTCCCGTTCTTGGTATCCACGTCAATCGCGACCAGTGCTCCATGCTCGCGATGCGCGCCGCAGTAAATGCCCGCGTTGTCGCTGTCGTCAAATCGCCAGCGCTTGTTCGGATCCTTCCACCCCTTGGCGCGGGGCTTTCCGTCGGGCCCGAGTGGAAACACGACGAACCCGGCTCGCTCCAGCTCCGCGCGCATTTCTGCGCGCGTCGCCGGCGTATCAATAAGCGTGACGCTTGCTCCCCCTTGCGTTGCGGGATCAAGCTGCACGGGCGAGCCCCTCCAACTGGATGACGTCCCGCAGGCGCCCGTGATCGTCCGTCACTTCGGCCAGGTGGTACGCCCACCCCGCGTCCATGTGATCCATGTCGGGCGCATCGTTCACGAAGAATGTTCCATATCCGTTCGGGCGGATCTGGCCGACGTGGAGACGCCACGGCGCCGCGCGGCGAAGTATCTCGCTGCCGAACTCGGCCGGGTCGTCGTCCACAAGCAGCACGCAAATGCAGAGCGCCTGCGCGATCTGTTCCAATGCAGCGGCCGCGCGCGTCATTTGCTCGGCGTGCGCAGGATCTACGCCGAGCGCGGGCAGTCCCTCGATCGCCAAGAGCGCAAGCCCTTCATCCACTAGTGAGCCGATGAACGCGGCGACGCTCGCCTCGCTCAGCAGGTCCAGCGCCGGCGGCTCCGGGAAGATGCCCTCCTGTGCGAGCCACCAGTTGTCGCCGTTCGCCAGCACCAGCACTTCGCCGCCGCGGTAAACCCGGCGCCCGCCCCAGGTCGCGCCAGCCGTGGCGTTCGCGACGTTGGCAGCAATGGAATCAGCGACACGCACTCTCTCGCCCGGGCCTTGCAATGCGACGAGCCCTTGTCGCGGCAAGATGCCGCGAATCAACCAACTGCTGGCCGCGAGCCTGCGCGGTGCCGAGCCCACGGTTGCGTTTTTGGCTGGCTGTGATTGGATTTTGTGAAATGCAACGCTCATGGTATGCTGTTCCTGGGTGGTTAAGAGGCGGATTTCCTTTTGACCAACTCCGGCGCACTCCTTTGCGTCGCCTGAAAGCTTCTCCTGGTGTGGGTTGCGCCCCGAATCTCTCCTGGGCTCGGGGCGCCCTTTCTCCTACGGCCGCGCCCCTTGGGCATGGCTAGGCTTTTCTCCTAAGCCGTAGCGCGCGTCGAACCTCGCCTGAATCCACGTATCCACTTCGGCTGCATCGAACATCGCCCGGCCGCCAATGTGCGCGGGCTTCGGAAATTCGCCGCGCGCGATGTTCGCGTAGACCGCCGATCGCGACAGCCGCGTTTTGCTGCATACCTCTCGGAAGGTCATCAAGTTCATCGGTGCACCTGCGTTGCGTTGGCTGTTCATCTGCATCCAGAATACTCCAGATTCGTTTATTGGCAAATATGAAATGCGCTCCGAGTGCTCCGACTGACAAAAATCAGTGGATCGGGTCGGCCGTAACGTCGCGGTAGCGTTGGAGAAATATTTTTTTGTGTTCTGCCGTAGTCGCGCGGTAGTCGCAAACCGCGTCGGGGGAACACAGAGGCGTCAGGGGACGCGGCTCAGCGGCGGGGCCGTGGCGGTCCGAACAGTTCGGGCTTTCGGAACCGCCAACGCCCGAGCGTCAGCGGAGTCAGGCCCAGGCGGCTTTCGATTTCGCTATCCGTTGCATGACCGGACTCGCGTTCAATGTCGCGCGTGACGCGCCGAACATCCTCGGCGCGTTTCATCCATAGCGTCGAATTGACGCGGGGTCCTCTAGGAGCTTTCAAGCGTGCATCGAGTTTCGCGACGGCGGCGGCCAGTTCGGGCTGCGCGTCAGCGAACCGGGCCACGTGGCGGCGCATCCCGCGCGCCAGTGCTTCCAGGGATTCCCGGTCAATGTTCGCTATCGTCTTCGGCTCGCGACCATGAGAGGCACGCAAGAGCCGCGTTATCGCAGCCATAGCGACAGGCGGCAGCTTTACGTCCCAGGAGCCGTAGGCGATCAGTCGGATCTCGCGGCGCTTGAACCCCCGCAGATCAACCGTGCGGCTTTTCTTTGGTTGTGCCCCGGTCTTCGCTTTCGCCACGGGCTTTCCCGTCCAAATAGTCCGCCCAATCCTGCATGACCTTCGCGCGCGCCGCCAGATGCTCGGCGCGGTTGTAGATGCCCTCCACACCTTCGATGGCGTGCGCGAGCGCGGCCTCTGCGATGTCACGCGGGCAGCGCTCTATCTCTGCGCACCAGGTGCGGAACGTGCTGCGGAAGCCGTGCGCGGTCAATCCCGGCCGCAATTCTTTGACCCATTTCATTGGCGCCGCGGTAGTCATCGGCTGCCCCTTTTTAAAGCCGAAGAACACAAAGCCCCCACTTTGCTGCGTGCGCGGCAGCGCGCGCAGCAGCGCGACCGCTCGCGACGACAACGGCACAACGTGTTCCTCGCCCATCTTCATGCGACCGCCGGGAATGGTCCATCGCGCCGCGTCCAGGTCCATTTCTTCCCATCGCGCGCCGGACGCTTCGCCGGGTCGCACCGCGGTGAGGATTTGAAATTCCAGAGCAGTGGTGCTCAGGTGTCCGCGCTTGCGCAGCTCAGCCACGAATGCGGGCGCGTCCGCGTAGGGCAGGGCGGCACGTGGGGTAGATTTGAGCCCGCGCGGTCGGTCGGGCAGCTTCGCTTCCATGCTGCCTTTCCAGCGCGCGGGGTTTTCCTTGCTCCGCCATCCATCGGCGGCGGCCGCGTCCAGCACGCGTTCTATCTGTTGGCGCACGTGATCCGTTGTTTCGGGCTTTTTCAGCCAATTCGGCGCCAAGCATTTGGCGACGTCATCGGCAGTGATTGCGTCAACGGGCAGGTTCGCGATCGGCCCGCAGTAGTTCGCCAAGCCGCGATCCCACGCTTTCGCGTGCCGTGGATGCCAGCCCGCGCGCTTGGCGCCGATGAACTTGTCGGCGGCATCCTTGTACGTGTGCTTCGCTGCGCGCACGCTCGATTCGCCCGACGCGAGCGCGCGCCGATGCTCCATCGGATCCTGACCGCGCTCGATCATCTGCCAGTATTCGCGGACGATGCCGCGCGCGGTAGCCAGGTCGAATCTCGCGGGTGTGCCGAGCCCCATGTCCCGCTGCTTGCCGCCGCCTTTCGTGTGCCGTGGAAAGCGATAGCGGAATACCCACGACTTCGCGATGTCGCCGCCGGCAGTCTCTACGATGCGCAGGTAGAGGCCGTTTCCGCCGTCCGCATACTTGCCCGGCTTGTTGAGCGTGCGGACCTTCGCTTCGGTCAAGCGCTCGATCGTTTTTGGCATGGCATGTGCCTCTCACCTGTCCCTCACCAGTGAGAAGCGATTCTCGCATAGAATCGTCGGGGTGTCGCTGAAAGCCTTGAAGGACCTGCGCTAAAAGACGCTACAAGAACAATGCTGACCCTAGAAGAACAAACAGTTTGCAGAATCCGGGGCTGCCAAATCGGTAACAAGAAGCCCGCCAGTCGGCGGGCTTCTTTGTTGCCGTTTGTAGGAGCGCGCCTTCGCGCGACCTGAGCTGCGCCATCGGTGGCAGCTCCGTGATCGCAAGCGCGCTCGCTTCTACATCTCCTTGTCCCCGATCAGCACCACGTCCGCCGGGCGGTGCGCGAACAGGCCGACCGTCACCACGCCGGTGATCTGGTTCAATTCGGTTTCCAGTGCGCGCGGGTCGGTGATGCGCAAACCATGCACGTCCAGGATCCAGTTGCCGTTGTCGGTGATGCAGCCGTCGCGCCATACCGGCTGGCCACCGTGGCGCACGATCTCGCGGGCCACCAGGCTGCGCGCCATCGGGATCACTTCGATTGGCAACGGGAATTTTCCGAGCACGTCCACGCGCTTGCCCGGATCAATCACGCAGACGAATTGCCTGGCCGCCGCGGCGATGATCTTTTCGCGCGTCAGCGCAGCGCCGCCGCCCTTGATCAGACATTTATTGCCATCGCATTCGTCGGCGCCGTCAATATAAATCGGAAGCTCGCCGACGGCATTCAGATCCAGCACGCGGATGCCGCGTTCCTGCAGCAATGCCGTCGAGCGCTCGGAGCTGGACACCGCGCCGTCAATGCGGTGCTTGATCGTGGCGAGCGCCTCGATGAAATACGCCACCGTCGAGCCGGTGCCGACGCCGACGATGCCGTCCTTCACGTAACGCAGCGCCGCCTCGCCGGCCGCGCGCTTCTGATCATCGTTGCTCATTACCCAGTCCCCGAAAGAAGGAAACGTGCCGTCATCCGCGGCTGCCGAAGGCAGAACCCGCAATCCATTCTGATCTTCTCTTCAACAGAAAGACCGACTCGACCATCGCGACATGACGGTGGCTGTCATTCAAGCGCCAGTATCGCTTCCCACTGCGCCGGCGTCACCGGCAGCACCGAAAGCCGGTTGCCGCGGCGGGTCAGCGCGAAATCGCCCAGTTTCGGCAGCGCCTTGATTTCCTCCAGTGTGATCACGCGCTTCAGCTTGAGCTGGAAACGCACGTCCACCAGCGTCCAGCGCGGATCGCCGCGGTCGCTGCCGGCGTCGAAGTATTCGCTGTCCGGATCGAACTGGGTGGGATCCGGATACGGCGCGCTGGCGACGGTGCCGAGACCGGCCACGCCGGGCACCGCGCAACTGGAGTGATAGATCAGCACGCCGTCGCCTTTTTGCATCTGGCGGATGTTGTTGCGCGCCTGGTAATTGCGCACGCCGTTCCATGGCTCGACCTTGACGCGTTTCAGATCGTCGATCGAGAACACATCCGGTTCGGATTTCATCAGCCAATGGTTCATACGGGCTCCGCGACGCATTCGATCAACCCAGTGTCGGTAGCGATGTAGTCGAGCGGAACGTCCCAGTTTTCCACCGGGAGCGCTTCCACCTGCTGGAAAGCATAAGCGACACCGACCAGCAACGGCCGCGTCGGCCGCGCTTGCTCGCGCAGGAACGAAAACGTGGTGTCGTACCAGCCGCCGCCGGTGCCGAGGCGATTGCCGCGCGCGTCGAATGCAAGCAGCGGCAACAGCACCGCATCCATCCGGTCCGCCGTGAGTGCGTCGGTGTCGCGCGGTTCCGGAATGCCGAAGCGATTGGTCGCCAGCGCCCCGCCCGCGACGTACTCGGCGAAGCGCAAGGTGCGCGGCACGGAATCATCCAGCACCGGCAGGAAGTAATGCTGGCCGCGTGAAGCCAACCGGGCGACGGCGAGATTCAAGGGCACCTCGCCGCGCACCGCCCAGTAGCCTGCGATATGGGGATCCACCATGAACTCTGGCAGCTGCTCGAGGCTGCGCATCACGCTTGTCGCGGCGGCGATGCGCGCGGGAGCGCCGAGCGCGGCACGGCGCGTGGCCATGTCGGCGCGTAGACGTTTGCGATCGAGGGATTCAAGCATGCGCGAATGGTCGCACAGAACGTGCGCGCGCCGACGTCAAAGCAAGCGCGTCCTCCGCAGTGCCGGTGTACACCGAGCGACCCTGATCCCGAGGATCAAGTGGGCGAACTCTCCGGACCGACAGGCTTTCCGCTCGCGGCGGACTTGCACACTGGTCCGGGTCTGCCTGCCCGAGGTCGTACATTAGGAACAAGGCAATTGCTGAAGATGCACTGCCGTGCACCGCAGGGGACGCTGCCGCTATTTTACGGGTGCGCCGAGCGCGCCTTCAAGCTTGCGCCGCAACACGCCGATGCCGTCGCTCAAATTGCGCGATTGTTCATCATGGCGGCTACGCAATTGCAACAATTCATCGGCGATGGACAACGCGGCGAGCACCGCGACGCGGTCATAACCGACGCTGCGCGAGGAGCCGCGCAGATCATGCATCTTGCGATCCAGATAGCCCGCCGCGGCCAGCAGACCTTCGCGTTCTTCCGGCGCGCAGCCGACCAGGAACTCGCGATCGAGCAGACGCACGGTGACGGTGATGGAAGCGGTTTCGTTCATGCCGTCAGCCGGAATTCTCGAGCGCCTTCAGGCGTTCGATCATCGCCTCGACCCGCGAGCGCGCCTGTTCGTTGCGCGACATCAGTTGCGCGCGTTCGGCGGCGAGTTGTTCGCGGCTGTGGCGCAGGCTGGCGTTTTCCTCGCCCAGGCGGCGCAGCGTTTCGGTGGCACGGTCCATCGCAGCGGACAGCGCGTCCAGCTCGGCCTTCAGATCGGATTCGCCCATGGGCGCGACTATAAGCGAAATCCGCGCCGTGGGCATCTGACGTGCGGCACAGAAAAGTTCAGTGGTACCCCACGTCCGCCGCGACCTTGCCGCGGAACACGCTGTACGAATACGTCGTGTAGGTGAGCACCGCCGGGATCATGATGAACGCTCCGACCATCACGAACAGCTGCGAGCTTGGCGCGGACGCCGCTTCCCAGATCGTCAGGCTCGGAGGCACGATGTTGGGCCAGATGCCCACCACCAGGCCGATGAAGCCCAGCAGGAAGAAGCACAGCGACAACACGAACGGTGCGACTTCGCGGTTGGCCAGCACCGCGCGCCACAGCATCACGGCGTTGATGATGGTGAAGATCGGTATCGGCGACAGATACCAGAAGTTCGGCCAGGTGAACCAGCGATCCATCAGGTGCGAATTGACGAACGGCAGCCACGCGCTCACCAGCAGCATGAACGCGATCACGCCCAGCATCAGCGGGCGGGTCAGGTCGAAGGCGATGCGCTGCACGCGGCCTTCGGTCTTCAGGATCAGCCAGGTCGCGCCCAGCAATCCGTAACCGAACACCACCGCTACACCGGTCATCATCGAGAATGGCGAGAACCAGGCGAACGCCGGATCGTGCACGTACTTGCCGCCGGTCAGCGGCATGCCCTCGACCAGCGCGCCGAGGATCAGCCCTTGCATGAAAGCGGCGATCAACGAGCCGGCGGCGAAAGCGAACCCCCACACCACGCGCGAGCGCTGCGCCTTGAAGCGGAATTCGAAGGCGACGCCGCGGAAGATCAGCGCGATCAGCAGGCACAGGATCGGCAGGTACAGTGCGGACAGCACGATCGCATAGGCTTTCGGAAAGGCTGCCATCAAGCCTGCGCCGCCCATCACCAGCCAGGTTTCGTTGCCGTCCCAGATCGGCGCGGCGGTGTTCATCATCAGGTCGCGCTGGTCTTCGTGATCGGCGAACGGCGTGAGGATGCCGATGCCGAGGACGAATCCGTCCAGCAGCACATACATCATCACCGCAAAGCCGATGATGAAGTACCAGATCACGGGCAGGGTGTCGGCGAGCGTCATGGCCGTTCTCCCATCTCTTCATCGCCCAGCGACAACGGCCTGGCCGCCGTCGGCGTAGTGCGTGCGCGCGGCGGCGCGGGTACCGGCCCGGTGCGCAGCATCTTGACCAGGTACCAGGTCGCGAAACCGAACAGCAGCAGGTACGTGGCGATGTAGGTGACCAGCGAGCCGAGCACGCTCCCGGCGGTGACGTTGGGGCTGGAGGCATCCACGGTGCGCAGCATTCCGTAAACGACCCAGGGCTGGCGACCGACCTCGGCCACCCACCAGCCCAGCACCAGCGCGATGAAACCCGCCGGCGTCATCGCCATCCAGGCGCGCAGGTACCAGCGCGAGGTGAACGCGGTGCCGCGCTTCCATTTCCACAAGCCGTACCAGGAAATCAGCAGCATCAACACGCCGATCGCGACCATGGTGCGGAACGCGAAGAACGGAATCGCGACCGGCGGCTGGTCCGCGCGCGGGAAATCGCGCAGGCCTTTCACCTCGCCGCTCCACGAGTGGGTGAGGATCAGGCTGCCCAGGTGCGGAATCTGCCAGGCGTAATCGTTGCGTTGTGCGTCCTCGTCGGGAATCGCGAACACCACGAACGGCACGTTGGAACTCGTTTCCCAGTGTCCCTCCAGCGCAGCCAGCTTGGCTGGCTGGTAGTGCGCGACTTCCTGCCCGGAAAAATCGCCGGCGATGATCTGCAGCGGCGCCACGATCGAGACGAACACCAGCGCGGCTTTCAGGCAAAGTTTGGCCCGCTCGACGAACTTGCCGTTGATGAGATAGAACGCCGACACGCCGCCGATCACGAACGCGGTGGTCAGGAACGCCGCCAGCACCATGTGCACCAGCCGATACGGGAACGACGGATTGAAGATGATCTTCAGCCAGTCCACCGGGTAGAAGACGCCGTCGCGCAGTTCGAAACCGGCCGGCGTCTGCATCCAGCTGTTGGCGCTGATGATCCAGAACGTGGAGATCAGCGTGCCGAGTGCGACCATGCAGGTGGCGAAGAAGTGCGTGCGGTGGCCCACGCGCTGCCAGCCGAACAGCATCACCCCCAGGAAGGTGGCTTCCATGAAGAACGCAGTCAGCACTTCGTAATTCAGCAACGGTCCGACCACGTTGCCGGCCGCGGAGGAAAAGCCCGCCCAGTTGGTGCCGAACTGGAAACTCATCACGATGCCGGTGACCACGCCGACACCGAATGACACCGCGAAGATCTTCATCCAGAAGAAGTACAGGTCGCGGATGCGATCCTCGCGCGTGCGCAGCCACCACGCTTCGAGGAAGGCGAGCCAGCTCGCCAGCCCGATGGTGAAGGCCGGAAACAGGATGTGGAAGGAAATGACGAACCCGAATTGCAGGCGTGACAGCAAGACGGCTTCGGTCATGGCGATCGTCCTTACATCGAGTGGTTGCGATGCGGCGGCGTGCCCCGCGCTCGCGCCGCCGATCCGGGCGGATGCGGATTATCGCACGCGTTGGGTCAACAGGCCCTGGCATGGCTAAAATGCACCGCCCGCCAGCATTGACGATCACCGGATCGCCCGCCTTGATTTCGATCAAGCCATTACCGGATCACCAACCCGCATGACCGCCGTTCCCGCCGAACCCGACGGTCGCGAGCCCGGCCGCGGCTGGCTGGCGCGTCTGCGCTGGCTGGTGCCGCTGGTTTTCCTCGGGGTGACCGTCTGGCTGGTCTGGCGCGAACTCTCCGGCTTCGATGCCCGCGAGTTGCAGCGCACGTTGTTGCACGTGCGCACGCGCGATGCCCTGCTTGCCGCGGTGTTGTCGCTGTTCGCGGTCGCGTTCACCGGCAGCGTGGACTGGGTGATCGCGCGCTGGCTCAAACTCGAGGTGCGCGCGCGCGAATTGCTGCGGCTGTCATTCGTCGCGAACGCGATGGCGAACACGCTGAATCTTTCCGGCGCGATCGGTTCCGGCGTGCGCCTGCTCGGCTTCTCCGGCCACGGCGTGCCGATGCGGCGCAGCGCGGCGCTGGTCGGTTTGCAGGTGTTGTCGCTGCCGCTGGGGTTGTCGGCGTTGGTGATCACCACGCTCGCTTCCGGCTCGCTGCCGGTCACGCCGAATGCCGCCACGCACTGGCTCGCGATCGCGGTGCTGATCGCCGCCGCGCTGTATCTGCCGCTTTACATGCTGTTGACCGGCCGCCGCCGGCTGATGCGCTGGTTGCCGGAAGAGCAGGGCTTGCCGCCGTTGCGATTGAAATGGATGCTGGCGGTGTTGTCGCTGGCGGATTGGTTGCTTGCCGCCGCGGCGCTGTGGTTCTGCCTGACGCTCGCCGGCGCGAATGTCAGCGCCACGGTGTTGCTGGGCGCCTACACCGGTGCGGCCGTGCTGGGCCTGGCGAGCATGATCCCCGGCGGCTTCGGCGTATTCGACGGCTTGCTGCTGCTGGCCCTGAGTGCGGCCGGCGTGCCGGGCGAGAACGTCACCGCCGGCCTGATCCTGTTCCGGGTCGTCTATTACCTGCTGCCGCTGCTGTTCGCATTGTGGCTTGGCGCGGGCATGCTGGCGCAACGCGTGCCGGCGCTGACACGTGCGCGCACGCGCCTGGCGGCGCATCCGCTGTTCGCGGTGCTCGGATTGCCGGTGACCCTGCTCGGCAATCTCGGCGTGCGCCTGCTTGCCTACCTCACGTTCTTCGCCGGTGCGCTGCAACTGGTCAGCACCGCGATTCCGTCACTGCACGAACGCGTGGCGAAACTGCACCAGCTGTTGCCGATCGAGGCGATCGAAAGCTCGCACCTGCTGAGCGTGGTGATCGGCGTGCTGCTGCTCGGGCTTGCGCGCGGCATCGACGGGCGATTGCGCCTGGCTTACCGGATGGTGCAGTGGCTGTTGTGGATGGCGGCGATCCTGGCGCTGACCAAGGGCCTGCACTGGATCGAGGCGCTGTTCCTGCTCAGCGTGTCGGGGCTGCTGCGCACGCGCCGCGCGGATTTCTCGCGCGCGGCGATGAACCTCTCCTCCGCCCGCACCTGGAGCTGGCTGATCGGGCTGCTGGTGGTGGTCGGGCTGTTCTTCGCACTCGGCGTGGCCGCGGTGATCGGCGACGACAGTTTCGATTTCTTCGCGGTCGGTCCGGGGGAACATGCATCGCGCCTGGCGCGCGGTGCGACCGCGGCGCTGATCGGATTGGTGCTGTACCTGATCTGGCAGGCATTCGCGGTGCGGCGCCCGCCGCTGCCGCTGCCGGAACGCGCGCAACTCGAACGTGCGCGCAAGGTTTACATGCAGCATGGCGGCGGCGAGTTTGCGCATCTCACCCTGATGGGCGACAAGCATTTGTTCTGGGCTGCCGATCATGCCGCGGTGATCGCCTATGGCACCATCCGCGACCGCCTCGTCGCGCTCGGCACGCCGAGCGGCCCGGAGTACGCGATCGAGCGCGCGATCCTGGATTTCCGCCGCTTCGCTGATCACCAGGACCGTGTGCCGGTGTTCTACGAGGTGCTGGAGCCGGATCTGCACCGCTTCCACGATCTGGGTTTCGATCTGTTCAAGCTCGGCGAACTGGCGACGGTGCCGCTGGCGGAGTTCTCGCTCGCGGGCAAGCGTTGGGAGGATCTGCGCGCGGCCGTCAATCGCGCGCAGCGCGAGAAGCTCGGTTTCCAGATCGCCGCGCCGCCGTTCGATACGGCGCTGCTGGATGATCTGGAGCACGTGTCGCAAGCCTGGCTGGCCGATCGCAATGCCGCGGAGAAGGGCTTCTCGCTGGGCCGTTTCGATCCCGATTATTTTTCCTGGAGCCCGATTGCGCTGGTGCGGCGGGAAAGCGAACTGGTCGCCTTCGCCAATATCCAGCCGCCGTACGGGCCCAACGGTACCGCCAGCGTGGACCTGATGCGGCAGACGCCGGATGCGCCGCGCGGCAGCATGGATTTCCTGTTCGCGCAGGTGATGCTGTGGGCGCAGGCGCAAGGACATGCGCGCTTTTCGCTCGGCATGGCGCCGCTGTCGAACGTCGGTGTGCACCCGTACGCGCGCATCAACGAACAGCTTGCCGCGCTGGCGTTTCGCTACGGCAACCGGCTCTACAACTATCAGGGCCTGCGTCGCTACAAGGACAAGTTCAAGCCGGAATGGACCGGCGCGTATCTCGCGTATCCGCGCGGGCTGTGGGTGCCGGGCCTGCTGCTGGACATCACCGCGCTGGTGGCAGGCGGTTATCGCCGATTGATCTTCGGGTGAGCCGGGTTGTCGCGAGATGCGCGTCGCGCATCTCGCGATGCGTTCACACGCGCCGGAACGCGCGATCCAGACTGATCGCTCCGCCGCCCGCGGCCGACAGATAGAGGAACACGAAACAGAACAGCACCGCCTCGCCGCCGTGATTGAGGATCGGCCAGACGTGATTCATCTTGAAATGCACCATGAAATAGGCGAATGCCATTTCACCCGACAGGATGAACGCGATCGGCCGCGTGAACAGCCCGAGCAGCACCAAACCGCCCCCGAAACATTCGAGGACGCCGGCCAGGCCCATCAGGGAAAACAGTTGCACGTTCATGTGCCCGCCTGCGCCGGGGAAGCCGAACAGCTTCTGCATGCCATGCTGCATCAGCAGGAATCCGGTGACCGCGCGCAACAAGCTCAGAAAAAACGGTGACCACCTGATCCAGAACGAACCTGCATTCGCCATGACTTTGTCTCCCGTTTGCGCCGTAGCGGCGGCGCAAAGCTAGCAGAAATCCGGGCCGTCACGACAGCGCCATTCGGCGCCGTTACTCCCAGGCATTCGCGTGCGCGCCGACCGTGCTGCCACGCTGCGGGCGCACCACGCAGAAGCGCTGGCCGGTCGGTGCTTCCATCACCACCCAGGTTTTGATGGCCGCGACACGTCTGGCGCCCAGCGCTTCCAGCCGGCGCACTTCGGCCTCGATGTCATCGCTCTCGATGTCGAGGTGCACCCGGCTCTCGTGCTCCACGCGCTGGAGCTCGATCACCGGCTCGTCGTCGCGGGTAACCAGACCGACGTACTTGCCGTGCGCCGGATCGGCATCCGGCTTGAGCGGGCGCCCCAAAGCCTGCGACCAGAATCGTGCCGCGGCTTCGAGGTCGTCGGTGTTGCAATCAATGATGATGCTGCTCAAGCGGCTGCGGTGCATGGGTTCCCTCCTTGCGCGAAATCACCTGGGCAGCAGATTCAGGATCGCCGCGCCGAGCTTGTCATAGTCGCCGTCGTAATGATGTCCACCCGGCAGCTCCATCAGCTTGACCGGACCAAGTTTCGCCGCTGCCGGGCACCATTCATCGGATTCGCCTCCACCGTATACGCATGCGAGAGGAATTTTCGCGTGTGCCACTTCCGGTCCCAATGGCAGCGCGTCGGAATGTGCGGTGTTGCCGAACCAGTCGCCGACATGGATCTCGAATACCGCGGCATCATCCGGCGAAATCATCACGCCGCCGGAAATCCTCGCGCGCTGCGCTTCCGGCAGACGGTTGGCGACCACCGGCACCAGCGAGGCACCGAACGAATAGCCGATCAGCACGAAGCGCGCATCCGGATACCGCATCGCGTAATGCGCAACGATGCGCGACACCGCATCGGTGATCTGCGCGGCATCCTTGCTGTGCCAGAAGAATTCCAGCGAGGACAACCCGACCACGCGCATGCCGTGCTGCGAGAGCACCGTCGCCACGCCCTTGTCCAGGCCCGCCCAGCCACCGTCGCCGGTCAGCATGATCGCGATGCGATGATCGTCCCTGCCTTGCGGCGCGATTTCGGTCAACGGCAAATCGGAAAGGCTGTCATCGGTGGCAACGACATCCGCTTGCGGAGCGTTCAAGTTGTCGAGTGAAGCGGCAAGCGCGAGGCCGTCGCTCGCCATTGCGTCACGTTGAAGGTCGAGTGCCCGTTCGACGCCGCCGAGAAAACCGTTGACGCGCGCGCCCGGTGCGAACGGTCGCGCCAGCCATGGCAGCGGCATTTTCTCCGCCGGCACGACCTGGAACACCTTTCCATCCGGCGCGGTCGCCGTACCGAAATCGCCCGCGCAGAACGCACGCGGCAAACGGAAGTCGAAGTCGTAGCCGAGTGTCGCCACGCCGGAGAACGTGCCCGAGGGCGCCTGTACGCTCATCGCGTAGGCGAAATCCGCGCCGGCTCCGAGGCCCACCACGTAAGGCGGCTGATAGGCCGGGAGATTCGCGTGGCGCTCCATCCAGTGCGCCATTTCCTCGACGTGGCCGGCCGGGAAGCTGCATGGATCGGTGAGCGATTCCAGTTCCTTCAGATACGCGTCCAGATTCACGGCGACGACGAAGCTGCCATCCTGCGCCAGGCCCAACGCATAAGTGCGGTCCGCCGCATCCACCTCGCCGCGATCGGAAAACAGCAGCACGCTGCGCCTGGGTGTGCCTGCCGGTTGCATCAGCGTGACCGTGCCGAACAGGCCGTACTGCAGTTGTGTGGTTTGCGGCGCGGCCTGGGCTGAGCCGGCCAGTGCGAAGACCAGAATCGGTAAGAGGGTCATTATTGTTGTGCGACAGGAGTCTGTTTTTCCGTTCGTGCTGAGCGTAGTGAGCGTAGCGAACGAAGTCGAAGCGCACGTCCATTGTCCTTCGACTCCGGCCCCATCTTCGTTCGAAGATGGAACCTACGCTCGGGACGAACGGGCGGTGGATTCACTGACACAGCGCCTCCAGCTCCGCCGGTTCCTTCGGCACCGCCGCGGTCAGCACGTCCGGCCCGCTTGCGCCGACCGCGACATCGTCCTCGATCCGGATGCCGATGCCGCGCCAGCGTTCGGGTACCGAGCTGTCGTCCGGCGCGACGTAGATGCCCGGTTCTACCGTCAGCACCATGCCCGTTTCCAGCAGGCGCGCTTCGCCGTCCACCTGGTAGTCGCCGACGTCGTGCACGTCCAGCCCGATCCAGTGGCCGGTCTTGTGCGGGAAGAAGCGTTTGTACGCGCCCGATTGCAGCACCGCACGCGCACTGCCGCGCAGCAGTTTCAACGCGCACAGGCCTTCGCTGATGATCAGCGTCGCCGCCTCGTGCGCCGCATCGTAGGCGCGGCCGACGCGCACCTCGTCAATGGCCGCTTGCTGCGCTTCCAGCACGATCTCGTACAGCGCCCGCTGCTCGCGCGAAAACTTTGCGCCTACCGGCCACGTGCGGGTGATGTCGGAGGCGTAGCACTCCACTTCCGCGCCGGCATCCACCAGCAGCAGCTCGCCACGCTGCAACTTCGCGCGGTTGTCCTGGTAGTGCATCACGCACGCATTCGCACCACCGGCCACGATCGGCGGATAAGAGGGCACCGCGCCGCGAACGCGCATCGCATGCAGCAGCGCGGCTTCCACTTCGTATTCGCCGCGGCCGGGAAGCGCTGCCTGCATCGCCGCGCGCTGCGCATCCGCCGCGATCGCCGCGGCGTGACGCATCAATTTCAATTCCGCCGGCGATTTGTACAGGCGCAGATCGTGCAGCAGGTGGCCCAGCGCGGTGAACTCCTTCGGCACCACGCCGCCGCCGCGCGCGGAACGCAACCGGCGCATCCAGCGCAGCAGGCGCGCGTCGAATTCGGGTTCGCTGCCGAAATGGCAGTACAGCCGTTCGCGACCCTCCAGCATGCCGGGCAGGATGTCGTCCATGTCCTCGTACGGAAATGCATCCTGCATGCCGAAGCGTTCCACCGCACCTTCGGGGCCGATGCGCGGACCATGCAGGCGTTCGGCTTCCGGATCGCGCTCGCGGCAGAACAGCACGGTTTCGCCGGACCGGCGGCCGGGCAGCAGCGCCAGCACCGCGTCGGGTTCCGGAAAACCGGAGAGATAGTGGAAATCCGAATCCTGCCGGTAAGGCCATGCCGAATCGGCGTTGCGCATGCGCTCGGGCGCGGCGGCCACGATGATCGCCGCGCTCTCGCCGGCCATGCGCATCAGCTCGCGTCGGCGCCGCGCGAATTCGCTACTGGAAATCATGGGCGGCCTGCAAAGCGTAACGAGCGAAGGCAGGTTGCGCGACGCCGGGGCGCGGGAACCGGGGCGTATACGGACAGTACGTGAGGATTCCGGGTACCGCAGGCGTACAAGCCGAGCGTAGTAGCTTTGCCAACGCGCATATCAGTGCAAGCGTTGCTGTGGTTGCGCACGCAACTCCGCGTACAGCAGCAGTACGCCGATGCGCACGAACTCGAAGACTTCCATCAGCGAGTTCTCGTCGTCGGAGTCCTCGTAAGAGAAATGCGATGCGGCGATCGCATCGAGGTCGTGCAGGATTTCCGCGCCTTCATCGGACAATCCGTTGCGAGCCTTGAATCCGGCCAGACCCAGGCCGCCGAGGAAACCGCGGCACCAGTCCACCAGTGCATCGCCGCGCTCGGCCAGCGGCCGCGAGCCCTCGGGCAGCAGCGGTTCGAAACCGAGTTCCGGATCCTCCAGCTGCACGCGGGTTTCCGCGTACAGCTCGCCCAGCAGGTTCCGGCTGGCGTCGTCCGGCTGCGCATCCTGTTCCAACTCCAGCGCGGAGAGCAGCGTCGGCGCACCGGCGCTGCCGCCGCCGCACAGGTACCCGCTGAGCGATCCGTGCAGTTCGGAAGCGCCCACGCCGAGGCGCATGGCGGAAAGCGCGGCGGCGAGGTCGGCGTGGGTGATCGGCGTATGTTCCGGCATGCCTTCGGTCCGATTTGCGAGATGATTCTAGCAGCGAGGCAGGAGCCACTCGGCTACACTCGCCGCGTAGGGGAATCTTGTCTGGTATGACCGTCACCCGCCCATCGCCACGTCGCGCATGTTCGCGCCGCGGGCCGCGCCTGCTGGCTGCTTTCGCGCTGTCGCTGTGCGCCCTGGCCGCGCATGCCTACCAGCGGGATTTCTATTTCCAGCGGCTGGACAGCGGAGCGGGGCTGGCGCAGAACAGCGTGGAAGTGATCGCGCAGGATTCGCGCGGCTACATCTGGCTGGCGACCGAGGGCGGCCTGCATCGTTACGACGGTTACGGCCTGCAGCGCTACCAGCACGATCCCGACCGTACCGACAGCCTGCCGGACAACCTCGTCACCGCGCTGGCCGATGCGGGCCGCGGCAAGTTGTGGGTGGGCAGCAACAGCGGCGGGCTGGTGCTGTTCGATCCGGACCGGGACAGCGTATCGCCGTTGCCGCGCACGGCGATCGCGCCGGACGCACGGATATACGCGCTGCAGGCGCTGCCCGGCGGCGTGCTTCTGGTCGCCGATGCGCGCGGTGTGCAGCGGCTGACCGCGCCTTACAGTTTCTCGCGCACGCTGTGGAGAAATCCGGACGGCAGCGACAGCGCGGTGACCGCCTTCGCGCGCTGCCCGGATGGCGCGGTGTATGCCGCCGCCGCGCACAGCGTGCTGGCGCTGGCCGACACGGCCATCCACACGCGCGTGCTGGTCCAGCCCGGCGATGCGGTCAACGCGTTGCATTGCGATCATCGCGGCCGCTTGTTGCTGGGCGATCGCAATGGCCTGGCGCAAGTGGATCGCTCCAGCGGCAACCTGACGAGATTGCCGCTGCCGCTGGCGGCGGGAGAATCCACGCGCGTCACCCACATCATCGAGGATCGAGCGGGGCGCCTCTGGCTGAGCCTGGCGGGCTCGGGATTGCTACGCCTGGACGGCAAGGGCCACGGGGTCATGGTCCCGCCGCCGCCGTTGGACACCGCGGGCAGCCTGCCGGGCGGCGCCATCGCCACCTTGTTCGTGGACCGTTCCGGCCTGCTGTGGGTCGGTACCCTGTCGCACGGCGCGGCCTGGACCGATCCGGATGGCGCGGCGTTTCACACGGTCGTGAATCTCGCGCCGGGCGCGGAGGATTCCGGCGCCAACCACCTGCGCACCTTCTATGAGGCGCCCGACGGAACCCTGTGGCTGGGCGCGGTGGGCGCGGCGCTCATCCACTACGACCCGGTCAGCGGCCGTTTCGAGAATTTCGGCGACGCGCTGGCGCAGGCGGTATCGCCTTTACCCGCCGTCCATGAAAAAGCCGCCGCATCCGCCTCGCAGATCGCCCCGCGTTCCGGCGAATCCAGAGTGCCATTGCGGGTGTACAACATCCTGCCCGGCGATCATGGAACCTTGCTGATCGCCAGCAGCCGCGGGTTGCTCGACTTCGATCCGAAAGCGCGCCGCGCCTCGGTGGTGAAGCTGCCGGGCGAAGGCAGTTCGATCAGCACCGCGCCCGATGTCCGCGCCTTGCTGCGCGCGCGCAATGGCGACCTGTGGCTCTCGCAGTACGAAGACGGCGTGCTGCACTATCGCGACGGCAAACTGCTGGAGCATTACCGCGCCGGCTCCGGCGGCAGCGATGCGCTCGCCAGCAACATGGTCCTGACCCTGACCGAAGGACGCGGCGGCAGGATCTGGGCAGGCACGGTGGACGGGGTGTCGCTGATCGATCCGGCCACGCGGAAGGTGCGCAGTTTCCACGAGCAGCCCGGCCGCGACGATTCACTGAGCGGTCATACCGTCGTAAACGTGATGATCGGCAAGGACGCGACGGTGTGGGTCGGCACGCTGTCGGGAATGGACCGCCTGTTGTGGATAGATGATGCCGGTGCGCACTTCCGCCGCTATGGCACCCGTCAGGGTCTGCCCGACAGCACGATCTATTGCATGCTCGAGGGCGCGCACGGCGACGTGTGGTTCAGCACCAATCTCGGCATCGGCCGGCTGAATCCACGCGACGGCAGCGTGCACAGTTTCCAGTCCAGCGACGGTTTGCAGGGCGACGAATATGACGCCGGCGCGTGCCTGGCGTTGCGCGACGGCCGGCTGGTGTTCGGCGGCCTGCACGGTTTCGACGTGCTCGACACCACCGCGCTGAAGACCAGTCACTTCAAGCCGCCGGTGGTGATCACCGGCCTGCGCATCGGCGGGCAATCGGTGCCGGTACCTGCTGGGAGCGCGGTGCTGAAATTGCCGACCAACGCGCGCAGCCTGCACGTGGACTTCGCCGCGCTCGACTACAGCGCATCGCAGCACAACCACTTCCGCTACCGCCTGATCGGCGAAGATGACAACTGGGTGGACATCGGCACGCGTCACAGCGCCACCTGGACCAATCTCGAACCCGGCAGATACCAGCTGGAAGTGCAGGGCCGCAGCCGCGACGGCTTGTTTGGTGCGCCAGCCGCGATGCCGCTGCGGGTAGAGGCGTACTGGTGGTCGAGCCCGGCGATGAAGGTGCTGTACGCAGCGGCGGCGGCGCTGATCACCGTGATGCTGCTGCTGGCCTGGCGTGGCAAGCGGCTGGAGGAACTGCGGCACCAGAAGCAACTTCGCCTGCGCGAAGATCGCCTGCGGCTTGCGCTGTGGGGTTCCGGTGACGAGTTCTGGGATTGGGATCTGCAGGCCGGGATGATGTTCCGGCTCGGCGCGGACGGCCTGCCCGGCGGCCATCGCGAGGAGAGCATCGCGATAGACGACTGGCGCAACTTCGCCGTGCATCCGGACGATCTGGAACGCGTCGAGCAGGCGCTGACCGAGCACGTCGCCGGCAACAGCGACCACTTCGAAGCCGAGCACCGGTTGATGAACACGCGCGGCGACTGGGTATGGGTGATCTCGCGCGGCAAGATCGTCGAGCGCGACGAGAGCGGGAAACCGTTGCGGA
This sequence comes from Rhodanobacteraceae bacterium, assembly GCA_051961995.1. Classification (GTDB taxonomy): domain Bacteria; phylum Pseudomonadota; class Gammaproteobacteria; order Xanthomonadales; family Rhodanobacteraceae; genus 66-474. The sequence goes on along the minus strand of JBQCCR010000002.1, from coordinate 3,645 downwards.
TCTGCGGCACCGCGCGCGACATCAACGCATTGCGCGCGGCCGAGCGCGACCGTCGCATCGCCGCCGAGGTGATCCGCAGCATGTCCGAAGCGGTGACCGTCACCGATCTCAACTACCACTTCATTTCGGTCAACCCGGCGTTCACCCGGATGACCGGCTACGCGGAAGAGGAAGTGATCGGCCGCGATGCGGTGCTCCTCAATTGCCGCCAGCACGCACCGGAGATCTATCGCAACGTACGCCAGGTGCTGGCCGAAACCGGGCACTGGCGCGGCGAGCTGTGGCAGCGGCGCAAGGACGGGGAGGAGTTCCTGTGCTGGGTCGAGTTGAACGAAGTGCGCGACAGCAACGGCCAGCCGACCCACATCGTCGGCGTGTTGACCGACATCACCGACCGCAAGCGGGTCGAGCAGGAACTGCGCTATCTCGCCAATTACGACACGCTCACCGGATTGCCGAACCGCACGCTGCTGGGCGAGCGGCTGGGGCACGCGATCATCAACGCGCGTCGCGGCAACCACAAGGTCGCGGTGCTGTTCATTGACCTGGACCGTTTCAAGCACGTCAACGATTCGATGGGTCACGCCGCCGGCGATCGCATGCTGAAAGCGGCGGGTGCGCGCTTGCGCCACGTGGTGCGCGAACGCGACACCGTGGCGCGGCTGGGCGGCGACGAATTCACCGTGATCCTGGAAGAGCTGGCGGACGTGCGCGATGCCGAGGACATGGGCCTGCGCCTGATCGAGGCGTTCCAGACCCCGCTCGGCACCGGCGGCACCCAGGACGTGCTGATTTCGCCGTCCATCGGCATCGCGATGTATCCCGATCACGGCCAGGTGCCGACGGATCTCCTGAAGTACGCCGACACCGCCATGTATCAGGCCAAGGAACGCGGCCGCAACACTTACGCGGTGTATCACGCACGCATGGATACCCAGGCGCGTGATCGGGCACGCATGATCGCCGCGCTCCGGCGCGCGCTGGAGAGGAAGGAATTCGCGCTGGCCTTCCAGCCGAAGATGGCGATCGGCGACGGCCGCATCACCGGCTGCGAGGCGCTACTGCGCTGGAACAGCACCGAGCTGGGTGCCATTCCGCCGACGGTGTTCATCCCGCTGGCGGAGGAGATCGGCCTGATCAACGAAATCGGCGAGTTCGTGCTGATCAGCGCCTGCGCCGCCCTGAAGAATTTCCGCGAGGCCGGCCTGCGCGGGCTCTCGATGGCGGTGAACCTGTCGGCCGCGCAACTGGAGCGGCCGGAACTCACGCTGCGGATGTGCGACATTCTGGCCGAACATGACATCGCGCCCGATCAGCTGGAGCTGGAGCTGACCGAGAGCATGGTCATGGCCAACGCCGAACAGTCGGTGCGTATCCTCACCGAGCTGAAATCCATCGGCGTACGGCTGGCGATCGACGACTTCGGCACCGGATATTCCTCGTTGGCCTATCTCAAGCGTCTGCCGATTGACACCTTGAAGATTGACCAGGAATTCGTCGGCGACATCACCATTGATCCGGATGATGCGGCGATCACCTCGACCATCATCACCATGGCGCATTCGTTGCAGCTCAACGTGGTCGCCGAAGGGGTGGAGACGCCCGAGCAACTGGCGTTCCTGCGCGCGCAGCATTGCGACGAGATCCAGGGCCATTGGCTCTCGATGCCGCTGCCGGCGGAAGCCTGCCTGCGCTTCATCGCTGCGCGCAGCGAACTGGCGCGCGCAGGGGCGGACCGCACGACGCGTGCGGAGTGAGCCGGATTACCTGTAGCCGTACTTCGACAGGCTCTCGCCGAGCAACGACTCGAGGATAGCCTGCTGTTCGGACGTGAGATCGCGGCGCCACTTGTCGTTGGCGCTGCGCAGCTTGTAGTGGCCGATCGCCTTCTCGAAACGCGGTGACCACTCCAGCTCGCAGAACTCCAGCACTTCCCTGAAGTGGCGCATCGGGTCGCTCACGAAATCCTCGTAGCGCAGTTGCATGAACTGCCGGGACGGAATGCATGCCGCCGCCTGGGCGGTGGCTTCCATCAGCAATTTCCACTGCAGCGCGGCGAGCGCAATGAAGGATTGGCCGTGGCGTTCCCACTGTTCCCGCTGCTCGTCGGAGAGCTTGCCCCAGCGCCAGCGTTCCGGACCGTACCAGCCGTTCCAGAAGTCCACCTCCAGCAGTGAATTGGCGACCGCGCGGCCGTCGCGACAGATGTGGATGAACAGCGCGTCCGGGAACAACTCGCGCAGGAAGCCGATCCGCGGCCAGCCGGTGATCTTGTGCAGCAGCCGCTGCCTGCGACGGGTGAACAACTCCGCCATCGCGGGCGGAATCTGTTTCCTGTTGAGTTCGGTGACGTCGGAGGCGAGCAGGTCGCGGCAGGGCTGGGAAAAGCCGCGGCAGTGATGATTCCAGAACCTGTAGCACTCGCCGGGTTCATAGTGCCGCTTCAACGGGCGATTCACCAGCGGCCAGTCAATCATCCTCTGCAGTGCGCGGCTCAGCGCCGGCCTCGAAGGATGGCGATCGCATAAACCGGACACCCACACCACCGCGGGGTGTTCCGAAAACATCTTGTGAAAGATGGTGGAACCGCTGCGGCCTACGCCGACTATGAAGATGGGTTTTTGCACTTTTTGAGCGGGGAAACGAAGATGAGCTTCCCTGTTGCGGGCGAAGCTCGGCGCTTTCACGCTGCGAGTTGCGACGTTGTTGCGAGCGGCCCCGGGGGTGGTGCTCAGAAGCACCGGTTGTTTGTCTTCCATGACATCCCTCGTCGTTTTGGCGGCGCGCTCGTCCCACCGGTTTGCGGATCACGTCTCCACGATTGTCCGAGCCGGAACGCAGCCACTGCCATTCTTGGGCCGAGGAAGTAAACGGCTTGTGACGGTCAGCCTATGCGACGACCGCGATCACGCCTTCACGCGGCGGCGCGCCGGCGGCATATCAGCAGCACCTCATCCACGCCTTGCACGCTGACCATGCCGGCGGTCCAATGCAAAGGCTTCTGCATGCGCAAACCGAGCGGCATGAACACGCGGTTGTACCAGCGCATCGCGGTGCGCGGATGACGGCGCAGGAACCAGATGCCGAGATCGAGCAGGCGCGAGGACTTCGGCTGCATGCCATACACCGCGCTGCGTTCGAGCGCGAAGCCATGCCGCGCGAGCTTGTCCACGATCGCTTGCGGCTCGTAACGGCGGCAGTGGCCGACGAATTCATCGAAGGCATTCCACGCCTGCGGATGCAGTGGCACCGACAGCAGCAGGATGGCCCCCGGCGCGGACACGCGCGCCAGTTCCGCAAGCGCGCCATCGTCATCGGCGACGTGCTCCACGATATCCATCGCGCAAACCAGATCGAACGCTCCGTCGGCGAAGGGCAGGGCGCCGATCACGCCATTCGCAGCTTTCGCATTGCATCGGCGCAATGCGCGCAGTGCCGGTGTACTCAGGTCGAGGAATACCGTGTCGGACAGCGGCATGCGCGGACGCAAGCCCGGTGCGATCTCGAGCCTGCGCGTGCGCTGTTCGCACAGCCCTGAAACCAGCGGCCAGGTATTGAAGCGCTGCGGCTCGACCAGTTTTGCGCGCGACCACAGGCTGTCATAGAAGCGCCGGTTGGCTTCGGTCAGGCCGGTCTCGCTGCGGG
>JBQCCR010000001.1:0-4349 GCA_051961995.1 Rhodanobacteraceae bacterium | reverse complement strand
CGACGCGCTGCTGCTGGCCTGCCAGTCCCCGCGCGCAAACGTACGCTGCGCGCGTGCGCTTTTGGCTGCCGGTGCCGATCCGCATGCGCGCAGTGCCGATGGTCGCAATGCGCTGGAACACGCGGCCGGCGCCGGCCGCTGGGATCTGGTCGCGCTGCTCGATCCCACCACGCCGCTACCGTCTTCCCATGCAGTCGCCGCACACCCCGAACCGGGTGCCGACACGCCCGCGCATCTGCTGGATGCGCTGCGCTTCGGACATTGGGCGGTGGCATCCGGTTTCGCCGAACGCGCGCGCGTATGGCCGGTGGCGGAACTCGCCGCACTGTACGTGGAGCTGGCCGAAGCCGGGCATGAGCAGGCACGGCAATGGTTGCTGGACCACGGCCTCGCCGCCGAAGCGCAACTGGACGACGGCACGCGTCTGTTCGACGCATTGATCGAGCACCTGCCCGAGTCGCTCCAGGCGTTGCACCAGTTGCTGGATGCCGGTGCGAGCTGCGCCGGTGCCGCGCTGTACGCACGCGCGCTGTCGCGATTGGTGGACGCCGAAGATGCGGCACCATTCGCGCTGGATCTGCTGGCGCGCGGCGCGGATGCATTCGGCGCCGACGGCAATGGCAGGACGCCGCTGCATCACGCCGCTTGCGCCGCATTGACGCCGGTGCTGAATGCGCTGCTCGCGCGTGGTGCCGATCCCAACGTGCGCGACCGCAACGGTGCCACGCCTCTGCACATCGCGCTGAATGCAGAACGCGCGGTCGCGTTGCCGCTGGTTCGTGCGCTGATCGCGCACGGCGCCGATCCCGAAAGCGCAGCGGCGAATGGCGAAACGCCGCTCGGTCTGGCGCTGGCGCGCGGCGATGCCACGCTGGAGCACTGGTTGCGCTGGGGCGCGTGGTCGCTGCCGCGACGTCCGTTGCGCGCGAGCGACCTGCCGCTTGCCGCATCCTGCGGCGATGCGGACGCGGTTTCAAAATTGCTGGAACTGGGTTTCCCGATCGACACGCGCGACGAGCGAGGCGCCAGCGCGTTGCTGCGCGCCTGCGGCGCCGGGCATCTGGAAACCGCGCAGCGCCTGCTGCAGGCGCACGCCGATGCCGCACTCGCCGCGGAATCCGGTGCCACGCCGCTGTCGGCAGCGGTCAGTGCACGCCGCACCGAAATCGTGAAGCTGTTGCTCGAGCACGGGGCGAAAACCGATCAGCGCCTGCCCGACAACGCGACCGCGTTGATGGTGGCCGCAGCGCTGGGCTTTCCGGAAATCCTGGAAGTGCTGCTGGAACGCGGCGCGAATCCCGCGCTCACGGATGAGCACGGCCATACCGCGCTGCATGCCGCCGCGCGGTTCTGTTTCGATAGCCGCGACAGCCTGCGCTGTCGGCGTCTGCTGGATGCGCTGTTGCGCGCTTGCGGTGCCGAACACGTGGATGCACGCGACGCGCAGGGCGCCACGCCATTGCTGCTGCTGCTCGGCGCGCAGGCAAAGCCGGATGCGGTGGCCGACGGCACGCATCTGGCGGCATTGCTTCCCGCGCTGCTGGATGCCGGCGCGAATCCGAATCACGGTGACGCGCGCGGCGTGGGCGCGCTGCACGCCTGCGCGATGCACGCGCTGTTCGCGCCGGCGCGCGCGCTGCTCGCGCGGGGAGCCAATCGCGAGGCGACCGACAGCTTCGGGCGAACGCCCTCGGATGTCGCGCGGTTGCTCGGCTTGGTGGATCTTGCGATGGAACTTGCGCCGCGGGCGATGCCGGGCGTCAGTCGCGTGCTGAGGCAGCCCGCTCCGTCGGCGGAGTGAGCTGGCTGACTTTCGAGGCGGCATCCGCCTCGAACAGGCGTTCCAGCTCCTCGCGCGCCTCGCGCGCACCCTGCACCATCGCCGCATCATCGTCGTAGACCAGGTGCTGCTCACGCAGCAGGCGTTCGTCGAGCTTGCGGAAAGTTTCCACCGAGCCTTGCGCTGCTTCTGGCGAGAGTCCCAGCGCCTGCAGCGCCATGCGCGCCATTTTCAGGCTGGAATGGAACGTTTCGCGCACCACGTCGTCGGGTGAAGTGAGGTCCATCAAGCGGAACGCGTGCTGGCGGTTGCGCGCACGCGCCACGATCTTCAGGTGCGGGAACAGCCGGCGCACGATCCGCGCGGTGCGGACGTTGGCTTCCGGATCGTCGGTGGCCAGCACGAACACCTCGGCCTTGTCGGCCTGCGCGGCGCGCAGCAGTTCCGGGCGGGTGGGATCGCCGTAGAAAACCTTGTTGCCGAAGCGACGCATGAAATCCACCTGCTCGACCGAACTCTCCAGCGCGGTGAACGGGATGTGGTGCGCGTACAGCAAACGGCCGACGATCTGCCCGACGCGGCCGAAACCCGCAATGATCACGCGCGGCGCGGCGCCATCGATCGCATCGAACTCGCGCCTGGGTGCACGCGCCGCCGGCAGCCTCGCCGCGCCCAGCACCAGCAGCGGCACCGCGGCCATGCTGAGCGTGATCACCAGCACCAGCAGGCGATGCTGGTCGGCATCCAGCAGGCCGCGTTCGGTGGCGAGCTTGAACACCACAAAGGCGAACTCGCCTCCTCCGGCGAGCAGCATTGCCATTTTCAGCGATCCCGCGAAGTCCAGCCGCGCGACGCGCGCGATCGCCGCCAGCAGCGGCGCCTTGCAGGCCAGCAGCAATGCGACCAGGCCGCATATGATCCACGGACGCGCGATCAGCAGGTGCAGGTCCACGCCCATGCCGACCGCGATGAAGAACAGGCCCAGCAGCAAGCCCTCGAACGGCTGGATGTGCGATTCCAGTTCGTGCCGGTATTCCGAATCGGCGAGCAGCACGCCGGCGAGGAACGTCCCCAGCGCCATGGAGATGCCGGCGAGCTGCATCAAATACGCGGTGCCGATCACCACCAGCAGGGCAGTCGCGGTCGAGACCTCGATCAGCTGTGTTTTCGCCACCGCGCGGAACAGCGGCCGCAAGGCAAAACGTCCGCCGACCACCACCACCGCGATGACGCCCACGACGCGCAGCGCGGACAACCACCATGGCAGCCCGGCGTGTGCAGAAACCTGTCCCCCCAACAGCGGAATCGCGGCGATCAACGGGATCGCGGCAAGATCCTGGAACAGCAGGATCGCGAACGCGAGCCGGCCGTGCGGACTCTGCAATTCCTTGCGCTCGGCCAGCGTCTGCAGGCCAAAAGCCGTGGAGGACAGTGCCAGGCCAACGCCGATCACGCAGGCGCCGACAAGGTGCAGGCCGAAGGCGAAATAAGCGATCGCACCCAGCACGGCAGCGCAGGCGATCACTTGTGCGGCACCCGCGCCGAACACCGACCGGCGCATCACCCACAACCGCTGCGGCGAGAGTTCCAGTCCGATCACGAACAGCAGCAACGCCACGCCGAGCTCGGAGATGCTCGCGATCGCATCCGGATTGCGCACCCACTGCAAGCCAAATGGGCCGATCACGACGCCGGCGGCAAGGTAGCCGAGCACCGAACCCAGCTTCAGGCGCCGGGCCAGCGGAACCGCGATCACCACCGCCAGCAGGAAGACGACGGCCGATTGCAGGAAGGCGTGGTCTTGCACGGGAAACATCTCGTGAAGAACGGGGAAGGATTATGGCAGGCGCGTCTCACAGGATGTGGGCGCCGCACGCATAAAAAAGGAGGGGCGTTTCCGCCCCTCCGGATGGCAATCCCACGCCGTTCTGGCAACACCGTTGTCCATCGGCGCGTACGACCCGGCTGAAGCGCGGTGTCCCGGACGCGCTACCGCCTGCCGCACTCCTTTGCCGTCCCCTGTTCCACCCGACCGCTAAACGCCGCCTGAGGAATGAGTTCGATGTTAGAGCCAGCTTGCCCGCTGGCAAGAGCCGATTCGTCCCGCAGTTGCGACACTTCGTACGCGGGCGCCCATTGGAGCCCGTTGGCGGGGCTGTGTATGCTGGCGGTCGAGTTCAACCGCGCCGCAGGAGGGGGAACGTGCGACCGAACCGAGATGAAGGCGCACTGGTCCGCCAGACGGCACCTTCCGTCCCGCCCGCGGAGCGCGCCTCCGGCATACCGGTCAACTCGCTCACCAGCTATGACCTCGGCGCCTTCCGGGTGATGCGCTCGCTGATAGATACCCGCGATCCTTCAGGCACCGCGGCGTTCATTCCCTGGGACTGGGCCGATCAAGCCGGGCATCTGTTGGTGCGTCTGGTCCTGCAGGGGGAGCAGCGGGTGAACTGCGGTCGTCGCACGATCGAACTTGTGGAAGGCGATCTGTGCGTATGCGAGCCGGGTTATCCACGGTCCACCGAGGCACGGCAGTGTGAAATCCTGACGGTCGCGCTGCAGCGCGACC